>DASZNF010000042.1:0-2620 GCA_035551355.1 Pseudonocardiaceae bacterium | reverse complement strand
CATACGCGAACTCACCCCCGCCCTGGACTCCGTGCACCTCACCGCCGGCTTGTTCCGCGTCCTCGCCGAAGAAGACCCCGACTGCTTCACCGGACTCAAACACATCCTCACCGGCGGCGACATCGTCCCGGCCGACACCGTGTCCCGAGCACTGACCGCCAACCCCGGCCTCGACCTACGGCATTTATACGGACCAACCGAAGTCACCCTGTGCGCCACCACATTCACCACCCAAGGCCAGGCTCCAGCCGTGCTGCCGATCGGCCGACCCCGCGATGGGGTGCGGGTGTACGTCCTCGACGAGACGTTGCGACCCGTGTCGCCGGGAGTGCCCGGTGAGCTGTATGTGGCCGGAGACGGCCTAGCCCAAGGATATCTAGGACAACCCACCCGCACCGCCGAACGATTCGTGGCCAGCCCGGACGGCCGCCGGATGTACCGCACCGGCGACCTCGTCCGCTGGACCCACAACGGACAACTGATTTTCATCGGCCGCAACGACGATCAGGTCAAAATCCGCGGCTTCCGCATCGAACCGGCGGAGATCGAGGCGATCCTGGTCACCTGCCCGGACGTCACCCAAGCCATCGTCACCCCCCACGACGGCCGCCTCATCGCCCACGTGGTCGCGACCACCGACACCGACTCGATTCACGAGTTCCTCACCGCCCGCCTTCCGGACTACCTGATCCCGGCAACGATCATGACGCTGGACGCCCTGCCGCTGACCACGCACGGAAAGGTCGACCGGCCGGCGTTACCGGATCCGGAATTCGTCCTATCGAACCGGAGTCCGCGGAATCCGCGGGAGGAAATCCTCTGCGGCGTGTTCGCGACGGTGCTCGGCGTCGACTCGGTCGGGGTCGACGACAGTTTCTTCGAGCTGGGCGGGGATTCGTTGCTGGCGACCCGGTTGGTCAGCCGGGTGCGGTCGGTGCTGGGCGCGGAGGTGTCGATCCGGAGGCTGTTCCAGTCGCCGACGGTGGCCGGGCTGGTGGCCGGGCTGGGCGAATCGGACACGGCCCGGCCGCCGGTGGTGCCCGCGGCACGACCGGACGTGGTGCCGTTGTCGTTCGGGCAGCAACGGATGTGGTTCGCGCACCAACTGGACGGCCTGAGCGCGGTCAACAACATTCCGTTCGTGGTTCGCCTGGACGGCGAGCTCGACCTCACCGCGCTACAGGCCGCGGTGGCGGATGTGGCGGCCCGGCACGAAGCCCTGCGCACTGTCATCGGCAAGACCGACGGCCGGGCATACCAGCTGGTGCTGGACCCGGACACCGCGCCCACGGTGACGGTCCGCGAGGGCGACGATCCCGACCTGGCCGGGATCGTGACCGCGGGCTTCGAGCTTGATCGCGAGTTGCCCTGGCGAGTGACCGTCCTGCGGCAGTCGGCCACCGAGCACGTTCTGGTGATCGTGGTACACCACATCGCCGCCGACGGCTGGTCGATGGGCGTGCTGGCCCGCGATCTGTCCACCGCGTACGCCGCCCGGGTATCCAGGCGGGCGCCGGGATGGCCGCCGATGCCGGTGCAATACGCGGATTTCGCTTTGTGGCAACGGGAACTGTTCGACGATGTGCTGGACGAGCAGCTGAGGTTCTGGCAGGAAACGCTGCACGGCGTGCCTGAACAGGTGAGCCTGCCGGTGGACCGGGTGCGTCCGGCGGTGGCCTCCCATCGTGGCGCGATGCTGCCGTTCACGGTGGACGCCGAGGTGTACCGGAACCTGATCGAGCTGGCCCGATCGTCCGGCGCGACGTTGTTCATGGTGGTCCAGGCCGCACTGGCGGTGCTGCTGGCCCGGCTGGGCGCGGGCGAGGACATCCCGCTGGGCACGCCGGTCGCCGGTCGGACCGACGAGGCCTTCGACGACGTGGTCGGCTATTTCCTCAACACCGTCGTGTTACGCACCGACGTCAGCGGCGACCCGACCTTCGCCGAACTGGTCAGGCGGGTGCGGGACGTCGATCTGGCGGCCTTCGCGCATCAGGATCTCCCGTTCGAGCAGCTGGTCGATCACCTGAATCCGACCCGGTCCCTGGCCCAGCACCCGATTTTCCAGGTGGCTCTGGCGTTGCAGAACGCCCCGGACGGCGCGGTCGAGTTTCCCGGCAGCCGAGCCACGGTCGAGCCGGTCGACCTCGGGACTTCGAAGTTCGACCTATCCGTCCTGTTGTGGGAACGGCCTGATGCCGGTGGGCTGGACGGGTTGGTGGAGTTCGCGCACGACCTGTTCGACCGGTCCACCGTCGAGGAGATCGCCGCCCGGCTCATCCAGGTACTAGGCCAGGTAGCGGCCGACCCGGCTCGACCAGTGGCCAAGCTCGATGTGCTGCTGCCCGGCGAGCGCGAGTGGCTGCTCGACGACGCGGGCATCGGCGACGACGGCGTGACCGCCACCGTGCCGGAATTGTTCACCGCCCAGGCCGCCCGGACGCCGGACGCGATCGCACTCATCTCCGGCGAGCAAACCCTGACCTACGCACAACTGGACGCCCGGGCCAACGGCCTCGCCCGACACCTAGTCGAGCGCGGAATCCAGGTGGGCGACCGCATCGGCGTCGCCCTACCCCGATCGACAGATCAAGTGATCGCGCTACTCGCCGTGGCCAAA
>DASZNF010000041.1:0-33265 GCA_035551355.1 Pseudonocardiaceae bacterium | reverse complement strand
TTCCGGACCCGCGTCCAACTCGGGAGCGTCGGGCACCTCGGCCACCGGCTCCGCGCGGTTGCGGGCCGCGGCCCGGTGCGCGTCGGCCACCTTGTGGGCCGCGATCCCGTACACGAACGCCAGGAACGGCCGGCCCTGGTCGCGATAGCCGGGCAGCGCGGTCAGCACGGCCAGGCACACTTCCTGGGCGACATCGTCGGCCGAGGCGAGGTGGCGCTCGCCGGGCCCGACCCGTTCCCGGCAGTAGCGCACCACCAGCGGACGGATCATGGCCAGCAGCCGGCCGGCCGCGAGCGGGTCGCCGGACATCGCCGCGGCGACCACGCCGCGAAGTCGTTGCTCGTCCGGTCCGCCGCCGGAATCCAGGGCCACACCTACAGGAGTACGCCAACTCGGTGCATGGTCGCTTTTTCGCACATTGGTTGCGAAAGCGAATCCCGGCCCGGTGCTCGGACTACTCGATGGCCAGCACAACCTTCACATCATCGGGCTGGGCGGTGAACGCCTCGGCGAACCTCGACAACGGCACCCGGCGGGTGATCACCCGGGCCAGCCAGCCCGGATCGGCCTTGACCAGCGCCGCCGCGGCCTGTCCGTAGTGCCGCTGGTTGGCGTTCACCGAACCGATCACCACATCGTTCTCCAGCACCAGATCCCGGTTCAGCCCACCGAGATCCGTGCCGATCCGGCGGCCCGCGGTGGACACCCCGGTCAGGCAGGTGATGCCGTAGGAACCGGTGTTGGACATGGCGGCGAACACCACCTGGTCCACCCCGGTCGCCTCGATCACCACGTCCGGGCGCAGCGACCTGGCCACCTCGTCGGCGTCACCGCTGTGGTAGGTCGCGCCCAACTCGGCGACCAGGCCCGGCTTGGGCCCGTCGGTCACCCGGTCCAGCACGTGCACCTCCAGACCCTGTTGCACGCCAAGCAAGGCGGCCAGCAGGCCGACCGGCCCGGCCCCGGTGACCAGCGCCCGGCGTGGCTGGAACCAGGCCCGCGTGCCCACCCGGAGCACCTGCTCCCACGCCTTGGCCACGATGCTGGTCGGCTCCAGCAGCACCCCGACCTCGGTCAGGCTCGGATCCAGCCGCACCGCGTAGTCGGCGGGCACGCACCAGCGCTGACTGGCGTAACCGGACAGCTCCTTGATGCCGCGTTCGGTGTACTTGCCGTTGCGGCACATGTCGAACTCGCCGTGCCCGCACGCCCCGCACGGTTCCGGATCGGGCCGGCGCACCACCCCGACCACCAGATCACCGGCGGAGAACCCGGAGCCCTCGGGCGCGCGGGCCACCCGGCCCAGCGACTCGTGCCCGATGGTCAGCCGCTGCTGCCCGGGCGGCGCCCAGCCGTAGCCGCCGCTGACGATCTCCTTGTCCGTGCCGCACACCCCCACCGCCAGGCCGTCCACCAGCAGTTCGCCCGGCGCGGGTTCCGGTTCGTCCACTTCGGACAGTTCCAGCGAGTTCGCCTTGCCGGGCAGGGTGGTCAGCGCGCGCACCGCGCACTCCCTTCGGTGGGGTGGTCAGGGTCTGTGATGCCGGCTGGTGGTCGGCGGGCCGCAGTCGAGCACGCAGGGCGGAGTCGGGAACAGGCTGATCGTCGGCGGGGTCGGCGCGACCGGCGCCGTGGTCGGGGCGGGTTGCTGGGTCGTGGTCGGGGCCTGGGTGGCCGGCGGCTGGGTGGCCGTCGGGGTGCCGCTGTAGTTGTTGCCGCCGCTGATGGTGTCCACGTTCGGGAACGGGGTCACCGGCTGGCCGGTCAGGTAGGCGTTCATGTACGCCTGCCAGATATAACCCGGTTCCTCGCGACCGTAAACGTTGTAACCGTGCCCGCCCTTGTAGTTGCCGTAGATCGGCGCGGGCTGGCGCTTGTTGCCGAACCACACCGCGGTCACCACCTGCGGGGTGTAGCCGACCATCCACGCCTCGGAGTTGTGCCCGGTGTCCAGATACTGTGCGGTACCCGTTTTCGCCGCGTTGGGCCGGTTTCCGGCCAGCGGGTCCTGGGAGGACGCGGCCACCTCGTTCATGGACGCGGTCACCGTGGCCGCGATCTGGGCGTTGGTGTTGGGATCCGGGCTGAACGCCTGGGTGGCCGGGGTGGCGAAGTCGAACAACTGGTTGTCGTGGTCGCCGATCACCTTCGCGACGAAGTGCACCGGCAGGTACATACCGTTGTTGGCGAACGTCGCGTATCCCTGCGCCTGGTCGATCGGCCGCACCGGGTACTGGCCGATGGCGATGCCCAGCTGGGTCACGCCGCTGCCCTGGCCGGTCTTCGGATCGCTCTCCTGCAACGAGTCGAACGCCGGGCCCAGCGACGGGGTGATCCGCTTGGGAATGCCCGCGTCCCACGCGGCCTGCCGCACCGTCTGCGGCCCGACCTGCGCGCCCATCCGGTAGAACACCGTGTTCACCGATTTGGTCATCGCGTCCTTGACGGTGATCTGCGGCGCGCCCTCGCCGTCGGCGTTGTGCACCACCTGGCCGTCGATGGTCTGGTCGTCGCTGCCGTCGTAGAGCGTGTCCAGGCCGATGTTCTGTGGCTGGGCGCGCAAGCCCGCGGCCAGCACGTAGGGCTTGAACGAGGAACCCGGTTGTTGCGGCGTCTGGGCCAGGTCGTAGGAGGTCGAGCCGTCCCCGCCGTAGTAGGCCAGAATCCCGCCGGTGCGCGGATCCACCGACACCAGCGCGGCCGCTTCGTCCGGATACTGCCCGTCGGCCGCGGTCACCTGGGTGACCGAGTTCTCCGCGTCGAGCTGGGCCTGCGGCTGGATCGTGGTGTAGATGCGCGCGCCGTTGTTGACCAGGGTGCTTTCCGACAGGCCCTTGGCCGCCAGTTCGGCGAACACCGCGTTGGCGATGTAGCGGCGGGTCGGCGAGAGGGCCGGGGCGTCCGCACCGGTCGGGATGGGGGTGGGGAACTTCGCCGTGCCGTACTCGGCCGGGGTGATCCAGTGATTGGCCAGCATTCGCGACATGACATACGAATAGCGTTGGTGCTGATAGCTGGAACTGTTGGCGTATCTGGGAAGTTGCACCAGGCCGGCCAGCAGCGCGGCCTGCTCGTCGGTCAGCTTGCTGACATCCTCGTTGAAGTACATGTGGGCCGCCGCCTTGACCCCGTACGCGCCGCGTCCGAAGTAGACGGTGTTCAGGTAGGCGGTGAGAATGTCCTGTTTGGAGAAGGTGTTGGTCATCTTGTACGACTCGACCATCTCCAGGAACTTGCGCTGCAGCGTCGGCGCGTTGTTGCCGGTCGCGTTCTTCACGTACTCCTGGCCGATGGTGGAACCGCCGCCGGTGCCGCCGGTCAGCCGGTTCCACACCGTGCGGATGATCGCCTTCATGTCGAACCCGGAGTTCGTCATGAACGTCTCGTCCTCGGCCGCCATCTGCGCGTTCTTCATCGACTGCGGGATCTGGTCCCAGGTCGCCAGTTGATGGCTCTCCGCGGTCAGCGACGAGGTGTACAGGGTCGAGCCGTCCGCGTAGTACATGGTCAGCGGCTGGTTCAGCTCGGCAAGCAACTGATTGGGGTCGGGCACCTTCACGTACTGGTAGGTGATCACGAACGCGAGGATGGGGCCGAGAAAGCCCAGGGCGATCAGCACGTAGAGGGTGCGCCGGACCCTTCGCCACATGATGGCGCGTTTGTCCGGTTGATCCGGGCGTGGGCGGGGTGCGATCCGGCGTACACCGGGCGGCATCGTGGCACCGGAGATGCCCGGGTAGCCCGGCTCGTTGTGTTCGCTCACACCATGCCCCTCGCGCCGCCGAACACCGGCTGGCGGCGGCTCGGTTCGGTTCCCGGATCGGTTTGCTTTTACTGGAGTGTAAAAGCAAGCCTCGGCGTGCCGCCTGCGATGGTACTGGGCGGCGTGTCCGCGCGAACGGTTTTCCCACCCGATGCGGTGACCGTGGGCGGTCACCCGGTGACCGGCACGACCTGGTCGCGGACACGTCGACCGGGTTGTCCGCACCTGGCACGGGTTTATGGCCCGGTCGGCGCTGGCCGCCAGCACGATCGCCCCGGTGGGCGCGGCATCGGCCTCGGCCGGCAGCGGCAGCACCATGAGCGCCCCGGCCACCAGCTGGCACGCCTCGGTGACCTCGCGGGCGGTGCCGGCCTGGGCGGCCAGATCCTGCAGCACCGCCATCCGGCGGCCGGAGATGACCCGGTCGGCGGTGTCGCTGACCGCGGTGAACACACCCTGGACGGTGCCGTTGTCGTCGTGCAGCGGGCTGTAGGAGTAGGTGCAGCTCTCCTCGCGAACAACAGTGCCCAGGATGAGATAACCACATCATCAGTGCTTGGTGGACCGCGCTCCGGGGGCGTGATACCTGTTTACCAAGGGACGGGCGACCGCGGTCATCGACGGCGATGACCGGCCCGCGACGCGGCAAGGAGGCGACGGCATGGCGGCCGAAGTCGGGGACGGTGTGGTGTCGGGAATCGTCTGGACGGCGCCGGAGGGCGAACATCCGGCCCGGGAGGCGTCCAAACGCTCGATGAGCGCGGTGTGCCGCAAGGCCAAGGACGAGTGGCTGGCGCTGTTCGCACCGGACGGCGTGGTGGAGGACCCGGTGGGGAAATCGCCGTTCGACCCGGAGGCCAGGGGCCACCACGGCCGGGAGGGTATCGCGGCGTTCTGGGACAAGGCGATCGCACCGGTGGAACGGTTCCAGTTCAGCATGCACGACTCGTTCGCGGCCGGCGACGAGACGGCCAACGTGGGCACGATCAGCGCGTTCCTGCCCGGCGGGATGCGGGTGGACACCGAGGGCGTCTTCGTCTACCGGGTGCGTGAGGACGGGCTGATCCAGTCCATGCGCGCGTTCTGGGAGCTGGACCGCGCCATGGCCACCGCCCGCCAGGAGGGTTAGCGGCTTGCGGTGGTGGAGCCGGGTTTTCCGGCTCCACCACCGATTTTCACCGCGCGCTGATCGCGACCTGGTCGGGGTAGAAGGCGGCGTGGTTGGCGATCTCGGCCACCGCCGGGTACGGCGTCGGGTAGTACCACACCGCGTCGGCGATCGGGCCGTCCGCGCCGGTCAGGCTGTAGTAGGACGCCTCGCCCTTGTACGGGCAGTAGGTGTGCGTCTCGCTCGGCGTCAGCACCTTCTGGTCCACGTCGGCCAGCGGGATGTAGTACACCGGCGGGTAGCTGGCCTCACGCAGGATCAGCGCGGTGGTCGAGTCGGCGACGACCTGCTCGCCCAGCCGCGCCACCACGTGCTCGCCGGACTTCTCCACGGTGATCGGGTGATCGGGACCCGGGGTCTTCGGCTCGCGGGACATGTGGTGCTCCTTTGGTTTGTCGTACCCCAGCATTGCTGGGCAACGCCGCGCCCCCGATCGGTGTTCCGCTTTCGGCTGGAATCCGGGGAAATCTGTCCGGTGCGCGCATGTCGCCGCCGGACGACCGCGCATAGCGTCCTGATCACCGAAAGAACGGAGGGACCAGAATGCGCGCGCAGATCGTGTTGTTCGACGGATTCGACCCGCTGGACGTCATCGCCCCCTACGAGGTGTTCCGCGCGGCGGGCACGCTCACCGACGGCGCGGTGACCGCCGAACTGGTCTCGGCCGACGGCCCCCGTGAGGTGCCCAGCGGCCTGCCCCCGCTGACCCTGCGGGCCACGGCGGCACTGGACCCGGCCCGGGCCGACCTGGTGCTGGTCCCCGGCGCGGCCGGCACTCTGCCCGCCGAGGGCGAATCGGCCGAGGACAGCATCCCGGCCATCCTGGGCCGCACCCTGGGCACGCCACTGCCCGGCCTGCTCAAGCAGGCCCTTGACCGGCCCGAGTGCCTGGTGACCACGGTGTGCGGCGGCTCGATGGTGCTGGCCCTGGCCGGGCTGATCCCGGGCCGGTTGGCCACCACCCATCACCTTGGCCGGTCCGGTCTGGCCGCGACCGGGGTCACCGCCATCGACGCCCGGGTGGTCGACGACGGCGACCTGGTCACCGGTGCCGGTGTCACCTCCGGCCTGGACCTGGCCCTGTACCTGGTGGAGCGGGAGGTCGGGCCGAGGGTGGCGGGGGAGATCGAGCGGTTCTTCGCGCACGAACGCCGGGGCGTCGTGTGGCGGGCGACCGGCACGGCCCCCAGCGCGACGTTCTGAGAAGCACCGGCGGCGTTGCCCTTCCGGGCAGCCGGGCGCACCCCAATGTCTGCCGGGGCGTGGCTGCCTGGGCGATCCTCCGGCGGTCATGCTCGGGGAGCGGCGCCTGCGCGAGGCGGCCGCCCGGAAGGAGGCCGGCCGTGATCCACGAGGTCGACGACGCGCTCCGGCGGCTGGTGACGGGGGAGGCGTTGCGCGGAGCGGAAGTCGAGGTCGCGTTCGAGGCGCCGACCAAGGACTGGGCCGCCCGGCGCAACGCGCCCACCGTGAACGTCTATCTCTACGACATCCGGGAGGACCTGCGGCGCCGTCAGCGCGGCATGCTCAACGAGTACGACGCGGGGTCCGGGAAAACCGTGGTGGCCCGCCATCTGCCGCCCCGGCACATGAAACTGTCCTATCTGGTCTCCGCGTGGACGCAGCGCCCGGAGGACGAGCACCGGTTGCTCTCGGCGCTGCTGTCCGGTTTCCTGCGCTACGAGGCACTGCCGGCCGTCCTGTTGTCCGGATCCCTTGTGGAGCTTGGACTTCCGGTGCCGATGACGGTCGCGCTGCCACCGCCGGAGGATCGCGCGTTCGCCGACGTGTGGACCGCGCTGGGCGGGGAGTTGAAGCCCTCGCTGGACGTGGTGGTGTCCGCGCCGATCGAGACCGGCCGCACCTTCCACACCGGTCCGCCGGTGCGCGAGGGCATGCAGCTGGACGTCGCGGACGACGAGCCGATCGGTCACCTGGTCACGCTGGACGCGAAAAAGAAGGACGCGCCGCCCCGGGTGGCGATCGCCCGCGGCCGGGACTGGCGGTCCAGATCATGACCGAGCCGAGCCTGGCCCATCTGCTGGACCGGTTGTCCTGGCTGGAGCGCCGCATCCGGGACGCGGTGAGTGCGCGCCGGCTGACAGACCCGCATCCGGACGACCCGTTCCGTGGGCTGTACCTGTCCGATGAGGCGATCGACGCGTTGCTGCGCAGCCACCGGGAACCCATGATGCCCGCCCTGCCGGCCTCGGCCGAGGGGCGGCTGGGCCGGCTGGCCGAGGTCGGCGAGCTGACCGAATTGGACGTCGAGCTGTTGCTGGTGGCACTGGCTCCGGACGTGGACAGCCGGTTCGAGCAGTTCTACGGCTATCTCAACGACGATGTGACCCGGCGGCGGGCCACCGCCGGGCTGGCGTTGCGGTTGTGCGGGCTGCCCGAGGCGGCGGCCGCCGGGCGGGCCCGGCTGGATGCCGGCGCGCCACTGGTGGCCGGTGGTCTGCTGGTGGTGGACGAGCCGGACCGGCCGTTCCTGTCCCGCTCGCTGCGGGTGCCCGACCGGGTGGTCAACCATCTGCTCGGCGACGACCGCCCGGACCCGGCGCTGACCGGCATCGTGCGGGTCGACGGCCCGGAGGTCGAGGTGCCCGACGCCGACCGGCTGGCGGTCGCGCTGCGCTCGGGCGTGCGCCTGGTGTATCTGCGCGAACGCCTCGGCGGCGGGGCTCGCGCACTGGCCGAGGCCGCGCTGTCCGGTGCCGGTTTTCCGGCCCTGCAAGTGGATCTGCCCCGGCTGGCCGCCGAACCGGACCGCAGCGAGCTGGCCCGGGCGGTGCTGCGCGAGGCGCTGGTGCGCGGGGCCGGGGTGGTGCTCGGGCCGATCGAGCCGGACCTCGCGAATCCGGCCGCACCACTGGAAAACCTGGCCCATCCGTCGGTGCCGGTGCTCGGTTTCGGACGGCAGTCCTGGGATCCGCGGTGGAGCGGCACGCCGCCGTTGCAGGCCGACGCGGCCGCGCTGCCGGTGGCCATGCGGTCCCGGTTGTGGCTGGCCGAGCTGGGGGAGCGGTTGGCCCCGGGCGTCGATCCGGCCGAGGTGACCGCGCATTTCGTGTTGGGGCCCGGACAGATCAGCGACGCCGCGCGGGCCGCGTCCGTGTCGGCGCTGCTGGATTCCGGATTGGTGGAGGCGGTGCACCTGCGGGCCGGGGCGCGCAGCCAGAACGCGGCCGGACTGCAACGACTGGCCCGCCGGATCGAACCCGCGGTCGGCTGGGACGACCTGGTGCTGCCCACATCGGTGGCGAACCTGTTGGGAGAACTGGCTTCCCGGGCCCGCTACCGCGACCGGGTGCTGGACGAATGGCGGATGCGCCCCGGCGGCGGCCGCGGCCGCGGGGTGACCGGATTGTTCGCCGGGGACTCCGGCACCGGCAAGACCATGTCGGCCGAGGTCGTGGCCGCCGTGCTCGGTTTGGATCTGTACCTGGTGAATCTGGCCACCGTGGTGGACAAGTACGTCGGCGAGACGGAGAAGAACCTGGAGCGGATCTTCACCGAGGCGGCCGGGGTGAACGGCGTGCTGCTGTTCGACGAGGCCGATGCCATCTTCGGCAAACGCTCCGAGGTGCGCGACGCGCACGACCGGTACGCCAACATCGAGAGCGCGTATCTGTTGCAGCGCATGGAAACCTTCGACGGGATCGCGGTGCTGGCCACCAACCTGCGGGCCAACCTGGACGACGCGTTCACCCGCCGCATCGACGTGGTGGTCGACTTTCCGCTGCCCGAGGCCGAGTTGCGGCTGGTCCTGTGGGACCGCAGCCTCGGCTCGCGCGTCCCCCGCGCCGATGATGTGGACCTGGGTTTTCTGGCCTCGGCGTTCGAGTTGGCCGGCGGGCACATCCGGTCGGCTGTGGTGACCGCGGCCTACCTGGCCGCGGCGGCCCGGCGCCCGGCGAACATGGCCGATCTGGTCGGCGCGGTGGCGCGGGAGTACCGGAAACTGGGCCGGTTGTGTCTGGAAAGGGAGTTCGGGCCCTATCTGGATCTGGTGGCCTGATCCAGGTTGCCCGAAAGGGCGGCGAAAACTGCCCCTTAGGTCGTGCGGGCAGGGCTGGTCGCGGCGGACGCGGACGGGCAGGCTCGCAGGCGAGTGCGGTCGGCGAGGCGAAGGGGGCGGCGATGCGCAGCTACGGCCACGAGCATGAGCCCGAGGTCGAGTCTCGGCCAAGAGGCGACCGGATCGAGGTCGCCGACACCGACGCGCTGGGCAGGGCCGCGGCGGCTGGCCGCACCGATGTGCTCGGTGCGTCCGGAATGCTTGGCCTGCAACGAATCGCGGGCAACACCGCGGTGAGCGGCCTGGCCAAGGAGGAGCCCTCGCCGGTGCACGCGGTGGTCGGCTCGGGCGGTGGGCAGGCTTTGGCGCCGCACACCCGAGCCGAGATGGAGGCCCGGTTCGGCCAGAGCTTCACCGACGTCCGGGTGCACACCGGCGAAGCCGCGCACGACTCGGCCCGCTCGGTCAACGCACTGGCCTACACGGTCGGCTCGAACATCGTGTTCCAGTCCGGCCGCTACGACCCCGAGTCGTCGAGCGGCAGACACACGCTGGCCCACGAACTGGCGCATGTGGTGCAGCAGCGCACCGGGCCGGTGGAGGGCACCGAGCTGGGCGGCGGCGTCCAGGTCAGCGATCCTGGCGACCGGTTCGAACGGGCCGCGGTGGCCACGGCCGACCAGGTGATGTCCGGGTCGGCGCCCGCGTCGGCCGGTGCGCCGGCCGGGGTGCAGCGGTGCGCCGAGGAGGGCGTGGAGTCGGTGCAGCGGGAGGCCGAGGAACCGGAGCAGACCGAGACCGGCACGCAGACCGAGGTGCAGACCTTCGTTCAGCGCGAGGAAGAGGACGAACCGGCCGCCGAGTGAGCCTGACGGACTGGTCGCGGTGGACAGTTCGGCGAACATGCCCTTGCCCGCCTTGTCGAACGCGGCCGACGGGTTGAGCAGGGAGATCAGCACGGCCGCCGAGCAGTCCGGTCCGCTTCGGCCACCGAGGCATTGGTACAGCCTCACCCGCGCGCGAGCCGTGACAACCGGACGGCGGGCAGTCGACCGGGCAGCCGCGGCTGCCCCAACGGGCAGCGGTCCGCATGGTCGCCTCTTGGGGCAGCGATGAGTTCCCCCCGACACAGCCCAGCGGCCGTTCTCTCACCGGCCCGACCAGCAGCAACATTCTTGCAGCACAACTGCAATCGCCGACACAAGGAGGCACGGGGATGCCCACCTATCTCTCGCCGGGCGTGTACGTCGAGGAGGTGGAGGCGGGTTCGCGACCGATCGAGGGCGTGGGCACCGCGGTAGCCGCCTTCGTCGGGTTCGCGGTGAAGGGCCCGTTCAACACCCCGACACTGGTGGCCAACTGGGCCCAGTTCACCGAGGTGTTCGGCGATTTCGTCGAGGACTGCTACCTGGGGCACTCGGTCTACGGGTACTTCCTCAACGGTGGCACCAACTGCTATGTGGTGCGTATCGGCGGGGCCAAGACGGACACCAACTCCACTCCACCCGCGCTGACCGGCGGCGCGCACGCCACGCTGGGCGGCTACCGGTTCACCGTCAAGGAACTGCCCGCGGGCAAGAACTCGCCGGACCTGTCGGTCGAGGTGGCCGACGCCGAGGGAGAGAACGCGGCCGACGACCGGTTCACCCTGCTGGTCAAGGAGAACGGCAAGGTGGTGGAAAGCCACCAGGTGTCCACCAGGCGCACCAAGGAGAACGTGGTCACCGTGGTCCGGGAGAAGTCCAGCCTGATCACCATCGAGGAGATCGCCTCCGGGCGGGCGCTGGCCAAGCCGGACAAGGGCAGCGTCGCGTTGCGCGAGGAGCCCGCGCCGCCACCGGTGCCGCGGCGGGTCGCGCCGGACGACTTCGTCGGCGATGTCTCCGACCGCACCGGATTCGGCGGCCTGGAAGCGATCGACGAGGTGACCATGGTCGTGGTCCCGGATCTGATGAGCCAGTACCAGCAGGGCCTGATCGACCTGGAAGCGGTCAAGACCGTGCAGCTGGCCATGATCGCGCACTGCGAGCTGATGGGCGACCGGATGGCCGTGCTCGACCCGCCGCCGGACCTGAGCCCGCAGCAGATCAAGGACTGGCGGGTCGACGTCGCGGGCTACGACTCGAAGTACGCCGCCCTCTACTACCCGTGGGTCAAGGTGTTCGATCCGGCCGGTGGCACCAACAGGTTCGTGCCGCCCGGCGGGCACATGGCCGGGGTGTGGGCCCGCACCGACGGAGTGCGCGGCGTGCACAAGGCGCCGGCCAACGAAACCGTGCGCGGCGCGGTGAGCCTGCACACCCAGTTGACCAAGGCCGAGCAGGAGCTGCTCAACCCCATCGGGGTGAACTGCATCCGCTCCTTCCCGGGTCGGGGCATCCGGGTGTGGGGCGCGCGCACCCTGTCCAGCGACCCGGCATGGCGCTACCTCAACGTGCGGCGGCTGTTCAACTACCTGGAGGAGTCCATCCTCAACGGCACCCAGTGGGTGGTGTTCGAGCCCAACGATGACGCCTTGTGGGCGCGGATCCGCCGCACCATCAGCGCTTTCCTGGTGACCGAGTGGCGCAGGGGCTCGTTGTTCGGGCTTACCCCGGACGAGGCGTTCTACGTCAAGTGCGACCGGGAAACCAACCCCGCCGAGGCGATCGATCAGGGCCAGGTGATGTGCGAGGTCGGGATCGCGCCGGTGAAGCCGGCCGAGTTCGTGATCTTCCGGCTGGCACAGATCTCCGGCGGCACCAGTTTGGTCAACGAGTGAGAAAGGGTGTGAACGATGGCTCTGCCCAGTCTTGACAGCTCGGTCGGCCATTCCTTCGGGCTGGAGTTCGATGGGGTGCAGATCAAGGAGATCACCGAGGTGACCGGCCTGAAGATGGAACAGGACGTCATCGAGCTGAAGCAGAACACCTCGGACGGCAAGTACGTCATCAAGAAGCTGCCCGGCCGGCCCAAGGCGGGCGAGGTCACCCTGACCCGCGGCCTGACCGACGACAACAGCTTCGGGAAATGGGTGAAGGACGCGCATTTCGGCAAGATGGCCGATGCCCGCAAGGGCGGCGCGATCATCGTCTACGACTACGAGGGCAACGCGCTCAAGCGCTACAAGCTGACCAACGCCTGGCCCAAGAGCCTGGAGATCGGTTCGCTGAAGGCCGGCGACACCAGTGTGCTCACCGAGAAGCTCACCCTCACCTACGAGCAGCTGGAAGTCGAGTGACGCCATGCGCCGGATGATGGCGGCGGTTCCGCAGGAACAGGCGCCGGATCGGCCGGGGCAGCCCGAGCCGGACCGCGCGCCCCTGCGTACCGAGTTCGCCTTCGAACTGCCGCGCGGCTACGTCGACGACGCCGGAACCGTGCACCGGTCGGGCACCATGCGCCTGGCCACCGCGCGGGACGAACTGGTGCCGCTGCGGGATGACCGGGTACGGGAGAACGCGGCGTATCTGACCGTGGTGTTGCTGGGCCGGGTGGTCACCCGGCTCGGCGAGATCACCGACGTGCACGCCGGGATCATCGAGAACCTGTTCGCCTCGGATCTGGCGTTCCTGCAGGACATGTACCGGCGGATCAACAGCGAGGGCCACACCCGGGCCGGCGTGGACTGCCCGGAGTGCGGCCACACCTTCGTGGTGGACCTGGCCGGTGGCCGCCTGGGGGAATCGTGACGTACGCGCCGGACCGGCTGCACGAGGAGGTCGCGTACGTGGCCTATCACTTCCACTGGTCGCTCGAGGACATCCTGGATCTGGAGCACGCCGACCGGCTGCGCTACGTGTCCGAGATCGCCCGGATCAACACCAGGATCAGTCAGGGGCGGTGAACCGCGATGTGGCCGTGGCGAGGAAAGCGTGAGGCCGCGCCCCCGGCCGGGCCGGTGGTGCGCGCGGAGTGGCGGCGGCTGCCACCCATCCAGCGCGTGCTGGCCGAGCATCCGCTGGTGAACCCGGTGCAGCGGTTCAGCGGAACCCTGACGGCCTGGCAGGACCCGTCGTTCCTGGCGCCACTGGGCCATCGGACCGGGCCGGACGAACCGGCCGGACTGATCGGCGACCTGACCGTGCCGGTTCCCTCGGCCGCGCCGGGGGCAGACCTGCCGGTGGTGCGGACGATCGGGCCGAAGCGGTCGGTGCAGCGGCGAGCGGTGCAGCGGGCCGTGTTCGCGCCGGAGAGCCCGGCCAAACCGGAAACCCTGACAGCGCCTGGTGTTCCGGATGAGCCGACGCCCGATGCCTCGACGCCCGATGTCTTGACGCCCGATGCGCCGATGCCGGATGCGCCGACGGTGGGGGTGACCGGACTGGCGGATCCCGGGCCCGCCGAAATCGGACCTGCTGGTTTCGGAGCTGCTGGTATCGAGTCCGCCGGGTCTGGGCGGGCCGGGATCGAGCAGGTTGGTGCCGCGTCTGGGATTCCTCCGGTGATCGCGCGGATGACGGAGTCACCCGCGCCGCCCAAACCCGCTCCGGTCGTTGGTGTCCAGCCGCCGATCGCCGCTGGGCCAACCGAAATGGCACCCGCCGCAACGGGTCCCGCGTTGCCCCCCTCGACCACGCCCTCCTCGACCATCCCCACCCCCAGCACGACCCCGGCGTCCCGCCCGATCGAGTCAACGCCGCTTACCGTTGCCCGGCAACGCGAATCGGCATCGGCCGAGCCCGCGCCGAACTCGCCGGCCCCGGCGGACTCGGCCCTGCCGCCGCTCTCGGTCGTCCGGATCGCCGATGGTGGCGTCGCGCAGGCGAAGCCGGTCGCGTCCACGATCGGTGGTCCGCCCCCGGCCGAGCCGGTGACCATCTCCCGGGTCGGGCAGCCCACCGAGCCGTCCGCGATCGACGAGGTGCCCGGGCCGGATCCCGTCGCGGAGACGGCGCTGCCTTTCTCCCGAGCAGTGGGCCATGCACCGGATGCGACGGCTCCCCTCCCCAGCGCGGCGAATCCTGTTGCCGACAGCGAAGAGGTGCTGCCGACCGTAGGGGAGCGGGTGGGAGTGGAGGCACAGCGACCTCGGCCCGGTTTGGCGGCGCCATTCGTTCCCGAGACGCTTTCGGCCGGTCCAGTCGGATCGCCGCGCCCGCCCTCGGCTGATCAGACCAGGGCGTCCAGGGCGCTTCCAGCGGTTCCCGCCATCCAACGAGTTGTTGCCGCACCGCAGCGCAGACTGGGGTTGGGTGCACCCATCAGCGCATCGATGCCGGTCCCCGGCGTCCCCGCAAATCCGGCCACCTCGGCAACCGTCGATACCTCACCGGCAATCGAAGCCTCGACAACTCTCGACAACCCGCCGGCTTTCGACATCGCGGCGACTCTCGGCACCACACCAACGTCGACCGTCCAATCAGCGTCGGATGTCGCGTCGGTTTCGGATGTCCCAGCACTCCCCGGCCTCGCGTCGCCGGACGTGTTCCTGACGGCTCCGGTGAGATCGCTGCCCACTCTGCCCACAGCCCCCACGCCGCCGACCGAAGTAGTCGAGTCGATGCCGGATCGCCCGCTGCTCGGCTCACTCGCTCCGTTGCCCAAGCCGGCCGAACCGCCGACGCCATCCGCGATGCGGGAGCCGGCAGTACAGCGATTGCCCGAGCCGGCCGCACCGGCGCGGGAACCGGCCACGCCAGCAGTGCCCGGCCACGGCTCGCCCGGATACCGGACGCCCGGATCTACCGCGCCCACGCTGAACCAGGTGGTCCGGCTGCCCTCGATCTCCGCCGCGCCATCGCCCGGCCCGGCCACCCTGCCGCACCTGGGCCTCGCCGTGACCGCGCCGTCCCCAGCTGTGCGGGCTCTGGCCACCCCGATGGCGCCGCTGTCCCTTGCGCCCGTGCAGCGCGCCCCGGAAATGCCAATGGCGCAACGGATCGCGCCCGCACCGCAGACTCCATCGCTGGCGCTGGCGCGCCCGGAACCGATCGTGGTGACGCGCGCCATCGAGGACGAGCCGTCGACCACCACCACGTCGACCAACTTCACGTCGACCACCACATCGACGACCACCGCGCCGGAATCCACTCCGCACGCCTCCACCCCGCCGAGCGTGGAGCCGGCGGAGAAGGACGCCGACAAGGTCGCGCAGGAGTTGTTCGGCCCGCTGCTGCGCCGGATCAAGGCGGAACTCCAACTGGACCGGGAGCGGCGCGGGCTGCTCACCGATCTGTGGCACTGAGGGAAAAGGGGAGCGCGCGATGCCGGACGTCGACGAAGCGGTGGCGGTGTGTTTCGTGGTGAAGATCGACGACGAGAACCTCGGCGCGTTCAGCAGCTGCGACGGCCTTGGCTGCGAATTCGTGATGGAGCAACGGGAGGAGGGCGGCAACAACGGGATCGTATGGCAGCTGCCCACCCGCATCCGTTACTCCAACGTGAAGCTGTCCCGCCCGGTCACCAAGGACAGCAACAAGATCACGCGCTGGTTCTCCAGCATGGCCAGTGGCACCAAGCGCAAGACCGCGACCATCGAGGCGAAAACCTTGGAGGGAACGGTGATCGCCAGCTGGGCGCTGGTTGATGTGGTGCCGGTGCGGTGGAGCGGCCCACAGCTGTCCGCCGAGTCACCCAAGGTGGCCACCGAGACGCTCGAACTCGCGCACCACGGCTTCCTGTCCTCGGCGAACTGAGGAGCGCGCGATGTCCTCTCCGATCACCTTCACCTCGGCCGGTTCCGCGCCTGGCGGCGACTACGGCTCGGGCGCGCCGAGCAATCTGCAGAAGGCGTCGCTGAAGGTGCACAAGCCGCCGCAGGCCGGCGGCACCGCGCAGCCGGGCGAGCTGATGTACGAGATCGGGTTCCAGTTCAACCCGAAAGAGCTGTCGCTGACCAAGAACGCCAAGTGGAGCCGGGTGCCGCAGCGCAACGCGAAGAAGAGCTCGCCGCCGGAGTTCGCCGGATCCGATCCGTGCAAGCTGTCGCTGGAGATGTTCCTGGACGCCACCGACACCATGGACGACAAGGTGGTCAAGAAGGTCGAGCAGCTGTTCACCTGCTGCGTGGCCACCGAGGACAGCCGCCAGCACGGCAAGGGCTCACCGCCGTGGGTGGTGTTCACCTGGGGCGGCATGACCGGATTCGCGGCCTACGTCGCCACGGTGACCGCGAAGTACACCTTGTTCACCCCCGGCGGGGTGCCGGTGCGCGCGGTCTGCACGGTGAACCTGGAGGAGATCTCCGGCGAGCAGGGCGGGCAGAACCCGACCTCGGGGGCGCTGGCCGCGCGCGACGAGCACCTGCTGGTGGCCGGGGACAGCCTGCCCTCGATCGCCTTCCGCGCCTACGGCAACGCCGAGCTGTGGCGGGAGATCGCCGCCGCCAACGACCTGGACGATCCGATGCGGCTGCGGCCGGGGCGGCGGCTGCTGATCCCGGCGCTGGAGGAGATCCAGCATGGCCAATGAGACCTTCGCCAACACCCTGGTGGTCGAGGTGGCCGGCGCGCCGCTGCCCGCGGACGTGCGCGGCCTGCTGACCTACGCCTACGTGGACGACAGCCGCAATCTGCCGGACACATTCGTGCTGCGTTTCCGCGACCCCGGGGCGGTGGTGCTCGGCAAGGCCGGATTCAAGATCGGCGCGCTGATCGAGTTGAAGGTGCAGACCTCCGATCCGGGTGGGCCGCAGTCCATGTTCTCCGGGGAGGTGACCGCGCTGGGCATCGATCTGGACGCCACCGGCACGTTCACCGAGGTGCGCGGGTACGACCTGGCGCACCGGCTGTTCCGGGGCCGGCGGGTGGCGCTGTACCCGGAGATGAGCATCGCCGATGTGGTGCGCAAGGTCGTTTCGCGGGCCGGGCTGACGGTGGGCACGGTGGACGACGTGGCCGGGGTCGGCGGGCAGCCGCACACCCAGATCAGCCAGAACAACATCAGCGACTGGGAGTTCCTGGCCCGGCTGGCCGACACGGTGGGCGCGCAGGTCGCCATCGTGGACAAGAAACTGAACTTCCGGCTGCCGGCCAAACCCGACGACGCGCCGGACTCCTCGGCCAAGGCGACCACGAATCCGTTGGTGCTGGAGGCCCATCGCACGCTGATGTCGTTGCGGGCCGGGGTGACCGCGGCCGAGCAGGTGCCCGAGGTGCGGGTGGGCGGCTGGGATTTCCAGAACAAGCAGCCGGTGTCCGGGCACGCCACGCCCAACACCGCGGGCGCCGAGGCGGGCGGGGTCGATCCGACGCGACTGGCCGGCATCTTTTCCGCACCGCCGTTCCTGGTCGCGGACACGCCCCGGCACAGCGACGCCGAGGCCGCCGCCGTGGCCACCGCGCTGGCCGCGCAACTGGGCAGCGCCGCGATGGAGCTGACCGGGGTGGCCCGGGGTAATCCGAAACTGCGCGCGGGCACGGATGTCGCGCTGACCAACGTGGGTGATCCGTTCGCGGGCAAGTACACCCTGACCGCGACCCGGCACCTGTTCACCGATCACGCCGGATACACCACCGAGTTCACCGTGTCCGGACGGCAGGAACGCTCGCTGTACGGCCTGGCCACCGGGCGCACCGGCGCCATGGCCGGCACCGGGCGGATGGGGCTGGTGCCGGGCGTGGTCAGCGATGTGAAGGACCCGGACCAGCTGGGCCGGGTCAAGCTGACCTTTCCCTGGCTGGACAACGACTTCAGCAGCAACTGGGCGCGGATCGCGCAGTCCGGCGCCGGCCTGAACCGGGGCGCGGTGGTGCTGCCCGAGGTCGGCGACGAGGTGCTGGTCGGGTTCGAGCACGGGGATTTCGACGCGCCCTACGTGCTGGGCGGGCTGTTCAACGGCAAGGACACGTTGCCGCGGTTGTCGGCCGATCCGGTGGACGGAAACTCCGGCGAGATCGCGGTACGGGCTTTTGTTTCCCGGAAGGGACACCGGGTGGAGTTCATCGAGACCGACGGCATTCTGATCCGCTCGGGTGATCAGAAGCTGATCGTGAAGCTGGACGCCAAGAACGAGATGATCGAACTGACCAGTTCGAAGGGCGTGCATGTCAAGGCGGACAACGGGGTCACCATCGAATCCGGGCAGGGACCGTTGGCGCTCAAGGGACAGAAGATCACCCTGAACTCCGACACCGACGTGGAGGTGACCGCGAACGCGGCGCTGAAGATGACCGCGAACTCCCAGGCGCAGTTGCAGGGCGCCACCGTGTCGGTGGCCGGGCAGGCGCAGGCGGAGCTGACCGCGAGCGGACCGCTGACCGTGCGCGGCGCGATCGTGCGCATCAACTGACGTTTTTCACCAGGAGGAGGGCGAATGCCACCAGCGGCCAGGGTCGGGGATCCGACCGGTCATCCCGGGACGCTGACCGGTCCGGGCGTGCCGACCGTGCTGATCGGCGAGCTGCCTGCGGCGACGGTGGGCACCATGCACGCCTGCTCGTTCCCGCCACCGGCCGTCCATCCGCCCACCCCGATCGTGCCGCCCGGATGTCCGACGGTGCTGATCGGCAGCCTGCCCGCGGCACGGCTCGGCGATCTGGCCGGGTGCGGAGCGCCGATCATCATGGGCTGTATGACAGTCCTCATTGGAGGGTGAGCGGTGGACTTCATCGGCAGGGGACTGGCATTTCCGGTGCACACCGACGCGACCGGCTCGATCGCACTGGTCAGCGGAGAACGGGAGATCGTGGAGAGCATCCGGCTGATCCTGGCCACCGCGCCGGGTGAACGCCCGATGCGCCCGCAGTTCGGCTGCGCCATCCACGACCTGGTGTTCGCGCCGGCCGACTCGGCCACCGCGGGCCAGATCGCCTACCAGGTGCGGTTGTCGCTGGAGCGCTGGGAACCGCGCATCGAACTGACCGATGTGCTGGTCGGCTTCTCCGAGGTCGACCAGGGCACGCTGCTGATCGACGTGCGCTACACGCTGCGCGGCACCAACGATCCGCGCAACCTGGTCTTCCCGTTCTACGTGATCCCGCCGCACGAGACGCCGGACGGTGTGTGATGGCCCTGCCTGCTCCGAACCTGGACGACCGGCGGTTCCAGGACCTGGTCGACGAGGCAAAATCCCGCGTGCAGCAGCACTGTCCGGAGTGGACTGACCACAACGTGTCCGACCCGGGCGTGACGCTGATCGAGACCTTCGCCGCCATGGTCGAACAGCTGCTCTACCGGCTCAACCGGGTGCCCGATCTGCATTATCTGCGGTTCCTGGAACTGATCGGGGTGCGGCTGTTCCCGCCCACCGCGGCCCGCTGCGACGTGACGTTCTGGCTGTCCGCGGCCCGGGAGACCCCGGTCGTGGTGGCCGCGGGCTCGCAGGTGGCCAGCGAACGCACCGACACCGAGGACCCTGTGGTGTTCACCGTGGAGCGCGCGCTGTCCATCGTGCCGGCCAGCCTGACCTACCTGGCCACCTCGATCGCGCCGCCGGTGGCCGCGACCTCCTCGGTGCAGTCGGTGACCGGGGTGTCCCTGGCCGACGCCGGAACACCGCCGGTGGAGCGGCTGGACGAGCTGCTCGGCGGCGCGGCGGTGGAGTGCTTCGGGTCGGCGCCCCGGCCCGGCGACGCGCTGTTGTTCGGGTTGTCCGACGCGGTGCCCGGATGCGCGGTGTTGCTGCGCATCGAGTGCGAGGTGCGCGGCGTCGGTGTCGATCCGCGGGACCCACCGCTGATCTGGGAGGCGCGCGACGGCTCCGGCTGGATGCGGTGCGAGGTGGAGCAGGACAGCACCGGCGGACTGAACCAGGCCGGGGACGTGATCGTGCACGTGCCGGAAACCCATGCGGCCACGGTGATCGCGCGGCAGCGGGCCGGATGGCTGCGCTGCCGGGTCACCGAACCCGAACCGGGGCAGCCGTTCTACCAGTATTCGCCGATCATGCACGCGGTGACCGCGTCCACCATCGGCGGCACGGTCGGCGCGGTGCACGCCGACGTGGTGCGCGACGAGGTCATCGGGATGAGCGATGGCGTGCCCGGGCAACGGTTTCCGCTGGCCCGCCGCCCGGTGGTGGCCGACGCGACCGGGCTGGTGATCGAGGTGTCCGGGGACGACGGGTGGGAACGCTGGCAGGAGGTCGGTTCGTTCGCCGAGTCCGGTCCGGCCGACAATCACGTGGTGCTCGACCGGGTGGACGGCGAGGTGCTGTTCGGTCCGGCGATCCGCCAGCCGACCGGCGAATTCCGCTACTACGGCGCGGTTCCGGCCAAGGGTGCGACCATCCGGGTGCCCGGGTACCGCACCGGCGGCGGGTTGCGCGGCAACGTCGCCCGCGGGGTGCTGCGAGTGCGCCGGGACCCGGTTCCCTTTGTCAGCAGCGTGGTCAACCGGCGGCCGGCCACCGGGGGCGTGGACGGCGAGTCGGTCCGCGACGCCTCGGTGCGGGGCCCGTTGTTGTTGCGCACCAGGGATCGCGCGGTCACCGCCGAGGACTACGAGCAGCTGGCCCGGGAGGCCGCGCCCGAGGCGGCCCGGGTGCGCTGCGTGCCGGCCGACGGAGCGGCCGAGGGCGCGCGAGTGCTGGTGGTGCCCTCGGTGCCCGGCGGCGGGGAACTGCGGTTCGCCGACCTGGACGTGCATCCCGGGGTGCGCAGGCGTATCGAGCGCTACCTGGACGAGCGGCGCTGCCTCGGCGCCCGGATCTCCGTCGAGCCGCCGTTCTACCAGGGTGTGACCGTGGTGGCCGAACTGCGGGCCCGGCCGCACGTGGCGCGGGAGTTGTTGCGGTCCAGGGCGGTGGACGCGCTGTACGCGTACTTCAGCCCGGTCTCCGGCGGCCCGGACGGGCAGGGCTGGCCGTTCGGGCGGGCCGTGGTCTCCGGCGAGGTTTTCGCTGTCCTGCAACGGTTGCACGGCGTGGACGCGGTGGCCGACATCCGGCTGTTCGGCTCCAACCCGACCGACCCGGCCAGCCGGGACCGCGGCGAACCGGTGCAGCGCATCGATCTGCCCAGCAACGCGCTGGTGTTCTCGGTGGCGCACCAGGTGCGCGTGATCATGGGGGACCGGTGAGCCGGGGCGGGGTGGGCGGGCTGCCCACGCCGCATCCGATCGCCGAGCGGCTGCCCGCGGTCTACCTGGACGACGAGTTCACCCAGCGGTTCACCGGCGCCCTTGACGAGGTGCTGGCCCCGGTGTTCGCCACCCTGGACGGGCTGCCCGGGTATCTGGACCCGTGGCTGGCGCCAGTGGATTTCCTGGACTGGCTGGCCGGCTGGGTCGCGCTGGACATCGACGAGAGCTGGACCCTCGCCCAGCGCCGGGAACTGGTGGCCAACGCGGTGGAACTGCACCGGTGGCGCGGCACCCGGCGCGGCCTGGCCGCGCACGTGCGGCTGCTCACCGGCGGCCGGGTCGAGGTGACCGACAGCGGCGGCTGCGTCTCGTCGACGCGCCCGGGCGGTCCGCTGCCCGGCGACGGACCGCCGCGGGCGATGGTGCGGGTGTGGGCGGCCGACCCGGAAACCATTGACCAGCAACGGTTGCGCGCGGCGATCGCCACGACGGTGCCCGCGCACGTGGTGGTCACCCTGGAAGTTCTCGCGGACAACGGAGGCTAGCGCGATGCTGATCTGCGCCCAGTGCGGCGAACACAACGCCGCGGACGCCCGATTCTGTGGCGCCTGCAACGCTTTCCTGGAGTGGGACGGGGCGCGGGCCGACGAGGCCCCGGTGGCCACCGCCGTGGCCGAGCCCGCCCCGGCGACCGTGGCCCAACCCGGCGAGGCCGGACCGGCGCCGGTCCGGCACCGGTCGCAGACCCAGGCCGCGCCGCCGCGCCCGCCCGCGCCGGGCGACCTGATCTGCGGGCAGTGCGGCGAGGGCAACGCGCCCACCCGCCGGTTCTGCCGCCGGTGCGGTGGATCGCTGGCCGACTCGCTGGCGGTCAAGCCGCCGTGGTGGCGGCGATTCGTCCCGCACCGCAAGGACAAGCGGCTCCAGGCCGGCGCCCGGCGAGCCCGGCGACGTGGTGTGTTCAGCGAGTCGTTCCGCTCCGCGGTGCGCTGGGTGCGCAACATCGTGGCCATCGTGGTGGTGCTCGCGGCCATCGGCTACGCGCTGTTCCCGGCGTTCCGGCACACCGTCAACACCGACGCCACCGCCGCCAGGAACAAGGTGGTCGGCATGTTCGTCACGCACTACGACCCGGTGCACCCGGTGACGATCACGGCCAACGTGTCCGACCCGGCGCACCCGGCCGACCTGATCGACGACAACACCATCGGCACCTACTGGGCCGCCCCGTTCAACGGCCCCGAACCCACTCTGGTGCTCACCTTCGACCACAAGGTGAACCTGGCCAAGGCGATCGTGCGCAGCGGCATCGGCAGCGACTTCCAGTCCGCCGACCGGCCGCAGACGCTGCACCTGGTGTTCAGCACCGGCAAGACCTACGACATGAACCTCGCCGACACCCCGGACCCGCAGGACGTGTCCATCGGCGACAGCGACGGCGCCACCAGCGTGGAGGTGCACGTGACCTCGCGCTACCACTCGTTGCACGGCAGCGAGGTCGCCATCGACGAGTTCGAACTGTTCGTGAAGAGCTGACCCTGGAGGAAACGTGCGTGTCGGCAGACCAGCGATCGCGGCGCTGATCGCGACCGCGTTGTGCGCCGCGGCGCTGGCCGCGCAGACCCGGCCGGCCGCCCAGGCCGCCGACGCGGCCACCCCCGTTGCCCCGTACCGGGTTGGTTACACCAGCCAGGACACCACCGAGCTGATGGCCAGCACTCCCGGCGTCGGCACGGAAAGCTCCGTGCTGGGCGAGGCGGGCGGGGTGGATTTCGACGCCTCGGCCGGCGGCCCGGCCGCCACCGGGTCGACCGGGCTGGTGTGGGTGAGCAACCGCACCGCCGCCCCCGGCGCGGCCGGACACACCGGCCAGATCTTCTACCAGCCGCGCGGTGGCTCGGCGGTGCGGCTGACCGACAACGGCGCGGTCGACCAGTATCCGGCGCTGTCCCCGGACGGCAGGCAGGTCGCGTTCGCCGCCCAGCAGACCGGCGCGCCGGGCGTGCTGAACATCTGGGTGGTCGGCGTGGACGGCACCGGACTGCGCCAGGTCACCACCGATACGGTCGTGGACACCTGGCCCAGCTGGTCCCCGGACGGCACGAAGCTGGCCTTCTCCAGCACCAGGGACGATCCGGCCGGCGAGATCTACACCGTCCCGGTGGCCGGGGGCGCGGAAACCCGGATCACCACTGATCCGGCCGCCGACACCGAACCCGCCTGGTCGCCCGACGGCAGCCGGATCGCTTTCACCACAACGAGATTCCACACCACCGGCGATGTGGCATTGGTCGCGGCCACGGGCGGCACGGTGACCAGGGTGATGCCCAACGACACCGGGGACACGTCCGAACCGGCCTGGTCGGCCGACGGTTCCCGGATCGCGTTCACCACCCATCGGGACAACCGCCCGCTCGGCGAGATCGACCAGGTGGCGCTGGGTTCCGGCGCGATCAGCGTGGTGGCGTCGGACAACGGGCTCGGCGACACCCATCCGACCTGGCTGCGCACGGTCGGCGACGGCCGCGCCATCGACCAGGTGGTGTTCACCCAGCTGCGCTACGGCGGTTCGGACGGCATCTTCAGCGCCGACGCCGCAGGCAACGACCGGCACGACCTGACCGGCAACCCGGGCATCGAAGACTCCGACCCGGCGTTCACCACCGACGGCACGAAACTGGCCTACACCGAACAGAACGGTGAGGACGCAAGCCGGGTCGTAGTCGCCAGTTCCGACGGCTCGAACCCGCACCCGCTGACCGGCGATCCGGCCGGCGCCGGCTCGCAGAGCAACCCGGCGTGGTCGCCGGACGGCACCGAGATCGCGCTTTCCCTCGCGGTCGACACCGACGAGCAGATCACGAACACGGTGCAGATCGTGCGGGTCGCCGACGGTCAGGTGATCGGCTCGGTGCCGGCTCCGCCGGGCATGGCCGCCAGCGATGTGCAGCCCACCTGGTCCCCGGACGGCACCCGGATCGCGTTGGAGCGCACGGGATCGGTGAACCCGACCGAACCCTCGCAGGTCAACCCGGCCACCGTGAACCGGGCCGGAGCGGCCGGATCCTCCTTCGACGTCAACGGCGTCACCGTGGAAACCCCGAATGTGCCGGCCAATCCGGACGTGCTGTTCCTGGTCGACGCCACCGGCTCGATGGGCGAGCAGGGCACGGACTCCGAAAGTCCGATCGCCGGAGTGGAAACGAACATGGCCTCCGTGGTGAGCCAGATCCAGGCCCAGCAACCCAACGCGAACTTCGGCCTGGCCACCTACCGCGACCTGGACTTCGACGGCATCGCCAGCGGATTCGGAGTGGCGCAACCGCTGGAATCGTTGAACACCAGCGCCACGCTGAACGACTTCATCCAGAACAAGATCGGCGGCATCGATGCGACCGGCGGTGGCGATCTGCCGGAGGACTGGCTCTACGCGCTGCACCAGGCTGCCACCGGATCGGTGAGCTGGCGGCCCAACAGCACCAAGCTGGTGGTCCTGATCGGCGACGCCTACAGCCACGACCTGAGCCCCGACCCCAACCCCGACGAGCCGCCCCTGCCCGAGGGCACTTCGCCGGCTGACGTCCCCCGCTACTCCCTGCCGGACGCGATCAGCGCCCTGCAAGCCGCGGGCATTCGCGTCATCGCCGTTCCGGTCTCGGACTCCGCGAACAACCATGACACGTGCCTGGGACTGGACGCCCCGGAAGCCGACCCCGAGCACACCTGCACGGTGGCTCCCGACGCTCCACTCGACGGCAGCGCCAGTAAACACCAGGCCACCGCCGTAGCCGGGGCAACCAACGGCACGGTGACGGCCAGCAGCCACGCCGGTGATATCGATGCCGCGATCTCCCAGGCCATCTCCAGCCTGCCGGTGACGGTGAACCCCGTGACCCACTGCGATGCCGGACTTTCGGTGAGTTTCAGCCCCACCGGGCCCCAGACCGTCCCCGGCGGCCAGCAGGCCAAGTTCACCGAGTCGGTCGCGGTCGACCCGAACGCACCCATCGGCTCGACCCTGAACTGCACCGTGGATTACCTGCTGGACGGGGAAAACACGGTCAGACCGGGCTACACCCAGGCCATCACCGTAGAAGTCAGGGACCCGGCGTCACCGGTCGTGATCGTCAGCCCGGTCGCCACGAACGCCACCGGCGCGGCCGGCGCGGTCATCGACTATGCGGCCACCGCAACGGATTTCGCGGGCAACCCGCTGCCCACCCCGCCCAGCTGCACACCGCCCTCGGGCAGCACCTTCCCGGTCGGCGTCACCACGGTCACCTGCACCGCGACCGACGCGAACGGCAACACTGGCACCTCGACCGCGACCATGACGGTGTACCCGACCGCGCCCGGCACGCCGAGCATCTGGGTGGCGTCGCTGGCTCCGCAGCCCGACGGGACGGTCGCCGTCACCAACCAGGTCGACCTGTCCGTCAAGTTCGGTGACCCGTGTTCGGGCGGGCCCGATCAGGCGCCGGACTGGTCGCCGGACGGGAACTCGTTGGCGTTCAGCCACATCGGCCATATCTGCGTCGCCGACATCACCGGCGACAACGCCCGCCGGGTGGATCAGAACGTGAACGAGGAGTCCTTCTTCACCGACCCGGCCTGGTCGCCGGACGGGAAATTGGTCGCGTTCGCCGACGGCACGCTGTCCGAAGTGGTGCCGCAGGTCTGGACGGTGCCGGCCGCCGGTGGCACCCCCACCGCGCTGATCACCACTCCCGGCGGAGCGTCCCAGCCCGCGTTCCAGCGGCAGCCCGATCTGGGCGTGACCGCCACCGCGAATCCCACGTCCGTGGCCTTCGACGCGCGCAGCACGCTGACGTTCACGGTGGCCAACCACGGCAGCGTGCCCGCGCCCAACACCCGACTGCAGCTCACCCTGCCCGCCGGGCTGCGGGCCGAGCAGATCACCAGCGCCCTCGGCGGCTGCGAGGTGGCCAACCTGGCCTGCGTGTTCGGCACCATGGCGCCCAATTCCACCGCAACGGTGCGATTGCTGGTGACCGGCGTGCAGGCCGGAGCGCAGACCGCGGTCGCCGCGATCCACAGCGATCTGGCCGACGCCAACCCGGGCGACGACACCGCGACCGTCACGGTCACCGTGGCCAAACAGATCGTGGTGACCCCGCCGCCACCGGGCAAGGGTGACCTCTCGCTGCTCACCGGCGTCGGCCCGAACACCGGGTTCGTCGGCGGCGACGACATCGTGGTGACCTACACCGTGCACAACGCCGCCCCGGTGGCCATGCCCGCGGTGGTGCTGACCACCAGCCTGCCCGCCGCGCTCGGTCCACCGAAGACGGTCTCGCCGGCCACCTGCGACGCCACCGGCACCGGCTGCCAGCTGGGCACCCTCGCGCCCGGCCAGACCGTGCAGGTGCGCTACACCCTGGCCGCGCTGATCGCCCTGCGGGCCAACGAATCCGGCGCCATCGCCACCACCGGACCGGACACGGTCGCCAACGACAACACCGCGACCGCGGCGATCACGATCATCCAGCCGGTGCTGACCATCGGACCCGCCATCGGGCCGCCCGGCTTCGTCACCCAGGCCACCGGCACCGGATTCCCGCCCGGCGCGGTGATCGTGCTGACCTGGTCGGCCGGCATCTCGCCGACCCCGGGCCAGGTGACCGTGCGCCCGGACGGCACGTTCGCCGCCCAAGTGCTGATCTTCCACCACGATCAACTGGGCCAGAGAGTGTTGCAGGCCAGGACAATCAGCGGCCCGGCGTTCGGACCGGTGTCCTCACCGCCGTTCCTCGTGGTGCCCAGCGGTGCAGAGCCACCCCTGTTCGGCGGACCCAACTGAGCTGCGGGGCTGCCTCTTCGGGCAGCCCCGCACGCACCCCCGACCTCCCGGTTACCCCTGCCCGGCCCGACACCGCCACCGAATACTTCTCCCATGGGTGCAACCGCGACGCTGTCCACCGCGACCCTGGCGGTGGAGCCGGGTCAGCAGATCGACTGCCCGGTGATCGTGCGCAACTCCGGGCAGGTCGTCGACCAGTTCGTCATCGACGTGGTCGGCTCGGCCGCGCCATGGGCGCAGGTCGAGCCGAACATGATCAACCTGATGCCGGGTGAGTCCCAGACGGTGATGGTGCGGTTCGGACCGCCCCGCACCGCCGAGGTGCCGGCCGACGCGCTGCCCTTCGGCGTCCGGGTGTCCTCGCACGAGGATCCGGACGGCTCGGTGGTGGAAGAGGGCATCGTCCATGTCGCCCCGTTCACCGAGGTGACCGCGGAAGTGGTGCCGGGCAAGGTGGAAGCCTCCCGCGTGGCCCGCTACGAGGTCGCGGTGGACAACCACTCCAACCACCCGGCGGCGATCCGACTGACCCCCGTCGACCCCGAGGACGACCTCGAATTCTCTTTGCAGCGTAACGAATTCCTGCTGCAACCGGGAATCTCGGCGTTCGTGCGGATGCGGGTGCGGCCCCGGCGGCGGTTCCTGCGCGGCCAGCCGCGCCGCCACCCGTTCCGGGTGCTGGTCGATGTGGACGACCGGGAACCGGTGGTGGCCGAGGCGACCATGGTGCAGCGCCAGGTGCTGCCCAAATGGCTGGTGCCGCTGCTGATCGCGCTGCTGGCCTTCGCACTGCTGCTGGTCACGCTGTACTACACGGTGCTGCGGCCTACCATCAACTCCGCGGCCAAGGCCGAGGTGGCCGCGCAGACCGGCCAGCTGGCCGCGATGGCCAGTACCGCCCAGCAACAGGCCAGCCGGGCCCAGCAACAGGCCTCCTCGGCCCAGCAGGCGGCCGGGGGCGGTGGCGCGAAACCGGCCGGCCCCAGTACCTCCGCGGGCGGCGGCGGCAGCAACGGCACCGCGGCCAACGGGGCGAACCTCTCCGGGGGCACCGCGACCGACTTCCGCATCGAGGCGGACACGCCGATCAACGCCAGCGGCACCAGCTTCAGCACGTTCAAGCCGAATCCGTTGCAGCCGAACAACACCACGCTCGCGGTGACCGACATCATCCTGCAGAACCCGTTCGGCGACACCGGTCTGCTGCGCCTCCAGCGCGGCGGCAGCACCGACATCCTGTTCGAGATCGGCCTGGCCAACTTCCGCGACCTTGACTACCACTTCGTGCAGCCGATCGTGTTCACCCCGGACCAGCCGCTGGAGGTCTCGGTGGCCTGCCAGGCCGCGACCGCCGGCCCCAACGACGGCAAGTGCCACCCGGCGGTGTCCTTCTCCGGCCGGCTGGTCACCAACCCGCCGGCCGGCGGCTGAACCCCCGGCAGAACCATACGCGGGTCCCTGAACCAGCAGACCCGTGCGCGAGGGCCGCTAGATGAGGCCCTCGCGCAGTGCATAGGCGACCGCGTGCGAGCGGTTGCGCAACTGGAACCGGTTGATCACGTCGTGCAGGATGCTCTTCACGGTGCGCTGCGAGTAGCACAGCTTCTCGGCGATCTCCCGGGTGGACAGCCCGGCGGCCACCAGCCGCAGCACATCGGTCTCCCGGGTGCTGATCCCGGCCAGCCGCAACCCCTGCGGCTCCAGCACCTGCCGCTGCAACCTCGACACCCGATTGAGCAGGCGCCCCAGCAGATCCGGCGGCAGCGCGCCCTCCCCGGCGGCGGCTGCGACGGCCAGCTTCACCAGCACGTCGGCCGTGGTGTCGCAGCGGCGGGCGGCCGCGCACACCCCGTTCTCCACCGCGGTCAGCACGTCCCGGTCGTCGAGCTCACCGGCCACCAGCACGATCCGGGTGAACCCGCGGCCGCGCAGCGCGTGCAGTTGCCCGGTGGTGCGCTCGTCCAGCCGGTCGGCGATGAACATCACCACGGTGTCCTCGGACGCCTCCCGCTCGTCGTCAAGCAGGGCCAGTTCCGGGCGGGTGCGTAACGTGGTGCGCACGCCGTTGCGCAGGATCGGGTCGGTCGCCGACACCAGCACGGCGGTACGGGTCTGTTGCAACATCGATGCCTCCTAGGCGGGGTGGAATCCAGCATCGGCCGGGCGGTGTCCCACTCCGCATGGGACCGGTGTCCCGTTGTTGCCCGCCCGGGCAGGGAATCTCACCCTCCGGGGGTCGGCTGGCTGCCCAAACCGGCCCGCCGCGCCTGCACGATCGCCTCGGCCCGGTTGGCCACGTGCAGCTTGGCGAAGATGCTGGACACGTGGTTGCGCACGGTTTTCGGGGCCACGGACAGGGTCCGGGCGATCGTGGCGTTGCCGTAGCCGTCCGCGACCAGCGCCAGCACCTCACGTTCCCGGTCGGTCAGTCCGGGGAAAACCGCGCGCCGGCCGGAGAAATAGGCCAGCAACTGCCCGGCCACGCTGGGCCCGAACACCGCCTGGCCGCGTCCGATCGCCCGCACCGCGCCCAGGATCTCCTCCGGCGAGGACCCCTTGAGCAGATAGCCGCGGGCGCCGGCGCGCATCGCGGCGAACAGCGAGTCGCTGTCCTCGAACATGGTCAGCACCAGCACGCCGGTGCCCGGGCAGGCGGCGACGATCTGGGCGGTGGCCTCGATCCCGGTGATGTCGGGCAGATGCAGGTCCATCACCACCACGTCCGGTTTCGCGCCGGTCACCGCGTCGATCGCGGGCAGCCCGGCCTCGGCCTCACCGACCACCTCGAGATCGGGCTCTCTGGCCAGCATCGCGCACAGGCCCAGCCGGAACAGCGGGTGATCGTCGACGGCAAAGACCCGCAGTGCGGCCATGTTCAGTCACCTTTTGCCCGAAGGGGCAGGCGTACCGCGACCCGGGTGCCCCGGCCCGCGGCGACCGTCTCGATCAGACAGTCGCCGCCGAGTTCGCGCGCTCGTTCCCGCATCGATCGCAGGCCGACGCCGATCGCGTCGGCCGCCAGCACCCCGGCGCCGTCGTCGACGACGGCCAGGTGCAGGTGGTGGGCGTCCAGGTGCAGCCGCACCTGGCAGGTCCGGGCGGCGGCGTGCCGGGCCATGTTGGTCAGCGCCTCGCAGGCGATGCGGTAGGCGGCGTGCTCCAGCGCGGTGCCCAGTGGCGGCAGCGAATCGGGCAGGTCCAGTCCGATGTCGATGCCCTCGGCCATCCGAGTGGACAGGATCGCCACTTGCCTGCGCAGCGCGGTCAGCAGACCGAGCGCGTCCAGGTCGGAGGCGCGCTGGCCGCCGGTGAGCCTGCGCAGTTCGGTGATGCCGCGCTGCACGTCGTGCTCGATCTCGCCCAGCAGCTTGGCCGCCACCACCGGATTGAGTTCCATGGCGTGCCGGGCGGCGCGCAGACCGAGCGCCACGGCGGCCAACGTGGGGCCCATGCCGTCGTGCAGTTCGAACAGCAGGCGGCGCCGCTCCTCATCGCGGATGCGGGACCGGGAGTCCTCGGCGGCGGGCTGCGGTGTACTCACGACGGGTGGGTCTTCGGCAGACGGGGACACGGATCGCGCGACCGGTCTGGTCGTCGACTGGGTCACTGCGAGTTGCCGAGTCACGTCGCCTCCACTTGCCCCACGGTCGGTCCGGCAGGTCGCGCTGTCATCGGCTGGCGGAAAGATCCGGAAAACCCGCATCCCCACTCCTGGGTCGTCCGTCACGTTGATCCCGTTACGGCGGCACAGGGGCTCCGAACCAATACCAATGAGAACGTATCCCGGATGGAGATACGTACATCAGGCACTTGACGATTTCGTGACCTGTGCAGAATCACCCGCTTGGACCAACATGCGACTCAAGAGTAGGCAGAATTCGTTGTCAGCACTAAGGATCGCGTGGACCGCCGCGCCTCCTGGTACCCGGTCCTTCGGCCGCACGAGAATGCGGGCGAGGGCGGACTGAACGGCATAAACGGGAATAGGCTGCCCGGCTGAACAGCCGAGCCGAGAAGAGTAATACCAGTAAACCGGAAAACCGGGAAGTTCCCGGAACTCGCTCGGTTCGTGTTCCACCATACCGTAGCGTAATCGAATGTGCGCGAACCGCTGATTTGTTTGCCAGTGGTGAACAGAAAATGACACCCCCGGTCCGGTGCGCGGTACGCCGGACCGGGGGAGTGGCCGGCGGGTTTCAGCGGCCGGTGATCGGCGGGCGCACGAAGATCGTGCTGCCGGACAGGTGCCCGGCCGCCTCGCTGCACAGGAACACGCTCAACGGCACCAGATCCTCGGGCTGGCCGACCCGGCCGCCGGGGTACTGGGCCGAGGTCCGGGCCAGGTGCTCCTCGCCAACGATCTCCCGCATGCCCGGGGTCACGGTCAGTCCCGGCGCGATGGCCGTGGTCCGGATGCCCTCGTCGGCCAGTTCCTGGTGCACCACGGCGGCCAGCATGTTCACTCCGGCCTTGGCGCTGGCGTAGGCCGAGCCGCCCGGCCCGGACTGCACGCTGGCCGCACTGGACAGATAGATGATCCGGCCCCCGCCGCTGCGGACCATCAACGGCGCGAAGTGTTTGGTGGCCAGGAAACTGCCGACCAGGCTGGCGTTGTGCACTCGGTTGAACACGGCCAGGTCCATCTCCAGCACCGGGTGCCTGCCGGGCATCCAGCCCGCGTTGTTGATCAGCCCGTCCACCCGGCCGTAGGCGGCGTCGGTCTCGGCGGCGGCCGCGCGCACCGCGTCCTCGTCGCTCACGTCGGCGGCCAGCGCGATGGCCCGGCCTGCGCTGGGCAGTGCGGCGATCTCGTCCACGACTTCCTTGGCGCGGGCCCGGTCCCGGGCCAGCACTGCGATCCGGGCGCCCTCGGCGGCCAGGCCGAGGGCCAGTGCGCGGCCGATCCCGCGTGCGGCCCCGGTCACCACGATGACCTTCTCCGCGATGTCCACGTTCATTGCTTCGACCCCTCCGGCTGGAAACACCAACTCCAACGTTTGAGTTGGTACTTCAGGCTAGCGCGAGCTGGGAGTAACTGCAACGTTGCCGTTGGAGTTCGCCTAGACTGGGACCATGGCCTGGGACACCGAGGGGACCCGGCGCCGGCTCAAGGAGGCGGCGACCGTCGAGTTCGCCGAGCGCGGACCGGACGGCACCACCATGGCGCGCATCGCCGAACGCGCCGGGATCAACAAGGAACGCCTCTACAAGTACTTCGGCGACAAGCGGGCGTTGTTCGAAACGGTGCTCTCCGACGAGCTGGAAAAGCTGGCCACGGGCGTGGGGCTGCGCGGAGTCGGCTACGAGGACATCGGCGAGTTCGCGGCCAGCACCTTCGACTACTACGCCGACCACCCCGAACTGGCCCGGCTGCTGCTGTGGGAGGGACTGGCCGGCGGGCCGCCCGCCGACGAGGCCAACCGATCCCGGCACTACCAGGACAAGGTGGCCAAGGTGGCCGCCGCGCAGCGCGAAGGCGTGCTGGACGACGACCTCGACCCGGCGCATCTGATGTTCCTGCTGATCGCGCTGGGCGCGTGGTGGTTCTCGGTGCCGCAACTGGCCGGCATGCTCACCGGCGCCGACCCCGACGACCCGGCCGAGCGGGCCCGCAGGCGGGCCGGCGTGGTGCGGGCCGCGCAACGACTGGCCCTGCCGCCGCGCTGAGCGACCAATTCGTCACTCTCCAGAATTGCCGGGGGTCGAAAACGGCTAACCCATCGTTTCCTGCGACGTTCAAGCAATGAACGTGCTTTCCCGGCAGGCTATGATTGTCGCGAGGGCGGCAGGATGGGAGATTCGGTGCGTGATGCCCGATCAGCAGGCAGCTGGTGACCAGCGAAGACGCGGCACCGTAACGAAATCGGAACGGTGCGTGGTCGAGTTCGGATTTCGCTTGGGCTGGTGCCGAATGCGGCTCACCACCAATGGAAATGCCATCGAATACCGGGCCACCTCGATTGTCGACGCATTCGGCGCGCTGGCTGACGCGGTCGCGGCGATCGCGACCGGCGCCCGCTCGGCCTCGGTATTGTGGGGCGACGAACCCAGCGCGATGCTCATCGAATTCGCCGCCGCCGACCCGGACCAGATCGGCCTGGTGATCACCCGGCTGGCCATGCCCGACTGGCTGCTGCCGCAATCCCGTCCGTGGCAGCCGTTGCGCGGCGCCGAACGCCTGCACACGCTGCTGCCGCGCGCGGTCGCGCTGCGCGGATTCCGCGACGGACTGCGCGGGGTGACGGCGCAACTGTCCGATCGGGGCACGATCCCGGGCTGGAACCATTCGTTCCCTGCGGTCGCGCTGGCCGCCATCGAGGCCGCTGTGCCCGAGGAGAAACCCTAGCGGCGCAACAGTTTCGACGGTGGTGTTCCCCGGCCGGGTCAGACCGGGGAACACCGGTCGGGTCACCAGCCGACGGCGACGATCAGGTATTGCGGGTTGCTGACGGAGATGTCGGAGGATTGTCCGGCGTCGTCGTCGTAGGGGAAGCCGTAGGCGAGGTTGTTGATGGCGTTCTGGTGCCAGAACTGGGCGTAGTAGTTGGC
>DASZNF010000040.1:0-92344 GCA_035551355.1 Pseudonocardiaceae bacterium | reverse complement strand
GAAGGCGGCGTGGCCGAACAGGGCGTCGTCGGAGGAGATGACCAGATCGGCGTCGGCGGCCTGGTAGAAGTGCCAGCCGTAGCAGTAGCCCTTGACCTCCAGGATGCTGATCTTCTTGAAGTCCTGAAGAGTCCGGCAACCCGAGCGTGGATCGGCGAACCACTGGCTGGTCTGCGCGCCGCCGCGGAACGAGCGGGCCGGCGGGAGCCGCACGTCGTCGTCCCGGGACAACCCGAATTCGGCGAGCCGGGGACCGGTGGCCGAGGAGCCGTAGACCTCCGCGAACTCGTCCAGATCGACCCCGCTGCCCAGATCCGTGCCCTCGCCGCGGATGATGAGCACCTTCACCTCGTCGTCGATGTTGGCCTGGTGCAACAGTTCCGCGTAGCGCAGCCGGGCGCCGATGGTCGGCGCGTTGAGCTGATCCGCGCGGTCGAAGGTGATGGTGGCGATTCGGGCCTTGGGATCCTTGTCGTAGCGGATGATCTCCTCGGGCGAGGGACGCGCGGAATCAGCCATGGGGTGCTCCTTGCGTTGGGGACCACCAAGCTGAGTGAACACCCTGCCCAGTTTTGAGTCAACCGGTTGATTTGAAGTGTCGAGTGCGGTTTCATTCAGTTGGTTGACTCGTCACCACGCCGAGGATCGGGTAAGTCGCATGAGAATCAGCATCGACCAGGACAGGTGCATCGCCGCAGGTCAGTGCACGGCCAATGCGTCCGAGGTGTTCGATCAGCGCGACGAGGACGGCATCGTGGTGCTACTGACCCCGGTCGCGCCGGACGGGATGGAGGACAGCGTCCGCAACGCCGCCGCCGTCTGCCCGGCCCGGGCCATCGACCTCCAGGAGTGACGGTACTCAGAGAGGGGAGACCCGGTGAACGGACGACGACGTCCCTCGCCCTCGGCTCCGCAGAGCAGACCGGGCGCCACGGCGGGCATCGCCGATCGGCAGCTGACCCGCCACTACGCGCCCCGGGTGCCGAACCTGGACGCCGCCGGACGGTTGTTCGCCGAACAGGGCGCGCGCTCCGGCCGCCGGTTCACCGAACCCACCGGGCCATGCGGCACCACCCTTACCTCCCGTCAGTTCGGCACCACGGTCGACCTGGTGCGGGGCATCACCCACCGGTTCACCGCCGATGTCGAGCGGGCCCGGGCCGGGTTGATCGCCGAACTGGACGAGGCGGCCGGCCTCCGGGATTGGTTGCGGTGCCTGGTTTTTCCGTGGACCGATCACTTCGACCGGCAGGGCACCCCGTACTTCTCCCGGATGTGCGCCCAGGCGCTGCCCGATCCGCGGCTGCGGGCCGTGGTGACCGAGGAAGCCCTGGCCTCGCCCACGTTCCAGCACACCTGGTCGGCGCTGAAGCACTGCCTGCCTCCGATGCCGGCGACCATCGCCGTGCAGCGCGGCGAGATCGCCCAGCAGGTGATCGTGCGGATGTGCGCGGAGCGGGAAACCGCGCTGGCCACCGGCACGCCCACGATGTGGTCGAGCTGGCGCGGTCTGGGCAACGGGCTGGTCGACGCGCTGGCCAGCATCTGGACCGCCCCGTGCACGACCGGGCAGGAAGGACAGCGGTGTGACATCGGCTGAGGAGGCCCGGACCCGCGGCGGCCGGCGAACCGGCGGCGCCGAGCCGGATGTCGGCGTGGGACGCGGCGAGGCGACCCGCAACGCCATTCTCGACGTGGCCTTGCGACTGTTTGCCGAACGCGGGGTCACCGCGGTGTCGAACCGTCAGATCGGTGCGGCCGCCGGCAAGGGCAACACGTCCGTGGTCGGCTACTACTTCGCGTCCAAGGCCGATCTGGTGCGGGCCCTGGTGCGCCGGTTCAACACCCGGGCCAACGTGGCCCGGGAGGCGCGGATCGCCCGCCTCGGCAAGACCCCTGATCTACGGGACTGGGTCGGCTGCCTGGTCCACCCCTACACCGAGTTCCTGAACACCGAAGGACCGCTGACCTGGGACGCGCGGTTCGTGGCCCAGGTGCTGACCGATCCCGCCCTGCGCGCGATCGCGGTCGAAGAAGCGAGCACGCAGTCGCTGCGCCGGACTCTGGACGGGCTGGGCGACTGCATGCCGGAGATGCCGGTGCGGATCATGCGGGAACGATCGCGGATCGCCAGCCACGTCATCGTACAGATGTGCGCCGAACGCGAACACGCTCTGGCCGAGGGACTCCAGGTCCACCCGCAGTCCTGGGACGAGGTCGCGACCGGTCTGGTCGACGTGATCGTGGCCATGTGGACCGCGCCGGTGACCGCGGCCGAGGACGACAGCGCGGGCTGAATCCGCGCAACTCACCACTGCTTTGGCATCAAGCCAAGTTCGGAGACGATGATGTCCACTTGGGATTGCTCGTACGACTTCGTCAGCGTGGGCAGCGGTGGCGGCGGCCTGGTCGGGGCGCTGCGGGCCACCGACGCCGGGAACTCGGCGCTGGTGATCGAGAAACAGGCGAGGGTCGGCGGCTCGACCGCGATGTCCGGTGGCATGGTGTGGCTGCCGAACAATCCGCTGATGAGGTCCGACGGCATCCCCGACTCCTACGAACAGGGCATGGCCTACTTCGAGGACGTGGTGGGGGATGCCGGGCCGGGCTCGTCGAGGGAACGCCGGGACGCCTACCTGACCGCCGGGCCGAAGATGATCTCCTTCCTGCAGAACGCGGGTCTGCGGTTCACCCGGTGCGCCGGCTATCCGGACTACTACGACAACCACAAGGGCGGCAGCGCCGAGGGCCGGTCCATCGAGGGCATCCCGTACGACGCCCGGAAGCTGGGGGAGTGGCGGGACAAGCTGCAACCGGGCTTGGCGGCGTCGATCGGATTTCCGGCGATGACCGAGGAAATCCCGTTCCTGATGCACTTCAACCGCTCGTTCGGCAGCTTCCGGGTGGCCGTGCGGATCGCGCTGCGGGCGTTGCGAGCGAAGCTGTCCGGGCATCCGTTGCTCACCAACGGGTCCTCGCTCATCGGCCAGATTCTGACGGTCGCCGTCGCACGGGAAATCCCGATCTGGCTGGAAACCCGGGTCGACGAACTGATCATCGAGGGTGGTGTGGTGCGCGGCGTGCGGGTCACCCAGGCCGGGCAGACGAAGCGGGTCGAGGCCCGCAAGGGCGTGCTGCTGGCCGCGGGCGGCTTCGCGCACAACGCCGAGATGCGCCTGAAGTACGGCGGTGATCAGGAAACGACGGGGGAGTGGTCGATGTCCAACCCCGGTGACACCGGGGAGGTGCTCGCGCAGGCCATCGCCCTCGGGGCGCGGACCGATCTGCTCGACGAGGCCTGGTGGCTGCCCAGCCCGTCGACCTACTTCGGCATGTCCGCGCTGAACAGCGCCCGGCAGCGCGCGCACACGGTTTACGTTGACGCGGCGGGCAAGCGGTTCTGCAACGAGGCCAACTCCTACGTCGAGGTCGGCAAGGCGATGTTCGCCCGCGACAAGGACGCCGCGGCCGTGCCATGCTGGCTGGTCTTCGACGACAACTACCGGCGGAAATACTCGCACTCGCAGACCGCCATCGGCCGGCTGCCGGCCGAGTGGCTCAGCAGCGGCGAGATCAAGAAGGCCGACACACTTGCGGTTTTGGCTCAGCAGTGCGAAATCGACCCGTCCGGCCTGGCCACCACAATCGACGAGTTCAACGTGCACGCCGCGAAGGGACAGGACCCGGAGTACGGCCGCGGCGAATCCCAGTACAACCGGCACCTCGGCGACCCCGGGCACAAACCCAACCCGGCGATCGGCCCGGTGGACCGGCCGCCGTTCTACGCCCTGAAGATCTTCCCGAGCGATGTGGGCACCTGCGGCGGCCTGGTCACCGACGAACACGCGCGCGTGCTCGGCCCGGACGGCGCGCCACTGCCGGGCTTGTACGCCACCGGGAACATCACCGCGACCGTCATGGGCCGCAAGTACCTCGGCGCCGGCGGCAGCATCGGCAACACCCTGGTCTTCGGCTTCGTCGCCGCGGAACATGCCTGCGCCCCAGGACGGCGACTGAATCAGGCGGTGTAAGCCTGGTCGAGCCAGGCGCGCCAGGATTTCTCGGTTTCGCCGCGATCCACGTCGCTGGAGTAGAAGTGGTGCCCCACTGAGACGGGCAGTCCCTGGGCACTGCGACCGTGGAACCGGTAGAGCGCGTCGGCGGTCCGCACCCCGAGGAAGGTGGGGAGCACGTAGTCCACGATGTCCTCGATCGGCGCGAGCCCGCCGGGCGTCAGCCGCACTCGGTCGCCCTCCGCCGGGTTGCCGTCGAGTCCGAGGCCGCGCAACAACATCGGTCAGATCGCGCCGCGCGCGGAGGCCGCGGGCCCGTTGGCACTGGCGGTGACTTGTCTTGGCTGGTCAGTGAAACAGGTGCGCGATCGCCTCGTGCAGTGACGCGATCTTTCCCGCGAGCGCCGCCACCGAGCCGACGGCGGTGGTCAACCCGTCCAGCGCGGCGGTCAGTTTTCCGCGTTCCAGCCGTGGCTCGCGCACTCCCGCGGCGACGGTGTTCAGTTCCGCGTCCGCGGCCGCGCGCTGTCCGGCCGTGAGCGGAGTGTCGGCGATCAACGCCCGCAACTCCGCGATCAGTTGCCGTACGGGCTCGGTCTCGGCCGAGGGCGCGGCGGGCGTCGAGGCTGCGGCATTCGGGCCGACGGCCAGGCCGCCGGAGTTGGTGACGGTTCCGCTGCCGGTGTTGACGATCCCATAGTTGGCGCCGTGCTGGGGCTCCGGATAGCGGTGGTTGCTCGTCATGTTGCTCCTCGTCGTGATCGGGCGGTCAGCGGGCGGCGGCTGTGGCGTTTGAACCGACGGCCAGCCCGCCGGTGGTGTGCACGGTTCCGCTGCCGCTGTTGAGGACGCCGACGTTCAGCACGTTCGCCTGCCGGTCGCGGAACTCCCGGGTGTCCACCTTCTTGGCGTCCAGGAAGTCGATCACCACTTCCAGCAACCGCCGCTCGATGATCTTGATGTACTTCTGCGCGTCGATCTCCTGGAAGAAGTGCCGAGGGGCGGAGACGGCCGCGAGTTCGCGGATGCTGGTGCGGGCGCCGAAATCCTTGATACCGCGGGCATAGCGGGTGAGATCGTCGGCCTCGAACCGTTCGGCGCCGGAGCGCCGCAACCGCGACACGATAGCCCGCACCGCGGTCACCGGCATATCGACCAGTTCCAGCAACGCGCCCTTGGTGGCGTGCCAGCCCAACCGGAGCAGGAGACTGGCGCCCACCCCGTCCGGCAGCTCGTCGACCAGCCGGTACTTCGGCTTGATCGGGGGCAGCACATAGGCGTTCAGTTCGGTGTAGAGCATGCGGCCCTTCAGGTCGAAACTCAGGAACACCGAGGTGACCAGCTCCTGGTCCCAGGTGCCGACCCGCACGCACAGGTACTCGCGGGCCGAGTCGTAGAGCGCGGGACCGTTCGGGGTGCGCCGGAATTCGGCGGCCGAGAGCTCGGTCGGGGGAGGCGACGGCCGCCGGGTGCCGATCGCCTTGCGGTACCAGCGCCGGTCGATCGACAGCTGCTCGATGCGCTGGCCGTCCGGGGATTCGGTGGTCAGGACGGTGGCCAGCCGTTCGCGGACATAGGTGGTCAGCTCGTCCACGGTGAACGGTTCGGCGGCCGCGGCTATGGTCGGGCCTGTGCTGGGGCCGCCCAGCGCGGCGGGCAGGGTCGTCTGCGCCGCGTCGAGCAGGACCGTGAACGCCCAGTTGCGGGTCCGGTCCCCGGCGCCGACGAAGGGCAGATAACCGCCGTAGTAGACCAGGCTGGTCCGCGGATCCTGTTCCTGCGCGATGTTCCGGGCGACCTCGTCGGGCAGCAGATCCGAGCGCGGATACTCGCCGTGGAAGCCAGTGCCGTGGCCGTTGGGCCGCTTGAGATGGCACACGATGTTGTGCAGCGCGACCAGCCGCTCGATGAACACCACCAGCCAGGTGGCCCACAGGCACAGCAGAATTCCGCTGATCGGATCGATCGGGCCGTATGCGGTCAGTTCGATCAGCACGATCAGAATCGGCACCAGCGCGGCGATGCGGGTCCGGCGCAGGGTGCGGGCATCGAGTGCGTGGCCGAGCACGGGCACGGCGTCGTAACCGTAGGCGGGCGCGGCGAACCGATCGCGATCGTCCAGCAGCACCTTGATGACCTGGCGGGCGAACCCGATGTCCAGGCGTACTCCGGCGCACAACAGCCGGGTCATCTCGCTGTCCGGATCACCGCGTTCGTCGGGAGTGACCGGCAGGGTGGGGATGGTGAGGGGGCTGACCATGGGGATTCCTCCAGAGTGGAACCGGTCTGGTGATGGGGGAGCGCGCGGACCTCAGATGGCCGACTCGGTCCAGGTCGGCTGGCCATAGCCGCCGGCAAGAGGGTTCCAGGCGGCCAGGAAGTTCTGCTTGTCCTGAGTGGCCAGGATGCTGGCGCTCTGCGCGGCCGTGTAGTTGTCGTCCTCGGTGGCCGTGCCGGGATCGCAGCCGGAGGTTTGCAGGTCGCCGATCCAGGTCGCGTAGTCCTGGTCCGCGGTCGCCGAGTCGGACAACGCCGTACTGAGCAACTGGCCCAGATCGGTGCTACCGCTCAGGGCGTCCGTGGCGGTGTTCCCGGCGGTGGTCGCCAGGGTCAGCCGGTCCTGCTGGGCGGTGGTCAGCGCCTGCTGGTCGGCGGCCAGGCCGCTGCCGCAGGCCGCGGCGTCGGTCACGGCGTTGGACACCGACTGCCGGTCGGCCGCGGCCTGTTGCAGAATGCCGGTGACGTCGGCCGCCTCGGCGCCGGCGTCCCCGCTCGCGCCGGTAGCCGGGAAATCGCTGGTCGGCGCGGTGGAGATGGTCGGGAAACCGTCGGAACCCGGGCTCACGTTGGGAATTCCCACATTGGTGCTGGGAGGGTACCCTGTCGATTGATTGTCGATGGTGGGAATGCCTGGCGTGCCGTAACTCCAGTCCCACGGCCGGAGGAATACCGCCACGATCACCAGCAGCGGCACGACGAGCAGGCAGGCCGCGGCCCACCTCGTCGGCCGGGAGATCAGCTCGATATTCGTTGGCGGGTAAGCCTTTTCCTGAATAGACGCGGGACGTCGGATGTTGCCGAACCGCTGATCGTGGTTGTCCGGGCGTGTTCGTCCCGGGAGACTGTCCAAATCCACCATGCACCCCAGAAGCCGCATTGATCGGTGATGACGATCGCAAAACCGTCATCGAGGCCCGGGGCATGGTCGTTACTCGGGAATTCGTTCGATGACCCGATCGAGGGAATTTCCATCCCATCGGGTAACTGGCGACCAGGTGATCAGCCGGCCCAGGGCGAACTGCTCGTGCCGGGGAACGGTGGCGTCGAGCGGAACCGCGCTGCGGCGCTGGAAATCGGCCCGGTCGGGGTAGGGCACGTCGAGCAGTTCGCAGATCACAAGCGAGGGAATGGGCAGGGCATAGGCCGGGACGAGATCGGCGACCGGGCCGGCCGCGTATGGGTCAACCTGTCTCAGAAATGTCCCCCGTCGGGACCTGGTCTCAGCGGGCGGCCCAGGTGATGCTCTTGGTCTGCAGGTACTCGTTCAGGCCGAATTCGCCCCACTCCCGGCCGATGCCGCTGTGCTTGTAGCCGCCGAACGCCGCCCGCGGGTTGACCCCGCCGCCACCGCCGTTGATCGTCACGCCGCCGGTCCGCAGCTGGGTCGCGATCCCGTGCGCGGCCGCGGTGTCGGCGCTCCAGACCGCGCCGGCCAGGCCGTATGGACTGTCGTTGGCGATCCGCACCGCCTCCTCGTCCGTGCCGAACGGGATGATCACGCCGACCGGCCCGAAGAACTCGGTCCGCGCGATCGTCATCGCGTTGTGCACGCCGGTGAACAGTGTGGGCTCAAGGAAATAGCCCCTGGACAGTCCGGCGGGCCGGCCGCCACCGGCGGTGATGTGGGCGCCCTCCGTCTCGCCGGTGCGGATCAGCTTCTCCACCTTGTCCCGCTGCGCCGCGCTGATCAGCGGGCCCATCGTGGTGGCCGGATCCGCCGGATCGCCGACCCGGACCGCCGCCAGGCCGGCCCGAATGCGGTCCACCAACTCGTCGTGCACCGACTCGTGCACGATGGTGCGGGTCAGCAGGGAGCAGCCCTGCCCGGCGTGCACGGTGATCCCGGCCAGCGCCGCCCGGGCCGCCCCGTCGAGGTCGGCGTCGGCCCGGACGATGCTCGGGGACTTCCCGCCGAGTTCCAGGACCACTTTCTTCATCGACGCGGCCGCCTGCGCGTAGACCAGACGCCCGACGGTGTCCGAACCGGTGAAGCTGACCAGATCCACCAGCGGGTTGGTGGTCAGTTCCCGGCCGGCCTCGACATCGCCGGTGACGATGTTCAGCACCCCGGCCGGAAGTCCGGCGGCATCGGCGAAATCCCCGATCAGCAAGGATTCCAGCGGAGTGGCGGGCGCGGGCTTGAGGACCGCGGTGCACCCCGCGGCCAGCGCCGGGATCAGCTTCATCAGGCTGAGGAAGAACGGGAAGTTGTAGGCCGCGATCAGCGCACACACGCCGAACGGCTCGCGCCGCAACTGCCCCTGCCCGATGCCCGCGCCCGGCGTGATCGTCGGCTCCATCGGGCGCTCCCACGGGAAGACCGGCATCACCCGCTCGGCCATATCCCGCAGGTGGGCGATCGGAATGCCGGTCTGGATGGTTTCGGCCAGGGCGCGGACCGAGCCCGCCTCGGCCATGTCGACCGCGACGATCTCCGGTTGGCGGCGTTCCATCTCCTCGGCCATGCGCAGCAACACCGCCGCCCGCTCGGTCGGCGTCATCCGCGGCCACGGGCCCTCGTCGAAAGCCTTGCGGGCGGCGGAAATCGCGGCGCGCACGTCGGCCGGTGAGGCCTGGGGGACCTCGGCGATCGGGTCCTCGGTGGCCGGATTGCGCACCACGATGCGGGCGTCGGTGCTGCCGTCGGTGCGGCGGCCGTCGATGTAGAGCTGAGTGGCGAAGGACAAGCCGGTGGTCATGACGGTCTCCCGGGCGCAGGGGTGGCGCCGATGAGCGCCAGGCTGGACTGGGCGTAGGCGGCGCGGCGCTTGCGGCCGACCAGAAAGCTCGGCGGGGCAAAGAATCCGATGTCCCGGGGCAGCGCGCCGACCCGCCGCAGGAGCATGTCCTTGGCCTCGGCGGTCGTGCCGCACACCGCGATCTCGGTGAGCATCTCGTCGGTCACCGCGGCGGCCATGGCGTCGGTGTCGCCGGTGCGGAACGCCTCGCGCAGCCGGGCCACCGGGACGGTCCAGCGGTGGTGGGCGACGAACGGGTCGTAGGTGCGCACGGTCAGGTAGAACGCGATCATGCGGCGGGCGTCGGCGATGGCCCGTTCGGGCGCGGCGTCGTCGATCGCGGTGATGATCCAGCCCTGCTCGGCGAATTCCCGGGAATCCTCGACCGCGACCGCGGGCCGGACCACGTCGTTCCACCAGGAGCGGGTGAACAGGCCGTGTCCGATCACGCCGTCGGCCACCCGGCCCGCGGTGGCGGCCATCCGCTTGTTGAACGCGGCCAACAGAACCGGGATGTCCAGGCGGCCCAGCACGGGCGCGCGGACGTCGGCGTCGATCGAGTAGAACTCGCCCGCGTAGCGGACCTGCTCGCCGTTGCCTGCGTGCAGCCAGGTCCGGATGGCCTGTGCGGTCTCGGCGATCCGGGCCACCGGTTTGTCGGCCGGTACGCCCAGCCAGTCGCGGTTGACCCGGAATGCCGCCGTGCCGAGGCCGAGGAACAGCCGGCCCGGGGCCTGGGCGTGCAGTTGGCGCAGCGCGGTGGCGTGGGCGTAGGGCGTGCGGGCGAACGCGTAGGCGATGGCCGGGCCGGCCAGCGCGCGCTCGGTGTTGGCCACGATCTCGCCCAGCGTGAGGTACGCGTCGTGGTCGACGAACTCCCCGGTGCAGAACGCCTCGACGCCCTGCTGTTCGGCCTCGCGTGCGACACCGGCTCCGGGCCATGGCATGCCGAAGCGCATCCGACTCCCAACTCCGAAAAAGGGGTACTCAATTATCGGAGGGTACGAGATTGTCAGCGCATCGTCCAGCGATCCCGGGACACCCTCGACCGGTCCACCTGGGACTTGCCGACCGGGTTGCCGAGCTGGGTGTAGGACAGGCCGGTGCGCAGCGCCTGGGTGCGGGTGGCGTCCAGGGATTCCCAGATGGCCCGGACCGTGCCCTGGATCGCGGCCGGCGGCTTCGCGGCGATGATGCCGGCGATTTCCCCGGCCCGGTCCCAGAGCCGCTCCCTCGGCAGCACCTCGCTGACCAGTCCGATCTGCAGCGCGCGCTCGGCCGAGACGCGCTCGTCCAGCCCGAGCAGCGCGATGCGCAGGGCCTCGCCGAGCGGTATGCGCCGGGCCAGGCCGATGGGTTCCAGGGCCGCGGTGAGTCCATAACTGACATGGGGATCGAAGAAACTGGCGTCCTCGGCGCAGATGACGATGTCGGCCTCGTTGAGCCAGTAGAACGCGCCGCCCGCGGCCATTCCGTGCACCGCGCAGACCAGCGGTTTCCACACCTGGTTGAGTTTCGGCGAAAGCCGCTCGCCCGGATCGGTCTGGCTCCAGACGTTCGGATGCCGGTCGACGCCCTCCTTGACATCCATGCCGGTGCAGAATGCCCGCTCGCCCGCCGCCCGCAGCACCACCACATGGATGTCGTCGTCTTCCTTGACCCGCCGCCAGATCAGCGCGAAGTCGTCCAGCATCTCCTGGTTGAAGCCGTTCATGGCGTGCGGCCGGTTCAGGGTGATCGTCGCGACGTGGTCGGCGACCTCGAACAGGACGGTTCTCGGCTCCATCGGCACCTCACCTCGACGGTCGACCCTTCCGGTCGGTGTCGAATTAGAGTATAACGAATTACATGAGCGACGCTGTGTTGTTGTCGGCCTGCCGGACCGCGGTCGGCACCGCGGGACGGGGCACGCTGCGCGAGACGAGCGCGTTCGACCTCGCCACCGTGGTGGTTCGTGAGGCCGCGCACCGCTCGGGCCTGCCCCCGGAACGCATTGACGACGTGGTGCTCGGCGAGACCTTGGCCGGTGGCGGCGACATCGCGCGCTACGCGGCGATCGAGGCCGGTCTCCCGCATGTTCCCGGCCTGGCCCAGAACCGGCACTGCGCCTCCGGGCTGACCAGCATCGCCACCGCCGCGGCCGGGGTGCGCTCCGGCATGGAGCAGGCGGTGATCGCCGGTGGCACCCACTCCTCGTCCACCGCGCCGGTGTCCCGCCGGCGGATTCCGGGCACCGAGGAATGGGACGATCCGTGGAGCTCGCCGTCACACGTGCCGACCCCCGACGCGCCCAACCGCGACATGTCGATCCTGGTCGGCTGGAACACCGCCCGGCTGGCCGGCGTCTCGCGCGCCGAGATGGACGCCTGGGCGCTGCGGTCGCACCAACGCGCGATCCGCGCCATCGATGAAGGCCGCTTCGCCGAGGAGATCATTCCGGTGAAGGTCACCAATTCCGAGGGTGCGGTGTCGATGTTCGACCTCGACGAGCATCCCCGGCGCAACACCAGTCCGGAAAAGCTGGCCGCGCTCACGGTATTGCATCCCGAGATCGAGGACTTCTCCATCACCGCGGGGAATTCCAGTGGCGTCAACGATGCCGCGGCCGCGGTGCTGGTCGCCGATTCAGGACTCGCCGCGCACCACGGCCTGACCCCGCTGGCCACCATCCGCTCGTGGGCCAGCGTCGGCGTCGACCCGGTGCGGACCGGTTTCGCTCCGATCACCGCGATCCGCAAAGCCTTGGCCCGGGCCGGAATCGACGTCGACGACGTGGATCTGTTCGAGATCAACGAGGCCTTCGCGTCGGTCGCCGTGGCCACCACCCGCGAACTGGGCCTGGACGAGAGCCGGGTCAACCCGTTCGGCAGCGGATGCAGTCTCGGCCATCCGATCGCCGCGACCGGGGCGCGCATGGTCACCACCCTGGCTCACGAACTGCGCCGCCGCGGCGGCGGAACGGCGGTCGCGGCGATGTGCGCCGGTGGCGGCATGGGCTCGGCGATGGTGCTGTCCGCGTGACCGGGCGGTCCGCGCTCGGTCCGGGCCGGAGGAGTGTGGATCGTGCGCTCGGCCTGGACGTACGGTGGAGCCTGCCCGCAGCGGGCGGCGCCGGCGGCGGGGCTCGGTCTCGCCGCGGCCGCCGCGCGGCTCGCGGTCTTCCGGCGGAGCCCCGAAAGGTCCTGATGAGCGACACGTACGAACAGATCGGCTACACGGTCGGAGACAAGATCCTGACCATCACGCTGAACCGGCCGGACCGGCTCAACGCGTTCACCGCGATCATGACCGAGGAACTGATCGCCGCCTTCGATCGGGCCGACGCCGACGACGAGGTGCACGCCATCGTGCTGACCGGCGCCGGACGCGGCTTCTGCGCGGGCGCCGACCTGGCCGGCGGCGGCAGCACGTTCGACTACGCGGACGGCGAGGGTCACCGGGACAACGGCGGCCGCGTGTCGTTGCGGATCTACGCCTCGACCAAACCGGTGATCGTGGCGTTCAACGGTCCCGCGGTCGGCGTCGGGGTCACCATGACCCTGCCCGCCGATGTGCGCCTGGCCTCGGCCGACGCCCGGTTCGGCTTCGTCTTCGCCCGGCGCGGCATCGTCATGGAGGCGGCGTCGAGCTGGTTTCTGCCCCGCCTGGTCGGGGTCAGCCGGGCCCTGGAGTGGGCGACCACCGGCCGTGTCTTCGACGCCGGGGAGGCATTGGCGGGCGGGCTGGTCCGCTCGGTGCATCCGCCGGAAGAACTGCTGCCCGCCGCCTACGCGATCGCCCGGGAGATCGCCGACAACACCGCACCCGTGTCGGTGGCCCTCAACCGGCAGATGATCTGGCGGATGCTCACCGCCGACCACCCGATGACCGCGCACGAACTCGACTCCCGGGCGATGCGGTCCCGGGGCTCCTCGGAGGACGCCAAGGAGGGCGTCTCGGCGTTCCTGGAGAAGCGGGCGGCCGAGTTCCCGGACCGGGTGTCCACCGATATGCCCGGGTTCTATCCGTGGTGGCCCGATCGCCCGTTCGGATCGCTGGGCCCCTGACCGCCGGGCCGCTCGCCGCCGGGCGCCCGAATCGACCGGAGGACAACCGCCAGTGCCGATCCTCGATGACCGACCGCTCCCGGTCCGGCTGCGCCGGGTGCTGGCCACCGCGCCCGAGTCGACCGCCCTGATCTTCGAGAATTCCGAGTACCCATGGGCTTTCCTGCAACGCGCGGTCGATGATCTCGATCGATTGCTGGCCGAGGCGGGGGTGCCCGACGCGCACCGGATCGGCATTGTGCTGCGCAACCGGCCGGCCCATCTGGCCGCACTGGTCGCCGTCATCGCCACCGGCCGCCAGCTGGTGACGTTGAGCCCGTTCCACGGAAATGTCGCGCTGGCCAAGGATGTCACGAGCCTGGCGCCGCAGGTCGTGATCGCCGACGCGGAGGACTGGGACCGGCCGGGGATCCGCACCGCGGTCGCCAAGGTGGCTGCTCTTCCCTTGGACACGGACGATTCTGGTGGTCCACTTCGGACTCGTGCGGCGGACTGGATGGTCGCACCGGCGACGGCGGCGCGGGACGACGTGGCCGTGCTGATGCAGACCAGTGGCACCACCGGGCAACCGAAGCGGGTCGAGCTGACCTATCGCAAACTCACCGCGTCGTTCGAGTCGACCGGAACCCCGGTGGCCGGCGCCGAGGTGCGGTTGCGGCGAAGTCCGTCGATCCTGTGGATGTCGTTGGTGCACATCGGCGGCTTGTATTTCGCCATCGCCAATGTCGCGGCCGGGCTGCCGACGGCGCTGCTGGAGCGCTTCGACGTGCGGCAGTGGGCCGAACTGGTCCGCCGGACCCGGCCGCGCCGGGTCCGGCTCGCGCCGACCGCGCTGCGCATGGTGTTGCAGTCCGATCTGCCGGTCGAGACGTTCGACGGGGTGGAGCAGGTGTCCTCGGGCACGGCGCCGCTGCCGGTCGAGGACGCCGACGCGTTCACGATGCGATTCGGTGTGCCGGTGTTGTCGGTCTATGGCGCCACCGAGTTCGCCGGCGCCATCGCGGGCTGGAATCTCGCGTTGCACAACGAGTGGCGGACCACCAAGCGGGGGAGCGTCGGGCGGGCCTTCCCGGGCATCGAGTTGCGCATCGTCGACCAGGCGGCCGGCGCGCCGGGTTCCGTTGGCGCGGTGGGGATTCTGGAGGCCAGGGGCGCGCAGCTGCCCGGCGAGGACTGGGTGCGCACCACCGATCTGGCCAGCCTGGACGCCGACGGTTTCCTCTACATCCACGGCCGGGTCGACGACGCGATCAACCGGGGTGGCTTCACCATCGTGCCCAGTGTGATCGAGGACGCCCTGCGGGCCCACCCTGCGGTCCGGGACGCGGCGGCGGTCGGCATCCCGGACGACCGGCTGGGCGAGGTGCCGGTGGCCGCTGTGACGATCCGGGCCGACAGGTCCGAGCCGGCCGCCGCGGATTTGCGGCGGTGGCTGGAAGATCGCCTGGCCCGCTACCACCTGCCGACCGAGATCAAGGTGGTCGACGAACTGCCCCGCACGCCTTCGATGAAGGTCAGCCTGCCGGACGTGCGGGCGTTGTTCGAGCCGCGCCGGCGCCGATGAGTGCTCAGCGCGGCGCCATCCGGATGGCGCCGTCCAGCCGGATGGTTTGTCCGTTGAGATAAGGGTTTTCCAGCATCTCCACGGCCAGCCGGGCGTAGTCGTCCGGGTCGCCGAGGCGCTTGGGGTGGGGGACCGAGGCGGCCAGGCCGTCGCGGATGTCGGTGCGCAGCCGGCCGAGCATGGGGGTGTCCATGATGCCCGGTGCGATGGTGTTGACCCGGATCTGCCAGCTGGCCAGGTCGCGCGCGGCGACCAACGTCAGGCCGTGCACTCCGGCTTTCGAGGCGCTGTACGAGGTTTGCCCGATCTGGCCGTCGAACGCGGCGACTGACGCGGTGAGCACGATGGCGCCGCGATCGCCGTCCTGCAGAGTCTCCTGTTCGGCGATGCGGGAGGCGGCCAGGCGCAGCACGTTGTAGGTGCCGATCAGGTTGGTCCGCACCACATCGGTGAACGTGGCCAGATCGCCGGGTGTGCGGTCCTTGGCGATGATCCGGGCGCGGTCCCCGCCCCGCCCGGCACAGTGCACCACGAACCGCAGCGAACCCTTCTGCTGGGCCACATCGAGCGCCGCGTTGACCGCGTCCTCGTCGGTGACGTCCGCGGGCACGAACGCGGCCGCGTCACCGAGTTTCGCGACCGCCTTGGCTCCGTGCTCCTCGGAGATGTCGGCGAGAACCACGCGACCGCCGCCGTCGATGATGCGGCGCGCGGTGGCCAGACCCAACCCGGAGGCGCCACCGGTGACCAGTGCCGTGCAACCGTCGATGCGCACACCGACCCCTTTCACAGACCGAGGGACTTGCTGATGATGGTCTTCATGACCTCGCTGGTGCCACCGTAGATGCGGCTGACCCGGGCGTCGGCGTACAGCCGGGCGATCGGGTATTCCATGATGTAGCCGTAGCCGCCGTGCAGCTGCAGGCAGCGGTCCACCGCGCGGCCCTGGGCCTCGGTGCAGAACAGCTTGACCTTGGCCGCGTCCACCGCGTCCAGTTCCCCGCCGGCGTGCGCGGTGATCGCGGCGTCCAGCATCGCCTGCGCGGCCTCCAGCTCGGCCGACATGGCGGCCAGTTCGAACTTGGTGTTCTGGAACTGCGCCACCGCCTGGCCGAACACCCGCCGGTCGCGGACGTAGTCGATGGTCAGCTCGATCGCGGTGCGGGTCTGGGCGACCGCGCCGACGGCGATGGCCAGCCGTTCCTGGGCCAGATTACGGCGCAGCAGGGTAAACGCCGCGCCCTCCGCGCCGAGCCGGTTGGCCGCCGGGACCCGGACGTCGGCGAAGGACAGCTCGACGGTGTCCTGCACGGTCAGCCCGAGCTTGTCCAGTTTGCGGCCGACCGTGAAGCCGGGCGTGCCCTTGTCCACGACCAGCAGCGACAGGCCGTTGCGCCGGTTGTCCGGATCGGTGGCCGTGCGGGCCACGACAATGACCAGGTCGGCGTGATAGCCCCCGGTGATGAACGTCTTGGCGCCGTTGAGCAGGTAGTGATCGCCGTCGCGGACCGCCGTGGTCGAGATCCCGGCCAGGTCCGAGCCGATGCCCGGCTCGCTCATCGCGATCGCGGTGTAGAGCTCACCCGAGGCCAGCCCGGGCAGCCAGCGGGTGCGCTGGTCGGCGTCGGCCAGGCCGAGGAAATACGGCAGGACCACGTCCAGGTGGGTGCGCAGGCCACCCAGGGTCACGTTCTGGCGGGCGCACTCCTCCTGGATCACCACGTTGTAGCGGTAGTCGTGCTGGCCACCGCCGCCGTACTCTTCGGGGATGGCGGTGCCGATGATGCCCAGCTTGCCCAGTGCGGTGAACAACTCGCGGGGCACCAGCCCGGTCTGCCGCCAGGTCTCGTACACCGGAACGACCTCCCGGACGAGAAAGTCGCGGACCAGTTGACGGAAGTCTTCGTGGGGCTGATCGAACAACGTCCGGCGCATGAAATCAGTATACCTATTATTGATCTGAACGTATGCTGGATCGGCCGGAAGCACACCGGAAGGAGTGGGCGTGTCGGATGAGGTTCTCGTTGCCCGGCAGGGTCCGGTGCAGGTCGTCACGATCAACCGGCCCGCGGCCCGGAACGCGCTGACCGCGGCCGTCGCCGAGGCGGTGGCCGCCGCCGTTGACGAGTTGGACTCCTCCGACCAACTGCGGGTCGGGGTCCTCACCGGCGCCGGCGGGACGTTCTCCTCCGGCATGGACCTGAAGGCGTTCCTGGCCGGGGAAAGCCCGTCGATTCCCGGTCGCGGGCTGTGCGGGATCACCATGACCCCACCGGAAAAGCCGTTGATCGGCGCGGTCGAGGGCTGGGCGCTGGCCGGCGGCTTCGAGCTGCTGTTGGCCTGCGATCTGGTGGTGGCGGCCCGGACGGCCCGGTTCGGGCTGCCGGAGGTGAAGCGCGCGCTGGTCGCCCGGGCGGGCGGAGCGCTGCTGCTGCCCCAACGGGTGCCGCGGGCGGTCGCGCTGGAGTTGTTGCTGACCGGTGAGCCGATCGGTGCCGAACGGGCGGCGGAAATCGGCCTGGTCAACCGGCTGACCGATGCGGGTGGCGCCCTGGACGGCGCGCTCGAACTGGCCGCGACGATCGCGGCCAACGGTCCGCTCGCGGTGGCCGCGACCAAGCGGATCGCGCGGTCCGGTGCGGACTGGGCGATGGACGAGGCGTGGCAGCGACAGGCCGGGATCGCCGACCCGGTGTTCGCCTCCGAGGACGCGTCCGAGGGTGCGAGGGCGTTCCGGGAGAAGCGCCCGCCGGTCTGGACAGGACAGTGAACGCGGCAGTCAAAAGAGTGCCCTCTATCCACGGAAGGTGGGGAGCGCGATGATCGGCCCGGGACCGCTGGCGGGCTGCCGGGTGGTCGAGCTGGGCGGCATCGGCCCCGGCCCGTTCGCCGGGATGATGCTGGCCGACCTCGGTGCCGAGGTGGTCCGGGTGGACCGGCCCGAGCAGCGGGCCGAACCCGGTCGCGGCGGCCCGGCCGACGTGCTCAACCGGGGCAAACGGTCGGTGGTGCTCGACCTGAAGCACCCCGCCGGCGTCGCCGCGCTGCTGGATCTCGTGGCCCGCGCGGACATCCTGATCGAGGGATTCCGCCCGGGCGTGACCGAACGCCTTGGCATCGGCCCGGCTGACTGCCTGGCCCGCAATCCACGGCTGGTGTACGGCCGGATGACCGGCTGGGGCCAGGACGGGCCGCTGGCCACCGCGGCCGGGCACGACATCACCTACATCGCGCTGGCCGGTGCGCTGGGCGCGATCGGATCGGCGGGCGGCCCGCCGCAGATCCCGGTCAACCTGGTCGGCGATTTCGGCGGTGGCGGCTGCTACCTGGTGATCGGGGTGCTGGCCGCGGTGCACGCCGCCGAGCGCACCGGAGCAGGCCAGGTCGTGGACGCGGCCATCGTCGAGGGCACCACGCACCTGCTGGCCAGCACCTTCGGCAAGCTCGGCCGTGGCGCGTGGACCGACGAACGCGGGACCAACACGCTGGACGGCGGAGCGCCGTTCTACGCCGTGTACGGGACCAAGGACGGCGGGCACGTGGCGGTCGGCGCGCTGGAATCGAAGTTCTATCGCCAACTCCTGGACCTGCTCGAACTGGACGTCGATCCGGAACTCCAGCATGACCGCTCCACCTGGCCGCAGCTGCGACGCCGCCTGGCCCAACGGTTCGCCGAACGCACGCGGGACGAGTGGGCGGCGTTGTTCGAGGCAACCGACGCCTGCGTGGCGCCGATCCTCGGGCTGACCGAGGTCGCCGCCCATCCGCAGCTGGCCGCCCGCACCAGCATGATCACCCGCGACGGCGTCGCGCAGCCCGCCGCGGCGCCACGATTCTCCGGCACGCCAACCCGGCCCGGGCCCGCCGCATCGGAGGTCGGCGCCGACACCCACGATGTGTTCCAGGACTGGGAAATCGGCGGGATCGACGAGCTGATCGCCTGCGGGGTAACGGTTCCACCACCCGACACCGACCGACTGGAAGGGGCAAGACCATGAGGGACGCCGTCATCGTCGACGCCGTGCGCACGCCGATCGGCAAGCGCAACGGCACGCTCGCCGGAATCCACGCGGCCGACCTGTCCGCCCGGGTGCTCACCGCGCTGGTCGACCGCACCGGACTCGATCCGTCCACAGTGGATGATGTGCTCTGGGGCTGTGTGACGCAGATCGGCGACCAGTCCAGCAACATCGGCCGGTTCGCGGTGCTGGCGGCGGGGTGGCCGGAGCACGTCCCCGGGGTGACCATCAACCGGGCCTGCGGCTCCAGCCAGCAGGCGGTGGATTCCGCCGCGCACGCGGTGCTGGCCGGGCAGTACGACGTGGTGGTGGCCGGTGGCGTGGAGACGATGAGCCGGGTCCCGCTGGGTTCGCACCGGACCACCGGCCAGCCCTACGGCCCGGCAGTGCTGGCGCGCTACGACAACTTCGAGTTCAACCAGGGGACCGGCGCCGAACTCATCGCCGAGCGCTGGGGTTTCAGCCGCGAACAGCTCGACGAGTTCGCCTCGAGTTCGCACGCCAAGGCGGCCGCCGCGATCGACGACGGCGTGTTCGACGACCACGTGGTGCCGGTGGAGGTGGACGGCACCAAGTTCAGTGTTGACGAGGGGCTGCGGCGCGGGACATCGGTGGAGACGCTGGCCAGGCTCACACCGTCGTTCAAACCGGACGGCGTGATCCACGCCGGGAACGCCTCGCAGATCTCCGACGGCGCGGCCGCGCTGCTGATCATGACCTCCGAGCGGGCCCGCGATCTGGGCCTCACGCCGATCGCCCGCTACCACAGCGGTGCGGTCAGCGGCGCCGATCCGATCACCATGCTCACCGGCCCGATCCCGGCCACCCAGAAGGCGTTGCGCCGGTCCGGTCTGGCCATCGAGGACATCGGCGTGTTCGAGGTCAACGAGGCGTTCGCGCCGGTCCCGCTGGCCTGGCTGGCCGAAACCGGGGCCGACCCGGAGCGGGTCAACCCGCTGGGCGGGGCGATCGCGGTCGGCCATCCGCTCGGCGGCTCGGGCGCGATCCTGATGTCGCGGTTGCTGGCCTCGATGCGCCGGGACGGCCTGCGGTACGGGTTGCAGACCATGTGCGAGGGCGGCGGCACGGCCAACGCCACCATCGTCGAACTGCTCAGCTGAGCGCCGGAGGGCCGGTGGCCGGGGGCGACCACCGGCCACGACGAATCCGCGAACTAGAACTGCGTCTGGTGCGGGCGGCGCTGGGCGATCGACCCGGCGTCCACCCGCAGCTGCATTCCCGATATGTAACGGGATTCGTCGGACACCAGGAACAGCACCGTGTTCGCGATGTCGGTCGGCTCCACGTAGGGCAGGCCCATCGCGGTCATCGCGGGGAACGCGGTCAGGGCGTCCTCGCGCGTCGGGTTGTCCAGATCCGGCCGGAATTCCCGGTACATCGGGTCGCTGTTGAGCATATCGGTGTTGCAGTTCGTCGGGTGCACCGCGTTGGCCCGGATCCGCCGGGACGCCAAGGTGATAGCCAGATCGTTGATGAACGAGGCCACCGTACGCTTGGCGAACGCGTAGCCGAGCTTGCCGAAATCCGGTTTGCCGCGGTAGTCCGACGGCGGCAGCAACGCGGCGGTCGATCCGGTGGCGACGATCGAGGCCCCGTCGGACAGGTGCGGCAGCGCGGCTTCGACCGTGTTGACCACCCCGGTGAAATCGACGGTGACCGCGTCCAGGAACGCCTGCGGGTCGTCGAGCCGGCCGATGGGGGCGATGCCGGCCTGCGCGATCACCGCGTCCAGCCGACCCAGTTCCGCCACCCCATCGGCCACCGCGGTGCGCAGCCCGCCGGGGTCGCGGACATCGACCGTGCGGGTCACCACCCGGCGGTGCAGTTTCTCCACGCACCGGGCGGTTTCGTCCAGATCCTCCTGTGCCGCCAGGGGATAGCCGACAGTGTCGATCTGCGCGCAGAGGTCGAGCGCGATGATGTCCGCGCCCTCCTCGGCCAGCCGGAGCGCGTGCGCGCGGCCCTGACCCCGGGCCGCGCCGGTGATGACGACGACCTTGTCCTGTACTCGGCCCATCCGAGTTCCCTCCTCTGGTGTCTACCAGCCGACCAGGCGGTCCAGCAGCAGTGCGGTGGCGGAGAAGTAGTCGCCGTACCCGCCCCGGAAGAACAGCAGCGGCGTCTTCGGCGACTCGACGCGGAGATCCCGGACGTGCCCGACGGCCAGGAAGTGATCGCCGAGCTCCACCACGGTGTCGATGGTGCAGTCGACCCAGGCGACGATCCCGCCCAGCACCGGATTGCCCAGCGGCGAAGGATTCCAGTCGACTCCGCTGAATCTGGTGGCTGAGCCGCGGATCGCCAGCTTCCGGCACAGAGGTTCCTGGTCGGCGGCCAGAACGTTGGCGCAGAAGCGTTCGGCCTGCCAGATCTTGGGGAACGTCGTGGATGAACGGTCGGCCAGGAAGGACACCAGGGGCGGGTCCAGCGACACCGAGGTGAACGTGCCGACCACCATGCCGGCCGGCTGGTCGTCGAGCGCCGCGGTGATGGCGACCACGCTGGTCGGGCAGTTTCCCAGTACCTCGCGGAAATGCCGTTCGTCGAACCCGGAGTTCACCCTGCTCATCCCGGGTCCTCAGACCAGGATGCGCATCGGCGGGGGCAGCTCCAGCCCCATCTGGGTCAGGGCGTTGGCGTGATAGGCCACGCCCGGCACGTGGATCATGTGGGAAAGTCCGACATGCGCGTCCCGCCAGTAGCGTTGCAGCGGATTGCTGCGCCGGCCCACGTTTCCGCCCGACCGGGCGAAGATCGCGTCCAGCGCGGTCACCGCGCGCCAGGCGCACCGCACCTGGTTGCGGCGGACGTCCGCCCGGTCCTCGATGGTCAGCGGCTTTCCGTCGGCCAGCCGGTCGTACATCCGGCTGATGCCCTCGATCAGCTGGATCCGGGACGCTTGGATCTCAGCGCTCGCCTCGCCGGTGGCGTAGAGAACGTAGGGATCGTCGCGGATCTGCAGGCCGGTGACCGCGACCCGGTCGCGCTGCTGGCTCACGTGTGCGGCCAACCCACCCTCGCAGATGCCGATCACGGCCGCGGTGATGCCCAGCGGGAACATCGCGGCGAAGGGCAGCTGGTAGAGCGCGTCGGTGACGCCGTGCTTGCCCGCGGCCACCCCTTCCTGGATGTCGGTCTGGTCGATCGTCCGGTACTCGGGGATGAACGCGCCCTTGACCACGACGTCCTTGCTTCCGGTGCCGGACAGGCCGATCACGTCCCAGGAGTCCTCGACGATCTCGTAGTCCGACCGGGGCAGCACCACGTGCCGCACGGTCGGCGGCATCGACGGTTTGCCCTGCCCGCTGCCGTCGCCGACCATCGCGCCGAGGAAGTCCCACTCGCAGTGGTCGGCGCCGGAGGAGAAGGGCCACCGTCCATTGAGGACATATCCGCCTTCGGCCGGTTCGGCGATGCCGTTGGGCATGTAGGGCGAGGCGATCCAGGTGTCCGGGTTGTCGCCCCAGATCTCCTGGCCTAGCTTGGGGTCCATCTGCGCGACTTCCCACGGGTGCACGCCGACCACCCCGCACACCCAGCCCGCCGCGCCGTCGTGCCGCGCGGCTGCCATCACCGCTTCGGCGAAGTCCCGGGGATGGGCGGCGTAGCCGCCGAACTTCTGTGGCTGCAACAACCGCATTACCCCGGTGCCGCGCAGCAGGCTGACGGTCTCGTCGCTGAGCTTGCCCAGTTTTTCGTTGTCCTCGGCCAGTGCCGCGAGCTTCGGTCCGGCCTCCTCGATGCGGTCGACCACCTCGTGCGCCATGCCAGATCTCCTACTTTCCTTCGCCGTGCTGGTTTTCCGAATCGGATGACTTGCGGGTGAGAAACTCGATCACGACCCGCTCGAAATCGGATTTGCGCTCGACCTGCACCCAGTGCCCGCAACGGGAGAAGGTGTGCAGTTCGACCTCCGGCAGCCGGCGATTCGCGAAGTGGGCCTGGTCGTAGGGAAGCATGCGGTCGTCTCGGCCCCAGAGCATGAGCGTCGGGGTCGTGATGGTCGCCGTTTTAGTCCACAGTGGAGTGTGCTTGGTCTGCAGGCGCGGGTCGGCCATCGAACCGAAGATCGCCTTCATCCGGTCGAGCACGCCCTCGGCGGTGGCGTTGCGCAGCCGCTCGTCCACGAGTTCGTCGGTGATCCGGCTCGGGTCGAACACCATCGTCCTGATCCAGGCGACCATCCGGTCCCGACTCGGATCGTGGAGGAATTCGAACAGCCGCTGGAAACCCTCGCTGGGTTCGGCCTGGAAGATTCCGACCGACAGCCCACCGGAGCCCATCAGCGCCATCCGCCGCACCCGGGCGGGCGACAACGCGGCCAGTTCGGCGGCGACCGCGCCGCCCATGGAGTTGCCGACGAACACCGCCGATTCGATGCCCAGCCGGTCCATCAGCCGCTCGATCCAGCGGGCCGCGACCGTGGGGTAGTAGTCGTCGAGTTCGGGCAGTCCGGTCCCGCCGAACCCGGGCAGGTCGGGCATGATCGTGCGGAACCGTTCGGCGAACACCGGCAGGTTGTCCCCGAAGTTCGACCAGGCGGTCACTCCCGGGCCCGAACCGTGCAGCATCAGCAACGGTTCGCCCTCGCCCGCCTCGTGGTAGGCGACGTCGAGCCCGTCGATCGTGACCCGGGTCGCCTCGCCCGCGGGGCTCACGGCGTGAGCCCCGCCGACGGTGTGGTGGACAGGAACGCGCCGCCCGGACCGACATCCAGCACGTCGCCGTACCAGGTCTGGCCGAACTCCAGTTCGGGCAGCTTCCACTCCAGCGCCTGCCAGTCCGGGTCGAAGATGTGGTACCCGCCGGAGTACAGCTCAATCCGGTGCCCGGAGCCGGGGTCGTGCACGTAGAGGTACATCGCTTGCCCGATGCCGTGTTTGCCCGGGCCCGCGCCGTAGGCGATGTCCAGATCGCGCATCTGGTCGGCCGCGGTGAGCACGTCGTGGAAGTTCTCCACGTTGAACGCCACGTGGTGGAACTGGGCCGGCCGGTCCTCGGCGGCCACGCCGATGGCCACGTCGTGCACCTGCGAGGTTACCGACAACCAGGAGGCCAGGATGACGTCCGGGGCCTGGGGCAGCCGGGCGAACTCCCGGCGCTTGAAGCCCAATCCCTGCTGTAGCCAGGATTCGGCCTGGTTCACCGTGCCCGGACTGGTCTGCAGGTTGATGTGGTCCAGGCGGCGCACGCCCAGTCCGCGCCGGCGCGAGGAGTTGCTGGGCAGCTTGGACCGGATCGACTCGTCGGCCGGCGGCTTGTCGATGTCGTAGTACAGCTCGAACGGGTGCTCGCTGCCCGGCACCAGGAAGCGCACGGCCTCACCGCGGCCGACCTCGTGCCCGGCGGCCAGTTCCAGCGATTTGATGCCCTGGTCCTCGAACTGCTGGTGGAACAGTTCGACGTCCTGCCTGCGCTTGACCCGGAAGCCGTAGGAGTTGACCACCGCGTCGTCCTGCTGGGTCAGGATGAGCGAGTGGTGCACCAGTTCCTGGTAGCAGCGCAGATAGGCCACGCCGCCAGTCTGGGCGACGACCTCCATGCCGAGCAGATCGCGGAAGAACGACAGCGACCGTTCGAGGTCTGGTGTGCCGAGGTTGATGCTGCCCGCGTGGGCGACCTGGGGCCCGGGGTCGTAGTCGGGCTGGGCCATGTGGACTCTCCTTCGAGCCGACGGCAGTGAACTCCATTATGGGTGTCGATCGCCGAGAAGGGTATACCTAACTTGGCATTGACACCGCAGAAAAGACGGCGGAACATCCCCATACATCGATGGAGCGGCCTCGGTGGCAACAAGATGAGTGCACTGTATTTGGTCGACCACCGCCCAGGAGGTAGTGATGACCGCTGCTGAACAGTCCTACGACCTCGTGGTCGTCGGGTCCGGGGGAGGAGGTCTGGTCGGCGCCTACGTGGCGGCCTCGCGGGGTTTGCGCACGCTCCTGGTGGAGAAGACCGAACTCGTCGGCGGCACCACCGCCTACTCCGGCGCCGGTCTCTGGTTTCCCGGCTCGGCCCCGATCCGCCGAGCTGGGATCGAGGACGACGTGGAGCAGGCGCGGACCTATCTGCGCGGCGTCATCGACGATCCGTCCCGGGAAACGTTGCAGGACACCTATCTCGAGGCCGGCGCGCAGCTGATCGACGAGCTGGAGCGCAATCCGTGGTTCGGGTCGTTCACGCACCTGCCGGTGCCGGACTATTTCGCGGCCGCGCCGGGCGCCTCGGCCGCCGGCCGGACCGTGTTCCCGCCCGAGATCGCCAAGGCCGACCTCGGCGAGAAGGCCAGGCTGGTGCGCACCCCGATTCCGACCGAACGGTGGGGCCTGGACCAGGGACCGGTGCTCAACGGCGGCCGCGCGCTGATCGGCCGGGCGTTGGCCGCCTTCCTGGACAGCGGCAACGGAACACTGGCCCTCGACACCGCGCTGCAGAGCCTGCTGGTCGAGGACGGCCGGGTCGTCGGCATCACCGCGGTCAGCGACGGCGACCAGATCGAGTTCCGGGCCAACCGTGGGGTGCTGCTGGCCGCGGGCGGGTTCGAGCGCAATGCCGAACTACGGGCCAAACACCAGCCGATTCCGTTGACCGGCGAGTGGTCCAACGGAGCCCCGGACAACACCGGCGACGCGCTGCTGGCCGGGATCGCGGTCGGCGCCGACACCGACCTGCTTGACGAATCCTGGTACGTCCCCGGCCTCATCCAGCCCGACGGCCTGCCGGTGTTCCAGAGCGGCCTGCGCGGCGGGATCTGGGTGAACGCGGCCGGCGAGCGGTTCATGAACGAGGCCCGCCCCTACGACCAGGCCGGGCACGAGATCGCCCGGCAGCACGTGACTTCCGGCGTCTCGCACGTGCCGGCCCACTGGGTCCTCGATCAACGGCAGATCGACCGGGACAGCTTCGGCGGTCCGCCCGATCAGCCGGTGGCCCGCGAGTGGTTCGAGTCCGGCGCGCTGCGCAAAGCCGACAGCCTGGAGGAACTGGCCGAACTGATCGGCGTGCCGTTCGGCGCGCTGAACCGGACGGTCGAGGAGTTCAACGGCTACGCCGACAGCGGGGTGGACCAGAAGTTCCACCGCGGCGAGACGCCGTGGGACCAGATGTTCGGCTACGTCGTGCCGTTCCCGGCTTGGCCGCAGCTGAACTATCCGGCCAAGCCCACACCGGACTGGCCCAATCCGATCCTGCTTCCGTTGGACACCCCGCCGTTCTACGCCGCCAAGATCGTGCTGTCGGACATCGGCACCAAGGGCGGCCTGAAGATCGACGAACACGCCCGCGTGCTGCGGCCGGACGGACGCCCGATCGACGGGCTCTACGCGGCGGGCAACACGGCGGGCCCGATGTCCGGCCGGGTGTATCCGGGCGCGGGCACGCCCATCGGCTCCGGCCTGGCCTTCGCCTACCGGGCGGTGCTGGACCTCGTCGACTGATCCGGTTCGGTCCTCCCAGATCAAAGGAGATCCAGTGGACGACGCAGTGAAGTTCCGGCTCTACCGAATGTCGGTCTGGTGCGGCCTGGTGGTGCTGGTCGCCTTCACCATCGCCTTCACCTTCGTCGGCAGGCTGATGCCGGCCATCCCGCCTACGGCCAGTGCGGCCGAGGTGACCTATTTCCTGACCGCGAACCGCACCGGAATCCTGTGGTCGGTGGTGATCATGGGATTGTTCGCGCCGCTGTTCTATCCATTCGCCGTGGTGACCAGCCTGCAGATCCGGCGTATCGAAGGCGGCTGGGGGCTGCTGTCGATGGTGCAGCTCACCACGGCCGTCGTCGCGCCGACCGGCTGGCTGTACCCACTGGCCGTCCTGGCCACCGCCGCCTACCGGCCCGGCCGGGACCCGCAGCTGGTGCTGATGTTCTCCGACCAGTTCTGGCTGACCTATGTGGGCATCGCCGTCATCTTCGTGGTCAACGTCGCGACGATCGGCCTGTCCGCGCTGGTCGACCGCGGGCCGAAGCCGGTTTTCCCACGGTGGTTCGGTTATCTGAACTTTGTGCTGGCGATCTGCCTGCTGCCCGGAGTTTTCGTGTACGTGTCGTCCTCGGGTCCGTTGGCCTGGAACGGTTTGTTCGCCATGCTGGTGCCCGCGCTGGCCTTCCTGGTCTGGAAGATCGCCATGATCGTGGTGCTGTTGCGTGCGGTGAAGTCCGAGGAACTCGAAGCCCGGCAACAGAAACCGGCCGCGGTCGCGGCGGTGTGACCCCGGCCGGCCTCTCTCGATCACACGCGTCTGCGCGCCCATCGGACACGTTTCTAGACCGCGCGCAGCAGCATGGCGCCGGAGGGCACGCCGCCGCCCGCGGTGACCACCGCCGTCCGCGCGCCGGGCACCTGCCGGCCGGCTGCCTGGCCGCGCAGTTGCAGCATGGCCTCGCGCACGAAGCCGTAGCCGTGCAGCCGCCCGGCCGACAACTGGCCGCCGTGCGGATTGAGCGGCAGCGGGCCGTCCAGGGCGATGGTCTTGCCGCCGGCCACGAAGTCGCTGGCCTCGCCCGGTCCGCAGAAGCCGAGATTTTCCAGCCAGGACACGGCGTTGAAGGTGAATCCGTCGTAGAGCAGCGCAACATCCACATCGGACGGTGTCAGATCGGTGCGGGTCCAGAGGTGGGCGGCCGGGCCGCGGGACTGAGGGAGATGGGTGAGCGTGTCCTGGTCCCAGGACAGCCGTTCCAGGATCGCGGTGCCGACCGACTCGACCAGCACCGGCGGCGTGGGCCGGTCGGCCGCGGTCTCGATGGCCGACACGACCACGGCCACCGAACCATCGCAGGGCACATCGCAGTCGTACAGTCCGAACGGCGTGGTGATCATCCGCGCGGCGAAATAGTCCTCCAGGGTCATCGGATCCCGGTACAGCGCCTCGGGATTGCGCGCCGCGCCCGCTCGGGCGGTGACCGCGATCGCGCCGAGCACGTCCCGGCCGACGCCGTAGCGGTGCAGGTAATGCGAGGCGTGGCACCCGATCCACTGGGCGGCCGACATGGCCCCGAACGGCGCCCGCCATTCGAACATCCCGGTGGCCCGCGAGTTGGCAGACCGCCAGTCGCCGGAGCGGACCAGGGCGGTGTGCGAGGACTCCCACACCGTCCGGAAACACAGCACATGGCGGCACAGTCCGGCGGCGACCGCCAGCATGGCGGCGGTGATGGAACCGATCTGTCCCGGCACCTCGCTGCCGCCGTTGACCCAGGTCGGCCGCAACCCCAATGCCTCGGTCAGCGCGGTGATCCCGCCCTCGCTCAGGCCGGTCGGGCTGACCGCGGGATAGGTGGACAGGCCGTCGATGTCCTCGAGATCGAGTCCGGCGTCGGCCACCGCGGCCCGACAGGCCTGCACGGTCAGCGAAATCGGGTCGACCATCAGCCGCCGGCCCACCCGAGACTGGCCGACACCGGTCAGTGCGACCCGGTCTTCGTACTTGCGCGGCGAGGCCATCGGGCGCAGATCGGCGCGGATGTCTCGTGGCTCGGGCAGTGGGCCCGGTCCGAGGCCGGCCTCGGCTTCGGAATCGGGTTCGAACAGTGGAAGCCGGATGTCCTCGTGTTGCTCGAATCGCACCCGGACGCGCATGCCGATATGCACGTCTTCCGGTGCGCAGCCCACGATGTTGGTGGTCAGCCGGGCCCGGTCGTCCTCGGCCAGCGCGACGATGGCGACCACATAGGGCGGCGGGAACGCGGGCAGCCAGGTCTGGTGATTGACGCTGAACCCGACCACCACCGCCTGTCCGGACGTGGGCGCCAGTGCGACGGCGTCGCCGCGGCAACTCGGGCAGACCGGGCCGGGCGGATGGAAGTACCGCCCGCAGTCGGCGCAGTGACAGATCCGCAGCACGCCGTCGGCGCCGGACCGCCAGAACTCGGCACTGGCGAGCGTCGGTTGCGGCAGTGGGCGCGAGGTCAACTGGTTCCTCCCGGATCGGCCTAATAAGTGCACTCAATACTCTGACCGTACCGCCAGGAACGGCGTAATCGGCCGTTCCGTCGTCGATCTGGCCGAGATAAGGTATACACAATGTGCTGACCGGAGGTACAGTCTCGGAACGCCGTCATCTCGACGAGGGAGCGCGACGATGCCGTTGCAGCCATGGATGAAGTTGCTGTCGACCGACGATCATCTGATCGAACCGCCGCGGTTGTGGGTGGACCGGTTGCCGGCGAAATACCAGGAGGCCGGTCCCCGGATCGTCGAGCAGCCGCGCGGCGGCGACGCCGCGCCCGCCGAGGTGTGGTCCTACGAGGGCCGGATCTACCCGTACATCGGGCTGAACGCCGTGGCCGGAAAGCAGCCCGAGGAGTTCGGCATGGAGCCGACCCGCTACGACGAGATGATCCCTGGGTGCTACGACCCGAAGGCCCGGCTGCGGGACATGGACCTGGACGGGGTGTGGGGCGCACTGTGCTTCCCGTCGTTCCCGCGGTTCGCCGGCACGGTGTTCCTCGACGGTCAGGACCGGCAGCTGGCCGGGTTGTGCGTCAAAGCCTGGAACGACTTCGTGCTGGACGAGTGGTCGGCGACCGCGCCGGACCGGCTGATCCCGCTGATCATCCTGCCACTGTGGGATGTTCGCGAATGCGTGGCCGAGATCCACCGGACCGCGGCCAAGGGCGCCAAGGCGATCTCGTTCCCGGAGAACCCGGTGCCGCTGGGCCTGCCGTCCTTCCACACCGACCACTGGGATCCGGTGTTCTCCGCGGCCGAGGAGACGGACCTGCCGCTGTGCCTGCACTTCGGCACCTCCGGCAACGCGCCCAAGACCGCGCCGGAGGCGCCGTTCGCGGTGACCATCGCGCTGTTCGGCTGCAACTCCATGTACGCCACCGCGGATCTGTTGTTCTCCCCGGTGTTCCACCGGCATCCGCAGCTCAAGGTCGGGCTGTCCGAGGGCGGGATCGGCTGGATTCCCTATCTGCTGGACCGGATCGACTTCACCTGGGAGCGGCATCGCTTCTACCAGAACGTCAACCAGGACGGACGGCCGTCGGAGTTGTTCCGCCGGCACATGCACGGCTGCTTCATCGACGACGAGTTCGGCGTGCGGTCCCGGCACGACATCGGCGTCGACCACATCACCTGGGAATGCGACTATCCGCACTCCGACTCGTACTGGCCCAAGAGCCGCGCCTACGCCGCCGAGGTGATGGCCGACGTACCCGACGACGAGGTGCACCGGATGGTCGAGCTGAACACCCGTCGTCTGTACAACCTGCCTGCATGAGCCGGCGTCCGGAGTCCGAGCGGTCCGACTGGACCGACCTGGACCTGCTCACCCGCGAGGAGGCGGCCGACCGCCTGCGCGAGGAGATCACCGAGACCGAGGCCCGCCTCGGCGATGCCGATCCGGCCGAACGCGAGCTGCTGGAAACACGGTTGCGGGCCTTGCGCGAGGCGGCCGAAGAACTGGGGTCTTCGTGACCGGCCAACGGAAAGTCGGGTTCGTCGGCGCCGGGCGGATCGGCGAACCGATGGCGCAACGGTTGCTGTCCGCCGGTCATCCGCTGCGCCTGTACGCCCGACGGACCGAGGTCCGCGACCGGCTGTCCGCCGACGGCGCCGAACTCGTCGATCGCCCGGCCGATCTCGCCGACTGCGACGTCATCGTCAGCTGCCTGTACAGCGACGCCCAACTGCTCGACGTGCTGCCGGACATCATGCGGGCCATGGACCCGCACACGATCCTGTTGTCCCACACCACCGGCAGACCGGAAACACTGGACCAACTGGCGGAGTACGCCCGAGAAGGCCGGGCAGCGCTGGTGGACGCGCCGTTCAGCGGAACGGCCGACGCGGTCCGCGCCGGGCGGCTCGCGGTGTACCTCGGCGGCGAGGCCGCACACGTTTCCGTTGCCCGCCAGGTGGTCGGCGCGTACGCCGACCCGATCATCGCGACCGGTGCGCGGGGCACGGCGTTGCGGGTGAAGCTGCTCAACAACCTGCTGTTCGCCGCCATCACCCAGGTGACGTTGCGCGGGCTGGACGCCGGTCGCGCGCTGGGGATCGACGAGCGGGTGCTGCTCGACGTGCTGGCGGTCAGCAGCGGCGGGAGCACCGCGGCGCGGCACATCAGCGCCCGGGGCGGCGCCGAGCCCTACGTCGCCGCGGTGGAACCCTTTCTGCGCAAGGACCTGGCGGCGTTCCGGGACACCACGGCCGGGCTGGGCCCCGAGGTGTCCGAGCTGCTGGCCATCGTCCACAACGGACCGATGGAACTGGGTACCGCCTTCGAGAAGGGAGTCGCGTGATGAAGATCTCCATTGACAGCACAAAGTGTTCCGGGCACGCGCGATGCGCGGCCACGGCACCGGACGTGTTCGAACTCGACGACGACGGCTACGCCGTGCCGTTCGCCGGCGACGTCCCGCCCGGCCTGGAGGACAAGGCCCGCGACGGCGCGCACGCCTGTCCCGAACTGGCCATCACCGTCGTCGACTGACCCGATCGAATCCGGCACGAGGAGGTGGCCGCAGGTGCATCGGCCGATGGAAGGTGTGCGGGTCCTTGAGGTCGCGCAGTTCACTTTCGTCCCCGCGGCGGGGGCCGCGCTCGCGGACTGGGGCGCCGACGTCATCAAGATCGAGCACGCCGAACGCGGCGACGGCCAGCGCGGGCTGTCGCGCGTTCTCGGCCTGGCGACGGCGCAGGAAGGCTCGTCGTTCCTGCCGATCATGGAGGGACCGAACCGGGGCAAGCGCAGCGTGGGGCTGGCGCTGGAGAAGCCGACCGCCCGCGCGGTGCTGGAGGCGCTGGTGCGCGCCAGTGACGTGTTCCTGACCAATTTCCTCCCTGGCGCCCGGGCCAAACTGAGGATCGACGTCGAGGACATCCGCGCCATCAACCCGGACATCATCTACGTGCGGGGCAGCGGCTTCGGCACGAAAGGCCCGGAGGCCAACAAAGGCGGCTACGACAGCACCGCGTTCTGGGCCCGGGGCGGCAGTGCGGCCGGGCTGACCCCGCCGGGGGCCGACCGGGTGCCGCGCATGCCGGCCGGGGCCTACGGCGACTCCATGGGCGGGATGACCATCGCCGGCGGGATCGCCGCGGCGCTCTACTCACGCCAGGTCACCGGGGAGCCGTCGGTGGTCGACGTGTCGCTGCTGGGCGTGGGCGCCTGGGCCACCCAGTACACGGTGAATCAGGCGCTGATGACGGGCGAACCGCTGCCGCCGCGGGTCCATCCCAAGCACGGTTCGGCGACCAACCCGCTGATCGGCGCCTACCGGACGGCCGACGGCCGGTGGCTGGAGTTCGCGATGTTGCAGCCGGGCCGGTACTGGCCGGAGTTCTGCCGCATCGTGGGCCGGGAGGATCTGGCCGCCGACGAACGCTTCGCCGACGTGGAGAAGATCATGGCCAACGCCGGTGCGGCCGCGGACATCGTGGCCGAGATCATCGGGGGCCGGACGTTCGCCGAGTGGACCGAGGTGCTCTCCCAGGGCGAGGGACAGTGGGCCACCGTGCAGAACTCCTGGGAAGTCGGGCAGGACCCGTCCCTGCGGGCCAACGGCCTGATCGCCTCGGTGGTCGACGCCGAGGGCCGCCCGCGCGAACTGGTGGCCAATCCGGTGCAGTTCGAGGAAACCCCGGTGACGCTCACCCGGGCGCCCCAGTTCGCCGAGCACACCGACGAGGTCCTGCGCGAACTCGGCCTGTCCGACGAGGAACTCATCCAGCTCAAGATCGACGGCGCGGTCACCTGAACCTCCGTCCAGCGCCACGGAAGGACTCGCCATGAGCACCACACTCGAACCCGAGGGCAGCTACCAGGGCGTGCCCGTGTACCACTACGACAACACCGCGGGCGGCCCGATCCTGTCCCACCACAGGCGGTGGGACGAGATCGCCGCGACGCACTCCGGGTTCCGCAGCGACGTCTCCCGCGGGTACTGGGTGGTCACCGACGGAACCGCGGTGCAGGAGGCCTTGCAGGACTGGCAGACCTTCTCCAGCAAGGCGGTGACCGCGCTGGACCCGGAGCCGAAGTTCCTGTGGATCCCGGAAATGCTGGACCCGCCGCTGCACACCCAGTGGCGGCGGCTGCTGGGCAGGGAGTTCTCGCCCAACGCGGTCGCCGCCCGCGAGCCGGAGATCCGCCGGGTCGCCGGGGAGATGATCGACCGGCTGCGCGAACAGGGCGGCGCCGATGTGCTGGACGAGTTCGCCCGGCGCTTCCCGACCCTGATCTTCCTGCGCCTGATGGGCCTTCCCGAGGGCGATCTGGACATGTTCCTGCACTGGGTGCACGACATGCTGCATCTGTCCTATCCGGAGGATCCGGACCGGAGTCGGCAGCTGGCCGCGATGACCGCGGTGTCGGACTATTTCGAGCAGCAGATCGCGCAGCGTCGCGAGAACCCGCGCGAGGATCTGCTGTCCCGGGCGATGACCTGGGAGATCGACGGCGCGCCGGTCGGCGACCGGGATCTGCATGCGTTCTGTGTGCTGATGTTCACGGCCGGGCTGGACACGGTGCCGATCTCGGTCGGCTGGGCGCTCTACCACTTCGCCACCCACCCGGAGCAGCGCCGGGAGATCATCGCCGATCCGTCGCTGATCGCGCCGAGCGTGGAGGAGATCCTCCGGGTCTACTCGTTCGTCATTCCGGCCCGCAAAGCGGCCAGGGACGTGGAAATCGGGGGCTGCCCAGTGAAAACCGGGGAGATGGTGATGCTGCCGCTGGTGGTCAGCAATCACGATCCGGATCGCTACGACAATCCGCAGGAGGTCGACCTGCACCGCAAGACCAGCAACCACATCGCGTTCGGATCGGGCCCGCACCGCTGCCTCGGCTCGCACCTGGCGCGGCTGGAACTGAACGTGGCGGTCGAGGAATGGCATCGGCGCATCCCGGACTACCGGGTCGCCGACGGCCAGGAGCTGGAGCAGACCGGCAACATGTACGGAATCAAGTCGCTGCGCCTGGAATGGTGACCGGCTTCGTGACACCAGAGCATGATCAGCTGCGGGCCGCGGTCCGCGAATTGCTGGCAGACAGGTCGCCGAGTGCCGCCGTGCGGCGGTGGATGGAGTCCGGCACCGGCTATGACCCGGAGGTCTGGCGGCTGATGTCGGAACAGCTCGGCCTGCATGGGCTGGCCCTCCCGGAACGCTACGGTGGGGCCGGGGGAAGTCTGGTCGAGCTGGGGATCGTACTTGAGGAGCTGGGCCGGGCCTTGCTGCCCTCGCCGTTCTTCGCGACCGTGGCGCTGGCCGGTCAGGTGCTGGCTGCTTCCGGTGACGAGGCCGCCTGCGAGCGGTGGCTGCCCGGTATCGCCGACGGTTCGCTGACCGCAACCCTTGCTCTGGCCGAGGAAGGCGGATCGTGGCGGCCGGAAGACGTTGCCACGAAGGCCATCTCGGTCGGCGATGGATGGAAGCTGTCCGGTACCAAGATGTTCGTGATCGACGGGCACAGCGCCGAGCTGTTGCTGGTGGTTGCGCGCAGCGAGGCTGGACCGGGGCTGTTCGCCGTGGATGGTGAGGCGCCTGGGGTGTACCGAACCCGGCTGGACACGCTGGACTTGACGCGGCGGCTGGGCCGGATCGAACTCGTGGATGTTCCGGCGGTGCGGGTCGGTCCGGACGGGGACGCGACGGCGTTCCTGCACGAAGTGCTCGACCTCGCGCTGGTCGCGTTGGCCGCCGAACAGGTTGGTGGCGCACAGACCTGCCTGGACGCGGCGGTGGGGCACGCGAAGGTCCGGGTGCAGTTCGACCGGCCGATCGGTTCGTTCCAGGCCATCAAGCACAAGTGCGCGGACATGCTGCTGCGGGTCGAGGCCGCGCGCTCGGCGGCCCGGCACGCCGCGGCTGTGGCGGAGGAACCGGCAGAGCGATCCGCGGCCACGGTGGTGGCTGCCGCGTACTGCGCCGAGGCGTTCACCTTTGCGGCCAAGGAAAATCTTCAGATTCACGGCGGCATCGGCTACACCTGGGAGCACGACGCGCACCTTTTTCTCCGGCGGGCCAAGTCATCCGAGCACCTGTTCGGCGCGCCGGCCGCGCATCGGACGCGGCTGGCCGAGCTGACCGGGATCGGCGGGCCGCGATGACCTCGGTGGCGACGGCCGGCCGCCGCGATGAGGCCGCGGAGACCGACGACGAATTCCGGGCCCGGCTGCGGGCCTTCCTGACCGATCGCCATCCCGGCCGCCGGCCGCGCGACCCGGACGAGCGGCTGGCCTGGCAGAAGGGTTGGCTGGCCACGCTTTTCGACGCCGGATACGCCGGACCGAGCTGGCCACGCGAGTACGGCGGCATGGCGTTGAGCTTCGCCCGGCAGGTGATCTACCAGGAGGAGTACGCGCGGGCCAGACTGCCACGCCCACTGGGCACCGGCGTCGAGATCGCCGGCCCCACCCTCATCCGGTACGGCACCACCGAGCAGAAGGACCGCTTCCTGCGCCCGCTGTTGCGCGGAGACGCGATCTGGGCCCAGGGCTATTCCGAACCGGACGCCGGGTCCGACCTCCAGGCGCTGCGCACCACGGCCAGCCGGGACGGCGAGGAGTACCTCGTCAACGGGCAGAAGGTGTGGAACAGCGCGGCCGACCTCGCCGACGTGATCTTCACCCTGGTGCGGACCGGCACGCCCGAGTCGCGGCAGCACGGCATCAGCTATCTGCTCATCGACGCGCACGCCCCCGGTGTCGTCGTGCGGCCGCTGCGCGATCTGACCGGGGAGGCGCACTTCTGCGAGATCTTCTTCACCGATGTCCGGGTGCCGGTGGCCGACCGGATCGGTGCGGAGGACGATGGCTGGCCGCTGGTGCGCACCAGTCTCGGGCACGAACGCGCGGCCGGGGCGATGAATCAGGCCGCGGTGTACCGGCGGGTGCTGGACGAACTGATCGCGCTGGCCCGCGACCGCGGCGCGACCACCGATCCGCTTGTCCGCGATCGGCTGGCGGATTTCGAGATACGGGTGCGGATCATGCGCTACACCGGCATGCGCACCATCGCCGACATCCTGGCCACCGGAGAGCCGGGGGCGTCGTCTTCCACCTCGCGGCTGTTCATCGCCACCTTCGAACAGGACCTGCACGAGTTCGCGGTCGACCTGCTGGGCCCCTACGGGGTGCTCGGCCGGCACGATGCGCAGGCCGTGCAACAGGGGCGCTGGGTGTGGGGATTTCTGCGCACCCGGGCCTCCACCATCGGCGCGGGCACGGCCGAGATCCAGCGCAACACCATCGCCGAGCAGGTGCTGGGCCTGCCTCGCGACCCTGCTCTGCCAAAGGATTCCCGATGACCGCCACCGAGGGCCAGGCGACGGATTTCGGCATGCTGACCGACGCCGCGATCGAACGATCCCGCCGTCGCCTCGGCATTCCGGTGCCGCAACGCAACCCGCCGCACAACTACGAGGTGACCTGGGACGGGGTCCGGCACTTCGCTTTCGGTTACGGTGACGACAATCCGCTGTACTGCGACCCCGCCTACGCCGAAGAAACCCGCTGGGGCACGCTGATCGCGCCGCCGACCTTCCTCTACACCATGGGCGAGGACGCGGCACCCGCGCCGGACCGGGAGAGCAGGGCGCTGCTGAAGGGCGATCCGTTCGCCGGGCTGGGGTCCTACCAGGCGGTGATGGAGTTCGAATGGTGGCGGCCGCTGCGGGTGTGGGACCGCTGCCGGTTGTTGCAGACCCAGGTCGGGGTGCAACCCAAGCGCAGCAGTTTCGGCGGGCGCACCGCGCACGTCACCCAGGATTACCTGTACACCAACGGAAGCGGCGATCTGCACGCGGTGCGCCGCGGCACCTGGATCAATGCCGAACGGCACGCATCGAAGAAGCGCGCCAAGGAAAAGCTGGCCCAACCTCCTTACACCGCCGAGGAACTGGCCGAGATCGACGCCGCCTACGCGGCCGAGACCCGGCGTGGGGCGCAGCCCCGCTACTGGGAGGACATCGAGGTCGGCGAGGTGTTGCAGCCCCGGGTGAAGGGACCGCTGACCACGACCGACGTGATCGTGTGGCACCTGGGCTGGGGCATGCAGCTCACCCCGCCCGGCGCGTTCAAGATCGCCGCGAACATCCGCCGCAAGGCCCCCGGGCTCTACCCGCCCAATCCGCGGAACATCCCGGACACCGTGCAGCGCCTGCACTGGGAACCGGCCCGAGCGACCGAACTGGGCCTGCCCAATCCCTACGACTACGGCGGTATGCGGGAAACCTGGCTGTGCCACCTGCTCACCGACTGGATCGGCGACGAGGGATGGCTGTGGCGGCTGCGCTGTGAACACCGCAGGTTCAACTACCTCGGCGACACCACCTGGGTGCGCGGCGAGGTGATCGACAAGCGACTGGTCGACAGCCGGGCCGAGGTGCATCTCGCGGTGCGCTGCGAGAACCAGCGGGGTGAGGTCACCACCCCAGGCACGGCCGTGGTGCTACTGCCGACCCGGGACCGCGCGGTCGAACTGCCGATGCCGCCCGCCGGCGATCTGGACGGCATGGTCGCCCACGAACTCGCCCGGTTCGGCGTGGCCGAGTCGGCCTGATTGTTCAGTGCCACCACGGAATCAGGGCGTCGAGGTGGCGGCGCATCCGGTGCCGGGCCACGCCGGCGTCGCCCTGGCGGATGGCGTCGAAGATCCGCTCGTGCACGTGCTGGACCTCGTCCGCCGCCGCATCGCCGGGCAGCGGCCGGTCCTGACCGGCCGCGTGCCGGCGGAACAGCTCGGTGATGATGCTCAGGAACAGCGACAGCACCGGATTCCCGGCCAGCTCGGCCAGTTCGGAGTGGAACAGGTCGGCCTTGCGGGGCAGGTCGGCCGGGCCTTCGGTGGGCCACCGGACGGCCTCGGTGAGCCGTTCGGCCACCTCGGGGTCGCCGTCGGCGTGCCGCAGCGCTACCCGGGCCACCGTGCCCAGTTCGATGGCGTTGCGGACGATCCGCAGATCGTTGGCGGTAACCCCTCGGTATTCCAGGAACAATGCCATCGTGTCGATGCTGGCCTGCGGTTCGGGCTCGGCGACGATCAGGCCGCCGCCGGGGCCGCGGCGCATCCGGGCCACCGAGTGGTATTCCAGTAGCCGCACCGCTTCCCGCAGCACGGCCCGGCTGATTCCGTACCGGGCCAGCAGATCCGCCTCCGAGCCAAGGGCCGAACCGATCGGCCAGCCGCGCCCGGCGATGTCGTCGTGGATGCGGGCGGCGACCACCTCGGCCAGCTTGGCCCGTGGCCCTTCGGCCAACTCGGGTTCGACGATGCTGCCGCCCACCCGGGCCCGGTGCACGCGGTGCTGGTCGATCCAGCCGCCGACCCACTCCAGATGCTCGGTGAGCCTGGTCTGGGCCCGGGCGCCGTCACCGGCGATCACCGCGTCGACGATGGCCCGGTGCGCGGTGTGCGAATTGTCCTTGGAGGACTGGATGTCGGCCTTGCTGACCCGGCGGGAGGTGTGCGCGTAGCGCCGGGTGAGCCGGGTGAGGATGTCGATGAACAGGTGCAGCACCGGGTTACCGGACAACTGGCCCAGCAATGGATGCAACGGGTCCTGCGAGTCCATGCCCGGCTTGCCCTCGGCGGTGAGTTCGGTGTCCAGCGTGCCGCGCAGGGTCTGGATGCCCTCCTCGCTGACCTGGTCCGCGGCCAGGTCAGCGGCGATCGGTTCGAGCAGCAGGCGCGCTTCGAGCAGGTCGGTGATGCTGGTGCCGATGTATTCCAGGAAGATCACCATGGAGCGGGTGGCCGGCCCCGCGTCGGGCGCGCAGATCAGCAGGCCACCGCCCGGGCCGCGGCGCATCTGGGCGACCTGGTGGTGCTCCACCAGCCGAACCGCTTCGCGCAGCACCGCCCGGCTCACCCCGAACCGCTCGCGCAGGTCCTGTTCGGACCCGAGGGATTCGCCGACCGGCCAGCCGCGCCGGATCACGTCGGCCTCGATCCTGCCCGCGATGTGCGCGGCCAGCGTGCCGACCTTCGCTGCGTCGACGTCGGGATCGCTGTCGGCGGGTTCCAGTTCGACGCCGGGCGTCATGCGGCCAACTCCTCAGGACTACTGTTGCGTGCCCTCAGTCTAGTCAACCGGGAACGACGGCCGAGTGCGACGCGCCCTGCGAGCGCGGTTGAGGATACTGTTCCGGGCCCGGTCACTTCGGTGCGAACCGCTGCCCGGCGTCCAGCCGCAGACACTGGCCGTTGAGCATGGGGTTCTCCACGATGGCCAGCACCAGCTTGGCGTACTCCTCGGGCCGGCCCAACCGCCGGGGGAACGCGGCGTCCTTGACCAGCGCGACCTTGGTCTCGGCCGGAATCCGGCGCACCGCACCGGTCTCGAACAGGCTGGGCGCGATGGCCAGCACCCGGATGCCCAGCGAGCCGAGGTCGCGGGCCATGGTCAGGCACATGCCGGCGATGGCGGCCTTGGCCGCGCTGTAGGCGACCTGGCCGACCTGGCCCTCGAACGCGGCGATGGACGAGGTGTTGACGACCACCCCGCGTTCGCCGGTGACGTCGGGATCCTCCGGTTCGTTGCGGCTCATGTGGGCCGCGGCCAGCCGGCTGATGTTGAACGTCGCCACCGCGTTGAGATCCATGATCTGGCGGAACGAAGCCAGATCATGCGGGCCGTCCTTGGACAGCGTGCGCCGGACCGCGCCGCCACCGGCGGTGGTGACGGCCACGTGCAGCCCGCCAAGGCCCTCGACCGCGGCGGCCAGCGCCTGTTCGGCGCCCTCGAAGTCGGTGACGTCGACCGGATGAAAGGCGCCACCGACCGCGGCCGCCACCTCGGCTCCGGCCGAGTCGGGCCGGTCGAGCACCGCGACGTCCGCGCCGCGCGCGGCCAGCAATTCGGCGCTGGCCCGGCCAAGACCCGACGCCCCGCCGCACACCACGGCCTTCTTTCCCTTGATCTCCACGGGAATCCCCTCCTCGCTCAGGACTGCCGGATGAGTTCGCACAGCCGGTCGCGGTGCACCGTGTCGTCGCCGAACAGCACCGCATCGGCCTTGGCCCGGCGCAGATACAGATGCAGATCGTGTTCCCAGGTGAAGCCGACACCGCCGTGCAACTGCAACGCCTCACCGGCCACGTCCGCGGCCCCGGTGCTGGCCCAGGACGCGGCCACGCAGGCGCTCCGGGCCGCGCCGGCGTCCTCGGCGTCGGCGGTCATGGCGGCCAGGTAGGTGGCCGCGCGGGTGCCGTGCACGAGCATGGCCATGTTCGCGCACTTGTGTTTGACCGCTTGGAAAGAGCCCACCGGCCGGTCGAACTGGACGCGGACCTTGAGGTGCGCCACGGTCATCTCGAGCATTCGGTCCATTACGCCGAGAGTTTCCGCTGACACCAGAACGAACGCCTCGTCCAGCAACCGCTGGACACCGGCAGCGCCGTCCAGCAGTGCGCGTTCGCGCGATATCCGGACTCCGTCGAGCCGGATCTCGTAGAACGCGCGGGTCAGATCGAGGACGCGTTGCCGTCGGACGGTGACCCCGGGCTGGTTCCGGTCGACCAGAAAGGACGCGAGGGTGTTCTCGTGGCGGGCGGTGACCAGCAGCCAGCGGGCGCCCCCGGCGTCCTGCACTGCGGTTTTGACGCCGTCCAGCATCACCGTGTCGCCGTCGGTCCGCGCGGTGGCGTGCACGCCCTCCGGCGTCCACGGCTGGTGCGGCTCGGCAAATGCCCAACTCGCCCAGGCCGTCCCCTCAGCCAGCAAAGGCACCACCTCGGCCTGGAGTTGCGGTGCACCGCCGAGGCTGAGCGCACGGCCGACCAGGGCGGTGGACAGCAGAGGACCGGGGGCGGCGGCGCGGCCGATTTCCTCGGCCAGCAAAGCCAATTCGACCAGTCCCTGCCCGGAGCCGCCGTGCTGTTCGGGCAGGGCGAGCCCGGGCCAGCCGAGTTCGGCCATGAGTTGCCACCGGGCCGGGTCGATGTCGTCGTCCCGGTCGAGTTGGGCTCGGTCGATGGTGCCGGAGGCGCGCGGCGCGAGCAGGTCGCGTGACGTCTCGCGCAGCATCGCCTGTTCGTCACTGAGCTCGAAGTGCACCCGAATAAATTATCCTCTTTTAGACCGTTGGTCGAGTATGAGTGCGTTCACATGGAGTCGAGTGCCAGGTAAAGTGTCCTGATAACGCGATCGGTGAAGGGTGGGAACAGATGCGGCCGACGTCCACAGCGGAGCTCGAGGCGTTCCGGCGGAAGGTGCGCGACTTCGTCGCCGAGCACGCCCCCGGCGTCAAGCCGCACGCGGGCGTCCGCGCCCCCGACCCCGAGCTGATCCCGGCCATCCGGGAGTGGACGGCGAAGCTCTACGCGGCCGGTTTCCTCGGCATCGACTGGCCCGCCGAGTACGGCGGCCGGCCGCAGGCGCACCCGCTGGAATCGTCCATCGTGGCCGAGGAGATCGCCCGGTCCCGCACCTGGCCGCCGGTCGGGGCGGCCGCGCTGGCCTCGGCCGCGGTGATCGAGTTCGGCACCGACCAGCAACGGGCTCGGTTCCTGCCCCGGATTCGCGGTGGCGAGGACATCTGGTGCCAGCTGTTCAGCGAACCCGGCGCGGGCAGCGACCTGGCCGTGTTGCGCACCCGGGCCCGCCGGGAGGGCGAGGAGTTCGTGGTGACCGGCCAGAAAGTGTGGACCACCAACGGACAGCACGCCGACCGCGGCTACCTGCTCGCGCGGACCAACCCGGAAGCGCCCAAGCACAAGGGAATCACCGCGTTCGCGCTTGATATGCGCAGCCCCGGCGTGGGCGTCCGGCCGCTGCGTGAGATCACCGGAACCACCGACTTCAACGAGGTTTTCCTCGACGAGGTCAGGATTCCGGCCGCGGACGTGCTGGGCCGGGTGGACGAGGGCTGGCGGGTGGCCATGCGCAGCCTCGGCCAGGAGCGATCCGGCGTCGCCGCGCACGGGGTGGAACTGGTCACCGCGCTCGGCGATCTGCTGCTGCTGGCCGAGCGGGCGCCGGTCGGTGGCCGCCCGGCGATCGAGGATTCCGCGACGCGTCAGGCGATCGGCGAACTGGCCACCCGGACCTACGTCAACGCCGCGATGATCGGCCTGGCCCAGTCGCGGATGCTGCACGGCGCCGAACAACCGGCCGACTCGCTGATCGGGAAGATCTTCTTCAGCGAGCTCAACCACGATCTCACCGCGTTCGCCGTCCGGCTGCAGGGCACCGACGGCCTGCTGACCGAAGAGGACCCGGCCGCGGTCGACGGCGGCTGGTGGCAGGACGCGCACCTGTACTCCCGGGCCTACACGATCGCCGGGGGCGCCAACGAGGTGCTGCGCACCCAGATCGCCGAACGCGGACTCGGGTTGCCGCGGGAACCGAGGTGACCGCGGAGGCGGTCCGGACCGCCCCGCGGGTGCTGCTGAGCGAGGTCATGCGCCGGGGCCGGGTGCGGGGCGCGGTCGGGTTGTTCGGCCCGGCGCTGATCGCCTCGGTGGCCTATGTCGATCCGGGCAACTTCGCCACCAACTTCCTGGGCGGCGCGGCCCACGGCTACCGGCTCGGCTGGGCGATCGTGCTGGCCAACCTGGTGGCCATTGTCGTGCAGTACCTGACCTCGAAGGCCGGGCTGGCCACCGGGCGCAGCCTGCCCGAGTTGTGCCGGGCGCGCTACGGCCGGCGGACGAACGCGCTGCTGTGGATCCAGGCCGAACTCGTCGCGATGGCCACCGATCTGGCCGAGTTCGTGGGCGCCGCGGCCGGGCTGAACCTGGTGTTCGGCGTGCCACCGTTGCCGGCCGGTTTGATCACCGGGGCGCTGGCCTTCCTGATCCTGGCGCTGGAGCAGCGCGGGTTCCGGAAGTTCGAACTGGCCATCGTGGCGCTGTTGGTGCTGATCGCGGGCGGGTTCGGCTACCTGTTCTTCGCGGTGGGACACCAGGACTACGGACAGTTGACCGCGGGACTGGTGCCCGGAACCGATGGCGGCGACTCGCTGGAACTGGTCGTCGCCATCGTCGGTGCGACCGTCATGCCGCACGTGGTCTACCTGCACTCGGCGTTGCAGAGCAACCGGATTCACGCGGCGGACGCGCGCGGCCGGCGCACGTTGTCGCGGTACAACACCTGGGATTGCGTGCTCGGGCTGGGCGCGGCAGGGCTGGTCAATCTCGCCATGCTGTGGGTGGCCGCCGCCTTGCTGCACCGTCCCGGCCACGGGACCGGCGATTTCGCGGGCGTGCATGCGCAACTGGCCTCGTTGGTCGGCGGGGGAGCGGCCCTGGCGTTCGGGGTCGCATTGATGGCCTCCGGACTGTCCTCGTCCAGTGTGGGGACCTGTGCCGGGCAGGTGGTGATGGCCGGGTTCGTGAACGTGCGCATCCCACTGGTGCTCCGGCGGGCGCTGACCATGGTGCCCTCGCTGGTGGTTCTCGGGTTCGCGGTCGACACCAGCCAGGCCCTGCTGTACTCGCAGGTGGGGCTGTCGCTGGGGATTCCGTTCGCGTTGGTGCCGCTGCTGGTGCTCACCCGGGACGGGAAGGTGATGGGCGATCTGGTCAATCGGCGGGGCACGACGGCATTGCTGGCCGTACTCACGGTGCTCATCACCGGACTGAACACGTACCTGGTCGGCGATGCCGTCGTTGGACTGTTCCAGTAGTCGAAGTGTCGAACGACTACAGCGCATTTCAGTCAGTTGATTGGCGAAACTGCGTCGTTTTGAATCAACCGGTTGACTCAATCAGCCGAAGCGGTGTTCACTCGAACGCACTCGGCTCGTCGGGGGCAATCGCATCGAAGGAGCGCGGAAGGACATGTTCGAGACAGCGACACCGGTGTCGATCGACAGTGCGCCGCCCGTCCCGATGGTGCGCGCGTCCGGCCGTCCCTTCGACCCGCCGACCGAACTCGGCTCGACCGTCGCCGAGCACCCGGTGTCCCGGGTGCGGATGCCCAGCGGCGGCACGCCGTGGATCGTCACCGGGCACGCCGAACAACGGGCGTTGCTGTCCGACCCGCGAGTGAGTGTGGACCACCGGCTGCCCGGATTTCCGCACTGGAGCGAGGAGTTCGCCGCGCAGACCCCGCACCGGACCGGCTCCATGTTCATCGCCGACCCATCGCGGCACGCGCGTTACCGCCGGATGATGGCGGCGCCGCTCACCGCCCAGCGCGTCCGGGCCGTGCGGCCGGTGGTCCAGCGGCTGGCCGAGGAGTTGCTCGACGCCATGGTCTGGTGCCCGGCCCCGGCCGATCTGGTCAAGGATTTCGCGGTGCCGCTGCCGACCTTGACCATCACCGAGCTGCTCGGCGTGCCCGAACGCGATCAGGAGTTCTTCGAACACCACGCCGCCATCGGCGTCGACCGGGACGCGACCCCCGACCAGCACCGGGAATCGTTCACCGCACAGGTCGATTACCTGGTCGAGCTGGTGCGGCAACGGGTGGCCGAGCCGAGGGCGGACGTGCTGTCCGAACTGGCCCGGCAGGTCACCGCGGGCCGGGCCACCGAACTCGAAGCGGCGCAGCTGGGACTCGGACTGCTGGTCGCCGGACACGAGACCAGCGCGAACATGATCGGGCTCAGCGTCCTGGCGCTGCTGGAGAATCCGCGCCAGCTCGCGGTGCTGCGCAACAGTCAGGACCCGGCGACGGTCGCGAACGCGGCCGAGGAACTGCTGCGCTATCTCGGCGTCATCCACAATGGACAGCATCGCATCGCCAATGCGGACATCCGGGTCGGCGAGGTGCTGATCCGCGCCGGCGAGGGCATCATCATCGAATTCGCCACGGCCAATCGCGATCCCCGGCGATTCCCGGATCCGGCCACTCTCGACCTGACCCGACCGGCCCGCGGGCACCACGCGTTCGGGTTCGGCCGCCACGAATGCGTGGGCCGGCAGTTGGCGCGCGTCGAACTGCAGGTCGTTCTGGGCACGATTTTCCAGCGCATACCGACGATTCACCTCGCCGCGCCGGTCCACGAACTCGAGTTCATCGACGACGGCCCGGCCTACGGCCTCTACGAACTGCCGGTGGCCTGGTAGACCGCCCACGCCCGGCACCAGCGGCTACCATCGGAGACGGATGAGCAGCCGCGGTGCATGGGAGGCGGGGCATGGTGTCGGAGCGTCGGATCGGTGCGCCGGACGCGAAGAACCGGACCGTGCTGCTCGACGCGGCCGAACAGCTCATGCTGGAGGAGGGCTACACCGCGGTGACCTCGCGGCGGGTCGCGCGGGCGGCCGGCCTGAAATCCCAGCTGGTGCACTACTATTTCGGCACCATGGACGAGTTGTTCCTCGCCCTGTTCGAACGCCGGGCCGAGGAAGGCTTGAAAAGCCAACGGGAACTGCTCGACTCGGAGCGGCCACTGCGCGCCCTGTGGGAGTTCAGCACCGACGGCACCGGCGCGGCGTTCACCACCGAGCTGACCGCACTGGCCAACCACCGTCCGGCGATCCGGGCCGAAGTCCTGCGGTACGCGGAGAAGTTCCGCGCGATGCAGGTCGAATCGGTGACCGAAATCCTGCGGCGCTACCGCATCTCGCCGCAGGCGTGCCCGCCCGCGGTGCTGGTCGTGCTGATGGCGGCGATCGGCCGAGTCCTTGGCCTGGAAGACAATCTGGGGCTTTCCCTGGGCCACGACGACGCGATCGGGTGGCTCACCACGTTCATCGATGAGGTCGAGGGTGACGGCCGGGCCGCGGGCAAGACCCGGCGCGCCACCCGGAAGGTCGCGCTCATCTGACGGGATTTCCCTCAGCCGGTCAGGATCGGCAGGGTTTCCCAGCCGCGCACCGATGACGTCTCGGCCAGTTTGGCGTTGACCCAGTCCACCTCCCACTTCGGGAACCGCTTGAGGATTTCCTCCATGGCGATCCGGCCCTCCAGCCGGGCCAGCGCGGCGCCGAGGCAGAAGTGCACGCCCATGCCGAAGGTCAGCTTGGGGCCGGGCTTGCGGTGGATGTCGAACTTCTCGGCGTCCGGGATGCGGCGTTCGTCCCGGTTGGCCGAACCGGTGATGAACAGCATCGTGCTGCCCTCGGGCACGGTCTGGCCGTGGAACTCCACATCGGTGGTGACGTAGCGGGCCAGGAACGGGCCGGGTGGTTCGTAGCGCAGCGTTTCCTCCACCGCGGCCGGGATGAGCGACGGGTCGTCCACGATCTCGCGGCGCTGTTCCGGGTGCTGGGCCAGGATGCTGCCCATCCAGCCGATCAGCCGGCCGGTGGTCTCGTTGCCCGCGCCGGAGACGATGGTGACGTAGGTCAGCACCTCGTCCCGGGTGAGGGTGCGCCGCACGCCGTGCTCGTCCTCGAACTCGGCGGTCATCAGCTCGGTCATCAGATCGTCGGACGGGTGCTCGCGGCGCCAGTCGACGTAGTCGGCGAACATCTCGTTGGTCAGGTTGGCACCGCCGCGCAGCTCCATCTTGCCGCCGCTCTCGGTGCGCAGGCTGCTGTCGGCAGAGTCGCGCGCCGCCTCCTGGTCGGCTTCCGGAATGCCCAGCAGCATCCCGATCACCCTCATCGGCAACTGTGCGCTGACTTCGGCGATCAGGTCGAACCGGTTGCTGCCGACCAGCGGGTCGAGCACGCTCACGCAGAAGTCGCGCACCTTCGGCTCCAGGGCGTTGATCCGCCGCACGGTGAACACACCGGACAGCAGCCGCCGATGCAGGTCGTGGTTGGTGGGATCCTCGAAGATCAGCGTGCCGGGCGGAATCTCGATGCCGGACTTGATGATCTCCAGGATGGCGCCCCGGGCCGAGGAGAAGGTCCGCCAGTCCGGCAGTCCGCGCTCGCAGTCCTCGTACCGAGTGACCGCGTAGAAGTCGTGCTCCTTGTTGTAGTACAAGGGTGTTTCGTCGCGCATCCGGCGGTAGGTCGGGTACGGATCGAGTACCAGACCGCGGTCGTAGGGGTCCCACTGAACCGGCTCGAGAGTGGTCACGAAAGTTCCTCCAGATTGTCGTTCGGGTGCACAGTGGACACTTGTCTTTCGTGGGTCATTGCGTTTCGGGGGAGTTCGAGGTCGGGGTCAGGGCGCTGATCAGCCACTGCCCGGCCACATCGGTCATGGTCACCTGCGCGGTGCTGGATGTGCTGCGCGCCTGGGGTTGCGCTCTGCTCGAGGTTTTCTGGTCGATGAACACGATGACGACCACGGTGTCGGCGGTGACGCTCACCGCGGCCGCCCGGGTGACGGCGGCGACCGACGAGGTGCCGGCCTGCTGTACCGCCGGGGCGATCGTCTGCTGCGCGAATGGCGCGTAGTACTGGGCGAACGCGCCCGCGGTGTCCTGGCGGGCCCGGTCGATGTCGGTGGTGATGGTGGCGGCGCTGTAGGTCAGCAACTGGGCCACGCGCAGGCGGGCCTGAGCGACCGCGTCGAACCGGGCCTGATCCAGCGCGGACGCCTGGCGCGCGGCGATGTCCAACGTCGTCGTTGCCGCCCCGGCGGCCAGCACGAGAACGGCCAGCGCCACCACGGTGATCCGGCGCAGGCGCGGGGGCACCCGGTTGGCTCGGCGGGCCAGACGCGAGAGAATCCGGCCGAGCGCGGTCAAGCGGGGGAATCTCATGCGATCACATCATTCGACTCGACCAACCACTTGGCGCCCTGGCGTTCCAGGTTCATCGCGACCCGGTAGTACCGCACCTGCGGGGTGTGAATCTGGGTGTTGGTCACCGAGGAAGTGATCGACAGCAGCACGGTCGCGGTGTTCGCGTCGTCGCGCTCGATGCCGGCGGCGGTGATGGTGCAGGTGGATTTCACCTGTCCCTGGGTGAGGATGTACTGCAGCCCCCGCTCACTGCTGACCAGTCCCTGCCGGTAGTTGCCGGAGGTCTCGGCAATGATCGCCCCGCTCTGCTGGGGAAAGGTCTGGAAGCTCAACGAGTACGACCGCTGCGCGACATCGGTCGCCACCGCGATGATCGCGGCCCGGCGCGCGCTGTCCGCCCGGAAGGCCAGCACCGGTCGGGCCAGAAAGACCGCTGCCCCGACCAGAGCGACGAACACCAGCGCGAGCGCGGCGACCGAGATCAGCCACCGCCGTGCGGGCCGCGGCCGCACCGTGGTGGCCGCGGACGCGTCTGGCTCGCCGTCCTCGGCTGGCTCGCTGTCGGCATGCGGCTCGCTTTCGCCGTCCGGTCCGCTGTCCTCGTCCGCCGCCAGGTCCCCGTCCGATTCGTCCACATCGGACTGACCGGCGAGCTCCTCGGTGGTTCCCTCCGCCATGTCGCCTCCCGTTGTCGCTCAGATCGGGTCGAACTCGCCGATCAACCATCGGCCGTTCACCAGGTCCGCGGTCACCCGGGCGACGCGGCTGTCCACCCGGGGCGCCTGCAGGGTCTTGCCGGTGGTGGTCTGGGTGAGGAACACCAGAACCACCACCCGATCGGGCTGCGCGTCGGCCACGCCCGCCGACTCGACCACGGTCTTGGTGCTCGCCTGCTGTTGGACGACCGCCGGGGTGAGCGTCTGGGCCAGGGAGTTCTGGGCCCAGTAGTCGCCGGTGGTCACCGACTGGGCGCGGGCGATGTCGGTCTTGATGGTCTGGTAGTCGTAGTCGAGCAGCTGCGGAGTCAGCTTCACCACCGCGGCCATCGCCGCCGGGCCGGCGTCGTCGGCCCGAATCGTGTCGGCCGTCGACGTAGCCAGCTTGGCCACCATCGCCGCACCACCGAGCGCGACCACCAGGACCACCACGGTCAGCAGGAGCCGGGCCTTGCCGACCGGAAGGTTGTGGTCGGCGCCGCCCACGACCGCGCCGGGCGCCCGGCGCAGTGCACCGATCACCGGATCATCACCACCAGGAGTGTCGGGGGAGTCATCGGAGGAACCTTTCGCGCTCAGAGGGAGTTGCTGCCGAACTGCATGTAGATCAACGTGATGATGGTGTTGACGACGAACAGCACGACGACGACCAGGACCACGGTTTCGTTGACCGCCTCGCCGACCGCCTTGGCGCCGGAGCCGACGGTGAGCCCGCGATAGCAGCCGACCAGGCCGGCGGCCAGACCGAAGATGAACACCTTGACCACGCCCACGATCACGTCGGGCAGGCCGACCAGCAGGGTCAGGTTGGCCGCGAACTGCCCGGGACTGGCGCCCTGCACCAGAACCGAGAACACGTATCCCGTGCTGATGCCGACCACGCACACGAGAGCGTTGAGTCCGATCGCGACCACGGTCGCGGCCAGCACCCGGGGCGCCACCAGGCGGTGGATCGGGTCGACGCCGAGCACCTCCATGGCGTCGATCTCCTCGCGGATGGTGCGCGCGGCCAGATCGGCGCAGATCGCGGTCGAGCCGGCCCCGGCCAGGACCAGCACGCTGGCCATGGAGCCGATCTCCCGGATCACCGCGAGCGCCGTGCCCGCCCCGGCCAGGTCGATCGCGCCGATCTGGGCCAGCAACTGGTTGATGAAGAAGATGGTCACGCCAAGGAACGGCATGGCCAGAAAGACGCACGGCAGGATCGTCACCCGGGCCAGGAACACGATCTGTTCCAGGAACTCCCGGACCTGGAACGGCCGGCGGAACACGGCCCGGAAGGTGTCCAGGCTCATCGCGATGAATCCGCCGACCGGTTTGACCGCGCCCAGCGGGTTGACTGCCATGGTCTGCCTCCCCTCAGGCCACGAACTGGAGATCCGAGACCAGCCAGGCGCCCTGCTGCGCCTGGAGGTTCATCAGCACCCGGTAGACGCCCGGATACCCTTGCGGCGACTGGGAATTCTTGATCAGCGCGTCCGCGGACACCAGCACGGTGGCGTGGGCGTCGTCGGCCGACTGGATGGCCGAGGCGGTGACGGTCGCGGTCACGTTGATCTGCTGTGTGTTCACGACCTGCGTGAACTGACCGGCCTCCTGGGCGAACTGCTGCCGCCAGCCGCCGGTGGAACCGGACAGCACCCGGTCCAGGGAGGCCTGCACGGTGTTGGGGCTCAGGCTGAGCAGCGCGACGACTTCCTCGCGGGCGGCCACCGTGATCGCGTTGTCTCGCGGTTGGGTGTCGTGCTGGGCCCGGACGTACCACAGGGCCACCCCGGCCGCGGCGAACACCACGGTGGCCAGCACAGAGGTCACGACGGTGGCGGCCAGGGCCAGCCGGCCCGGCCGCCGGAACCGGTGCGACGACGTCGAGTCCTGTTCAGCCGCAGGGGTTTCCGGCTCGGTGGCGGACTCGTTGTCCGACTCGTTGTCCGACTCGTTGTCCGACTCGGCTGACTCCTCGGCAGCCGACCCGGCCGACTCGTCGGTGGCCGTGTCCGTCGTCGGCTCGTCCGGATCGGTTGCCGCCGAGTCGTTGGTGTCGCCGGACGGTCGGCCGGTGGTGTCGGTGGAAGTGGTCACGATGCTGCCCTCACGATTGTGCCGATGCCATAAGGGGTGCGAGCAGGTACTGCTCCAGAGGTGGCACCGGGCCGGTGGACGTGCTGACCTGCGGCAGCGGTTGGCTGTTCCCGTCGAGGAACAGCTGCCCGCCCGCGTCGAACAACCCGCCCGCGTCCTCATGCGACGAGTCGCCGTTCCCGTTGATCCCCGGTGGCGCCGGTCCCGCCTGGGGTCCGGGGAAGTTGTCGTTGCCGATGAACGCCTGGTTCTCCGCGCGGGTCTTGGGATTGCTCGCGGCCACCGCGAGCATGTGCTGGATGGCCAGCTGGGTCGCGGTCTGCGCGGCGCTGGGGGTCTGGAAGTTCCAGCCGCAGTCGGCGGCGGTCGCGCCGGTGCTGCCCGGCCCGGTCGGACTGCCCGGCGGGCACGGGGAATTGCGCACCCCGCGCACCTCGATCGATGAGCTCTTCGGCTCCTTGCAGTAGGCGTCGGTCGGCGGCGCGTGCGAGTTGGACAGGTCCGAGGGCGCGATCCGGTCCGGGTCGAAGCCGAGCGTGCACGGCGGCGGATTGTTGAAGGTCAGCTTGAAGCCCATTTCCGACACCGGCGGTGGGTTCTGGCCGCCGGAGGCCTGCACCGCCTTGGCCGCGGTGTCGGTCAGCGCGGCTTCCGCCGCCGGGAACACGACCAGGAGTTGCCGGACGTTGGGCAGGTAGACGCGGAGCACCTGGCCGGTCGAGGTGAGATCGGTTAGCAGTTGCGGCAACGTCGGGCTGAGCTGGGTGAGCAACTGGTCGAAACTGTCGGCCAGCGGCGCGCCCTGGTCGATGGCGCCGCGAATGTCCGGATCGGACTGTTGCAGAGTGTCGGTCACCCCGGCCAGATTCTCGGTGGCGGACAGGGTGTCCGGGCCGAGCCGTTGCTGGGTGGCCAGGACCGGGTTCAGCTCCTGCAACAGCCGGGTGGTCGGGGTGAGGTTCTGATCGGCCAGGCTCTGCAGTTGCGCGGCCGCCCGCAGGAAGGTGGCCAGGGACTGGCCGGTGCCGTTGAACGCCTGGTACGCCTCGGACACGGTGGAGTTGAGCTTGTCCAGCGGAACCGTGGCCGCGAACTGGTTGACCGAGGACAGGAAGTCGCTCACCGGCGTCGGGAAGCTGACCTGGTTACCGGGGACGACCTGGCCATCGTGCAGGGGCGGGGACGCGGCCCGGGGTTGGAAGTCGACGTACTGCTCGCCGATGGCCGACGTGCTGTCCACCGACACCGCCGAGTCGCCCGGGATCGACACGCCGTCGTTGATGTCCAGCACGGCCCGCACCCCGCCCGGATCCAGGGTCAGCTGCTCGACCTTGCCGACCGTGACGCCACGGTAGGTGACCACCGCGTTCGGGTAGAGCCCGCCGGACTGGGGCAGCTCCAGGGTGATCGTGTAGTCGCCGATGCCCAGCAGGCGGGGAACCTGGAGGTAGACAACGCAGGCGTAGCTGACGCCGACCACGGTCACCAGCACGAAGGCGAGGAGCTGGCCGCGCACCAGCTTGGTCAGCATCAGCCACTTCCCTGACAGGAGCCGCCGAGCAGCCAGCCCAGCACACCGCAGGACGAGGACGGCGGACTCGGCGTGCTGGTCGGCGGCGCGGTCGAGCCACCGGGATTCTGGCCCAGTGGCAATGGAATCAGCCCGGCCAGTCCCTGGGTGAGCGGATTGGAGTTGACGATTCCGGCGGCCAGCGAGGAACCGCCCAGCAGCGGCACACCGGCGATGGTCAAGCCGCGCAACAGATTGTCGTCCAAGGTCTGCGCGTTCAGGTCGACGGTGATGTAGAGGTTGCCGTAGTCGCCGTTGAGGACCGCGGGGAACGCGGTGTTGGTGCCGAACGGGAAGGTGGGCAGGATGCCCATGGCCTCGTCCAGGTTGTGGCCCGAATCGGCCAGTTCGCCCAGGATCGGCTGGATCGCCTGCAGATTCGCGTGCAGGTCGCCCCCGCCCTCGCTGATCACCGCAGTGGCCAGGTCGCCGAACGTGGACACCGAGTTCAGCGTCTGCACCAGGCTGTTCTTCTGCTGGTCGAGCACGGCCAGACCGCCGGGGATCGCCTGCAGCGCCGTATTGATCACCTGGTTCTGCCTGGCCAGCGTTGCGGTCAGCTGGTTGAGGTTGTTGAGCGCGCTCACGATGTCGCCCTTGCGGGCATCCAGCGTCGCGGCCAGGGCGCCGACGTTCTGGATCAGGCTACGGGCGTCGTTGGTGTGCCCGTCCAGGGCGGCGTTGAGTTCGGCGGTGATGGTGTGCAGCTGGGACACACCGCCCTGGTTGAGAATTGCCGACAGCGCGGCCAGCAGTTCCTCGGTCTCCGGGTAGCGCCCGGTGCGGCTGAGCGGGATGTCGTCCCCGGCCCGCAGGGTGCCGATCGGCTTGGCCGCCGACGGTGGGCCCAGCGACAGGTATTCCGCGCCCAGCAGGCTTTTCTGCCCGATCCAGGCTTCCGCGTTGGCCGGGAGCACCACCGAATCGGGCAGGCTCACCGTGAGTTTCGCCGTCCAGTTGTCGAAACCGATGTCGGTGATCGTGCCGACCGTGACGTCGCCGACCTTGACCTCGGCGTTGGGCACCAGATTGCCGACATCGGCCAGGTGCACGGTGATCTGGTAGGAGTTCGCGCCGGTGCCGGCCCGGTAGGGCAGGGGCAGCGAGTCGATCAGGTCGGCCGAACAGCCGCACAGCACCGATGCGGCCGCCACCAGCACCAGCACCAGGCAGGCCCGCAGGATCCTCCGCGGCCCGGTCATTTGTTGTTCCCGGGCGCGGGTTCGGTCTGCAGCGGATCGACCAGGAGCGGGACGTTGTTCATCTTGAGCACCTGGACGAACGGCGCGATCGCGGCCTCGCAGGTCTTGTTGGTGTTGTCGTTGTGCCCACCGGCGGCGAAGATCAGCGAGCAGACGAAGGTCGCCGGATCGCTGAAGTTGGTCAGCGCGAACGCGCCGGCCATCAGCCCGCCGGTCGGGTCGTAGTCGTTGTTCAGGTTGGACACCGAGGTCGGCGCGCGCTGCAACACATCGGCCAGGGCCTGCCGGTTGTCGGACAGCTGCGTGGTCACCGCGGTCAGTCCGGTCAGCGAGGTGCTCAGCGGATTCGTCTCGGTCCTGACGAAGTTCTGGATCACCCCGGCCACGTTGTCGAACGTCCGCACGACCGTGGCCAGTTGCGCGCGGTTGTCCGCCAGCAACGCCGACACCTGGGACAGCTGCTGGGTGAACGCCTGCACCGCGGAATCGTTCTGGGCCAGGTTGTTCACCACCGACTCCAGGTTGTCCACGGTGCCGAACAGGTCCTGCCCGCCCGCGGCCAGCGTGGTCATCGCGTTGGCCGCGTTGCGAATGGTGGAGTTGATCTGCTCGCCCTCGCCGTCGAGGTTGGCCTGGGCGCTGTCCAGCACCCGCCCCACCGCGCCAGTCACCTGACCGGCGTCGGGGCCGAGTTCCTTGGCCAGCTGGGTCAACTGGGTGATGGTGGCGTCCCATTCCACCGGAACCACCGTGCGGGACAACGGAAGCGTCGCATCGGCGGGCAGGATCGCGCCGGTGGTGTAGGGCGGGGTGAGCTGGATGAACCGGCCGCTGACCAGGGTCGGCGAGATGATCGCGGCCTGCGCCGCCGCGGGCACGTCGATCGAGGCGTCGTAGTGCAGGACCACCCGGACCTGGCCCGGTTCCGGGCTGATCGAGTCGATCTTGCCGACCGGCACGCCGAGGATCTCCACCGGATCCCCGGAATACAGGCCCGGAGTCTGGGTGAAATAGGCGGTGATGGTCTTCTGCGCGGGCCCGTCGGCGAGCACGACCGCCCCCGCGGCCAGCACCAGCACGCCCAGCACGACGGCCAGCGTGGTGCGCGACGACGGCGTCCTCACGGTCCCACCGCCTTGAGCACATCGGGCAGCAGCGGCGCCAGGTTGGTCGGCGGCAGGTTGGCCAGATAGCCGTAGAACCAGGGGCCGCCGCCGACCGCCTCGCCCAGGGTGCCCGCGTAGATGTTGACGCCCTGGACCACCGAGCCGATCAGCTGGTTGTCGCGGTTGAGCATGTTCAGCACGCCCTGGAGTTGTTGCAGCGCCGGTTGCAGCTGCGGTTGGTTCTCCCGCACGAGGCCGTTGAGCTGGTCGAGCATCGAGGTCGTGCTGACCAGCAGCTGGTCTATGACGGTGCGCTGGGAGTTGAGCTCGCCGAACAACAGGTTGCCGTCGTCGAACAGCTGGGACAGTTGCCGATTCCGTTGCGCCAGCACGCCGGTCACGGTGTTGGCCTGGCTGAGCAGGTTGCGCAGCGCCTGGTCCTGGTCGGCCACGCTCTGGGACAGCCGGTTGACCCCGTCCAGCGTGCCGGCCAGACCCTGCGGGGTGTTCTGGAAGGTGCCGGCAACTGTGTTCAGCGCCTGGGCCAGCTGGGCGCCGTTGAGCTGCTCGGTGCGCTGGGTCAGCTGGCCGAGGATCTCCGAGAGGTCGTAGGGCGAACTGGTGCGGCTGCGCGGAATCACCGCCCCGGCCGGCAGCTGACCGCCGCCTGCGGGCAGCACGGCCAGGAACTTCAGGCCGAGCGCGGTGGACGTCTTGATCGCCGCGCCGGTCAGAGTCCCCAGATTTCCCGGCCCCTGCACACTGAAGCTCACCTTGACCTGGGCGCCGTCCAGGTTGATGCTCTGCACCTTCCCGACGTCGAACCCGGCGATCCGCACGTCCGCGCCGGTGGTCAGCCCGCCGGTCTCGCCGAACATGGCGGTGTAGGTGGTGCTGGTCAGCGCCCGGTAGATCGAGCCGGAGGTCAGCGCCACGGCCAGCAGGAGGCCGACCAGCGCCAGGCCGGCCAGGCCGACCTTCCGCGGATCGCGTTCCCGGAACCGCTTCCTGGGGGTCAGCATCGGGGCACGTTCCCGCTGTTGATCATGGGGGTGTCGATCTGCCCGGCCGGTGTGGTGATGCGCAACTGCACGCCGCACAGGTAGAACTGGAAGGCGCTCTGGTTGTCGCCCAGCCGGCCCAGCGGCACGTAGTAGCCGGGCAGCCGGCGTAGCAGATTGTCCAAAGCGGACCCTTCGCTGTTCACGGTCTGGGCGAACCGGCCGAGCTGGCCGATGGTGCCCTGGATGTCCGGCCGGTTCTGCTGGAGCAGCCCGCTCAACGACGTGGTGAGATTGTTGATGCCGTCCAGCGATTGGCCGATCTGGCCGCGATCGGCGGCCAGTCCGCTGACCAGCAGTTGCAGATTGACGATGGTGGCGTTGAGTTCGGGCGCGTCGTCGACCAGCGTGCCCAGCACCGAGTTGAGCTGGTCGACCACCGCGCTGATCACCGAGGTGTGATCGGCCAGCGTCGTGGTCACCGAACCGAGGTCGGTCAGCAGGCCGTCCACCGCGCCGCCCTGCCCCTGCAGCACGGCGATCAGCGCGCTGGACAGTTGATTGATCTGGGCGGGCTGAAGTCCCTGGAACAGCGGGGTGAAGCCGTTGAACAGTTCGTCCAGATCCAGCGCCGGGTGCGTTTGTGTCTTCGGCAGCACGCCATTGGGCGGCAGGGCCGGTCCCGGGCCGGGGCCCAGTTGCAGGAACCGGTCGCCGACCAGGTTCTTGTAGCGGATGGTTGCGGTGCTGCCGGTGGTCAGCGGGATCTCGTCCTGCGCGCTGAACGTGACCTCGATGGTGTTGTCCGGCAACCGTTTCAGCCCGCTGACCCGGCCGATGGTCACCCCGGCGGCCCGGACGTCACTGCCCGACTTCATCCCCGACACGTCGGTGAAGATCGCCCGGTAGGTGGTGCTGGAGCCGAGGCTGACATCGCCGAAGGTCAGCACCAGCGCTCCGGTCAGCACCACTGCGACGGTGGCGAAAATCCCCGCCTTGATCAACAGCCCGGTGGTCTTCACTTGCCACCCCCGGCCACGAACGGGGTGATGGCCGAACCCAGCAGTTCCTGCGCCAGTTCCATCGGGGTGACGACCGTGGTGGTCGTCCGGTTGAAGTCGACCGAGTGCGTGCCGTCGTCGAACGGCACGTACGGCTCGCCGACCACCCCGCCCGGATAGCACTTGGGCGGCCCGCTCGCGGCGACCTTCGGATCGTCCACGCCGGGCTGGTAACCGGCCTGTCCGGGCATGAACGTGACCAAGCCGTGGATGCCGTTGTACTGGCCTCCGACGTTGACCAGGCTGGAGTAGCGCATCAGGTTGATGTTGGCCAGCAGACAGGGGAATTCCGGCGAGTAGTAGGCCAGCAGTTGGGTCGTCGGGCGCAGGGTTTCGAACGCGTCGACCAGTTGCTGGCCGCTGTCGTCGAGTACCGAGGCGCCCTCGTTGGACACCCGGGTGACGCTCAGCAGCAGGGCGGCCAGACCGGCCTGCTTGTCCTGCAGGGTTTTGCTCGTGGTGGTGACGTTGCCGAGGATGTGCACCAGGTTGGGCGCGGCCGCGGCATAGGTGCCGGTCACGTCCGGCAGCGCGGCCAGATCCTGGTTCACCGCGGGCAATGTCGGGTTGAAATGGGTGAGATACCCGTTGAGATCACTGATGAACGAGCCCAGTTGCGCGCCCCGGCCCTGCAACGCGGTGGCCACCGCGCCGAGGGTGGCGTCGAGCTCGGCCGGTTTCACCGCGGTCAGCAACGACATGAGATTGCCGAACAGCGAGTTCGTTTCGGTGCTCACCTGGGACGAGTGGATCACCGTGCCGTCCGCGATCGGTTGGGCGCTGGGTGCGCTGGGCGGCAACAGGTTGATGAACTTCGCGCCGAACAAGGTGGGCGCGTCGATGTCCGCGCCAACATTGCCGGGGATCACGTCCACGTACTGGCGGTCGATGGCGATGTCGATCACCGCCTGGCCGTTGACGATGGTGACCGCGCGGACCTCGCCGACCTTCATCCCGCGCAGCGTCACATCCGCCTTGTCGTCCAGTTCCAGGCCGCTGCGGTCGGCGATCACCTGGGCGTGCACCACGGGACTGAACAGCTCGGTGTAGGAGGCATAGACGAAGAAGACGGACAGGCCCAGCACGAGAACGCCGGCGAGCCCGAACAGCCGCTGGCGCCTGCGCTGCACTGTCTCGCGCATCCTCACCTCGCGATGTGCAGCGTGTCGGAGTTGCCGTACAGGATCAGGCTCATGCCCAGGGCGACGAACATGATGCCGACCAGGGAGGCGCGCACCGCGTGGCCGACCGCGTGCCCGACCCCAGCTGGGCCGCCCGAGGCGCGGTACCCGTAGTAGCAGTGCACCGAGATGATCACGACGGCCATCACGAACACCACCGCGAACGAGCTCACGATGTCCTGTGGCACAAGGAAAGTGCTGAAGTAGTGATCGTAGGTGCCGGGTGACTGGCCATAAAGCACGGTCGTGGTCAGCCGGGTCAGCGTGTAGGCCATCACCAGGGAGATCACGTAGAGCGGGGTGACCGCGATCAGTCCGGCGACGACGCGGGTGGTGACCAGATAGGGGATCGAGGGAATTCCCATCACCTCCAGCGCGTCGATCTCCTCGTTGATCCGCATCGCGCCGAGTTCCGCGGTGAATCCGGCGCCGACCGTGGCCACCAGCGCGATGCCCGCCACCAGTGGGGCCGCGATCCGGGTGTTGACGTAGGCGGAGACGAAGCCGAGCAGCGCGTCGATGCCGATGTTGGTCAGCTGCGAATAGCCTTGGACGGCCAGTTCGATACCGGTGGTGGCGGTGAGGAAGGCGACGATCATCGCCGTGCCGCCGACCAGGGCCAGCGCGCCACGGCCGAAGCTCACCGAGGCCAGTTGCCGGAGGATTTCCTTGCGGTAGCGTCGAATCGCCCGGTAGGTCCAGCCGTAGGCCCGGCCGTAGAACAGGACCTGATCGCCGATGGCGTCCAGCAGGGCGCCGGTGCGCGCGGGCCAACCGATCGTGCTCACGTCAGCTCCGTTGCTGTCGGATACGGTTCGAGAATCGGCGTGGGGCCTAGCGAAATCATCGATGCTAAGCGACTGCTCAAACTGTGCTGAGCACTTGTTTAACATGCGCTACAGCGCGATGTCAACTGGTCGCAAAGGGTGTCCGGCAGCGGTCGTCCACGGGCGCGACCCGGACTGATTGACGGCGACCGTCGGCCGTGTTAAACAGATATCCGGCGATGCTGGGCGGTCGCTCAGCAGCTCGTGTCACCGTCGACCGGGAGGAACTCCTGTGGTGTGCGGATCGAACTTCTTTCCGGTCGTCCCCCGATGACCGTGCCGGCCGCACGGTATGCCGGGGCCCGGGTGAACCGGGTGGAGGACAGCCGACTGCTGACCGGTCGCGGCACCTATGTCGACGACATCGCGCGTCCCGGCATGCTGCACGCGTGTTTCGTGCGCAGTCCCATGGCCCGAGCGAAGATTCTCGGTGTCGACGCCACCGAGGCGCTGGCGCTGGAGGGCGTGCACGCGGTATTCACCGCCGCCGACCTGAACCCGGACGTGCGCCAGCAGTGGTACACCTCGTTCGGCCCGGACATGCCCGACACACCCCGGCCGCCGTTGGCCCAGGACGAGGTGCGGTTCGTCGGTGACCCGGTGGCGCTGGTGGTCGCGGTGGACCGCTATGTCGCCGAGGATGCGGCCGATCTGGTGGCCGTGGACTACGACCCGCTGCCACCGATCGCCGACTACACAACGGCGTTCGACTCGCCGGAACTGGTGCACGCCGGCTATCCCGGCAATTCGGCCGGCGAACTCGGCGGCCGCCCCGCGAGCGAACTCGCGGACCTCTTCGACAACGCCGACCAGGTGGTGCGGCGCACGATCCACCAGCAGTCCTACGCCCCGGTGCCGATGGAAACCCGCGGCCTGGTCGCGGAATGGTCGGCGCCGGAACGGGAGCTGACCATCTGGGCCGCCACCCAGGCCCCGCACGAGGTGCGCATGTTCAGCGCGCGGCTGCTGGGCATCGCCGAGCATCAGGTGCGCGTGCTGATGCGCGACACCGGCGGCGGCTTCGGGCAGAAGGTGGCGCCCCAGCGCGAGGAGATGTGCGTGCTGCTGGCCGTCCGCAAGGTTTCCGGTGCGCTCAAATGGATCGAGGACCGGCGGGAGAACCTGATGTGCGCCGGGCAGGCCCGGCACGAACACGGGGACGCGCGGATGGCCTTCGCCGCCGATGGCACCATCCTGGCCGCGGCCATCGACCACGTGCAGGACGCGGGCGCGTACCCGGTCCAGCCGCCGATCCAAACCGGCGCGGCGGTCGGCATGCTGTTCCCCGGCCCGTACCGGGTGCCGGCCGCCACCTTCACCACGAGGGCCGCGTTCTCCAACACCGTCGGTCGCGGCGCCTACCGCGGGCCCTGGCAGTACGAGTCGCTGGCCCGGGAGGTGCTGCTGGACATCGCCGCGCGGCAACTGGGCCTCGATCCGGTGGAACTGCGCCGCCGCAACATGTTACGGGCCGAGGATCTCCCGTGCGCCAATCCCAACGGCATGCCCTACAGCGACATGTCTCCGCGGGAAACCTTCGAACTGGCCATCGAGATGGTGGACTACGAGACTTTCCGGCAGGAACAAGAGGCGGCTCGGGCCAACGGGCGCTACCTCGGCATCGGCACGTGCAGCTATGTCGAGCCCACGGCGACCGCGATGGGCTTCTACGGGACCGAGGGCGCCACCATCCGCATCGAGCCCTCCGGCGCGGTCAACGTCTACGTGGCCGGCGGCTCGGCCGGCAACAGCATCGAGACCACCGTCGTGCAGCTGACCGCCGACGCGCTGGGCGTGGACATCGCCGACGTGCACACCATCCAGGGCGACACCGCGGTCACCCCGTTCGGCGCGGGCACCCAGGGCAGCCGATCGGGCTCGATGACCGCGGGCGCGGTGGGGGAGACAGCGGCGGTGCTGCGCGAGCGGATCGTGGCCATCGCCGCGCACAAACTGGAGGCGGCGACCGAGGACATCGAACTGGCGCACAGCCGGGCCGGGGTGCGCGGCGTGCCGTCGGCCGGGATCTCGCTGGCCCAGATCGCCTCGATCGCCTATTTCCAGCCGGAACAGCTGCCGCCGGACGTGCCCGCCGGTCTGGAGGCCAGCGGCCGCTATCGCGGGCGCAGCCCGATCGTGTGGGCCAACGCCACCCACGTGTGCACCTGCGAGGTGGACGTGGTCACCGGCGCGGTGCGGCTGCTGCGTTATGTGGTCAGCGAGGACTGCGGCCCGATGATCAACCCGAGCGTGGTGGAGGGCCAGATCGCCGGCGGCAGTGTGCAGGGCATCGGCGGCGCGCTGTTCGAGCACCTGGCCTACGACGAGGACGGAAACCCGGTCACCACAACGTTTCTGGACTATCTCCTGCCCACCAGCACCGAGGTTCCGGTGATCGAGTACGGACACGTGCAGACACCCAGCCCGGGGCCGGGGAGTTACAAGGGAGTCGGCGAGGGTGGTGCGATCGGGGCGCCGCCGGCCGTGGTGAACGCGGTCGCGGACGCGCTGGCGCCGTTCGGGGTGGAGGTCACCCGGCTGCCGGTGAGCCCGTCGGCGATCGTCGCGCTGCTTCGCAACGCGGAGGTGCAGGGATGAAACCGGCGGCGTTCGACTACCACGCGCCCGAGACGGCCGGGCAGGCCGTGGCGTTGCTGACCGAGCTGGGCGAGGACACGAAGCCGATCGCGGGCGGGCAGAGCCTGGTGCCCATGCTCAACCTGCGCCTGGCCTTCTTCGCGCACCTGGTCGACCTGCGCCGCATCGCCGAACTCCGGGGTATCCGGCGGGAGGACGGCGCGCTGTGGATCGGCGCGGGCACCACGCAGGCCGCTGTCGAGCGCTCCGCCGAGGTCCACACGTCGGTGCCGTTGCTGGCCCTGACCACCCCGCTGATCGGCCACTTCCAGATCCGCAACCGGGGCACCATCGGCGGCTCGCTGGCCCACGCCGACGCGGCCGCCGAGTACCCGGCCGTCGCGATCACCCTGGACGCCGAGTTCGAGGCGCTGTCGGTCCGCGGACCGCGCACGATCCCGGCCGCGGAGTTCTTCACCGGGGTGTGGAGCACGGACCTGGAGGCCGACGAGCTGCTGACCGGCGTCCGGTTTCCGATGTGGGCGGGCCGGTGCGGGTTCGCGGTGGAGGAATTCGCCCGGCGGCACGGCGATTTCGCCATCGCCGGCGCGACCGTGGCGGTCGAACTCGACGACGCCGATCGCGTTGTGCGTTGCGCCATCGGGCTTTTCGGTCTCGGCTCGACCGCGTTGCGGGCGACCGAAGCGGAAGTGGCGATGACCGGTCAGCTGATATCCGAAGTGGACAGGGCCGAACCTGGACAGTTGGCGATGTCGTCGGTGACCTCGGCGCCGACGGATCTGCACGGTGACGGAGAGTACCGCAAGCAGGTCGGTGCCGCCATGGTGAGCAGGGCCTGGCAACGGGCCGTTCGGGAGGCCGCCGGTGACTGACCTGGACATCGAACTGCGCGTCAACGGCAAGCCCTACCGGGCAACGGTTGCGCCCCGGCTGACGCTGGCCGACTTCCTGCGCGGGCACTGCCGGCTCACCGGCACCCACCTGGGCTGCGAGCACGGGGTGTGCGGCGCGTGCAGCGTGCTGCTGGACGGGCAGGCCGTGCGGGCCTGTCTGGTGTTCGCGGTCCAGGCCGATGGTGCGGACATCACCACGGTGGAAGGGATGTCGGCACCGGACGGCGGACTGTCCCCGGTGCAGGCGGCGTTCCGCGATCAGCACGGACTGCAGTGCGGGTTCTGCACACCGGGTTTCGTCGTGTCGGTCACCGCGTTCCTGCGCGACCACCCGGATCCCGGCGACGAGGCCATTCGCGAGGCACTGTCGGGAAATCTGTGCCGCTGCACGGGATATCAGGGAATTCTCAAGGCCGTGCGAGCCGCGGCCGACCAGGCGACAAGCGAATCGAAGGGCGAGGTGCACGATGTCGGGACGGGTTGAGGGAAAGGTCGCGTTCGTCACCGGCGCGGCCCGGGGACAGGGTCGCAGCCACGCGGTACGACTGGCGCAGGAGGGCGCCGACATCATCGCCGTCGACGTCTGCAAACAGCTGGACGGCGTGCCGTTCCCCATGTCGACCCCGGAAGACCTGGACGAAACCGTTGCCCTGGTGGAAAAGCAGGGGCGGCGGATGGTGGCCGGCCAGGTCGACGTCCGGGACTACCCGGCCCTGAAGAAGGCCGTCGACGAGGGCGTGGACCGGTTGGGCCGGCTGGACATCGTGGTGGCCAACGCCGGCATCGGCACCACCGGCGCCGCGCTGGCCGATATGGACGAGACGACCTGGGGCGACATGATCGGCGTCAACATGACCGGGGTGTGGCTGTCCGCCAAGGCGGCCATTCCGCACGTGGTCAACGGCGGAGCGGGCGGTGCCTTCGTGCTGACCAGTTCGGTCGGCGGGCTGAAGGCGTATCCGAACGTGGGCCACTACGTGGCGGCCAAGCACGGCGTGGTCGGCATCATGCGCACCCTGGCCGTGGAGTTGGCGCAGCACAACATCCGGGTCAATTCGGTGCACCCGACCCAGGTGAGCACGCCGATGGTGATGAACGACGCGACCTTCAAGATGTTCCGGCCCGATCTGGAGCACCCGACCAAGGAGGATTTCGCGCCGCTGTCCCAACTGGCGCACATGCTGCCGGTCCCGTGGGTCGATGCCGAGGACATCAGCAACGCGGTGCTGTTCCTGGCCTCCGACGAGGCCCGCTACATCACCGGTGTCGCCCTGCCGGTGGACGCGGGCGCCATGCTCAAGTAGCGCGTTTCCTGCGCGCGGGACGTTGTCCCCCGGGTGGTTCGAGCTTGTCAAGGTAACGCTCGAACCATTCGAGGGTTTCCTGGTGCGCCAACGAGAACTTCATGTTCTGTTCCAGGCCGAGAATGCGGCCCAACGCGGTCATCAGCACGACCAGCTTCGCGGGCGGGCACGCGTCGGGGGAGACCTTGTTGCGCTCGAGGATGGTGGTGACGGCGTCCAGTTGGGCGATCCGGAACAGCTCCGAGTAGCGGACCACCTCGGCCTGCAATGCCTTGCGGTGGTTGGACAGCGCGGCCATTTCCATGGTGAAGGTGGCGCTGGTGTTGTCGATGCTGAACTCCCACAACGCGTGCAGCGGCCGCGGGGACTCCAGCAGTTTCTGTTGCTGAGCCAGGCCTTCCTCGGCCCGGCGCTGGAACAGCGCGAGGAACAGCTCGTCCATGTCGCGGAAGTAGTAGTGCACCAGCTGAGCCTTGAGCCCGGCCTTGCTGGCGACTCGGCGCGAGGTGACCGCCGCGTAGCCCTCGTCCAGCATGAGTTGCTCGGCCGCGTCCAGCAGCGCGGTGCGATTCTTCGCTTCCGGCGAGCCGATTCGGCGTTCCGCCACAGGTCACCTCCTTGCCCGACACCGACCGCTGTTGATACTAACGCCTTCCCGGTTTCCGATCAGGTTCGGCGAGCGGGACCGGCTCGTCGCCGAGCTCACGCGGCAGATCCACTCGGGCAGGCTCGTCCAGGGGGAGCAGCTGCCCGGGGAGAACGAACTGGCCCAGCGCTACCAGATCAGCCGGGGCACGGTCCGCAGCGCGCTGTCCGAGCCGCAACGCGGCGAACTGATCACCACCCAGACCGGCGTCGGCTCGTTCGTCACCTTCGACGGCGTCCGGCTCGACCGGTCCGTCGGCTGGGCCACCGCGCTCGCCGACTCCGGCTTCGCCATCAGCACATAATGGCCGTGCGGCTAATGCGTTGCCGGGCCTAGGATTCATGCGTGGCTGACGTACCCACGTGGAGCGAGGTTCGCCGACTGGTCGCCCGGGAACTGGGGGAGCCGGTGTCCGACGGCGAACCGCTCACGTCCGTGCGACGGTCGCGGATGACCTGGGCCGCCCGCGCGCCGGGAGCCGGTCCGATCGTGGTCAAGATCAGGGACAGCGACGAGGGCCGAGCCCAGGACAAGACGCGCTGGTGCGCCGCACACCTGCCGGTGCTGGCGGCTCGCGGGTATCCGGCGCCCACGATTCTGTGCCAGGGGATGGTCGGCGACGGCTGGCACGTGTTCGTCCAGCACCGGCTGCCCGGCCGTCCGCTGACCTCACTGGACGGGCCGATGCCGGCGGCGCTGCTGCGGCTGGTCGAACTGCAGGCCGATGCCGGAATCGCAGCCGGGGAACGGGATTTCGCCGGTTACCTCGCCAACGTGCTGTTCGACGACTGGGAATGAGGTGTGGGCCGACGCGCCCCGGGCCTGCGCGCGGGCCGGTGTGCTGTGTACCCGACTGCGAAACTGGCTGCGGCCGGTCTGGGGCCTGCGGCTGCCACCGGCCGACTACACCCACAACGACCTGAACCTGTCCAACATCCTGACCGACGGCACGCGGATCACCGGCGTGGTCGACTGGGACGAGTTCGGGCTGGGCAGCCGCGCGTTGGACCTGGTCGCTCTCGCCCTGGACAGCGAGCGCATCGGCAACTCGGCCGCGGCCGATCAGCTGCTGGCCCGCGCGGCCGAAGTGGCCGATGACGACGGAGTGCGTTGCCTGGTCGGCTATCGGGCCATCGCCGGGCTGGCCCACCTCACCCAGGAGCGCGCGGCCTACGGCGATTCGCTGGCCGACGCGGAGTGCGCCGCGGTTTCGGCCATCCTGGATAGGCTCGAGGGGACCAGCAGCAGCGTTCGAGGAGGAGATCGTGGCCGACAGTCGATTCGGCGTCGTCGAGGTGGCCGACCTGCCTGAGGATCTTCGCGAGCGGATCGGGGAGATCGAGGAGAAGTCCGGGTTCGTGCCCAACGTCTTCCGCGCGCTCGCACACCGGCCGGACGAGCTGCGGGCGTTCATGGACTATCACGACATCCTGATGGCGAAATCCGATGGCCTGAGCAAGGCCGAGCGCGAACTGGTGGTGGTCGCGACCTCGGGGGCGAACCACTGCACCTACTGCGTGGTCGCGCACGGCGCGATCCTGCGCATCCGGACCAAGGATCCGCAACTCTCCGACCAGGTGGCCACCAACCCCTGGGGCGCCGAACTGGATGCCCGGCAACGCGCGATCGTCGACCTGGCTCTCGCGTTGACCCGGGAACCCGAGCTGTTCAACCAGAAACACATCGACGACGCGCGCACGGCCGGGTTGACCGACGACGAGATCTGGGATGTCGGCGCGATCACGGCGTTCTTCGCCACCTCGAACCGGTTGGCGCACCTGATGGCGCTGAAGCCGAACGCCGAGTTCTACGCCATGGGCCGGTAGGTGGCGAGAGCGACGACCGTGTCCGCCGCGCCGTAGTAGATCAGCCACTGGTCGCCCAGCTTCACCAGACCCTCGGTGAAGATCGTGTTCGGCACCTGACCGGCCGTCTCGTACGGCGTCTCCGGAGTCAGGTAGGGCTGGGTCATCCGGGCCAGGGTGGTGGTCGGGGTGGCCGGGTCGATGAGGACCTGCCCGGGCGAGTAGCGCAGCGCCTTGCCGAACGGTTCGGCCGCGTTGTGCAGCAGCACGATCCGCCCGTCGGCGTTGAGCACCGGCGGCGGGCCGGCCTCGGTCAGGGACCGGGTGAAGTCGTTGCTCTCCATCGGCACCACCGCTGTCGTGGACGGCGTCCAGGTCAACAGATCCGGTGAGGTGGCGGGGAAGATTCCCCGGTCACCGAAGTACATGTAGTACTGGCCGTTGATCGGGGTGGTGAGGATCGCGCCCGATTTCGACCACGGTTTGCTGTTGCCGGGAGTGACGAAGTCGCCGAACATCGGGCCGTGTTTGGTCCAGTTGCGCAGATCGGTGGAGGTGGCCAGGCTCAGCCGGGCGCTGGTGCCGTCGTAGGCGGTGTAGGTGAGGTAGTAGGTCGAACCCACCTGCACGACCCGCGGATCCTCGCAGCCGTGACTGTCCACAGTGGAATCCGGCTCGACGACCGGATCGGCCAGCCGCTGGAAGCGCACGCCGTCGCGGCTCCAGGCCAATCCGATGCGCGACACCAGATCGTCGCCCTGTGCCCGGTACAGCAGATGGATCAGTCCGTTGCGGATGATCGCGGCCGGGTTGAAGACGTACTTCGATTCCCAGGTATGGCTGGGATCCGCGGTCAGCACCGGATTGGCCGGGCTGCGCCGCCACGGTCCGACCGGGAAGGAACTGCCGAAGCCGGGGTCCGATCGGGCCGGTGCGGGCGAGGCCGGTGCACTGGGTGCGACCAGGACCGATCCGGCCAGTCCCAATGCCGCGCCGGTGGCGGCGACGAACGCCCGTCGGGATGTGGGTGCCATGCGAGCCTCCCCGTTGAGTCCCCCGATGCTCGCAACGCGCGCGGCGCAGGGTCAACGCCCGTCCGGCAAGCTGGCCGGAATCAGACAGGCTGATTCCCCTTCGGCGGCCGAGCGACCTACGCTGTGGCCCCGCCGGTGACCGTGGCCGTACCCGGGCGCTGGTCGGGACGGTTGTGTCAACCCGTCCCGACCAGCGCTTGTCAGTTTTGTCTCAGCCTGCGAACTTCTGGAACGCGGTGGTGAAGTCGCCGTCGTTCTGGCTCACGCCGCTGCAGGTCGAGCTGGCTGTGGTCGAACCGGCGCAGCCGCCGTTGTCCCGGCCCTCGGCCCAGAAGGACAACTGGGCGATGCCCTTGGATGCCGCGTAGGACTCCACGGTCGACGCGTCGGCGAGGGTGAAGATCTCCCCGGCCGAGTCGTTCTGGCCGATCATCGGGGTGCTGCCGAGCATCGCGTAGGCCTTGTCGGAGGAGATGTTGTAGGTGCTGGCCAGTTGGCCCGCGGTGGCGTCCAGGGCCTGGTCGGCCGCGTCGCCCATCTCCGTGCCCGAACTGCCGTAGTCCATGGTCATGACGTTGACCAGGTCCGGGGTGAAGTTGTTCTGCTGGCTGTTGGTCAGCACCGCAAGGCCGTCGGAGGTCAACCCGGTGGGCAGCACGGGCAGCGTGTAGGAGATCGACAACGGGGTGCCGTTGCCCGAGGCCCACGACTTGACCTGGGCCAGCGCCTGGCTGGTCTTAATGACGTCGGCGGTGTTGGTCAGCTCGCTGGACTCGATGTCGAAGTCGAGCCGGCTGACGTTGAACGTGGACACCACGTTCTCGATCTGCGCCGCTGCGTCGGCCGCGGAGCCGCAGGCATTGCCCAGGTCGGTGCCGTTGGTGTCGGTGGTGTAGCCGCCGAAGGAGATGCTCACGTCACCGCCCGCGGAGCGCAGCGCGCTGATCTGCGACTGCCAGCCCGAGGTGTCCGGCATGGACCACTGGCAGCCCGCGCCGTCGACGAAGGCCAGTGTGAAGTACTTCGTGCCGTAGCTGCTGGCCACCGAGGTCAGCGTGGTGTTGCTCAGTCCGGTGTCCACATAGGGCGCGGAAACATGCGTGGGGAAGGCCGCGGCCGCCGTATGCGGGGTGGCCGCGTGCGGGTCTGCCGCGTGCGCCGACATCGCGAGGCCGGTACACGCCGCGACCACTACGCCGCCGGTGATCACGCCCACTGCTTGGGAAATTCGGGACATCGCGTCACATCCTGGCTCGGTGATGGGGGAAAGGCGCGGGCCATGCGCCGTCATCCTGCGGTCGCCACGTGGTCGATTTCCTCATATTGGACTAGACCACATTCGAGCGTCAAGGGAGTCCCGGCACGCCTTCCGTCCACACTCGGCGAGTTTTCTGTCAACGGAAGGTGTTTATATGTCATCGTCAGTCCTTAATGGACTGTCCGCATCGTTCGGCCGCGGCCGCCCGTCAGCGAGAACTGATGACGGGCGGCCGGGTGGGGCGTCCTAACGAGACAGGTCCTCGGGGTAGGCGGCGGTGGCGCGGATTTCCACCAGGAGTCCCGGGCTGGCCAGGCCGCTGACGCCGATCAGCGACCAGGTCGGGAAGGGCGGGTTGACGAGGCGCTGCTTGGCCTTGAGGAATCCGGGCATGTGCTGGTGAATGTCGACGTGGTAGCTGGTGACGTCGACCAATGCGGTGAGGTCGAGGTTTTCCAGTCGGAGGATTTCCTCGATGCGCCCGATGGCGATTTCGGTTTGTTCCTCGATGGTTTCCGCGATGGTTCCGTCCGCGCGGCGGCCGATCGTGCCGGCGATGAACAGCAGCCCGTGCGAACGGACCGCTGCGGAGTAGCCGAAGTTGGCGAAGGCACTGCGGGTCTGGCCGAAGACCGCGGAGTCCTCGGGGATCTCGACGGCGTAGGTGGTCATTGTGGAGATTCCCTTACTTTCTGTTTGTTGATTCAGTTACCCCAGCGGGACGAGCGGCAGGCGTGTTCCAACCGGGTCCGGCCGAAGGATTCGCGTTCGCGGAGGAATTCACCGGGAATCGCGTAGCGGGGCGCGTTCTGGGGATTTTTCTTGGCCTGCGCGACGATCGCGTCGGTGAGGGAACGGATCATGTCCAGCCGGGGATAGGCGGAGTGCAGGGCGTCGGCCTGGTCGTCGGTGACGGCGTCGAGGTGCTCGCTGGCCAGTGCGCCGCCGAAATCGACGGCGACGCCCTCCCGGACCAGCACGCACAGCGGGCCGCGGCGGTCGGCGATGCCCGCGGAGGTGTGCAGGGCGATGGCCTGCCAGACCTGGTCGGCGTCGGCCGCGGACACGTCGTGTTCGACGAGGAACTCGGCGGCCCGGTCGGCGCCTTCGACCTCGAATCGTTGCCGGTGCGGGCCATCCGCCGCCACGCCGAGGTCGTGCATGGCGCACGCCGCGAACAGCAGATCGTCGTCGTAGTCGCGCCCGGCGGCCAGGCGCAGGCGAGCGCCCACCAGCCGGGCGAACAGGTAGCTGCGGATGCTGTGGTTGAAAACGGACGGGGTTTCCACCGCTCGGATCAGGCGCAGGACGGCATCGACCAGTGGAGTGCCGGGCAGCGTGATCAGGTCGGTGGCCGGCGCACGGGCCGGGTCAGTGGGTGTGGTTCCGGTCATGGTCTCCAGCGTCGCTGGTAGCGCCCTGACCTGGCCAGTGGCAAGGTTGCCTGGATTCGATAGAATATTGCCATGCATCGAGTCGCTGTGCTGGCGCTGGACGGGGTCACCCCGCTCGACCTGGCGATCCCGGCGCAGATCTTCACCGCCCGGCCGGAGACGCCCTACGAGGTGACCGTGTGCGCGCTCGATTCGACGGTGACCACCACCGCGGGCTTCGCGCTGGTCGCAGGCGGGGATCTGGCGCAGGTGCGAGCCGCCGACACGGTGATCGTGCCGGGCTTCGAGCCACTCGTCCGGCCGCCGCAGGCCATCCTCGACGTGCTGGCCGAGGCCCGGGATCGGGGCAAGCGGGTGGTGTCGATCTGCACGGGCGCCTACCCGCTGGCCTCGGCGGGCGTGCTGGACGGTTTGCACGCCACGACCCACTGGAAGCACATCGACGCTCTCGAGCGGGACTTTCCGGCCGTCACGGTCGACCGCGATGTGCTCTACGTCGACGAGGGCGATGTGCTCACCTCGGCCGGGGTGTGCTGCGGCATCGACCTGTGCCTGCACATCGTGCGCCGCGACCTGGGCGCGGGCGTGGCCAACCAGATCGCCCGGGGACTGGTGGCCGCCCCACATCGCGACGGCGGGCAGGCCCAGTACGTGCCGGCTCCGGTCCCGGTCGCCGGGGAGGCGTCGCTGGCCGAGACGCGGGGCTGGGCCCTGCACCGGCTGCACGAACCGCTCACCCTGCGCGTGCTGGCCCGGCACGCGGGCGTCTCGCAACGCACGTTCATGCGCCGGTTCACCGAGGAGACTGGCACGACCCCGTTACAGTGGCTGCTCAACGCCCGGCTCGGCCGGGCCCGGGAACTGCTGGAAACCTCCGATCACGGGGTCGATCGAGTGGCGCGCGACTGTGGGCTGGGCACCGCCGCCAACCTGCGACTGCACTTTCGACGGGCGCTGGGCACCACCCCGACCGCCTACCGGCGCGCCTTCACGCACTGAGGCCACGCGCCGGCCGGCGTCGCCGCGAGCGCCATGCCGGGACCACCTGTTGGTGCTGGCCGTCTGTTGGTGCTGGCCGTGCCGGTCAGGGCTGGATGTTCTCCAGGTCCGCCAACAGGCTGGGATGCTTGGGTTCCCAGCCCAGCGCCTGCCGGGTGTGGGTGCTGGAGGAGGGCTGGTCGGCCGAGAAGATCTGGCCGAGCGGGCCGAAGGTCTCCGCGGGCACCGGCTCGACCGGCAGGCCAAGGCGCCGGCCGATGACCGCCGCGATGTCCCGCACCTTGTCTCCCTCGTCGGCCACGGCGTGCCAGGAGGTGCCGGGCTCGGCCTGCTCCAGGGCGAGCCGGAACAGGACGGCCGCGTCGAGCGCGTGCACGGCCGGCCAGCGCTGGGTGCCGTCGCCCGGGTAGCCGGACACTCCGCTCTGGCGGGCGATGTTGGTCAGCAGGCCGGCGAACCCGCCGGTGCCCTCGTTGTGCACCGTGCGCGGCAGGCGCACCGCTGAGGTCCGGACCCCGCGGGAGGCCAGGTCCAGGGTGGCCATGACCGCGCGGCCGCGGCCACCGACCGGCCCGTTGGTCGAGGGCGGGTCCAGCTCGGTGGAGACGCGGCCCGGCACGTAGGGCGTGCCCGAGACGGTGACGAAGGGGCGGTCGGTGCCGACGACCTCCTCGCCGAGGGTGGTCAGGGCGGCGGTCTCCTCGGCGACCGTCTTGGCGATGGCCTCGGCGCTGCTGAAGTCGTTGCCGAAGGCCAGGTGGATCACGCCGTCGGCCTGAGCGACACCGGCCCGCAGCACGTCCAGGTCGGCCAGACCGCCGCGGATGGGCTCGGCGCCGAGATCCTGGGCGACCTGTGCGGACTTGTCGGAGCGGGCAAGGGCGAGGACGGTGTGGCCGCCGCGGACCAGTTCGGGGACGACGGCCGACCCGATCAGGCCGGTGCCACCGGTGACGAAGACGCGCATGGAATTCTCCCGCGAGTGATGGGACTCTTGTCCCATCACGCTAGCACGGCCATGGGACTCTTGTCCCATCACTTATGATGGACCCATGAGTCGGTGGGAGCCGGGCGCGCGCGAACGCCTCGTCGGGGCGGCCGTCGACCTGTTCACCGAGCAGGGGTACGACGCCACCACGGTCGCGCAGATCGCTGAGCGGGCCGGTGTCACCAAGAGCACGTTCTTCCGGCACTTTCCCGACAAGCGCGAGCTTCTGGTGGCCGGGCAGGAGTTACTCAGCCGGCTGCTGGCCGAGGGAATCGCCGAGGCGCCCGAGGACGCCAGCCCACTCGAGGCGATCGCCGCCGGTCTCGAGCGCGCCTCGACCGCGATGGGCCCGGTCAGCCGCCAGCTCGCGCCGCGCCTGAAGGCGGCCATCGCGGCCAGCGCGGAACTTCAGGAGCGGGACGCCCTCAAATCGGTCAGCCTCGCGGCCGACATGACCAGCGCGCTGATCGCTCGGGGTGTCCCCGATCCGACCGCGGCGCTGGCCAGTGAGCTGGGTGTGCTCGCCTTCAAACGGGGGTACGCCGCCTGGTCCCAGGGTGACGCCGGCGACGAGCTCGCCGGATACGCGCTCGCCGCCCTGGATGAGCTGCGAGCGGCCAGCGCGTCGCTGGGCTGAGCCGTCAGTGCGGGTCCGACTGTCCGATGTGGACTTCCGGCTGGTCGAGGCCGTCGAGGTTGACCACGATCGCTTCCTGGGTGGTGCGGGCGATGACGACGACGGATTCGCAGTGTTCAGGAGGCTGATCAGGCGTCGGCGATGGCGCTGAGCAGCGCGGCGGCCCGGGCGATGACCGCGCGGTCTTCGGCGCTGAGGGCCTGTAGCTGTCCGTCGAGCCAGGCGTTGCGCTGGGCCCGGGCCGCACTGGCCAGTTCGTTGCCCTCCTCGGTGGCGCTGAACAGCACCTTGCGGCCATCGGCCGGATCGCGGGTGCGCACGGCGTAGCCGGCCGAGGTCAGGCGGTTCACGGTCTGGCTCATGGAGGCCGGGGAGACCCGATTGTGCTCGCTGAGCTCGGTGAGCGTCCGCGGCCCGCGTTTGTACAGGTGGGTCAGCACGGAGAAGGCCGCGTCGCCGAGGCTGCCCTCCGGCTGCTCGCTGCGGAAACGCCGGTACAGGCGGCCGACGGCGGAGCGCACCTGCACCCCGAGGTCGGCTTCCTCGGACGCCCCGTCGGTTGCCTTCTGCCGCATGGCTCATTAGTATACCTAAGAGAGTCTTTCGTATACCTAAACACATGGGCGCGTGGTGAGCCGGAGAAGTGATGCGTAACCAGTCAGGCAGAGCGGCGCGGCCGTCCACGGACCGCTACCGGTGGGTGGCACTGACGAACACGACGATGGCCGTGTTCATGTCGAGCCTGGACGGATCGATCATCCTGATCGCCCTGCCGGCCATCTTCAACGGCATTCATCTCGATCCGCTGGCTCCGGCCAACATCGCCTACCTGCTGTGGATGATCATGGGCTATCGGCTGGTGCAGGCCGTGTTCGTGGTGAATCTCGGGCGGCTGGGCGACATCCTGGGCCGGGTCCGGATCTACAACCTGGGCTTTGTCGTGTTCACGGTGGCCTCGATCCTGCTGTCCCTGGATCCCTTCTCCGGTGCGCACGCGGCGTTGTGGTTGATCGGCTGGCGCTTCCTGCAGGCGTTCGGCGGCTCGATGCTCTCGGCCAACTCGGCGGCGATCCTGACCGACGCGTTCCCCCGGGAACGGCGCGGCTTCGCCCTTGGCGTGAACCAGGCCTCGGCCTTCGCCGGGCAGTTCGTCGGGCTGACCCTCGGCGGACTGCTGGCGGCCTGGGATTGGCGGGCGGTGTTCTGGGTGAACGTGCCGGTCGGCATCGCGGGCACGCTGTGGGCGTACTTCCGGTTGCGGGACAAGGGAATCCGGAACCCGGCGCAGATCGACTGGTGGGGCAACGCCACCTTCGCGACCGGCCTGAGCGCGATCCTGGTTGCGGTCACCTACGGAATCCAGTCCTACCGAGGAAAGTCGACGGGCTGGTCGAACCCGGCGGTGATCGCGGGACTGGTCGGCGGCGCGGCCCTGCTGGTCGTGTTCGTGCTGATCGAGCGGCGCGTAGCCGATCCGCTGTTTCGCTTGCGGCTGTTCAAGATCCGGGCGTTCACCGCAGGCAATCTCACCGGCTTCATCGCCCGGCTGGCGCAGGGCGGACTGCAGTTCGTGCTGATCATCTGGCTGCAAGGGATCTGGCTGCCGTTGCACGGTTACGACTACAGCCAGACGCCGTTCTGGGCCGGCATTTTCCTGCTGCCGCTGACCGCCGGATTCTTCGTCGCCGGCCCGCTGTCGGGCACACTGTCCGACCGGTTCGGGGCGCGCTGGTTCGCCTCCGGCGGCATGCTCCTGTTCGCGATCAGCTTCGTCGGTCTCCTGCTGTTGCCGGTGAACTTCCCGTACTGGGCGTTCGCCCTGCTGATCGGCCTGAACGGGATCGGCATCGGGATGTACAGCTCGCCGAACTCCTCCGCGATCATGTCCAGCGTCCCGGCCGAGTACCGCGGCGTCGCCTCCGGAATGCGGTCCACCTTCCAGAACTCCGGCACCTCGCTGTCGATCGTGGTGTTCGTGTCGCTGATGGTGGCGGGCCTGGCCGGCGCCCTGCCCCGCACCCTCACCGCCGGCCTGGCCCAGCACGGCGTCTCGCACCAGATCGCCGCGCAGATCGGGAGCCTGCCGCCGGTCTCGTCCCTGTTCGCGGCCATGCTCGGCGTGAACCCGGTGCACTACCTGCTGTCCCAGTACGGAGTGCTGTCCTCGCTGACCCCGGCGAACCAGAACCTGCTCACCGGGCGCGAGTTCTTCCCGGCCCTGATCTCCGGCCCGTTCCACGACGGCCTGATCATCGTGTTCGCCGTGTCCGCGGTCTTCGGCCTGCTCGCGGCGATCGTCTCGCTTCTGCGTGGCAGCAACACGGTGCCGACCGGAACCGAGGCGGCCGCGACTCCGGCCGTCGAAGCTCGATCCTGACCATCTCCCCTATCCCGCAAAGGAAATCCATGCCGCTGACCACACTCGATCCCCAGCCCGCCCTGGTCGTCGTCGATCTGCAGAAGGGGATCGTCTCCGACGCGATCGCGCACGTCGTGCCGTCCGCGGCCGCGCTGGCGAAGGCCTTTCGCGAGCACGATTTCCCGGTTGTGCTGGTCAACGTGACGGGCAGCGCCCCGGGCCGCACCGACCGGCGTCGCCCGCACGGTGGCACCGGTGCGTTTCCCCCGGGCTTCGCGGACATCATCGACGAGCTCGACCGGCAGCCGGGGGACCACCTGATCACCAAACGCCGCCGCAGCGCCTTCCACGACACCGGCCTGGACACGCTGCTGCGCGATCTGGGCGTCACCCAGATCATGCTCGCCGGTGTCTCCACGAGTTCCGGTGTCGAATCGACCGCGCGTTCCGCCTACGACCACGGCTACCACGTCGTGCTCGCCACCGACGCGATCACCGACCCCGACGCCGAACTCCACCGGCACAGCGTGGAACGGGTCTTCCCCAAACTCGGCGAGACCGCCACCAGCGCCGAGATCATCGCCTTCCTCGACCACTGACCACATCAGGAGCTCATGTCATGCCCGCGAATCCCCTCGGCGTCGTCCTGCGCAACCGGCGCGCCGGTCACCACACCCTGGTCTGGGCCCGTCCCGATCTCCAGGCCCCGGAGAACTTCGCCCTGATCAGCCCCGCTTTCGACCACGGGGCGCCGATCCCGGACAAGCATCGCGGCCGGCTGTTCGGCGCGAACATCTCGCCCGCCCTGCGCTGGACGCCGCCGCCGGCCGGGACGGCCGAGCTCGTGCTGATCGTGGAGGATCCGGACGTCCCGTTCGGGAAGCCCGCCACCCATGCGCTCACCCTGGGCATCGACCCGGCGCTGGGCGGCCTCCCGGAGAACGCCCTGACCAACCCGAGCCCGATTCCCGGCCTCCGGCACGGGAAGGGCCCGCTCGGCCGCCGCGGCTGGGCCGGGCCGCTGCCGATCCGATCGCACGGCCCGCACGCCTACGTCTTCCAGCTCTTCGCCCTGGACCAGGCCCTCGAACTGCCCGCCGGTCGCACTCTGAGCGACGTGACCGCGGCCCTCGCGGGCCGGGTCATCGGCCGTGCCCGGCTGGACGGAACCTACGAGATCCGCTGACCATCTTCGGGCACTCCGCGGTCCGAATGTAAGGCCGGTTGTTAGTTTGACAGAACAAAGTACGTGGTGTTGGCTGGCGGTGTGGCCGAGTTGCAAAGGAGTGGCACGGGCATGGGCACACCGCCGGAGGACTCACCCTTCGATCTGATCACCATCGGCCGGATCGGCGTCGACCTCTACCCGCTACAGGACGGTGTCGGTCTCGAGGACGTCGAGACGTTCGGCAAGTACCTCGGCGGCAGCGCCACCAACGTGGCCATCGCCGCCGCCCGGCACGGGCTGCGCAGCGCGGTGGTCACCGGGGTCGGCGACGACCCGTTCGGCCGCTACGCGCGCCGGGAGGTGGCGCGGCTCGGCGTGGACGCGCGGTTCGTGGCGACCGTGCCCGAGCTCAAGACCCCGGTCACCTTCTGCGAGATCTTCCCGCCCGACGACTTCCCGCTGTACTTCTACCGGGACCCCATCGCCCCCGATCTGATGATCACCGCCGATCAGCTGGACCTGGCGGCGATCGGCCGGGCGCGGATCTTCTGGGCCACCGTCACCGGACTGTCCCGGGAGCCCAGCCGGGCCGCCCACCACGCGGCCTGGCAGGCCCGCGGCCGGGTCCCGCTGACCGTGCTCGACCTGGACTACCGGCCGATGTTCTGGGCCTCGCCGGAAGCCGCCACCGAGGAGGTCGGGCGCGCGCTGGAGCGGGTGACCGTCGCGGTCGGCAACCGCGAGGAATGCGCGATCGCGGTGGGGGAGACCGAACCGGACCGGGCCGCGGACGCGCTGCTGGAGCGCGGGGTGGAACTGGCCATCGTCAAGCAGGGCCCGCGCGGGGTGCTGGCCCGCAGCCGGGAGGGCGCTGTCGAGGTGCCGCCACACAGGGTGGACGTGGTCAACGGCCTCGGCGCGGGCGACGGGTTCGGTGGCGCGCTGTGCCACGGACTGCGCCAGGGCTGGCCGATGGCGAAGACCCTGCGGTTCGCCAACATCGCGGGCGCGATCGTGGCCGGCCGCCGGGAGTGCTCCACGGCGATGCCCACCACCACCGAAGTCCAGGACGTGATGAAGGAGTTCGACCGTGCCCACGCCTGAGCTCACCGAGCGGGTGCAACCGCTGATCAGCGATGAGGCGTTCGCCCGGCTGCGTCGGACCCGCCACGGCAACCCGGCCGCGATCCCGGCCGCACTGGCCGCCCGGTCGCGCCGGCCGCTGGTGCGCGGCGACGGCCGGCTGTTCATCGTGGCCGCCGATCACCCGGCCCGCGGCGCGCTGGGGGTGCGCGGCGAGCCGATGGCCATGGCCAGCCGGTATGACCTGTTGCGGCGGCTCGCGCTCGCGCTGTCCCGGCCCGGCGTGGACGGGGTGCTCGGCACCCCGGACATCATCGAGGATCTCGCGCTGCTCGGCGTGCTGGAGAACAAGATCGCGGTCGGCTCGATGAACCGCGGTGGCCTGCGCGGCGCGGTGTTCGAGATGGACGACCGCTACACCGGCTACGACGTGGAAGCCATGGTCGGCGCCCGGCTGGACGCGGCGAAACTCCTGGTGCGGGTCAACCTGCACGATCAGGCCACCGTGCGCACCCTGGAGTCGACCGCGCACGCGGTCACCGCCTCGGCGCAGGCGAAGTTGCCGATCATGCTGGAGCCCTTCATGAGCCGGTGGGCCGACGGGCGGGTGGTCAACGACCTGTCCCCGGAAGCGGTGATCACCTCGATCGCGATCGCCTCCGGTCTCGGCGCCTCTTCCGCCTACACCTGGCTCAAACTGCCGGTCGTGCCGGACATGGACCGGGTCATGGAGGCCGCCACGCTGCCCACCCTGCTGCTGGGCGGCGAGGGCGATGGCGACCCGGACGAGACCTATGCGGCCTGGGGCGCGGCCCTGGCGCTGCCGGGTGTGCACGGCCTGGTCGTCGGCCGCACCCTGCTCTACCCGCGGGACGACGACGTCACCGGCGCGGTCGACATCGCCGCATCCCTCGTGCACGGCCGCTGACCGACTTTCCTGTTCTCGCAACCGAAGGAATTCTCGTGACGAACACCGGCACCGCCGCCAGCACCGAGACCACGGAAACCGGTCTGCCCGTCGTGCCGCACTGGATCAACGGCGCCGAAGGGGTCGAGTTCATCACGCAGCAGAAGGCCATCACCTCCCGGTGGCCGGAACCCTCGCACGGCGGCATCAACCTGGGCTTCCCCGGGAACGACTGACACGGAAGGGGCGCGGCGCCACTATGACAGTGCGCAACGAATGGTTCTTCCCGCGCGGTGCGCTGGCCCGGGCCGACTGGGAGTCCATTGTGGACACCTCGGTGCCCGGCTGGCGGCACACCGGCTTGCGGGTGGCCGTGCTCGGCGAGGGCCCGCTGGAGTTGCCGGGCGGGGACATCGAGCGGATCGTCATCCCGCTGTCCGGCGGTTTCCGCGTCGAACACGACGGGACCAGCACCGAGCTGGCCGGCCGGGCGAGTGTGTTCGACGGTCCGACCGATGTGCTCTACGCCGGCGTCGGGCAAGGGCTGGTCATTCACGGCCGGGGCCGGGTCGCGGTCGCGGAGGCGCCCACCAGCGTGCGCAGGCCGAGCCGGTATCTGGGACGCGGTGAGGTGCCGGTGGAGGTGCGGGGTGCGGGGCGGGACACCCGGCAGGTGCACAACTTCGGCACCCCGGAGGCGCTGGACGCGGCCGCGTTCATCGTGTGCGAGGTGATCACGCCCGGCGGCAACTGGTCCTCGCATCCGGCGCACAAGCACGACGAACACGTGCCGGGGCACGAAACGCGGCTGGAGGAGATCTACTACTTCGAGGTCGCTCCGGCCCGCGGTGTGCACGCCCCGGCCGACGCCGACGCGTTCGGCAGCTTTGCCAGCTACACCTCGGCGGCGGGCGAGATCGACACCCAGGCGCTGGTGCGCACCGGCGACATCGCGCTGGTGCCGCACGGTTATCACGGTCCGGCTGCGGCCGCGCCCGAGTACGACCTGTACTACCTCAACGTGATGGCCGGGCCGGACCCGGAACGGATCTGGCTGGTGTCCGACGACCCGCGCCAAGCGTGGATTCGCGACCGGTGGACCGGGCAGGCCCCGGACGACCGGCTGCCCTACCTTCCCGCGACCGAGGAAGTGACCCGATGACGACCCGCCGGATGACCGTCGGCCAGGCCCTGGTCGAGTTCCTCGCTCATCAGTACACAGTGGACGGTGACCGTCGGGAACGGACCATCCCGGGCATCATGGGCATCTTCGGGCACGGCAACGTCGCCGGACTGGGCCAGGCGCTGGCCCAGTACAACGTGACGCAGCCGGATCTGCTGCCCTACCACCAGGCTCGCAACGAGCAGGCCATGGTGCACCAGGCGGTCGGCTTCGCCCGCATGCACCGGCGCCGCGCCACCCTGGCGGCCACCGCCTCGGTCGGACCGGGCGCGGCCAACCTGCTCACCGGCGCCGCGCTGGCCACCGCCAACCGGATGCCCGCGCTGCTGCTGCCCTCGGACACCTTCGCCACCCGGGTCGCCGACCCGGTGCTGCAACAACTCGAGCAGCCGCACGACCTCGGCATCCAGGTCACCGACGCGTTCCGGCCGCTGTCCCGGTTCTTCGACCGGGTGCAACGCCCCGAACAGCTGTACTCCATCGCCTTGGCCGCCATGCGGGTGCTCACCGATCCGGCCGATACCGGCGCGGTGACCATCGCGTTGCCCGAGGACGTGCAGGCCGAGGCGATCGACGTGCCCGAGGAGTTCCTGGCCGAGCGGGAATGGCACATCCGCAGGCCGCTGCCCGAGGACTGGGCGCTGGAGGCCGCGGTGACCGCGATCCGGGGCGCGCGGGCGCCGTTCATCATCGCCGGGGGCGGGGTGATCTACTCCGGCGCCGAGGATGCGCTGCGGGATCTGGCGGAGCACACCGGAATCCCGGTCGGCACCAGCCAGGCCGGTGGTGGCTCCTTGAACTGGAACCACCCGCACTATCTCGGCGGGGTCGGCGCGACCGGCACCACCGCGGCCAACCGGCTGGCCGCCGACGCCGATGTGGTGATCGGCATCGGCACCCGGTACAGCGACTTCACCACCGCCAGCCGCACCGGGTTCCAGCACCCGGACGTGCGGTTCGTGAACATCAACGTCGCGGGTTTCGACGCCTACAAACACGGTTCCCGGTTGCCGGTGATCGCCGACGCCCGGGAGACGCTTGTCGCACTGCGCACCCGGCTGGACCGGCACCACGTCAGCGCCGAGCACGGCGAGCGGGTCGCCCGCGAGAAGCGCGAGTGGGATGCGGTCGTCGACACCGCGCTGGCATCGACCGGGGCGGATCTGCCCGGCCAGTCCGAGATCATCGGCGCGGTGCAGGCGGCCAGTGATCCGAAGGACGTGGTGGTGCAGGCGGCCGGTTCGCTGCCCGGCGACCTGCACAAGCTGTGGCGGGTCCGCGATGCGCTGGGCTATCACGTCGAATACGCCTTCTCCTGCATGGGTTACGAGATCGCCGGGGGACTGGGCGTCAAACGCGGCCTCACCGCGCTGGGCGACGACCGGGACGTAATCGTCATGGTCGGCGACGGCTCCTACCTGATGCTGCACACCGAGCTGGTGACCGCGGTCGCCGAGGGCATCAAGATCATCGTGGTGCTGGTGCAGAACGAGGGCTACGCCTCTATCGGCCATCTGTCGGAAACCGTTGGTGCGCAACGGTTCGGCACTCGCTACCGGTACCTGGACCGAGACGCGCGCAACTTCGAGTCCGGCGAGTTGCTCACCGCGGTGGACCTGGCCGCCAACGCCCGCAGCTACGGCCTGGACGTGATCGAGATCCAGCCCGGCCCGGACGTGACCGCGAAGCTGTCCGCGGCGGTGACGGCGGCGAAGCAGAGCGATGTCGCCACGCTGATCCACATCAACTCCGATCCCTTCCGGTACGCGCCGGACGGCGAGGGGTGGTGGGACGTGCCGGTCGCGCAACAGTCCGAACTGGACAGTACGAAACGGGCCCACGCCGAGTATCTCGAACAGCAGAAGAAGCAGCGACCCCTGCTGGGGTGACCGAACCGCACACCGAACCGGAGAAGGACAATGACGACCGACACCGCGCCAAGTGCCACCCCGGCCGCGGCCCACACCGAGGGCCTGCGGATCGGCACCGCCCCCGACTCGTGGGGCGTCTGGTTCCCCGAACACCCGCGGCAGATCCCGTGGCAGCGGTTCCTGGACGAGGTCCAGGCCGCCGGCTACCACTGGGTCGAACTCGGCCCCTACGGTTACCTGCCCACCGACCCCCGGCAGCTGGCCGACGAACTGGCCAAGCGGGACCTGGAACTGTCCGGTGGCACCGTGTTCACCGGATTCCACAAGGGACCCGAGCAGTGGCAGCGGGCCTGGGACCAGGCGGTCAAGGTGGCCGGACTGACGCATGCGCTGGGCGCCGAACACATCGTCGTCATCCCGGATCTCTGGCGCTCGGACGCCACCGGCGAGACGCTGGAGGCGCGCACCCTCACCGACCAGCAGTGGCAGGCGCTGGCGGCCGGGCACGAGCGGCTCGGTAAGGCGCTGGTGGAGGAATACGGTGTGCACCAACAGTTCCACTCGCACGCCGACAGCCACATCGGCACCTACGGCGAGGTCGAGAAGCTGCTGGAACTGACCGATCGGCGCTACCTCAACCTGTGCCTGGACACCGGCCACTTCGCCTACTACGGCGGGGACAACGTCAAGCTGATCAACGCGCATCCGAACCGCATCGGCTACCTGCACCTCAAGCAGATCGACCCGGAGTTGCGGTTCGAGGTGCTCAAGAACGATGTGCCGTTCGCCGACTCCGCAATCGACGTGATGGTCGAGCCACCGGCCGGCATCCCGGACTTCCAGCCGATCATCGACGCCGTGTCCGCGATCGACCAGGAGATCTTCGCCATCGTCGAGCAGGACATGCCCGGCGTGGACATCGACCTGCCGCTGGGCATCGCCAGCCGCACCCGGGAACACATCTTCGGCTGCACGCCGCTGACCCGCATCCGCTGAACCCGCCCCCTGAAACGACGAAGGGCAAAGCCAATGAGCAGCACCAGCGAACTGCGCGTCGGGGTCGCCGGAGCCGGCCTGATGGGCGCCGACCACGTCGCCCGGCTGGTCAACACCACCAACGGCGCCGGGGTCTCGGCCATTGTCGAACCGGACGAGGGCCGGGCCCGGTCGGCCGCGGCGTTGGCACCGGGAGCGGCCACCTTCACCCGCATCGAGGACGCCATCGACGCCGGCGCGGTCGACGCCGTGCTGATCGCCACCCCCGGCCAGTTCCACGAGCCGGTCCTGATGCCCGCGCTGGAAGCCGGGCTGCCGATCCTGTGCGAGAAGCCGCTCACCCAGGACCCCGAATCGTCCTGGCGGGTGCTGGAGGCCGAGCAGAAGGTGGGCAGGCAACTCATTCAGGTCGGCTTCATGCGCCGTTTCGACCCGCAGTACCGGCAGCTGCGCGAGCTCATCACCGCGGGCACCGCGGGCGAGTTGCTGATGCTGCGTAACGTGCACCGCAACGCCACGGTGCCACCGGAAAGCTATGTGCAGCACATGCTGATCACCGACTCCGTGGTGCACGAGTTCGACGTGGTGCCGTGGCTGGCCGGGGCCGACATCACCTCGGTCGAGGTGCGCTACGGCAAACGCAACGCGCTCGGTCCCGACCACCTGCGCGAGCCGATCCTGGTGCTGATGGAACTGGACAACGGGGTGCTGGCCGACGTGGAGATGAACGTCAGCGTTCAGTTCGGCTACCAGGTCGGCACCGAGGCCGTATTCCAGCGCGGGATCGCTCGGATCGGCCAGCCCGAGGGCCTGCAACTGTGGCAGGACGCCAAGTTCGCCATCGGCGAGCACCAGAACTTCAAGACCCGGTTCAAGCAGGCCTACGACGTGCAGGTGCAGGATTGGGTGAACGCGGCCCGGCGCGGCGAGATCGCCGGACCGTCCGCCTGGGACGGTTACCGGGTCGCGGTCGCGTGCGCGGCCGGGGTGAAGGCGCTGGAGACCAGTGGTCCGATCGCGCTGGATCTGCCGGAACGCCCGGCGTTCTACGCCTGACCCGGCTGCTTCGCATGCGCTGCTGTGCGGCGCTTCGTTGGTTGCCGCTCTGATTCGCCCGCCGATCCTGGAGGACCGCGATGGTGAAGATCGCCCTCGACCCCACCCCGCACCACAGCAGCCACGGCTTCCTCGACTTCTTCGACGTGGCCGCGGCCGCGGGCTACGAGTGGATCCAGCTCACCCCGCATCCTGATTTCATCCCGTTCTTCGCGCATCCGCGGGTGGACAAGGCCTACCTGGCCACGGTGAAGAAGCGCGCCGCCGACGCAGGTGTTGGCATCTCCTCGCTGCTGCCGGTGCAACGCTGGTCCTCGCCGGACGGGCCGCAACGGGAAGCCGCCGTGCGCAACTGGAAACGCATCATCCGGATCGCCGAGGAGCTGGAAGTGCCGGTGGTCAACACCGAGTTCTCCGGCCGCCCCGAACGAGCCGAGGAGTCCGAGGCCGGTTTCTACCGGTCGATGGAGGAACTGCTGCCGGTCATCGAGGCAGCCGGGGTGCGGGTGAACATCGATCCGCACCCGGACGACTTCGTGGAGGACGGGCTGGAGGCGTGGCGCATCATCCGCGGCCTGGACAACCCGGCCATCGGATTCGTGTACGTGGCCAGCCACACCTTCCACTACGGCGACCAGGCCGCATCGCTCATCCCGGACCTGGGGGAGCGGTTGCAGGCGGTCTACATCGCCGACACTTTCGACCACCGGCGCTCGCACGGCCTGCGGTACGTCACCAACCCGCCGGGGAGTCCGGCCCGGGTGCACCAGCACCTCAAGGTCGGCGACGGTGACGTGGACTGGGCCGAGCTGTTCGGCACGTTGGCCACTTCCGGGTTTCTGGGCCGGGACGACGCGATCCTCTGCTCCAACGTGTTCGCCGAGGACGAGACCGCCGACGAGACTTCCCGCTACCAGCTGGGCAAGATTCGCGAGCTGATCGCCGCCGCGAACAGCTGATCACCAACCGCCGGCAGGCGAGTCGAAGTCGTCTGACCGGTCAGCTGTCGACGAGGGTGATCTGGAAGTTGTAGAGATCCGGGCGGTAGCAGTGGTGCCCGAACTCGACGGCCTTGCCCGAGTTGTCGTAGGCGGTGCGGTCCATGGTCAGCACCGGACCGTGCCGCTTGATCTCCAGCAGCCTGCTCTCGTCGGCGTGGGCCGCCCGGGCGCCGATGCTCTGCTGCGCGACCCGGATGTGCGTGCCGTGCCGGCGCATGAGCTGATACAGCCCGCGGTTCTCCAGATCCTCGCGGGTCAGCTGGGCGAACTCCTCGGGCAGAAAGTTCTCCAGCACGGCCAGCGGCACGCCGTTGGACAGGCGCAGCCGCCGGATATGCAGGACCGGGATGCCGGGTTGCACCGACAGATGGCTGGCCACCTGATCGTCGGCCGGGACGACCTCGTGCGAGAGCAACGTGGTGGTCGGACGCTGGCCGCCCCGGTCGAGGTCGTCGTAGAGGCTGGTGAGCTCGACCTTGCGGGTGACCGGCCCCTGGACCACCTGGGTGCCGATGCCCCGGCGGCGCACCAGCAACCCCTTGTTGGCCAGCTCCTGCATGGCCCGCCGTATCGTGGGCCGGGACAGGTTCAGCCGCTCACCCAGGGCGATCTCGTTCTCCAGGCGCGCCCCGGGCGGCACCTCGCCATCGACGATCGCCTTCTCGATGCGGCTGGCGATCTGGAAGTACAGCGGGATCGCGCTGGACCGATCGATGTCGAGGAACAGGTCCTCGGGCAGCGATATCGGGCTGGTCCCGGCATCGGTTGCCATGTCCCGGCCTCCCTCAGGGGTTACAAAGCACGCACTTTGTCCTAATCTTAGGACATTAATGGCAGAACCGGGGGTGCCACGCGGTCGACCAGTCGAGGCGCTCAGCCGGCCGGGACGGTCAGCGGGCGGGCGACGTCGAGCTGGTCGTGGTCGATGAGCCAGCGGACCGCTTCGAGCACGGCCTGCTCGGGCTCGTAACGCGGCGCGTAGCCCAGCACGGACTTGGCCTTCTCGATACCGCAGCACTGGCTGCGGACGAGGTGCTCCCAGCTGGCGTCGGCGTGCTCCGGCGGGGTGGTTCGACGGAAGTCGTCCCAGGTGACGCTGTCCATCGTCGCGGTCCGGTCGAACCAGGAAGCGGCGATCTGGGCGTAGCCGCGGACGTTGAGTGCGGTGGGGGCGACCACGTTGAAGTCCTCACCGGCGGCCGCTTCCCGGTTCGCCAGGGCTTTCTCGAAGGCCTGGGCGACGTCGTCGGCGTGCACGTGGTGCATCATCTCGGTGCCGCTGCCGGGGATCCGGAGTGACTGACCGGCCGAGATCGTGAGCCAGACCGACGGGTCCAGGTTGCCGAGCGGGCCGATCGGGTGCCAGCCCGGTCCGACGATGTGACCCGGGTGCAGGCAGGTGGTGACCAGCCCGCCGGACTCGGTTTCCTGCTTCAGCATCCGCGCGATGCGATCCTTGCCGACGCCGTACTCGCCGAACGCGGGCCCGGCCGAGTCGGAGTCCTCGGCGATCGGCAGTTTGTGGCTCCGGCCGTAACGCCAGATGGAACCGCAGTGCAGCAGCTGGCCGACCTCGCCGCGGAGTCGCTCGACGAGCGCGGCGGCCGATTCGGGGGTGAAGCAGACCAGATCGATGACCGCGTCCGCGCCCAGCCCGGCCACCCGGCGGCCGAACGTGCCGTCGCGGTCCTCCTGCTCCCGGTCGGCGACGACCGGACGCACGTCCTGCCATTCCGGTGCGTCGGCATAGGCCTGCCGGGTCCCGCGGCTGATGTTGACGACCTCGTGACCGGCCCGCACCAGCCGGGGAACGAGGAAGGTGCCGATATGACCGGTGCCTCCGATGACGACGAGTTTCATGGTCCTCCGATCGTTCGTGGCTCCTGGTGTGCCGCGATCCTCGCAGCCGGTCCGTGCGGGCGGGCGGTCGCGGCCGGGTGTGGCCGGGAGAACGCGTGCGGCAGGGGTGGGCGCGGAATGCGGCTCGACGCGAAAAGGTTGACGCAGGCGTGAAAAAGATCGGGTTCCTCTCCTTCGGGCACTGGTCGGCGGCGCCGTACTCGCAGGTGAAGTCGGCGTCGGACGCGCTGCTGCAGTCGGTCGAGCTGGCGGTGGCAGCCGAGGAGGTCGGCGCGGACGGCGCGTACTTCCGGGTGCACCACTTCGCCTCGCAACTCGCCTCGCCGTTCCCGCTGCTGGCCGCGGCAGGCGCGCGGACCAACCGGATCGAGCTGGGCACGGCCGTGATCGACATGCGCTACGAGAACCCGCTGTACATGGCCGAGGACGCCGGTGCGGCCGATCTGATCTCGGGCGGCAGGCTGCAGCTGGGCATCAGCCGGGGCTCACCCGAGCAGGTGATCGACGGCTTCCGCTACTTCGGGTACGCGCCGTCCGAGGGCACGACCGACGCCGACATGGCGCGCGAGCACACCAGCTCGTTCCTGGAAGTGCTGAAGGGCGAGGGCTTCGCCCGGCCCAACCCGCGCCCGATGTTCGCCAACCCGCCGGGCCTGCTGCGGGTCGAGCCGCACTCGGCGGGGCTGCGCGAGCGGATCTGGTGGGGCGCAGGCACCCGGGCCACCGCGGAATGGACGGCCCAGCAGGGGATGAACCTGATGAGCTCGACGCTGCTGTCCGAGGACACCGGCGTGCCGTTCCACCAGTTGCAGGCCGAGCAGATCGAGCGGTTCCGGACCGCGTGGGCCGAGGCCGGGCACGAACGCGAGCCGCGGGTGTCGGTCAGCCGCAGCATCTTCCCGATCGTCAGCGACCTGGATCGGCAGCTGTTCTGGCACGAGCGGGGTGGCACCGACCAGGTCGGCTTCCTCGACGGTGGCAGTGCCCGGTTCGGCAAGACCTATGCGGGGGAGCCGGACAAGCTGGTCGCGGAACTGGCTGAGGACGAGGCGATCGCGGCGGCGGACACGTTGCTGCTGACCGTGCCCAACCAGCTGGGCGTGGAGTACAACGCGCACCTGATCGAGAACGTGCTCACCCACCTCGCTCCGGAACTGGGATGGCGCTGAGTCGACTCGTCAAGCGTGACATCGTCCGGGCGTCGACGACGCCCGGAACCCTCAGGCGGTCTGTTCTGTGCTGCACCACCACGTGGTCCGGCCGCCGACCTTGCCGCGCACCATGGGGGAGTGGTCGCGCGGGCACTGCGCGCCGGCCTTGCGGAACGGGATGATGCTCAGCTCGTGCACGCCGCCGTCGCGCAGGGCGTCGGACACCGCGCGGCGGGTGGCCCGCTGCAGTCGGTCGACCTCCTGGGCACTGAGTTCGTCGACCGGGTGGGCCGGGTTGATCCTGGCCCGCCAGAGGATCTCGTCGGCCAGCAGGTTTCCGATGCCGGCGATCGCGCGCTGGTCGAGCAGCCGGGCCTTGATCGGCGCGCTGCCGCGGGAGATGGCCGCGCGGAATTCGGCGGGGCGGACGGTGGCCGCGTCCGGGCCGAGAAGTTCGACCGCGGGATCGAGCTGGATTCGGCCGAGGCGGCGCGGGTCGATCAGCAGCATCCGGCCGCCGTCGTCGAAGGTGAGCGCGAACCGGGACCAGCGGTGGTCGCCGGGCTGGCGGCCGCGTTCCCAGTAGTCGCCGCCGTCGACCTCGACTCCGTCCGAGTCGGCGATGACGATCTTGCCGGACATGCCGAGGTGCACGCCGAGGACCGGGCCGGCGGCGTCCGAATCGGCCGACGGCGATGTGTCGCACCAGAGCGACTTGCCTCGCCGGTGCGCGGCCCGGAGCGTGCGGCCGATGAGGGCGGCCCGGATCTGCCCGGGACTGTGCGGGCGGCACACGTAGCTGTCCGAGTCGTCCACGTCGACGATGCGCCGGTTCAGGGCGGCTCGCTCGATCACCGATCGAGCGGACTCGACCTCCGGCAGTTCAGGCACGCTTCACTCCGCGACGGTGGTGGAAAGTCGGTCCCGCCATGATCGCATGGCCCACCGAGCGGACGCCCGATCGCATGGCCCACCGGGCGGACGCGCGATCGCGACAGCGGCACCGATGTCTACGGGCTGGCGCTGGCTCCGGTGAATCGGGAGATGGCGACCGTGCCGTGGGTGCCACGCAGGCCCAGCGCGAACGAGTACTGGGCACGGACCGCCGGGTCGGCGAGGTTGATCGCGGGGCCCGCGTCGAAGCTGGTCAGTTGCTGCCAGCTGCCGTCGTGTTCGAGGAACGAGGTGACCATGGTGCCGGAGTAGGCGACGGCGAAGCGGTCGCCGGGCACGATGGTCACGTCCGAACAGCAGTGGGTGTCGACGCCGACGTTCAACTGCCCGTTCACCCGGACATCGAAGCCGGATGTCTTGGCGTGGTTGTTGTACCAGGCCATCACGTAGTCGTTGCTGCCCTTGGCCAGGCCGACGAACAGGGTGTCCTCGGACTCGCTGGGATCGTTGGTGAACTGGGCGGCGTCCACCGACACGGTCGATTCCGCCGACGCGGGAGACGCGGAGCCCTGCAACATACCGAAGAACGGGGTGGTCGAGGTGGCACTGAGCTGCCCGCCACCGGCGGTCAGCTGGGGGGCCGCTTCGTTCGGGAATGGTTGCAGGACCTGGTAATTGGACAGAGTGTTGCTGGTGAACTGATCGTCGATCTGGGCGTCCGGGTAGAACGACGGGTTGTAGGCGAGGTTGACGGTGGTGCGGGTTTGGACCGTTCCCGGCCCACCCGGTGGGCCGAAGGTTGCGTTGGCGTACAACGCGGTTTGGGTTCCGGGTCCCGCGTCCGGCGATGGGGTGACCTGCCAGGTCGTGGTGAATGTCTTGCCGGGCGTGACTACTGGAGCGGTCGTGCTGGTGGTGGCTCGGGCCGACCAGCCCGAGGGAAGCGGGATTCGGACCTGGACTCCGGTCAGGGGCCGGTTGGTGCGGTTGGTGAAGGTCGTGCTGACGGAGTTCTTCTGTCCGGGTAGGACGGTGATGGCGGCCGCGTTGCGCGCGCCGAGTGACAGCGTCGCGGCGGCGCTGGTGGCTTGGCCGACTTCCAGTTCGGTCACGCCGACCGCGGCCCCGGCGTCCTTGGTGAACACGATCCGCACCTGGCTGGTGTTGATGGCCGGGAAGGTGATCTGGTTGAGCGCGTTCGCGGCCGGGGTGGCCGGATTGTCCGTCTGTTTCGGGATGTCGGCCCAGGTTGTGCCGGTCCAGTACTGGGCGGTGAAGGCGGCCGGGGTGTGCACGGCGCCGCCGTGGCCGGTGTCGTCGTAGGTGTACAGGCGTATCTCGTCGACCGGTATCGCGGTGCCGAAATCGACGCCGAGATAGTCGGTCGGATTCGGTGAGCCGTAATCGGTCCACCTGGTGTCCTCCGGGATGTCGTCGTAGAACACCTGGCCGTCGACGGCGTTCCACGGGCTGTCCGAGGGCCACGTGTCGGAGGCGAACGCGCGGGGGTAGCCCTGGCTGTACACGTTGACCGCGTCGTTGGTGAACGTGCCGCCGGGCTGCTGAGCCGGATGTCCGGCGGGCAACGGAATCGTCATGGCGCGCAACGTCGTGGAGCGGGCGACCTGGGCGCCGTCGACGTACACGTGCAGGCCGGCGCCCTGGTGGTATTTGGAGCCGTCGCGGTCCCACAGAATCGTCACGTTGTGGCCGTGGTAGGGCACGTTCTCCAGGGCGAAGTAGTTCCAGGTGGCGGGGACCAAAGGCTTGAGCTGCAACGTGTTCGTGGCCTGGGGGCGGAGTCCGAGCAGGCCGCTGATCACCAGATCGTTGAAGCTGGAGTGGTTGTAGTCGTCGGCGCCGTAGAGCCAGTCGGGCTGGTCGGGGTCGTGGGCCTGGCCGAGGTAGGACGACCCGTTCTGGTACTGGGTCTGGGCGTACTCACGCAGCAGGGTGTCGTAGTCGGCGGTGGTGACGTAGGACTGGGCCGGGTAGTCGTCCAGCAGGTTGGCCAGGGCGGTGAGGGTCTGGCTGGTTTCGTAGGGCCAGCTCGGTCCGTCCCACCGGCAGCAGCCCTGGTCGGCCTGGTACATGTACCAGCTGCTGCGGCGTTCGGCGGTGGTCGGTCCGTAGGGTGCGGCGAAGCCCTGGGGGTCGGTGAGTTGTTGCCAGGCAACGGAATCCGAGGGTTGCGGCATGTCGAACATCCACGGCGTGAAGCCCATCTCCTCCCGGGTGGACACCAGCGCGTGGGCGGAATTGTCGTCCCTCGCCATGTGGTAGAAGAACTGCCGGTTCGAATCCCAGAGGTATTTCTGCATGCTCGTTTCGAGCGCGGCCGCGCGTTGCGTGAACTGCGCCGCGGTCGAACGGTCGCCGGTCATGGTGGCGATGGCGGCGATGGCGTTGGCGTCACCGAACTGGTAGGCGTTGATGGTCGGCCGATAGCCCGCGCCGCCGTGGTAGGGGTCGCTGGGGTCGGTTTCGTACGAGGACGCGGTGTATTCGGTCGCGTCCCACACCGGCACCTGCCAGTACAGCCCGAGTTGGGGGTTGAACTGGTTCTGCCAGCCGTCGTATTGGCGCACCAGAGCGGATTCCAGGCCGGTCGCCTGGGACCAGTCGCCGGTCACCTCGGCGTCGGCCAGCACCGAACTGGCCGCCCAGAAGCTGTACTCGTGGGCCCAGTCGGAGGTGTTCGGGTTGAGCCCCTCGGTCTGCGGTTTGGGTCCGGAACCGGCGCCCTGTAGCCAGTAGTCGATGTCGCTGTCGACGTAGCTCTGGTCGCGCAGCCAGCGGCCCTCGTCGATGTGGTGGCCGGCGGCGGCGTCGATGCCGCCGAACGGGGCCGAATAGCCGGGCGCGCCGAAGAACTCCGAGACGATGTCGCCGTTGGCCGGGCCGGTGCTGCGGATGTGTTCTTTCCAGGTGCGCCAACGGTAGTAGTAGGTCTGCTGGATCTGCTGGTCCGGGACCTCCAGGAACGGGATGTTGGCCTGGTACCAGTCCGGTTCGTCGAATCCGGCGATCAGCGCGTTGTCGTCCAGGAAGTGGGTGCCGGGCCCGACCGACGGGTAGGCCGGGTCGGCCGCGGTGGGCTGCTCGGCGGTGGCGGCCGCGGGTGCGGGGATGATCAGGCAGCACAGGGCGGCGAGGGCCGCGCCCAGTGCTCCCGAGGATCGTTGGCGACGAGATGTGCGGGCCATGTGCGCCTCCACGCTGAGTCGCCCGATGCTCGCAAGGCGTGTCATGGAAGGTCAATTGGCGCAGGGAAAGCTGACCGAAACCGGACAGGCCTTTCGCGCGGTCGGCGGCTACCGGACGGTGTCGAACCGTTCGTTGCCCAGCACGGCCAGCAGTTCCAGTTTCTCGGCCGCTTCGGTGCGGGGTGCGGCGGTGAGCACGAGCAGCATCTGGGACTGGTCCTCGGTGAACAGCACCTGGCAGTCGACCTCGATGTCGCCGAGTTGGGGGTGCACCAGGATCTTGTGGTCCTCGAACCGTTTGGCCACTTCGTGGCGGTCCCACAGCTGCGCGAATTCCGCGCTGGCCTTGGTCAGCGCGCGGACCAGTTCGCCAGCCCGGGACCGGGGGCCCATGGAACCGTGGGCGGCGCGCAGGTTGGCGACCAGGGCGCGGCTCTGGCGGTCGCGGTCGTTCTCGGGGTAGACCAGGCGTTCGGCCGGGTCGGTGAACCAGCGGTAGATGTCGCTGCGGGCCCAGCCGGTGAGGTGGGATCGGTCGCCGTAGAGGGCGGTGGCCATCCCGTTCTGCACGAGCACCTCGCCCAGGTTGGACAGGATCAGCGCGGGCGTGTCGTACAGCCGGTCCAGCACGCGCAGCAGAGCCGGCGCCACGTGGGTGGCCGCGACCACGGCGGTGGGGGCGTTGCGGCCGGCGATGGAGAACAGGTAGTCGCGTTCGGAGTCGGTCAGGCGGAGGGCGCGCGCCAGTGCGGCCAGCATCTGCTCGCTGGGCTGTGGGCCGCGCTGCTGCTCCAGCCGGGTGTAGTAGTCGGTCGACATCGCGGCCAGCGCGGCGACCTCCTCCCGGCGCAGGCCGGCCGCCCGGCGGCGGGCACCGGTCGGCAGCCCGACGTCCCCAGGGCGCAGTTGCTCCCGGCGGTGGCGCAGGAACACGGCCAGTTCAACCCGATCCATGCCTCCAGTATCCCGGAGCGCGCGGTGCGAACCAGGGATCGCCGATCCCCCGATAAGCGCTCTCTGCCGCCGACCGGGCCAGGTCAACAGACTCGAAGCATGAACATCACCGGAAACACCATTTTCATCCCCGGCGCGACCAGCGGCATCGGCCTGGCGCTGGCCCGGCGTCTGCAGGCCAAGGGCAACACGGTCGTCATCGGCGGCCGCCGCACCGAGCTGCTGGCCACTCTCGCCGCCGAGCACGGTTTCGACACCGTGCGCATCGACACCGCCGACGCCGAGAGCATCCGCGCCGCGGCCACCGAGGTGCTGGACAAGCACCCGGACCTCAACGTGGTGGTGGCCATGGCGGGCATCATGCGGGTCGAGGACTGGCACCGCGCCGAGGGCTTCCTGGCCTCGGCCGAGGAGGTCGTGACCACGAACGTGCTGGGGCCGATCCGGCTGCTCGGCGCGTTCCTTGAGCACCTGATCACGCGTCCGGACGCGACGATCGTGACGGTGTCCTCGGGGCTGGCGTTCGCGCCGTTGAAGGCCACGCCGAGTTACAACGCGAGCAAGGCGGCCATCCACATGCTCAGCGAGTCGCTGCGGTTGCAGTTGGCCGACACGGTGGTACGGGTGCTTGAGCTGGTGCCGCCCGCGGTGCGGACCGGGTTGCTGCCCGGGCAGGAGGACAGCGAGTTCGCGATGCCGCTGGACGAATTCGCCGACGAGGTGATCGCGCTGCTGGACTCCCAGCCGGAGGCCGAGGAGATCCAGGTGGAGCGGGTGAAGTTCCTGCGCTACGGCGAGGCCCGCGGTGACTACGACCAGGTCGTGGCCGCGCTCAACGCGGCCGATCCACACGGCAAGTGATCCGGGCGCGGTTGTCGCGGACCTGCCTGCCACGGCCGCGCGGAAGGTTCGGCTTCTCCGCCGAGCGGCCCGCCCACCCCTGGGCAGCGCCATCACCGACAACGCGATGGACTGACCGGAAACGACTGTGGGATGCGATGGCCGACCGGCCACCGCATCCCACAGTGTCCACTGTGGATGATCACCAGCCGACGGCGACGATCAGGTATTGCGGGTTGCTGACGGAGATGTCGGAGGATTGTCCGGCGTCGTCGTCGTAGGGGAAGCCGTAGGCGAGGTTGTTGATGGCGTTCTGGTGCCAGAACTGGGCGTAGTAGTTGGC
>DASZNF010000039.1:0-14738 GCA_035551355.1 Pseudonocardiaceae bacterium | reverse complement strand
TTCTACCGGCCGGACGCGAAACTGCTGTGGCGCGGCTCGTCGGCCGAGGGGATCCTGAGCCACCACGAGCTGTTCGGGACCGCGCGCCTGGTGTGGCTGGACGACTGAGCTACCGCTGTCGGTCGGTTACCGCCGGCGGTCGGCCGGGTCGCCGGCGTCGGCGTGCAGGTCGGTCGAGGAGTCCTCGAACCAGTCGGCCGAGTCGTGGGCCTGGGTCATGTCCAGCGGCGGGAGGTCCTGGGACATGGAGAGCTCGTTCAGCGGCTCGCCGCCGAAGGTCTCCAGCTTCGGCTCGTGCAGCTCCTCGTCCAGCGGCAACGCGCGGGAGCGGGCGGCCACGACCGGGTGCTTGGCGAAGTAGTAGGCGCTCGCACCGCCCACCGCGGCGGAGACCAGCAACATGAGGAACGACACCCGGCGGGACAGGCCGGACGCGTCGCCGGGCGCGGCGGAGGCCAGGTTCACCGTGCCACCGTCGGCGAAGTCGCCGGGCACCAGGATGTCGACCGCGGTCCCCACCGCATTTCCGCACCCGGACAACAGACCGGTGTGCTTCTGACCACTCAGCGTGAACGACACGGCGTCGTTGGCGTTGGCCGCCGCACACGAGGCCGAGGTGGTCACCTTGGCGTTCACCGTCTGGTAGCCCGCGGTCCCCGTCGAGCTCGAGCCGGCGAACCCGGCGATCACCCACAGGACAAAACCGGCCGCAACTATGCCGACCACCGCGACAGATGCCCTGATGAGCGTCTGCCGGTCCGGTTTTCGCAACGCGGTCACCCCTCGATCCTGGCATGCCGAGCCCATGAACACCCGCCCGGCCGCATGCCCGAGTTGCTGAACACCCGCTGAAATCGGGAGGGGTTGTTACCGGTAACACTCCGAGCACCCTCAGAATGGCCTGGTGACGGCGGCCCGAATCCTGGTCATCGAAGATGCCGAGGCGATCCGCGCGGCGGTGTGTTCCGCGCTGCGCGATCACGGCCTCGAAGTGCTCCCCCGCACCGACGGGCGCGAACTGGAGGCCGACCTGCACCGGTTCCGGCCCGATCTGGTCGTGCTGGACGTGATGCTGCCCGGCCGGGACGGCTTCAGCTTGCTGGAGGTGGTCCGGCGGGGCAGTCAGTCCGGGGTGGTGATGCTGACCGCCCGGGACGGGGTGCCCGACCGGTTACGCGGGCTGACCGGCGGCGCGGACGACTACGTGACCAAGCCGTTCGTGCTGGCCGAGCTGGTGGCCCGGGTGGATGCGGTGCTGCGCAGGCTGGGCCGCACGCCCTCGACCATGCAGGTGGGCGGGCTGGTGGTGGACGCCGAGTCCGGGGTGGTCAACTACGACGGCAACGCCGTGGAGCTCACCGCGACCGAACTGCGGCTGCTGGAGTATCTGGCCGCGCAGCGCGGCCGGGTGGTCAGCAAGACGCAGATCCTGACTGCGGTGTGGGGCTACGAGGATTACGACCCGAACCTGGTCGAGGTGCACGTCAGCGCGTTGCGCCGGAAGCTCGAGGCACACGGGCCCCGCTTGCTGCACACTGTGCGCGGCCTGGGTTACGTGCTGAGACCAGGGGACACATGACCACCACACCGCTGCCGACGCCGCCCCCGCGCGGGCTGCACACCGCCTCGCTGCGCCGCCGGGTGACCGTGCTGGTCCTGGCCGTGCTGCTGGTGGTGCTGGTGGCGGTGATCGTGCTGGTCAACATCCTGTTCGGGGTGGCAACCAACCGGGACGCCACGACCGTGCTCAACGACCGGGTCACACTGGCCCAGCAACTGGCCCGGCAGGGCGTCGGCGAGCGGGTGCTGATCAACCGGATCGACACCGGCGGGGTGCGGGCGCTGCTGGAGCTCACCGACGGGGAGACCTTCGGCAGCCTGTCCCGCCAGAACCTGGCCAGCGTGCCGGTGCACTCGCGGCAGGTCACGCTGGCCGGGTATGGGGAGCTCAACGGGGCCCATCTCATCCTTCAGCTGGACACCACCGTGCTCAGTGCCGCGCAGGCCCGGCTGCGCCGGTTGCTGCTGCTGACCGGGCTGGGCGCGCTGGTGGTCACCGCGGCCGTGCTGGTGTGGATCGTGCGGGTGGCGCTCAGACCGCTGGACACCATGACCAGCCTGGCGCGCACCATCGCAGGCGGCCTGCGGGGCAGACGGCTGTGGCCGACCCGAAAGGACACCGAGCTGGGGCGGACCGCGGCCGCGTTCGACGACATGCTGGACGCGCTGGAGGGCACCGAGGCGATGGCCCGGCAATCCGCGGAGGCGGCGCGGATCGCCGAGGCTGCGGCCCGAGCTTCCGCCGAGCGCACCAAGCAGTTCGTGGCCGACGCCGCGCACGAGCTGCGCACGCCGATCGCCGGGGTGGCCGCGGTGGCCGAGGCGGTGCTGCAGCAACCGCCGGACACCGAGCCGGCCGAACGGGAACGCCTGCACCTGCTGCTGATCCGGGAATCCCGGCGGGCCTCGCAACTGGTGGACGATCTGCTCGATCTGGCCCGCATCGACGCGGGCGTGGAACTGCACCGGGAGCCGGTGGCACTGCGGGCGCTGGCTCAGGGACAGGCCGAGCGGGTGCGGTTGTTGTCGCCTTCGTCGACCGTGGAGGTCACCGGGCCGGAACTGACGGTTTCCGCGGATGCGGCCCGGATAACGCAGATCGTGGCGAATCTGCTGGACAATGCCCGGCAGGCGACTGGACCAAATGGACGAATAACGCTGCGCCTTGCGGCTGCGGGACCTTTTGCCGAGATTCTGGTAATCGACAGTGGACACGGAGTTCCCGCGCAGGAACGGGATCGCATCTTCGACCGGCTGGTGCGGTTGGACGCGGCCCGAGACCGGCGATCCGGCGGTTCCGGACTCGGCCTTGCCATCGCCCGGGGGTTCGCCCGCGCCCACGGCGGCGAGCTGAGCTGCGAGATTGTGCCGCCAGGACACGAAGGCGCAGTGTTCCGGTTGTTGCTACCGGCGAGTTGGAAACCTGAAGATCGTGCTACAGAACAAGGGGAATCACCCGTGAACCTGTAGTATGGGGTTGTGCCGTTATCCCCACTGCACGCCGCGTCCGCACTTGGCTGGCGCGGTTTCGTCGTTCCGGACGTCGGAGTGCTCGGACACCGAGTCTCCGCGGTCGTCCGCATGCGCGAAGACGTGGATCGCTGGCGCCAGGCGAATGGCTGGCCGCCGCAGCCCGATCCGTCCTGGTTCCGCACCTGGTTCACGCCAGGGCCGCGGGACCGCTCGCCGCTGCCCGCGGTAGAGCTGGCCGGATTGCTCATGGCCGAGTCCGACGCGGAGCGTGCGCTGACCGCGTGCGGCTCGCTGATCAGTCTCGCGCCGTGCGCCGTGGTGCTGCCTGACACTCTGGTCGGCGCCGGAAGTCCCTTGCAGGTAAGCGAACTGGACTACTACGGCGTCGGCGTGGTGGCCTGGTCGGACACCTCGGGCGCGCGGGTGATCGTGCCGCCGGAGGACCGGTCCGGGGAGTTCGGGCCCTCGTTGTACGGGCGCTGGCTGCAAGAAGTGTTGTACGACCGCATTCTGCGCGGTAGATACCTGTCCGAGGTGCCGCGCGAGGACATCGCCAACTCTTCCGAGTCCTCCGAGGCCAACTCTTCCGAGTCCTCCGAGTAGGTCCACAGTAGACGTACAGCGAAGTGGCCGGCCGCCTTTTCCGGGCGACCGGCCACTTTCCGCCGCTGTGGCTGAGGAGTGCGGGTCAGGGCTTGCGGCCCACCGCACCGGCGATGCAGTACTGCACCTGGTTGAGCGGCCTGAGCTGCGGGCCGTCCGGCCACCACTGGGCGCACAGGGTCAGGCCCGGCTCGACCAGATCCAAGCCCTCGAACAGTTCCTCGACCTGAGCCCGGGTGCGGAAGGTGCCCGAACCCATGGGGCTGTGCAGGAACATGTGTTCCATCTTGCGGGCCACTTCGCTGTACTCGTTCTCCGGGTCCAGGAAGTGGCTCAGGCCGACGTAGGAACCCGAGGGCAGCGCGTCGATGTACTGCCGCATGATCTCCCGGGGGCGCTCGGACGGGCCGTCGAAGTGGTGCAGGGTGCCCATCTGCAACAGCGCCACCGGCTGGGTGAAGTCGATGTGCTTGCGCACGGTTTCGTTCTCCAGCACCGCCTGCGGGTCGAAGATGTCGGCGGAGACGAAGTGGGTCAGGTCGTTCTCCTCCAGCAGCGCGCGCCCGTGCGCGAGCACCACCGGGTCGTTGTCCACGTACACCACGCGGGCGTCCGGGTTGAGCCGCTGCACCACCTGGTGGGTGTTCTCGGCCGTCGGCAGACCAGAGCCGCAGTCCAGGAACTGGTTGATTCCGGTCTGTGAAGCCAGGAACCGGCACGCGCGGATCAGGAAGCCCCGGTTCTCGGTGGCCAGCTCCTGCGCCTCCGGAGCGGCCTTCTGCACCCCCCGAAGAACTTCCCGGTCTATCTCGTAGTTGTCCTTCCCATTGAGGAAGGCATCATAAACGCGGGCGATGCTCGCCCGGGTCGGGTCGACGCCGACCGGGGGCTTGGGATCGGTGCGTGCGACGGTATCGGACATCACTGTCTCCGATGACATTCGGGGGTGTGAGCAAACCAGCAGTCAGCCTAAGGGCTTGCGCAACCGGCGTAAAATGGGACCCTTGACCCTAGCGCTGGCCGGTGTATTTTGAACGGTCCAGCACTTTTGTGTCCGCTAGGATCGGTCAGGTAATCGCAGGTACGGACGGAAGGCCCACCATGACCACGCCCAGCGTTGCAGGCGGTGACGAAGGTACTGGCCCTACCGTCCGACGAATGATCCTGGGCACGCAGCTGCGCAGGCTGCGGGAGCGGGCCGGTATCAGCCGGGCCGAGGCGGGTTACAACATCCGAGGTTCGGAATCCAAGATCAGCCGGTTGGAGCTGGGCCGGGTCGGGGTCAAGGAACGCGACGTCGCCGATCTGCTCACCATGTACGGCGTCACCGATTCCCAGGACCGGGAAAAATTCCTTGAGCTGGCAAAACAGTCCAACCGGCCGGGTTGGTGGCACAGCTACAACGACCTGATGCCCAAGTGGTTCGAGGATTTCGTCGGACTCGAGGAAGCCGCGGCGCGGTTGCAGATCTACGAGCTTCAGTTCGTGCCGGGTCTGCTGCAGACCGAGTCGTACGCGCGCGCGGTGGTCAGCCACGGCCGCCCGGAAACGGTCAACTCCGACACCGAGCGGCTGGTCACGTTGCGCATGCGGCGCAAGCGGATTCTCAGTGGCCCCAACGCTCCCCGGGTGTGGGCGGTGATCGACGAGTCGGTGCTGCACCGGCCGCTCGGCGGCCGTCAGGTGCGGTTGGAGCAGATCGATCACCTGCTGGAACTCACCTCGATGCCGCACATCTCCCTGCAGGTGGTGCCCTACGACATGAGCGGTTACGCCGCCGAGGGCGCGTTCACGCTGCTGCGCTTCGCCGAGCCGGAACTGCCCAACATCGCCTACATCGAGCACCTCACCGGCGCACTCTACCTGGAGAAACTGGACGAGATCGAGGCGTACAGCCGGGCCATGGACCGCTTGGCCGTGGACGCCGAGACGCCGGAGCAGACCCGACAGTTGCTGACCAAGGTGCGCGCCGAAATCTGAGTTGATTTTCAGCCTATCGGGTGGTTCTTCACGTTCAGGTGCATGCCCGCGTGCACGTGCATTTACCCCTGCACCACCGCGTGCTAGCGTCCTTTGCAGTGGCAGATGCACGTGCAGATGCCATCGCAGGAACCAGGACGAAAGGTGGAATGTCATGGCCGGCGCAGCTCAGAACGGAATTCCAGCGAACAGCCTGACTGGCGCACGATGGCGTAAAAGCCAGCGCAGCGGTGCCCTGGGCAACTGCGTGGAGATGGCCCCGCTGACCAACGGCGGCGTGGCCATGCGCAACTCCCGGTTCCCCGAGGGGCCCGCGTTGATCTACACCCGCGCCGAGATCGAAGCCTTCTTCGGCGGCGTGCGGGACGGGGAGTTTGATGACCTACTCAGCTGATTCTTTCGGCGACACCGAAAGTCAGCTGCGCGCCCTGGTGGCGCGAGGTTTTCGCTTTCTCCATCCCAAAGCGTCCGGCGGCAGCGTGCTCGCCGTGGTCGGGGTCCGTGCGCACGACAACGTGGTCGACGTGATGTGGCTGCACGGGGAAACCGATGCGCGAGCGGTGCGGATGCCCGCCGACGAACGGGATGTCATGTCGCCCACCCAGACCCTGTGGGAAAACTCCGGCCACGCTGCGGAGGTACTGGCGCAGTTGCTCTCGCTACCGGACGACCGCGTGCCAGGTTTGGCCGGTACGGTCCGGACCGCGCAGACCGCGGCCGGGTGCTGGGTGGCGGTGAGCCCGAACACCTCCCGCTGGCTCGCCGCCACCGGCTGATCTTCAGCGCTGGAACATTCGCCCCGGAATCACGCCTCGGGGACCGCGCGCAGCAACTCGCGCAGGCCCCCGGCATCAAGTAGGTCGGCGGGGCGGACCGTGCGATTGCTTGCGACATAGTGGAAAGCCGCCCGGACGCTGTCCACATCGGACCCGGACAGGGCAGCCCAGGCGAGCCGGTACGCGGCAAGCTGCACGGTCAACGCGGGAGCCCGCTCGTCGGGGGGCGGGCTCCCGGTCTTCCAGTCCACGACGGTCCAGCCGCCGTCGGGATCGGCGAACACCGCGTCCATCCGGCCGCGCACGGTGACCCCGGCGATCTCCGTCTCGAACGGAACCTCCACCTCGTAGGGCGTGCGCTCGGCCCATTCGCTGTCGTAAAACGCCTGCTGTAGCTGGGAAAGCGCGGCATCCGGAGCGGCATCGCCGTCGGCCGCGCCGGGTAGTTCGTCGATGTCCAGCAGCCGCCCGGAGGAGAATTTCTGTTCCAGCCAACCGTGGAACGCGGTGCCCCGGCGCGCGGAGGGATTGGGTGCGTGCGGCAGCGGACGGCGCAGCCGGGCGGCCAGCGCGGCCGGGTCGTCGGCCAGTTCGACCAGTTGGCTGACGGTCAGTTGTTCCGGCAGCGCAACGGATTCCCGGCGCTGCGCGGCGGCGGCCCGCTCGGCCAACAGCACGTCCACATCGCGGCCCCAGCCGTCCGGGTCGTCGGCGTCGTCGTCGATGCCCAAGGTCGGCCGGTGCAGTTCGTCCAGCACGAGTTCGGCGCCGGTGCGCACGGCAGACCGCCGATCCCCCAACGGATCCGCCGGCCAGCGCTCGGTGCGGACCTCCTCGGTGAGCGGATTGGCGTCGCCCTCCTCGGGTTCCTCGGCCCATTCGGCCACGGTGCCCGCCGCGGGCCACTGTTCCTCCATGGCCTGCTGGATTTCGCTGAGAAACGGTGACGGGCCACGGGGTTTGGCGCCGGTCTCGCCCCACCAGTGGCCGGAGACGAGCAGACAGCGCTCCGAGCGGGTGAGCGCGACGTAGAGCAGCCGCCGGTCCTCGATCAGCCGGCGCTGCTCGAACTCGTCGTTGTGTTCCTCAAGGGCCTGCTCGATTTCCTTGCGGTTCCAGTCATTCTGGAGGCGCAGGGTGGGCAGGTCGATGGAGTCGCCGCGCAGGTCGGCCGGGAGCTCGGTGACCGACCGCAGCCAGCAGGACGACTTGCGGCGGCCGGGAAACACGCCCACGACCAGGTGCGGGACCGCGACCACCTGCCACTCCAGGCCCTTGGCGGCATGCACGGTGAGCACCTGCACGCGGTCCTCGGCGACCTCGACCTCGCCCGGTTCCAGGCCGTCCTCGGCGCGTTCGGCGGTGGCGAGGTAATCCAGCAGGGCGGGCAGGGTGGCCGATGGCGAAGTGGCGGCGTAGTCGGCCACCACGTCGGCGAACGCGTCCAGGTGGGCGCGGCCGATGCCGCCGGGCCGGCTCATCGCCTCGATGTCGAGCAGGAGGGTGCGTTCGGTGTCCGCGACCAGTTCGGGCAGCGGCGCGTCCAGCCGGCGGCGCAGACCGGACAGTTCGGTGCCCAGCCGGCGAATTCGGGTGTAGCCGTCGCGGGAGAACTGTTCGGCGGGGCCGGGATCGTCAAGTGCGTCGGCCAGTCCGGCCTGTTCGGCGTTCTCACCGGGCAGCGCGTCGGCGACCGCGGCGAGTTGGTCGTCGACGTTGTCGTGGTGGCGGCGGTATTCGACCGCGGTCAGCTGGCCCGCGCGGTGCCAGAGCGCGGCCAGGTCGGCGGCGCCGATACGCCACCGGGAGCCGGTGAGCAGGCGCATGGCGGCCGTGCCCGCCAACGGATCGACCAGGAGCCGCAGCGCGCTGACCAGATCCCGGACTTCCGGTTCGGCCAGCAGACCGCCGAGGCCGACGACCTCGACCGGCAAACCGCGGGCCCGCAAGGCATGCGCGAGGTCGGCCATGTCGGCGCGGCGGCGGACCAGCACGGCGGCGGTAGGCGGAGTGCCGACCGCGTCGACCTGCTCGTGCCAGCGTCTGGCGACGGCGTCGGCGATCCACTCGCGCTCGGCGCGGACGTCGGGCAGGAGGGCGGCGCGGACGTCGCCTGCGGGGGCGCCGGGGCGGGGGCGAAGGTCGTCGACGTCCAGGCCGGCGGTGCGGAGGGGGGTGGCTACGGCGTTGGCCAGGGCCAGGACTTCGGGCGGATTGCGGAAGCTGGTGAGCAGGCCGTAGCGGGCGGCCGGTTCGACGCTGAGTTCGGCGGTGGCCGGAGCGGACTCGGCGGCGGAATCGGTGCTTCCCTGGGCGGGGGTTCGGTTGGCCGTTGCGGCGGATTCGGGGCGACGGCCGGTAGTTGTGGCGGGGTCCGGGGCGCTGTCCGCGAGCGCCAGGGCCGATTCGGGGACCGGGATTTGGCGGGGAAAGTCGCTGCGGAACCTGGGGAGGTTGGCGGCGCTGGCTCCTCGCCAGCCGTAGATGGCTTGGGCGGGGTCGCCGACCGCCGTCACCGGGATGCCCGCGCCAGAGCCGAAAAGGGCGCGCAGAAGCACCCGCTGCGCGTGGCCGGTGTCCTGGTATTCGTCCAGCAGGACCGTGCCGTAGCGTTCGCGTTCGCCCGCGATGACCTCATCGTGTTCGCCGCCGAGGACGGCGGCCAACGCCATCTGGTCGGCGAAGTCGAGGGCGCCGATTTTTCTTTTGGCCAGGGCATATTCCTCGACCAGCGGGAGCAGGGCCACCCGGAAGCGTTGGGCCGTGATGACTTCCTGGGTCTTCTGGGACAGAGCTTCGCTCTGCCGGGGGCCTTTGGGGGCTGATTCGATCACGCGAGTCAGACGCTCGGCGTGGGTGTGGATTGTGGCCGCGTCGACCAGGTGCTCGGCCAGTTCTCCGGCCAGCGCCAGCAGTTGCGCGGTCACCGTGGCGGGGACCCGGTCGGTGTCGAGGTCGTCGGCCCAGGTGGCGACCACTCGGTGGGCCAGTTGCCAGGCGGCGGTTTCGGTCAGCAAACGCGCGCCGGGTTCGACCGGCAACCGCAGGCCGTGCTCCCCCACGATTCGTCCCGCGTAGGCGTGGTAGGTCAGGACGGTGGGTTCGCCGGCCAGGACCGCGGTTCTCCTTTCACCGCTGGGATCTATGCGGTCCAGGAGGTTGGCGCCGGCCAGGCGGCGGAGGCGGGCACGGACTCGGTCGGCCAGCTGACGCGCCGCCTTTCGCGTGAAGGTCAGGCCCAGGACGCGATCCGGGGTGACCACACCGTTCGCGACCAGCCACACCACCCGGGCGGCCATGGTCTCGGTTTTGCCCGCGCCCGCCCCGGCCACGACCAGCGCCGGTTCGATGGGAGCGGCGATCACCGCGGCCTGTTCCGCCGTGGGCGCGGGCAGGCCGAGCGCGGCCGCGACGTCCTGCGGCGACACGAAACCGGTCACTGACCCACCTGCCGACCGTCGTCGTGCAGCGGACAACTCGTCCGCGCCGGGCAGCGGGGGCAATCCGAGTTCTCCGAGGCGGTGTATTCGGGGCCGACGCAGGTGGCCGCCGCTTCGCCGACGACGTCGAGCCACTTGGCCACGCCTGGTTCGTCCAGGGGCGGCTGGACCAACTCGGTGGCTCCCGTTTTCTTGTTTTCCTTGGCCAGGTAGACCAACCGGGCGCCACCGGGTTCGGTGCGCAGGCCCAGTTCGCCGAACGCGCCCAGGGCCGCCGCCACCTGGTAGACCGCGAGCTGCGGGTGTTCGGCGGCATCGGCTTTGGTGGGTGGGTTCTTGCCGGTCTTGAGGTCGACGACCACGGCACGGCCTTCGGCGTCGGTTTCCAGGCGGTCGACCCGGCCGCGCACCCGCAGCCACGGGCCGCCCTCGACGCGTCCGGGCCGCACGTCCACCGACTCCTCGACCGCGACCTGGGACAACTCGTTGCGGGACAAGGAAAGCCAGGCGCGGAACGCGTCCACCATGCGGGCCACCCGGGCACGCTCGCGGCGGGAGAACCAGGGCGCGCCCGCGTCCACCATCTCCCACGCCTGGTCGAGCGCTGCGGTCACCGCGTCCGCGTCGGCACCCTCGGCGACGGCCTGGGCCAGGGCGTGCACCAGGCTGCCTGTGATGGAGGGCAGTTCGCTGGGATCGGCGCCGCCGTGCCGTTCGGCGAACCAGCGCAGCGGGCAGCGGGTGAGCACCTCCACGGTGGAGGGCGAGACCCTGACTTCGTCCTCCTCTGTCCACAACGGATCTTTGGTGGAGATTTCGCTGAGGCCGTACCAGGTTCGCGGGTCGGCTCCGGGCACGCCCGCGTCGGCCAGCCGGGACAGCTGGCGGGCGGCGCGCCTCCGCCGGGCCTGATCCTCCGGGGTCGTCGCGTCCGCGCACACCGCCTGACGCAGCTCGCCGACCAGATCGGACAGCACCAGCGCGCGTTCCGGGGCGCGGACCGGGCGGACCGAGGCGTCCGGATCGATCGCCGAGCCGTCGAGTTCGTCCAGAAAACGGGACGGCTGCTCGTCTTCGCCGCGGACCGCGCTGACCAGCAGCACCTGCCGGGCCCGGCTGGCGGCCATGCGCAGCAGGCGGCGTTCCTCGGCCAGCAGCGGTGCGGTGGCCGAGATAGTGGTCGAGGAACCGAGGTCGATGCCGGCCACCAGGTCGACCAGTTTTTCCACGCCCAGCAACGATCCGCGCAGCCGCAGGTCGGGCCAGCTGCCTTCCTGCACGCCCGGCACCGCGACCACGTCCCACTCCCGGCCCGCCGCAGCGTGCGCGGTCAGCAGCGCGACGGATTCGCCGTGCGGGGCCGAGGGAGCGAGCGAATCGCCCACGATCTGTTGCCCGCCAAGGTATTCGGCGAAACCGGCCGCGCCGGCGCCGGGCAGCCGGTCGGTGTAACCGGCGGCCGCGTCGAACAGCACCAGCACCGCGTCCAGGTCGCGGTCGGCCTGCGCGCCGATCGGGCCGCCGCGCGCGCACCGGTCGACCAGCCGCCGCTGCAGGCCGCTGGCCGTCCACAACTCCCACAGCACCTGCTCGATCCCGGCGCCGGCGGCGATGGTGTCCCGGGCCAGTTTGAGCAGCCCGGCCAGCTTGCGCACCGGGGCGGCCTCGCCGGGTTCCAGCGAGGCCAGGACGTCGCCGGATTCCAGCGCCTCGACCAGCAGCTCGGAGGTGCCGCGGGAACCGCCTGCGGCCAGTTCCAGGCGGCGTAGGCCACGGCGCAACCGGCGCTGGGCCAGGGCGTCGGCACCGCCGAGCGGGCCGGAGAGCAGGAAGGTGGCGGTTTCCTCGTCCACTTCCTCCTTGCGGGTGGCCAGGCGGACGAGTTCCAGGAACGGCCGCACGATCGGGTGACGGGCGAGCGGGACCGACTCGGCGGCCACGGCCAGTGGCACACCCGCGCCCAGCAGCGCCCGGCGCAACACCGGCAGGCTGCGCTCGGCCGAGCGGACCAGAACCGCCATCCGCTCCCAGGGCACGCCGTCCAGCAGGTGTGCGCGACGGAGCTGGTCGGCGACCCAGCTCGCTTCCTGGGCGGCGGAGGCGAACAGCCGGACGTCGACCCGGCCCGGATCGGCGGAACCGGTGGCGCCGCCTCCCGATCCGGTGAGGCCGGTCGCGCGGTCACTCGATCCGGTTATGTTGAGCTCGTTGGCCCTTGGTTCGGTGGGGCTGTTTGCACTGGTGGGGTCCTCTTTCACACCGAGGCCCTCGGGGGTTTTGTCACCTGGACGGGTGGTGGCCGGGGTTGGCTCACTCGGACCGGTGAGGTCGCGGTGGGGGCCGGTGCCGGGGAGACGGGCGGTCAGACGGGCCACGGCGTCGCGCACGGCCGGGGTCATTCGGTGGTCTACGTGCAGGACCACAGTGGAATTGCCGTCCGGGTCGGCGTCGGTGAGCAGGCGGGGGTCGGCGCCGCGGAAGGAGAAGATTGCCTGATCCGGGTCACCCATCAGGATGAACTCGGCGGCGGTCGCACCCAACATGTTGACCAGCTCGAACTGGAGTGGGTTGAGGTGCTGGGCGTCGTCCACGAACAGGTGACGAACGCGGGCCTGCTCGGCGGCGCGCAACTGTTCGTCGGTGTCGAACTCGAGCAAAGCCGCGCCGACCAGTTCGGCCGCGTCCATTCGGGCCGCGCCGCTCGGGCCCGCGCTCAACAGGGTGACTTCCTCGTACAACCGGCCGAATTGGCCGGCGGCCACCCATTCCTCGTGGTCGTGCTCGCGGCCAAGGTCGATCAGGTCGTCCGGGCTCAGGCCGCGTTCGGCGGCGCGCAGCAGCAGATCGCGCAGTTCGGCGGCAAAGCCGGGTAGGCGCAGGGCGGGGCGCAGACGGGGCGGCCAGTCCTCGGCGCCGTCGTCGGCGGCGCCGGTGAGCAGTTCCCGGACCACCGCGTCCTGGTCCGGGCCGGACAGCAGCTGGGGCGGGGGGTCGCCGTGCAGTTCGGCGTGCAGGCGCAGCACCCCGAAGGCGTAGGAGTGCACGGTGCGGACCAGGGGCTGGCGGGCGGTGCGGAGCAGGCGATCGTCGGCGCGGGGGGTGCCCGCGGTGAGCAGGCGGGTGATCCGGGCCCGCAGGTCGATCGCGGCGCGGCGGCTGGCGGTGAGCACCACCACGTTTTCCGGATCGGTGTGGCCACGCAGGATGCGGTCGGCGACCAGTTCGGCGATCAGGGCGGTCTTGCCGGTGCCCGGGCCGCCGAGCACGCGCAGAAAGCCGCCCGGGTGGCCGAAAACCCCGCTGGCCTGCGCGTCCCAGTCCGAGCGGACCGGCACCGGACCGGCTGCCGCGGGACGAACCAGCAGCGGAGCGCTGCGCGAAGAACCGACCACCACACCGTGATGGAACCACGAGCGGCTGACGAACCCGCGCAGGACCTGCCGATCGCCGGTCGGGGCGACCGGCGGGCAGTGGCTGGTGGTCGGTGTCGTCGGCTTGAATGTGGCCATGGCGGCTCCCCTGCACGTACACGAGTTCGGCCCGGCCGGCGGCATTCCGTTGCTGGCCCTGCACGGGCTGACCGGGCACGGCGCGCGCTGGCGCGATCTGGCCGCCGAGCGGTTCCCGGAGTACCGGGTGCTGGCGCCGGATCTGCGCGGGCACGGGAGGTCCACGTCACTACCTCCGTGGTCGCTGGAGCAGCACGCGGCCGACCTGCTGGAGGTGCTCGACCGGTACGAGCTGGGCGCGGCGCCGGTGCTGGCGCACTCGTTCGGCGGGGCGGTCGCGCTGCACCTGCACCGGCTGGCCCCCGGACGGGTGAGCCGGATGATGTTGCTCGATCCCTCGACCGGGCTGCCCGCGTCGGTCGCCCTGGAGATGGCCGAGTTGCCGCGGCGGGTGTTCGCCGATCAGCGGGAGGCGCTGGCCGCGCAGGCCGACGACTGGCCCGGGGTGGCGGCCGAGGTGTTGCACCGGGAACTGGCCGATCACCTGGAACCGATGGCCGGACGGTGGCGGTTTCGGTACTGCGGACCGGCGGCCGTCACCGCGTGGAGCGAGATGGCGCGGCCGCCGATGCTGCCCGGGGCGGGCACGCCGACCATGCTGGTGCGGGCCCGGCGCTCGACCTACGTGTCGGACGCGCTGGTCAGTGGCTGCCGGATGGTGCTGGGGCGGGATTTCGAGCTGGTCGAGCTGGACTGCGGGCACATGGTCTACCTGGACCGGCCGCACGAAACCGCGGTGCTGGTGCGTAAATTCATCGGGCGGGGCTGAGGTCGCATCGGGAATGACGGATGTGCGAGGCGGGGCTGAGGTTGCCTCCGGGGCGACGGATGCACGGACGGGAACGGATGGCACGGACGGGAATCGTGGTGGACGAACAGATTCACGAGTTGATCCGGGAAACCGTGCGGTCGATCCCGGCGGGCCGGGTGGCGACCTACGGGGACGTCGCGGCGCTGGCCAAGGCGCCCTCGCCCCGGTTGGTGGGGCGGGTGCTGTCCGAGGACGGGCACGATCTGCCGTGGCACCGGGTGTTGCGGGCGGACGGCACGCCGGCACCGCACCTGGCGCGCGAGCAGCTGGAACTGTTGCGCGCGGAGGGGGTGCTGGCGGACGGGGAGAAGGTGAACCTGCGCGAGATGCGGTGGGAGGCGGCGCGGCAACCCCAGCCGGTCGACGACGACCAGCCGCCTGGGTTGTTCTGACTCGGTTTGGTTTGTGGGACCCCTTCTCTCGCTACGCGAGGGGCCGGGTCTTCTCTTTGCGGTCACACGCGGCGCGGGCGATCAGGTAGCGCTGGGCCAGTTCCTCGACCAGCAGCGGGTGGGCGCCGATCGGGTCGCTGACCACCGCGGCGCCGGTGCGGGCGACCCAGCGGTGGAACAGGCCCGGTGCGAGC
>DASZNF010000038.1:0-90341 GCA_035551355.1 Pseudonocardiaceae bacterium | reverse complement strand
TCCATCCAGCATCTGCTCGGCGAACTCCACCAGCCGGGGACGGATCTGCTCGATTTGCTCCGGAGTCACGTCTCCTATGGAATCACCATCCACAGTGGAACACGTCCACGACACGCCGTAGACCTAACAAAGTACTACTAGTTCTCGGTGACGGGCGGGGCGATCAGCGGTTGGCCATGGCCCACACCTCCGTTGTGCGTCGCCGGAATCTGTTGTGGAGCAAGGGGTTCAGTCGGGCACCGAGAATCGGGCGAGCACCTCACGGTCGATGGTGATGCCCAGGCCCGGACCGTCGGGCACCCTGGTCACCGGCCCGGTGTGCAGGTCCGAGAGGTCATCGCGGAACGCGTTGGGGGACTGGTCCAGTTCGATCAGCGGCCGCGTGGTGCCCCGGGAGGGCACGGTGTCCGGCAGCGCCGCGGTGAACTGCAGGGCCGCGGCCAGGCCGACCGCCGAACCCCACACGTGCGGATACAGCGAAACCCCGGCGGCATGGGTGAGAGCGGCGATGCGCAGCCCCTCGGTGATGCCACCGCACGCGGTCAGATCCGGCTGCGCGATGTCCACGCAGCGCGCGGCCAGGAAGTCGCGGAACCCGAAACTGGTGTACTCCGACTCGCCACCGGCGATCGGCATGGCCAGCGCCCGGCGCACCTCCTGGTAGCCCGTGATGTCCTCGGGTGCAACGGGTTCCTCGAACCACAGGATGTCGTGGTCCTCGATCCGCCGGCCGAACGCGATCGCCTTGGCCGCGGTGTGCGCCCGGTTCGAGTCCACCGCGAGACCGATCTCCGGCCCGAGCACCGCTCGCGCCCGGGCCACCCGGGCCGCGTCGTGTGCCGCGCTCGCCCCGCCGACCTTCATCTTCGCCGCGCGGAAACCCTTGGCCAGCAACGCTTCCGCGTCCCGCTCGAGCGCGGCCAGATCCTCGCCGTCGGCCGGGTAGTAGAAGGTCGAGGCGTAGCAGGACAGTTCGGTGTCGAACGGGCCGCCCAGCAGCCGGTGGATCGGCTGGCCGGCCGCCTGGCCCGCGATGTCCCACAGCGCGATGTCGATGCCGGACAGCGCGCAGATCGGCAGCCCCTTGCGGCCGTAGTCCCGGGTGCGGTTGTAGAGCTGTTGCCAGACAACGGTTCGCTCGATCGGATCCCGGCCCATCAGGGCCGGGGTGAACAGTTCGGCGATGATCGCCGCGTTCGATTTTCCCGGGCCGTAGCACTCGCCCCAGCCGGTGATGCCCTCGTCGGTGCGCACCTCGACCAGACAGGCGCCGCGGCTGCGCCAGAACCACTGGGACATGCCGAACGGCTCGTCCAGTTCCTGGGCCAGCACATGGGTGTGGATCTCAGTGATCCGCATCGGACACCTCCGCGCGGTAGGCAGCCAGGGTCTGTTCGTCCGGCGGGTAGGTGCCGCGGATACTGGCCCCGGCCGCCACCCGGCGCTGCAGCCAGTCCTCCAGCCGATCCCTCTCGTGACAACGCAACGCGACCTCTTCGGCCACGTGAATCGGGATGACCACCACTCCCTCGGCGTCGCCGACGAGCACGTCGCCCGGCTCGACCAGCACCCCGCCGCAGCCGATCGGCAGCCCGAAGTCGACCGGATGGTGCACCACCGAACTGGTGGTGGCGTGCGCGCCCCGGGCGTAGGTGGCGAAGTCCAGCTCGGCGATGGACGGGGAGTCGCGCAGTGCGCCGTCGGTGACCAGCCCGGCCACACCGCGCATTTTCAGCCGGGTGCACAGGATGTGCCCGAACGAAGCGGCGTCCAGCTCGCCGCGCGCGTCGATGACCAGCACCTGGTCCGGGCCGATCGTCTCCACCGCGATCCGCTGCGGGTTGGTCTGGTTGTCGTAGTCCACCTCGAGATCGTGGTCCTCGCGGGCCGGGATGTAGCGCAGGGTGAAGGCGTAGCCGACCATTCGGTTGCCCGGCCGCAGCGGGCGCACCCCGCCCATGAAGGTGTTGCGGAAGCCCAGTTTCAGCAGCTCGCTGGTCAGGCTGGCGGTGGACACCTCGTGCAGCTTGCGCCATGCCTCCGGCGTCAGCTCCATGATTTTCCTTCTCTCCCTGGGAAAGCTCAGTCGTGGTGGGGCAGCACGTCGGCCGTGCCGCGCTCGACGTGTTGGCGCATCAGGGTTTCCGCGCGCTCCGGTTCGCGGTCGGCGATGGCCTGGTAGATCCCGACGTGGTCGGCCAGGCCCTGCTGGATCTCGCTGGGATGCCGGTAGGCGCGCTGACGGACGGCGTGGTCGATGACCATCGCGTTGTCCCAGATCTGGCGCAGCATCGGATTGGCGGTGAAATCCCGGATGAGGGCGTGGAAATGGGCGTTGGTCTCGATCAGCGCGGGCACGTTCTCCGCGGTGGCCAGCATGCGCATGGTGGCCACGGTGGCGCCGAGCTCGTCGATCTGGGCGTCGGTGATCTTCTGGGCGGTGAACCGCGCGGCCAGCGACTCGATCGCGCCACGAACGGCGTAGACCTCGGCGACCGGAGTGTTGACCAGCTCGGACACGAAGGTGCCGCGCCGGGCCTCGACGCGGACCAGCCCGTTCTGCTCCAGGGTGCGCAGGGCCTCCTTGACCGGGGTGACGCTGACGCCGAGCGCGGCGGCGATCTCCCGTTCCCGCAGCCGCTGGCCGGGCGCCAAGGCGCCGCTGATCAGCTGCTGGCGCAGCGTGTCCAGCACCAGATCGCGCAGGGAACGCGGCGGCTCGATGCGGCCGAGCAGGGGGTCGGGCTCGTCGGCCAGGGGTGCGTTCATGCTCTCCAGCTCTCCGTTGAGCATCCAGCTCCGAGTGCCCGTGATGTGTGATGCATCAGATGCGAGGACGGTAGTTCGCGCTGGCGTGGGCTGTCAATCAAGCGCACTCACGGTGGGTAGTCGAGACTGGAGACCCGGTTGCGCGGGTGCGGCCGACCCCCGTAGCCTGTTACCGGAAGTAACAGTTACTTGTCGTCGCAGCCATGGAGGACCGTTGTGACCGTTCCCCCTTCCCTCAACACCCTGGTGGCCACCACCCGGGCCGAGACCAGCCGACTGCTCGACCAGGCCCGCGCGGGCAGCGCCGAGCAGTTCGCGCAGGCCGCCGGACGCACCGCCAGCTGGCTGGACGAGGCCGGCCACAGCCTCGGCCAGGTCACCGACGCCGCCGCGGGCACGCTGGCCGGCCTGACCCACCACGCCGCCGGACGCGCCGGCCGCAGTGCCGGGCGCGCCTGCGACCGGCTGGCCCGGATGATGGGCCAGTGGAGCCAGGCCATGGGCGACCGCGTGGTGCACCTGGCCGAGGAGTTCAGCCCCGCCCGCGGCACCCGTGACTGACACCCGGGACCAGGCCGGACCCGACCCCGCGGCGCCGGTCGCGGTCGCTGGTGCGGCGGCGGCCGGCAGGACGCCGGTCTCGGCGGGCCCAACGGGGGCGACCTCGCCCGTGCCCGGCTCAGCCGACCAGACGCCGACCGCGGTTCGTGCGGCCGAACCGCTCGAGTCGCCGTACGGGTCCCGGCTGCTCGGCCCGGCCGAGCAGAGCGACGCCGCGCTGCGGCTTCGGGTCCAGACCCTGCTCACCTTCAGCCTGATGGCGGCCAACGTGATCGGCGCGGGCGTGGTCGTGGTGCTGCTGGTGGTGGTCATCCCCGGCGCCGCGCCCAGCCCGCGCGCGCAACTCGTGCTGATCGTCGCGGCCGCGGTGTACGTGGTCGGCGCCCTGCTGGTGGGCGGCTGGATCGGCACCCGGCGGTCGCTGCGGGTGCTCAACTGGGCGGTGACCGGACGCGAACCGACCGAGCACGAGCGGACCGCGACCATGCGGGTGCCGCTGCAGCTGACGCTGGGCCAGGTCGTGCTGTGGGGCATCGCCATGGTCGTGTTCACCGCGCTGGCCGTGGTCGTGCAGCCCGCGCTGCTGCCCGCGGTGCCCATCACCATCGGCTTCGCCGGGGTCGTGGTGTGCGCGAACGCCTATCTGCTCAGCGAGTTCGCGCTGCGCCCGGTCGCCGCCAAGGCACTGTCCGACGACCGGCCCGACCGCCCGCACAAGGGCGGGGTCCGGTTGCGCATCCTGCTGTTCTGGTGCCTGGGCACCGGAGTTCCGGTGGCCGGGCTGCTGGTGCTCGGCGGGCTCGCGCTGGGCCGCGGCGGCTACACCACCGACCAGCTCGCGGTCACGGTGATCGTGCTGGGCGGGATCGTGCTGGTGTTCGGCTTGCTGGTCACCGTGTTCACCTCCCGCGCGGTGGTCGCGCCGGTCAGCTCGGTACGCGACGCGCTCGACCGGGTGCGCCGCGGCGAGCTGTCCGTGCGCATTCCGGTCTACGACGGCACCGAACTGGGCCAGCTGCAGGCCGGAGTCAACCACATGGTGCGCGGGCTGGCCGACCGCGAGCGCATCCGCGACCTGTTCGGCCGGCACGTCGGCGAGGACGTGGCCGACACCGCGCTGGCCGGTGGCATCGAGTTCGGCGGCGAGGTACGCGAAGCCTCTGTGCTGTTCGTCGACCTGGCCGGATCAACCACCCTGGCCGCGACCCGCCCGCCGACCGAGGTGGTGGATCTGCTCAACCGGTTCTTCGCGGTGGTGGTCGAGGAGATCACCCGGCACCGCGGTCTGGTCAACAAGTTCATCGGCGACGCCGCGCTGGCCGTGTTCGGCGCGCCGCTGCCGGTGCCCGACCACGCCACCCGCGCGCTGGCCGCGGCCCGGGCCATCGCCGAACGGCTGCCGGTGGAGGTGCCCGACGTGGTGGCCGGGATCGGCGTGGCCACCGGTCCGGTGGTGGCCGGCAACATCGGTCACCACAGCCGATTCGAGTACACGGTCATCGGCGATCCGGTCAACGAGGCGGCCCGGCTGACCGAACTGGCCAAACAGAAGCCGGGCCGGCTGGTCGCCTCGGCCACCGTGCTCGGGGCGGCCACGGCGGCGGAGGCGGCGCACTGGGCAACGGGGGAGGACGTGTTGCTGCGCGGCCGCACCGCGACCACGACCCTGGCCACGCCCCAAGAGCCGGCCCCCGAAGTCGCGCGCCCCGCCTGAGCGTCACCCCAACAAGCGTCACCACAACAACGGCACGCCTTTCGCGATGGCCCAGACGATCAGCACCAGCCGGCCGACAATCCACCGCACCCCGGTTTCTCAACAAAACACAGCCCACCGACGGAAAACAGCGACCAGTACGTGTTGTGGCGCGGCGGATCGCGCTCAGGCACCGGCGGTCTCGGCCTTCGCCTCCCGGACGGTGTCGGCCCGGGCTTCGCGGGCGGTCTCGGCCAGTCGGCGGACCACGGGCAGGGCCGCGTGCATGGCCAGCCGGAGGGTGGCGGTGTCCCCGGCCGGCAGGGTGGCCAGCAGCTCGGTGATCCGGTGGCGGCGGTTGCGGTGCCGGTCGGCCAGTAGCGCCCGGCCGGAGCCGGTGAGCGCGACCAGGGAGGCCCGCTTGTCGTCGGGGTCGTCGACCCGGGTGACCAGCCCCTGGCGCTCCAGTCGCTGGATGAGCTGGCTCATCGACGGCTGGCTGACGCTTTCCGCGGCGGCCAGCGCGGTCGGGCGCAGTGGGCCCTCGTGCTGGATCCGGGACAGGCAGGCCGTCGCGGTCATGGACAGGCCCTCCCGGCCGGTGAGGTGGCGCAGGACGAGACCGGTCATCTCATCGAGTGCGTCGGCGATGTCGTCCACACCGCAGTTGTATCACTACCCTATGTAAACGGCCAGTCGATCGGCTTGACACGGGAGCGTCTTGTCCAAACTATATAGTTAGCCTGCGTAAGTAATCGTGATCGGAGGACGCCGGATGAGCAGTGCCCAGGGCGGCAACCTGTTCAGGCAGCCCAAGGCCGTGTTCGCCGTGGCCTTCGCCTGCGTGGTCAGTTTCATGGGTATCGGCCTGGTTGACCCGATCCTGCCCGCGCTGTCCCAGCAGCTGCACGCCACGCCCAGCCAGGTCAGCCTGCTGTTCACCAGCTATCTGGTGGTCACCGCGGTCGCCATGCTGGTCACCGGCTGGGTGTCCAGCCGCATCGGTCCGAAGTGGACCCTGATCGCCGGACTGATCCTGATCGTGGTCTTCTCGGCCGCGGCCGGGCTGTCCGGCTCGATCGGCGGCATCGTCGGGTTCCGGGCTGGCTGGGGTCTGGGCAACGCGCTGTTCATCGCGACCTCGCTCGCGGTCATCGTGGCCTCGGCCACCGGCGGGTTCGCCGGCGCCATCGTGCTCTACGAGGCGGCGCTGGGCCTGGGCATCGCGGCCGGCCCGCTGGTCGGCGGCCTGCTGGGCAACATCAGCTGGAGGGGCCCGTTCTTCGGGGTCGCCGTGCTGATGGCGATCGCCCTGCTGGCCACCATCACCCTGGTCGACAAGACACCCAAACCCGCCAGGAAGACCTCGATCGCCGCGCCGCTGCTGGCCCTGCGACACCGCAGCCTGCTCACCATGAGCCTCACCGCGCTGTTCTACAACTGGGGCTTCTTCACCATGCTCGGTTACGCGCCGTATCCGATGAAGCTCAACGCGGTCCAGCTCGGGTTCGTGTTCTTCGGCTGGGGTCTGCTGGTGGCGTTCTTCGCGGTGTTCGGCGCGCCGAAGTTGCAGGCCCGGTTCGGCACCGCGCCCTCGCTCTACGGTGCGCTCGGTTTCTTCGCGATTCTGTTGCTGTGTATAGGATTGTTCACCGGAAGCCGGTGGACGCTGATCGTCTGCGTGGTCGCCTCGGGCATCGTGGTGGGCATCAACAACACGCTGACCACCCAGGCGGTCATGCTGGTCGCGCCGGTCGAACGGCCGATCGCTTCGGCCGCCTACGGCTTCGTCCGGTTCATCGGCGGCGGTCTGGCCCCGTTCGTGGCGGGCAAGATGGTGGACGCATGGAACATCCACGTGCCGTTCGTGGTCGGCGCGATCGCGGTCGCCCTGGGCATCGGGAGCCTGACCACCGGCCACCGCATGCTGCGCGACGCCGACGCCCGGATGGCCGGGGGCGAGGACAGCGAAACGGAAGCGGAGATCGCGGGCGAGGTGGCCGACGAGTACGGCGGCGCGTCCAGCGCGATCGACGACGAACTGTCCCTCGGCGGCCGGACGCGGCCGACCTCCTGACCAACGCACCCGGGAAGGTCCGGTCAGTCGCCGGCCGGGGCCGCGGGAGTGAATTCCAGCAGGCAGCGCTCGTCGGTCAGGTCGGTCACCGTGCGCAGGGCCAGGCCGTGCGGCGCGGCCAGCGCGCGGAACTCGTCCAGGGTGCGTTCCCGGCCGCCGTAGATCACCAGCATGTCCAGTTCGCCCTGGGTGCTCGCACGCAGGCCGCCCACTCCCTCGATGACCAGTACCCGGCCCTGGGGGTGGGCGGCTTCGGCGCACCGGGCCAGGATCCGGTCGGCGTGCGCGTCGTCCCAGTCATGCAGGATGTCGAACAACAGGTAGGCGTCCGCGCCGGCCGGGAGCGGATCGAAGAAGCTGCGGCCGATCGCCTCGGCGCGGTCGTCGAGCTGGTTCGCGTGGAAGGTCTGGGCGGCACGGGCCGCGGTGGGTTCGAGATCGACCAGGGTGCCGTGCGGCCGGGGGTGGGCGGTGAGGATCGCGGCGAGCAGGCTGCCCTCGCCGCCGCCCACGTCGACGATGGTGGCGAACCGCGACCAGTGGTAACCGGCCACCACGCGCGGGATCTGGTCGCGAAAGCGCCGGGTCATCTGCTGATCGAACGACGCACTCAGCTCGGGGTGCTCGGCCAGATCGGCCCAGAAGTCCTGGCCGTAGCGCTGGGCGTAGGCGGCCTGACCGGTGGCGATGCTGTGCGCGAGTTCCACGAACGCCAGTTCGGCCCGCCCGGCCGCGGAGTCCAGCCGCAGCAACAGGTTGGTGAAGTCGTTTCCACTGTCGGCGCAGAGGTTTTCGCCGTAGTCGGTGGTGCGGTAACCGGCGGCGGCCGGCTCGACGAAGCCGAGGGTGGCCAGGTGGCGCAACAGCAGATCCAGCGCGACAGGGGAGACGGTCAGCTCGGTCGCGAGTTGTTCGGCGGTGGCGGCCTGGCCGCGGAGTCGCTCGGGCAGGCCGAGGGTGACCGCGACCCGGATCGCCATGGGCGTGGCCAGCCCGGCCAGTCGCCGGATCTCGGCCGCGTCGTCTTCTGCCACGGCGATCACTGTGTCAGGACTGTCAACCGGAAATCAGTACCGGAAATCGGACCGTAGCGACCCCACACTTTCCAGGTTGCCACCCGGGTCGAATTGGTGATCAGCGTTCCGTAGGGTTCGTCAATGGTGGCTGGGAACAGGCATGGCCCGTCGAGCGGAATTCCGGTCAGCTCCAACCCTTGCGTCCCAACAGATGGAAGATGCGGGACAGCCGACGGTAGGGGTCGCGGCGGCCGGCTTCCAGTTCGACCTTGGCCGCGGCTTCCACCTGGGCCGCATCGGCCGGGTCCACCGCGGAGCCACTCAGGTCCAGCCAGTCGACGAACAGCCAGACTCCGTACCAGGCCAGGGGTTGCACGCCGCGCTCGCGCACCAGGTCGCTGAGCTCGTCCACGGTCTGGGCGTAGGTCGGCAGGCCCAGCACGCCCGTTTCGCTGGTGGCTTCGAACGATTCCAGGGCGTCCGCCCAGCGCCCCTCCAGGGCCGGGCGCACGGCCGAGGCGTCGGCGTTGCCGGCCATGATCGAGACCAGGCCGCCCTCGGCGACGCATCGGCACAGCTGATCGAGCACCGGCTCCGGATGTTCGAGGTAGCCGAGCACGCCATGACACAACACGGCGTCGAAGCGCCGACCGCGCAGCGCCTCCTGGGCCCGCTCGCCGTCGGCTTGCACGAGAGTGACCCGTCGCTGGGCTTCCTCGGGCAACCGCTGGAGCCGCTGCCGGGCCTTGTCCAGCATCCCCTCGGACGGGTCCAGCAGGGTGATCTCGTATCCGGCCTGGGCCAGCGGAAACGACTGGTGGCCGGCGCCGCCACCCACGTCGAGCACGGTGGCCGGTGGTGGGGGCAGGTGCTCCAGCAGTTGCCGGTGCATCACGTAGGTGCGCACACGTCCCTTGGCCGAGGCGTAGGCGCCATCGGCGAACTGGTCGGCCAAACCGGCCCAGGTGTCGTCGGCCACCGCACCACCGTAGCAGTTAGTAGTTAGTAACTAGTAACTAGTAACCTAGCCTCCGTGGCAGCGCGAATGAGTGGACCGGCACGACGAGCCCAGATGCTGGGCATCGCCGCGGGGGAGTTCGCCGATCATGGACTGCACGGCGCGTCGGTCGAGGCGATCGCACACACGGCGGGCATCACGCAGGCCTACGTGTTCCGGATGTTCGGCACCAAGAAGGCGCTGTTCCTGGAACTGGTCGGCGCGGCCTTCGACCGGTTCAGCGACGGAATGGTCCAGGCCGCCGAGGGCGTCGAGGGTCGCGACGCGCTGGCGCTGATGGGCGCGAGGTATTACCGGTCGCTGGCCGACCGCACCACGCTTCTGCTGCAGTTGCAGGGCTTTGCCGCATGCGGCGACGGCGAGGTCCGCGATCTGGTGCGGGCCCGGGTGGCCCGGATGTGGGACACCGTCGCCGAGGCGACCGGCCTGGACGCGGTGACGGTGAAATCGTTCCTGGCCTTCGGCATGCTGCTCAACAACGCCGCTGCCCTCGATGTCGACGAACTGGACGAACCGTGGGCCATCGGAGTGCGCACCCGGATTCAGCCCGGGCTGTTCGACCACATCACCGCCGGGACCAACCGCTGACCTACCGGCCGGCGGCGACGAACGTGGCGCCCTCGACGAGGCTGAGAAGCTGCCGCGTCAACGGTTCAAGCTGTCGTTTGTGGACATTCGTGGCGAGATTTTCTCCGATTATGTCGAGGTGTGTGTCGCCGAGGCCGAGCCGGGCGGCCAGCCGGCCGGGTGCGAATCGCCGGTTGGGTCAGCTGGCGTGCCGGTCAGACCGGTCGATCCCGGGCCATGGCCCGGGATCGCAGCGGCCACGCCAGCAGGGCGCCGAGCACGAAGCCGATCACGTGCGCGGTATAGGCCACATCACCGGCCGAGGACGTGCCGTAGCCGGTGGAGTACAGCGCCTGCAGCACGAACCACATGCCCAGCATCAGCCAGGCCGGCACGCGCAGCGGAATGAAGAACAGGAACGGGATCAGTCCCCACACCCGGGCCCTCGGATACAGCACCAGGTACGCGCCGAGCACCCCGGCGATGGCCCCGGACGCGCCGACCAGCGGGTTGCTGGAGGCCGGGTCGAGCAGTGCGAAACCGTAGCCCGCGGCGTACCCGCAGACGAAGTAGAACAGCACGTACCAGCCGCGGCCCATCCGGTCCTCGACGTTGTTGCCGAACACCCCGAGGAACAACATGTTGCCCAGCAGATGAACCCAGCTGCTGTGCACGAACATCGCGGTCAACACCGAGAGCACCGGCGATTTGCCGTAGCCCGGCGGGCCGAGCAGGCAGGCCGCGCCGGATGGGGTCAGCGTGGCCTGGCCGGTGGGCACCAGGGCGGGCAGGTGGTTGCCGATCAGCTCGCGCGGCACCGCGCCCCAGCGCTCGAAGAACGCCTGCAGATCGCACAGCTGCGCCGCCGACGTGCCGCCGACCAGGGTGTGCGCCGCGCCGGGCATCAGCAGGAAGATCACCACGTTGGCGGCGATCAGCGCGTAGGTGACGATGGGTACGCGCCGCAGCGGGTTCACATCGTGTACGGGAATCACGTCAACTGCATACCGCATCCCGGCCCGGACGTCGCGCGCTGCGCGGCCGACGCGTCGAGTGGCGGCCGGGGTCCGGCACCGGCTGACGGTGGATTGCGGCAGTAGTCGCCGTACTCGGAGGTGATGGTCCTGGGCTTCACCATGATTGTCGACCAGGTTTCCGGTGAAAGTCGGCTTGTAACCCGCGCCCGGCCCGCGTCCGCCGGTCGGGCGCGGGCCTGCCCCTCGACGCGCTAACGGTTGGCGACGGTGAGCACGACGGCGCTGTCCTCCAGCGCCTCCAGGCTGTGCCGGGCCGGCGGAATGGCCAGCAGGTCGCCGGTGCGGCCGTCCCAGGCGGTGTCGCCGGAGTGCAGCCGCACCCGGCCGCGCAGCACGATCAGGGTGGCCTCGCCGGGACTGTCGTGCTCGGCCAGAGTGCTGCCCGCGGTCAGCGCGACCAGGGTCTGGCGCAGCGTGCGCTCGTGTCCGCCATAGACGGTGGTGGCGCTGCGCCCGGACGATCCGCGGGCCGCTCGCTCGAGATGTTCCCGGGCCAGCGCGTCCAGTGAGAGCTTGTCCATGACCGTGTGTGTCTCCCTCCGTCTCGGCACCGCGATCTCCGTCTCGGCACCGCGATCGAGGCCATTGTGCCCACAGCCCTGGAGTATCCCGGGTGCGCGCGGTACAACCGGAGTATGTCCGAGCGCGCCGGTCGGCCGGATCCGCACACCGCGGTCACCCGCGAGCTGCTGGTGCGCTACCTCGACGCGTGGACACCGACCGTGTTGCGGGCGCATCGGCGGGCCACCTACATCGAGGCCGCCCGGGCCGATTTCGCGGTGGCTGCGCTGCGGGTGTTCGGTGAGTTCACCGACCGGCTGGCCGGTCACCACCTGGATGTGGTGATCCTGCGGGCCATCACCGACCCATCGGCGGCCGCCCTGGCCGAACTGGGCGATCTGCCGGATGTGTCGCTGCGATCGGTCCCCGATCCGGCGGATCTCTCGGTGACCGGGCCGATGCTGGCGCACATCGGGGTGGTCGACGGCAGCGCGATGGACGAGTCGGCGGTATGGGGGCTGGTCGGGTCGCTGGCCCCGGGCAAGGCGCGGGAGCTGCTGCTCACCCTGCCCGCGGCCCCGGTCGAGCAGGTGCGCGACTACCGGACCCGGCTGCGTGCGGCGGGACTGGCCTGTGCGGTGGCCGTGGAGCTGGCCGATGACCGCGGGCACGGGCAGTTGCTGCTGTTCGCCACCCGGGAGCCCAAGCACCTGGCCACGTTCAAGGACGAGCTGTGGGCGGCCGACGAGTTCGCCGGAATCCGGTACCGCGATCCGCACGATCCGGAGCACACGCTGGTCGACATCTCACTCAACCCGCAGGTGCATCCGCTGCGCCGGGCGCTGCTGGACGAACTGGCCCGGCGCGGCCACGCCTCAGTCGCCGACCTGCAGAAATACACCCAGGCCGAGACCATCTACCGCCCAGCCGACGCGGTCCGGGTGCTGACCTCGGCGGCTGCGGCGGGAAGCGTGGGCCGGGAGCCCGCGAAGGGCCGCCTGTCGCCGCGCACGATCGTGAGTCATCGTTGAGGCCGCTTGTCGTAGGCCGAGCGGGCCGCGTGCACGCGGGCGGCGTTGGTCCGGGCCCAGTCGGCGATCGCGCCGGTCAGCGCGCCCGCTTCGACGCCGAGATCGGTGAGGGCGTACTCGACGCGCGGTGGAATGGTCGGAGACGGTCTGGCTGATCAGCGCGGCCCGACCAGACGGTCGCCGGACAGCAGCGTGCCGGCCTGTTTGACGTGGTGCAGCAACGGCGATACCTCCAGGCTCTGCACGCCGGGCAGGGAACCGATGCGGTCTGTGGTGAATTCGAACAGCTCGTCCAGGTCTCGGCAGTGCGCGACGGCATGGATGTTGTCCGGTCCGGAAACCGCTGCGGCGAAAGCGATCTCGGGCTGCCGGGCCAGGGTGCGTCCGACACTCTTGACCGCCGAGGGATGCACCCGCAGCCAGAGGTTCGCCCGGGCGCGAAAGCCGAGTGCCACCGCGGCGATCTCCACGTCGATCTGCACGACGCGGCGCTCCAGCAAGGCGTGCAGGCGGCGCGACGCCCGCCCGGGTGTGAGGTCCGCGGCCGCGGCGAGATCGACCAGGCCGGCCCGGCCGTCCTCGGCCAGCAGATCGAGCAGCTTCTGGTCCTCGGAGGTGAGTTGGACCGGATCGCGGGCGACGACCGGGGACTCGACGAACGGGCTGCCCTCGCTACCGAGCATCGATTCCTGTCGCGGCGCCAGCGTTCCGCGCAACGCGGCCCAGTAGTGACCACGGCCGCCGACGAACTGGCGCAGCATCGCGAACGCGTTGATGTCCAGCACCGCGGCGGTGCGCGGGAGGCGCTGACCGAGCAGATCGTCGCGCTGCTCCCGGCTCCGCGGCCGGACCGCGCAGGTGATCTCGGAACCCGCCGCGCACAGCGCCACCCAGCTGACCTCCTCGCGTTTGGCCAGTGCGTCGGCGATCGCGGCCACACTGCCGGGGCGGCAGCGCAGGCGTACGAGCCATTTGTCCTGGCCCAGCGCTCCCGGATCGATCACGCCCGCGACCCGGACGATGCCCTCGGCCCGCAACCGGCGATACCGGCGGCTCACAGCGGCCTCGGTGAGACCGACGGCGTTCGCGATCGAGGCGAACGACGCCCGCGGCGCGACCTGGAGTGCCCGAATGATTCGCACATCCTCGGGCCGCATGGTGGCGTATTCGGGCATCGGCAACGCGGACACAAGGGCAATCCTACAAATCCGCCACTTCGACGTGCCCGAAGCGGCCGGTGTGGACAGACTTGACCCGTACCGAGAAGTCAACGAAAGGCAGGACGCCAAGTGTCAGCTACGAACGCGGACCGGCAGCGGCCGACCGCGCTCATCGTCGGGGCGTCGCGCGGACTCGGCCACGCCCTGGCCGCCGAACTCCTCGTCCGCGGCTGGAACGTGATCGGCACGGTCCGGGACACCACCGCTCGCACGCAGTTGCACGAACTGGCCGACCGCTCCGACGGGCACGTGTCGGTCGAGCGGCTGGACATCAACGAGCCCGATCAGCTGGCGCCGCTGCACGAGCGCCTCGCGAATCACGAACTCGACATGCTGTTCGTCAACGCGGGCACGACGAACAGCGAGCAGAAGCCGATCGGCGCGGTGTCGACCGAGGATTTCATCGAGGTGATGGTCACCAACGCGCTGAGCCCGATGCGGGTGATCGAAAGCCTGGCGGATCTGGTGTCGCCGACCGGACTCATCGGCGCGATGTCCTCGGGGCAGGGCAGCATCACCAACAACACCAGGGGAATGCGCGAGGTCTACCGGGGCAGCAAGGCGGCGTTGAACATGTTCATGCGCAGCTTCGCCGTCCGGCAGGCCGACACCGGACGGGCGTTCGTGCTGATGGCGCCCGGCTGGATCCGCACCGAGCTCGGCGGCGCGGACGCGCCGTTCACCATGGCGGAGAACGTGCCCAAGGTGGTGGACGTGCTGCTGGCCAAGCTGGATACGCCCGGCCTGGAGTATCTGGATTTCCAGGGCCGCACCGTGCCCTGGTGACTAGTCCACAGTGGACGGAAGGCCGAACCAGCAGTTGAGTGCGTCGCGCAGCGCGGGTGCGGCGGTGCCGGCCGGTTCGTCGATCTGCGCGGCCCAGGCGAGATGGGCGTCCGGCCGGATCAGCAGCGCGTCGGCGGGCCGGTCCTCGGTTTTGGCGGTGTGGATGTCGACGCGCTGCCGCCAGCCCTGGGCGGCCTCCCGCAGGTCGGCTCGGTCGGCCAGGTCGAGCAGGACCGGCCGGGCGGGACGCAGGAGGTCGGCGAGGCTTCCGGTGCCCTGGTCGGTGTGCAGGGCCAGGTCGGGCGCGAACCGGCCGGTCAGCGGGTGGTCGTTGCGGTTGGGCAGCGGGTAGCGGAGATCGGCCCCGGCGATGAGGGCGTTGAGGCGGCGCAGGGTCGGTTCGTCGGCGACCAGTTCTCCGAACAGGTCCCGGAGGGCCGTGGCGGCCGGGTCGTCGCCGCGCCGCAGCGCGACCTGGGCCTGGGAGTGCAGTAGCGCCCGGTCGCCGGCGAGGTGGCGTTCGGCGTGGTAGGTGTCCAGCAGCCCGGGTGGTGCCCAGCCGTGCCGGTCGGCGGCCAGCTTCCAGGCCAGGTTGACCGCGTCGGACATGCCCGCGTTGATACCGATCCCGGTGGCCGGGAACTGATGCGCCGCGTCTCCGGCGACCAGAATCCTTCCGTGGCGGTAGTTTTCGGCCTGCCGGGCCTGGAACTGGTAGCGGGACAACCGAATCGGCTCGTCGAACGGCAACGCCACGCCCAGTACGCGCCGGATGCTGTCCCGCAGTTCGGTCAGGGTCAGCGGCACATCGTCGTCGATTGCGGTGGTTTCGTTCTCGGTGGTCTGCACGAGCAAGCCGCTGGTGGTGAGCCGGCCGGCCGCGAACACCCCGCGGTCGTTCCGAGTGAAACCGGCCGGAACCCGGCCCACGCCAGGGATGTCCAGATCGCCGTTGTCGAGCGTGCGCACCGAGTCGGGCAGCGGAAACTGGCCCAGCCGGTTGACTTCCGGACAAGTGGTGCCGGGAAAGGAAATTCCGGCTTTCTCGCGAACCGTGCTGTGCGCGCCGTCGCAACCGACCAGATACCGGCCGGTCACCCGGTACGGCCCGTCCGGACCGCGCACCTCGGCGGTCGCCGTGGCATCGTCCTGGCTGACTCCGACGATCTCGTGGCCGCGCCGGATCTCCACGCCGAGTTCGCGGGCGTGCTCGGCCAGCACCCGTTCCAGTTGTGGCTGAGGAAGGCCGAGTGCGCGCAGCGGGGGATCGGTCAACGCGGAGAAATCCACCTGCACGCCACCGAATCCGACCTGCTCGGCGGCGTGAATCGGTCGCGTGCTGGCCGCAGTCAACCGATCCAGCAGTCCGCGATACCGCAGCAGGTCCAGGATCTGCCCGCCCAGGCCATAGGCCCTCGGCACCTCCCGGAGTTGAGCCCGGCGCTCCAGCACCAGCGGCCGCACCCCGGCCAGCCGCAGTTCACCGGCCAACATCGAACCGGTCGGTCCGGCGCCCGCGATGATCACGTCCGGCGCCGATTGCTCCCCACCCACCTCGCTACCCCCATATTCGCAGTTCCCGGCCTCGGCCGAGCATTCTGCGGCACACCCCGGGTCTTGCCGCAAGCCCCGGGATGCGCTATATCTTGAAGGTGGAAGGGAGCGGTTTGCCCTTCTTTTTTGCGTTCAGGGGGAAGCTCAGCGGCGGCGGTCGGCACAGGCGATGCACATCCGCGTGGCGGGCAGCGCCTCCAACCGGCCCTCGCCGATCCGGCCACCGCAGCGCGCACACCGGCCGTAGGTCCCCGCGCGCAGGCGCTCGGCGGCGTCGTCGAACTCCACCACTTCGGCCCGGGCCTGGGCCAGCAGATCCTGGGCCTGGGCTCGTTCGAACGCGACGGTCGCACCCTCCGGATCGTGCTCGTCGTCGTTGCTGGACCAAGCCGAGGATGCCACGAAGTCCGCGACCTGCCGGGCCAGCGCCTCGATCCGCGCGGCCGCACTCGCCCGGCCGGCGGCCAGCCGCGCTTCGACCACCGCGTACCCGTCACTCATCTCCGGTGCAACGACACCCCGCCCGCGACCATTCCGGACCGCGGGCCCCTGCCACAATGACGGCGAATCAAGCAGACCGGATGACGAGGGGGCGGGACAGTGGCCGACGCGCGGGATTCGTTCGAGCAGGGCTTGCGGCTGATTCAGCGAATGGGCGGACAGGAACGCCCGGCTGTGCTCGATTTGTTCGAGAGCATCGGCGAGGGCGATTTCGGCGAGGAATGCATCGGCTTCATTTACGGCGACGTCTACCATCGCCCCGGGCTTTCGTTGCCAGAACGGCAGTTGGTCACGGTCGGCGCGCTGATCGCGCTCGGGTACGCGCCGTCGCAGCTGCAGTTCCACGCGAAAGCGGCGCTCACCGTCGGCTGCACCCGGCAGCAGATCATGGAGACCGTCATCCACCTCAGCTCCTTCGTCGGCTTTCCGGCCACGCTGAACGCGTTCACGGTGGTGAAGGAGGCGTTCGCCGAAGTCGAGGAAGACCCATCCTCGGCCGAACCGGAGCAGGAACGGCGGTGGTCGGACATCGACGACCGGTACGAGCGTGGGCTGATCGTGCTCGAGGAGGTCGACGGCGCGGCGGGCCGGAAGGTGGTCGAGGCGGTCGCGGAGATCGCGCCCGACCTGGCCCGGCTCATCATCGAGTTCACCTTCGGCGAGATCTATCCCCGGCCGGGACTGAGCCTGAGGCACCGCGAACTGGTCAGCGTCGCGGCCCTCGTCGCGCTCGGCTCGGCGCTGCCGCAACTGAAGGTGCACCTGAAGTCCCTGATCAACGTCGGTGGCACCCGGCAGGAGGCCATCGAGACGGTGCTGCACCTGGCCTTCTACACCGGTTTTCCGGCCGCCCTCAACGCCCTCGCCGTGGCCCGCGAGGTGTTCGGGGAGCGGGCGCCCGGGCACTGATCGAACTCGCCGGGCTCAGCCGCCGGGGTGCGTGGCGGTCGTGGAGAAACTGCCGGTCCACGCGGACTTCGCGCCCGAGTCGCCGATGAGGAAGACGTCCACCACCGAACCCACGGACACCACCACCGCGAGCACGACGGCCACGATCCGGGTCGCGCGCAACCAGGTCGGCGCCGGGGCGATCGCCGGGGCGGTGTCGGCAACGGGCTCCGCCTCCGCGGTTTCCGGGCCGCCCGCGCCGGTGCTGACGAGCACCTTCTCCTCCGGCGAACCGGCCGGGCGGCGCGGCAGCCAGTGCGGCTTGGTGAACAGCACCCACACCGCGGTGGCGACCACGAACACGCCCAGCGCCCAGGGCAGCATCGTGTCCGCGAGTTCGGCGTGGGTGTGCAGTTCGGCGCTCATGTCGACCCGGCGGATCAGCCATTCCCCGGCGTGCGTGGTCAGCGGCACGAAGACGAGCGCGACCAGCGCGGTGATCGGGGTGAGGATGCCCAGCCGCCTGCGGGCGGCCGGCCACAGCGCGGACAGGACGAGCAGGATCGCGGCCAGCGGCACGAACACGACGACGGCGTGCACGAGCAGGACGTGTGCGGGGAGACCGTTGATGACGGTCGGTCCCATGGTGGCGCTCCTTCTCCTGGGTCGGGTTGGTTCTCACGGTCAGCGGTCGATCAAGTACGGACCGTATCGGCCGCTTCATGGAGAATTCTTGGAACGAATTCGTGCTCCAGACCCGGAATTAGGCGTGTGATCAGCCGGAAAACGGTTGATCCGGTAATTTGACCGTCAACGGCACCCAACCTTCGTAGGGGAGCTGAGGGCACTGTTCACGTGTTCGTCATTCAGCCACCGAGTGGCTGCACAAAGAAAGTTCCAATAATGCCCACTGGGGACAACACCATCGGCTCGCCGAATGCCGCCGCCGGACCTCCGGCCGGTCTCGGTACGGTGGCGCGGGAATGGGGCCGGATCGGCTGCATCGGCTTCGGCGGCCCACCCACCCATATCGCGTTGTTGCGCACGCTCTGTGTCCAGCGGCGCGGTTGGCTGGCCGAGTCGGAGTTCGAGGACGCCATCGCCGCCTGCAATCTGCTGCCCGGCCCGGCGTCCACCCAGCTGGCGATTTTCTGCGCCTGGCGGGTGCGGGGCCGGATCGGCGCGCTGGTCGGCGGGGCCGCGTTCATCGTGCCCGGCCTGATCGTCATCCTCGCCTTGGCCGCGTTGTTCCTCGGCAACCCGCCCGGTTGGGTGCGCGGTGCCGGGGCGGGAGCGGGTGCGGTGGTGGCCGCCGTTGCGGTGCACGCGGGCACCGGTCTGGTCCCGGCCAGTTGGCGGCGCGCGGCCGGTGCCCAGCGAATTCGCTGGGGCGCTTACCTTCTGGCCGGGGCCGCGGCCGCCGCGCTGCTGGGACCATGGCTGGTGTTGGTGCTGCTGGCCTGCGGTGGCACCGAACTGACCGTGCGCACGGTCGGATCGCGCGGCCTGGCCGGGCTCGTGGTCCCGGCCAAATCACTGGCCGCCGCCAGCGGAGTGGCCGCGCTGGCCTCGGTGGTGTGGGTGGCGTTCAAGGTCGGGGCATTGTCCTATGGCGGCGGGTTCGTGATCATCCCGCTGATGCGGGCCGACGCGGTGGACCACTACCACTGGATGACCGGCGGGCAGTTCCTGAACGCGGTCGCGCTGGGACAGATCACGCCGGGTCCGGTTGTGCAGACCGTCGCGGTGGTCGGCTATGCCGCGGCCGGGGTGCTCGGGGGAGTGCTGGCCGCGGTGGTCGCGTTCAGCCCGTCGTTCGCGTTCGTGCTGCTGGGTGCCCGGCAGTTCGACCGGCTGCGCGGCAATCGGCAGGTGGGTGCGTTCCTGGACGGGGCCGGGCCGGCGGCGATCGGCGCGATCTTCGGCTCGGCCATTCCGCTGGCCCTGGCGCTGCATTTCGCCTGGCAGTTCGCGGTGCTGGCCGGAGCGGCAGTGCTGCTACTGGTGCTGCGCCGGGGCGTGGTGACCACGCTGCTGGTCGCGGCCGGAGCGGGCACGATTCTCGCACTCGTCGGCGCGCCGATCCCGCGCTGAACGCGACGGGTCAGACCTCGTCGAGCTGGATCAGCCTGTCGATGCCGCGCGCGTCCAGGTAGGACTTGTCCGTGGTCCGGCTGGCCAGCACCACCGCGGGCCGCACGCCCTTGTCGATCAGCTTCATGTACGGCTCGAAGAACGGGGTCCACGGAATCAGCTCGTCCGGCAGCACCAGCGCGGTGGACCGGTGGATCGGTTGCGGCGGCGACTGATCGTATTCGCGGATGAGGTTGGCGATGGTCTGGCCGATCGGCTTGATCCGCCGGTCGTTGGTGTACACGCCGAGGTCGTATTCCAGCGGGTTGAACCCGGACAGGCCGGAGTTCACCTCGTGCGAGCACCACCAGGTGATCCCCCACAAATCCTCGCAGCTGGCCATGTTGCGAATCGACTGCTCCGTCCACTGTGGAATGAGGCTCGGGTCCATCCACACCGTGGAGACACCGGTTTCCTCGATCCACACCTGGCGGTTCAGGTCGGTGTGGAACGCCTTGATCAGCTCGATGAAGTATTCCGAATAGTGCAGCGACGGTGTGGACATCGGGCCGTAGGTGCTGAACACGCCGGTCCAGCCGGCCCAGGTGTGGTTGGCGCTGAGGGTTCCGGTGGTGCCAAGGCCCGGCCGGCTGAAGTAGTCGTTGTTCAACCAGGGCCAGTGGTCGTTGCCGGCCACGTGCAGCCGTCCCGGCGCGGCCGCGTCGGTGGCCGCGAACATGGTGCGCAGCCACGCGTCGCCCACGGCCGGCTCGATGTCGATGCCGAACGGCTTGCTGAACCAGTAGATCTCGTTGGACAGATCGAAGCCGAGGAACCGCGGATGCCGGCCGATTTCCTGACCCAGCGCGGCGAACAGGCGCTGGGTGGCGGCCACCGCGCCGGAGTCGGTGAAGAAATTCCTCAGCGCGGCGTTGCCGTTGTCGAGCAACCACGGTGGCACGAAAAGGAATCCGCTGACCGCGCCGTCCAGCACCGTGACTTCGACGTCGAGTCGCCGCTCACCGGCCAGATCCAGCAGGTCCCGGACCCGGTCGAGCATGGCCGGGCGGATGAACGTCTCGTTCGGCTGCAGTTCCGGCCACAGCGCCATGATCCGGATGTGGTCCATGCCCAGCCGGCCGATGTCGGCCAGGTCGGCGCGGATCGACGCCGCGTCCCAGTCCGACCAGCAGTACCACCAGTTCTTGCTCGGCGTGTAGTTCAGGCCGAACCGCACCCGGCGGTCACGGGTCGCCGGGGCGGGAGCCGCGGTCGCGGTGGCGGCGTCGGTCACGCTGAGCAAACCGGCGGCCGCGGTGCCGCCCAGGAAGCCACGACGAGTCAATCCGCCCAAGGAATCGCCCATGATTCCCACCTTGGCCCGCCGACGAGATCGGTCAAGACGGCCAACCGGATTTGTCCGGTACGCGCCAACGGCTGACCACGTCATCCACCGTTCGGCCGCCGTACCGGCAAGTGAGAACGACCGATGAAGATCGGCAACGCCATTGACTACGCCATCTGGCGGAGTGCACACTGCGTGGCCGGAACCGGTCAATCCAGGGCGAGCCTCGGAGAGGAGTATCGATTGTGGGTGCCAATCCCCGTGGTGGTGCTTATCGGGGGCGCCGAAGCGTCAGGCGCCGAGGCGTCTGCCAGCGGCTGGTCGTCTACCCGGCGAGCGCGGTGGCCGGTATCCTGCTGCTCAGCGGGGTCAGCCAGTCGGCCGCCTCCACGCCCCTCGGGCAGCGGGACCCGAACGGCGATCACGCGCCGGAAACGCACAAATCGAACACCCAGCACACGACGGCCTCGTCGAATGTTCCGCACGCCGTGACGAACGACAGCTCGGGAAGCAACGTACTGGCCAGCGCGCCGCATGTCGGGGTGCCGTCGACGGTGTTCGATGCCTATCAGAAAGCCGCGGCCACGATGGCGGCCCAGTCGTCGTCCTGCCGGCTGACCTGGGCTCTGCTGGCCGGCATCGGCAAGGTCGAGTCGGACAGTGCCCGCAACGGCGATGTGGCGGCCAATGGCGAACTCCTGCACCCGATCCTCGGCCCGCTGCTGAACGGCACCGCGGGCGCCGCCGCCGTGCCGAACACGGTGGGCACCGAATGGGGCCAAAATGGACAGTGGGAACGGGCGGTCGGCTCCATGCAGTTCCTGCCGAGCACCTGGCAGCGCTGGGGATCGGACGGAAACGGCGACGGTGTATCCGATCCGAACAACGTCTACGACGCTTCCCTGGCCGCCGCCCGGTACCTGTGCGCGGCCGGTGGGGATCTGAGCACGCCCGCCGGTCTGGACAGTGCGATCTTCTCCTACAACCATTCGGCGGCCTACGTGGGCGAAGTCCTGCAATGGATGCAGGTCTACCAGTCCGGTGGCCTGCCGGTGCCGGACAACCCGGGCTCGCTGAATTCCGACCTGTTCAACCCACCGAACAGTTCGGGCCAGTCCGACGACCCGCAGCCCAACCCGCAGGCGAACCAGAACCCGCCCAACGGCAACGGTTCCCAGCCGCCGCCGAAGTCGTCCCCGCCGCCCCAGCAGCCGGGACCGCAACCGCCCGTGCCGTCGTTGCCCGCACCGGTCAACCAGGTGGTGACGCTCGTGCAGACGGCGACCGGAGCCCTGCTTCCGCTGTGCCCGGCACCCAATCCGCCGGGTACCACGCCGAACCCACCGGCCGCCACACCGAACCCACCGGCCACCACGCCGAACGCGCCAGGCGCTCCGCCCAACCAGCCGTGCGCCCCGCAGAACAACCCGCCGAGCGTCGTGCAGACCACGGTGGGCGCCCTGCAGCAGACGGTGAACTCCTTGCTGAAGCCCTGATTCAGCCCTGCCGGGTCAGCCGCCGTGGTCCCGGCCGACGTAGCGGATCACTTCCACCTCGTCGAGCAGGATCATTCCCTCGTCGATCAGTTCCTCGATCTGGGGCAGGAATTCCCGGATGTGCTTCTCCGCGTCCACGATGATGATCACCGCGGGGAGATCTCCGGCGAGGGACAGGATTCTGGTGGTGTGGATCAGCGAACTGGCGCCGAAACCCTCGATGCCGCGCAGCACCGTCGCACCGGCCAGCCCGGCCTTGTGCGCGCGGTGCACGATCTCGTGGAACAGCGGCTTGTGGTGCCAGGTGTCGTCGGCGTCCAGAAAGATGGTGAGCCGCATGGCGCGGCCGGCCAAGCGCATCGCGATTCGCCTCCTACCCGGACCAGGACGGGACCATCGGGTAGGGACTGTTGGCGAGCGTGCCCGCGGTTGGGTTCCGGCGTTCACGCCGAGCCCTGCGGGCGCTCCGTTGTAGGTCCATTGTGGACTCCGATCGGGTCAGGCCAGGTCCTTGGCCAGCAAGCACAGTCGCCCGGCGAAATCAGTCATCGCGGCCTGGTCCAGATTGCCCAGGCTGACCCGGAACACCTGGCGGTCGTCGGGCAGGAACGCGGTGCCGGACAACGCGAGCGCGTCGTAACGGGTGACGAGTTCGCGCACGACCTCGTCGGTCGGCCGGTGCGCGAACGGGTGGCGCAGCCAGGCGAAGAACCCGCCCACGCTGAGCACCTCGAACCCACCCGGCCGGTCGGCCATCGTGGTGGCCAGCCACTGCCGTCGGCCGGCGAGCTCGGCCGCCCGCTCGGTCCGCCAGTCGGCCGCCGCGGTCAGCCCGGCCCAGGCCGCCTCCTGGCCGATCCGGGGCGGGCAGATCGCCACGCAGTCCAGCAGCTTCTTGATCTCCCGGTTGAGTTCCGGCCCGGCGACCACCGCGCCGACCCGGTAACCGGGGATGGCCAGGTCCTTGGAGAAGCTGTGCAGGCTGACCAGCGTGTCCCGCCAAGCCGGGTCGGCGAACAGCGGATGGGCCGGTTTGCTGGTGCCGCGGAAGGTCCGGTAGGTCTCGTCGAGGATGAGTGCGATGCCGTGCCGGGCGGCCAGCGCGGCGAACCCGGTGAGCATGTCCGGCGGGATGGTGACGCCGCTGGGATTGCCGGGGGAGACCAGCGAGATCGCCCGGGTGCGCGGGGTGATCAGCGCCTCGGCCGCCGTCGGGGTGGGCACCAGGCCGGGCCCAGGCTCCAGGTAGCGCGGCACGACACCGTTCATGCGCAGCCACATGTCGTGGTTGAAGTAGTACGGCAGCGCCTCGACGATCTCGTCGCCGGGTTCGGCGATGGCCTGGGCGACCAGACAGAACGCCTGGTTGCAGCCCGCGGTGATCACCATGTCGTCCGGGTCGACCCGGCCGGCGTAGGCGCGGCTGAGATCGGCGGCGAACGCCTCGCGCAGCCGGGGCAGTCCCGGGCTGGGCACGTAGGCCGCACCGCCGGGCTCCCGGGCCGCCTCGGCGATCCGCTCGATCACCTCGGGCGCGGGCGGGTACTGCGGGGCGGCCTGGGCCAGATCCAGCAGCTCGCGTTCGCCCGCGCGGTGCGCGAGCAGGGCGTAGGCCGTGGCCATGGGCGAGTCAATCTCGCGGGTGGTTCGCGGACTCAGGCGCAACGCAACGCTCCTCCCGCCGCCGGGGGCGCCCACGACAGCATCGCGATGGTACGGCTCCCCGGACGGATCGCGTGCGGCATCGGGCTGCCCGCGCAGTTCGCGGGCCAGGTCCTCGGGTTGGGCGCCCTCGCGGTGGCGCAGATCGAGATAGCGCACGAAATACATGGCCGCCACCAACGGATAGGACAGGGCGGCCGAACCGGCGGCGCGCAGCGCGGTGACCCACCACGAGCTGTCCCCGGTGCCGCCGGCCTGGTCGACCAGACCGCTGACCAGGCTGGGCAGCACGATCATCAGGAGGCTGGTGGCCAGCGTCGGGAGCAGCCGGCGCAGGGCCAGGTTGAGGGTGCGGGTCACGCTGCGCACCGCGGTGGTGCGCTCGACGACCAGCGGGGCGATCGCGCACAGATTGAGCAGCGTCGCGACGAAGCCGACCAGCGCGACCACGATGAGCGCCAGGGACAGCAACAGTCCGAGCCCGGCCTGCCTACCCTCCACCGCGGCCAGCACGCCCTGCCCCACCGCCACGGTCGCCAGGGCGGGTACCCCGATGAACACGGCGGCGAGCGCGGCCAGTCGCGGCCAGGTCCACGCGGCGATCCGACGGGTGCTCGCCGGGTCGCGGGGAAGGCGGGCGCACTGGAAGGCCAGCGCGGTCATGGCGACCGCGGTGACGATGAGCTGCGGCGGGAAGGTGAGGGCGGCGCGGACCGGCCAGGTCCATAGCGACGCCGAGGCGTTGTCGTCCACCACGTTCTGGCCCAGGTTCTGGAGAATGGTGTACTGGTTCGGGTTGCCGCACACGTGTCCGGCCGCACAGCTCGCCCACCAGGCGGCGAGCTGGAACGGTGCGTTGATCACGAAGGCCAGCGGGATCAGCCACCAGTTGCGCAGCAGCAGACCGGCCCCGCCGATGAGGGGACCTCGGACGCCGAATGTGGTGCGCAGGTCGCGGGAGAGGCGGTCGGCGTCCGGGTCGGGTGGCATCGGCGAGTAATCGAACATTGGCCCATAGTGGCAGCCGGACCGGTGCGATGTGGGCTATTCGGCCCAAACCACCCCAAACGGACCAGATCGACAAGTCCGGTTCCAGCTCGGCGGGCCCTGCCATCGGACTCAGGATCTGGCTGCTGCCAATGTCCTCAAGGGACTTTCATTGCCGGACTACGCATTCGCCCGACGTAGACGCTCGGTTGCCTGAGCCCGCAGCGCATCGCCGCACACCGGGGCGTCCCCGTGCAGGGCTTCCCAGCGGGCGTTGTGCGCCGCCGGCCACAGGCTGGCCGCCCACGCGACCTCCAGTTCCATGGGCGTGAACTCGCGGCCCCGAATGTCCTGATATGCCAACAAGAACGCCGCGGAGCTCTCGATCGGCGCCAGCGTGGGCGGCCCGTCACCGCGACTGAACGCCCCACTCGCCGCCCCGGCCAGCGCCGCCTCCGGCTGCCAGGCCAGGCTGTCCCAGTCGTGCACCGCCCACAGCTCCGCGCCGTGCCACCGCAGGTTCTGTGCCTCGAAATCGGCATGGCCCAGCACGCACGGAAGGTCCGCGGCCAGCAACCGCACCCGAACCCGCTCGGCCACGTCGACGACCAACGCGGGCACCACGCTCTGGTCCCGCACGTCGAGAAACCCGATCGCGGGCCACACCCCGGGATCCGCGTGATCCCACCGCACCCAGCGCGGATTCGGCACCGGCGGCGCGACCGTGACCGCGGCGAGTTCGGCCATCAGCCGGGCGAACACCTCCGCATAGCGCATGGCCGAATCCGGCGAGTCCCCGGCGAGCACATCGCCACCGGGCCGGAGGTCTTCGGCATGCACCGCCAGCGATTCCACCTCGATCACCGGTGTGCGCGGCCAAGCGCACGGGAACCCCCGCTCCGCCAACCGTTTCTGTGCCGCGACACACGATCCGGCCCGGCCTTCATCGGCCCGTGCCTTCACCACGATGTCCGTACCGTCGGCCAGCCGCAGCCCGAACACCATCGAGATCTGGTCGACCCGGAACAGCACCTGGACCGGCTTGTCGCCGAGATGGTCCTGACACCACCTCGTCAACCAGTCCGGCAGCTCGTCCAACGGGCCCATCAATGGAAATCTAGGCCTGATAAACGGCGGTGTCGGGAATTTCGCCCTGTTCCGACCAGATTTTCGCCAGCTTTCCAGCCGCCGCGCGGAAAATCGCGCCCCGTTTGTCGTCCTCCGGCCCGAACCCATACCGCGCGGCACGGCCGTCCTCCGACAGCTTCCGCATTTCCACCCGCATGGCCATTCGGCTACTCCCAGGGGCATTGTAGTCGTCGTAGGTGGGCGGCGGCACGACGGTCTCCCAGCGTGAGGTCTGGTTCGCTGCCTGACGGGCCTCCGAGTATACCGCGCCGGGTTGTCCTGGAAGTATTGCTGCTCGGCCGATTCGCGTTCGAGCAGAGTGGACCCCGGTAAGTCGGCCGCCATCCCCTCGGCCGCCTCTCCTCGAACCTGCCGCTCACGATATCGGCGCGCGGCCGGATACCGGTTTTTCGGGGACTGCGGCGGTAGGCTGACGTTCGTGGGCATCTCGGGGGAGGAACGGTCGGGGTTGGACGCCCGAGCCGACGAACTGCGCGCGAAGGTGAGCGGCTTGGCCGGCGAATTCGACCGGCGAGCCGAGCAACTGCGGGCGGCGCAGCAGGCCGCGGCCGGAGTGCGGGTTGCGTTGACGTCCAACGACGGTCTGATGCGGGCGGCCGTCGGCGCGGACGGAATGCTGGCCGAACTCTGGATCGCGCCGACCGCCTACGGCCGGATCCGGCCCGAACAGTTGGCCCGGGAGATCGCCGAGTTGGTCCGGCGGGCCACGACCGAGGTACGCCGGAAGCGGGCCGAGTTGCTGCGGTCGTTGACCGAGAGCGTGCCGGACGTGTCGAGTGTGGTCCCGTCCCTGGCCGAGCGCCTGCCGAAGATTCCGTACTACCCGGCACCGGCACCGGCACCGACGCGAGCGGCGCCGCCGTCCGCCCGGCCGCAGGTTCCGCCTGCGCCCCACCCCGTTGCGCCGCAGCGGCCGGCACCGGTGCGGCGACCGGCGGAGCCGCCGGACGAGGACATGACGGCCAGCTGGCTGGTGGACGACGACTTCTAGCGGAGCGTCACGGGTGCTGCCCGCGTGGCCGGAACCAGACAGACTGATTTCCCGCTCTTGTTCCCGGTGACCGCGCCGACATACGCTGAAATGCGAATGAATGACAACGTTGTCACCCGAGGGAGTGCGCGGATGCGTGGGCTGTCCAAACGTGTCGTGGCGTTGCTGGTGGTGGTTGTTCCCGCTTGGGTCGGGCTCGGTTCGGTTGCCGCGGCGGCACCGTCGGGCAACGCCGGCGGCCCGGTGGTGGCGTCGGTCCGGCCCGATCTCACGCTGGATCAGCAATGGCGGAGCTTCGGCGATGCCAGCGGGCACGCCGGCTGGGCCGGTGCGGATGGCACCTACTCCACGCCGCTGCCCGGTGGGCTGGACGCGTGGCTGTACAACGACACCTTCCTCGGGCCGGTCAACGCGGACGAAAGCCTGCCCCGGACCAGCACTTTCATCCACAACTCGCTGGTGCTCAGCACCCCGCAGGGCCAGCCGCTGGTAACCGTGACCGGTGGGACAACCAGCCAGCCGCAGTCCCTGGTCGGGTCGACGCCGAATCCGCCGACCCCGGGCGGCACGGACGCGAACTGGTACTGGAACACCGACGGCATCGTCGACGCGGGCAAGCTCTACATCTTCGAGACCGAGATCGCCCCGACCGACACCCCGCCCCCGTTCGACTTCGGCCAGATCGACATGAAGATCGCCGAGTTGTCCCTGCCCGACCTCAGGGTGCAGCGAGTGGTGCCGACCTACGGCGGCGCGACCATGAGCTGGGGTGTGCAGCTGCTGCGCGAGGGACCGTGGATTTACATCTACGGCGTGGAAAGCGGCTACCTGGACAAGTACCTGCACGTGGCTCGGGCCCACGTGGGTCAGCTCGACGGAGCGTGGCAGTTCTATACCGGCAGCGGCTGGTCGAACGATCCGGCCGACTCGGCGCGCGTGGCCGACAACGTGGGCGCCTCGTTCAGTGTGACCAAAGTGGATGGACGCTATGTGTTGGCCACCACCGACAGCACGCTGGATCCCCAGATATACCTGGAAACCGCGACCTCGCCGGTCGGGCCGTTCACCGATCGCACGATGATCTACAATCCGCCGGGAGCCGGCGGCGACATCTACGCCTACAACGTGGCCGCGCATCCGGAGATCAGCGGTCCGAACCGGTTGGTGCTGTCCTACAACACCAACGCCTCCACTCTGGACGACCTCTACCAGAACATCAACAACAACCGCGCCCGGTTCATCGACGTCGATTTCAAGTAAGCGGCCACGGCATTCTGCGTGCTCGGCGGCGGCAGCGGTGATCCGGACTGGCTGGACCGGGAACTGGCGATTCTGGCCGAGCGCACCGACCGGCCCTGGGGTGTGGGGTTCCAGAGCTGGGCGATCGAACTGGTCACGGATCTGCCCTCCGCGGCCGAGTGGGTCGCCCGGATCGACCGGGTTGCCGTGACCGAGATCCTGCGCACGAACACCGAGCGGTGACTATCCGATTAGGACAGACATCCGCTCGGGATTCGTCCGTGCGTTCAGGAACTCCGGCCGGCCAGCAGCTTTCCGTACTCCTCCTCGATCATGAACTGGTTGAGCAGCACATGCCGGGCGCCGACCGACGCGTCCCGCCACAGCCGCTGCACCGGATGGGAGCTGGCCATGCCGCGGGTGCCGTGTAGGTCCAGCATGCGCTCCAGCGCGGCGAGCGCGTCCTTCACAGCGGCGGCGAACGCGGTGCGCGCCTGGGAAACCGGCAACGGCGTGGTGATCTCGCCGTTGTCGATCGCGGCGCACCAGGTGAGCGTCCGGGCGAGGGCGTCGTCGGTCAGCCGGGTCGCCTCGGTCAGCAGGTGTTGGGCGCCGGGGGACTGGGCGATGGTGTCGTAGCCGCTGCCGAAGCGATTGTCCCCGGAGGCGAACAGCCGTTCCGTGGCGTCCCGAGCGCCGAGCGCCGCGCCGAGCACCGGGGCCAGCACGTAGGCGGCGCTGGCCGCGCCGTCGAAGCCCTGGGGCAGCGGCAGGGCGAAGAATCCCGCGGCCCGCACGGCCGCGAGACCGGCCGGATGAATCCGCCGCGCCGATTCGGTCTGTGCGGCGTGCTCGGCCAGCACCGGCACGAGCTCGCGGGCCCGGTCGAGCGCGGATGATGTTGGGGCCGTGGTGGTTGTCAATCGACACATCCCTCGTGCGGTAGCACTGCCGACCTTCGGCAGCACTTGTTGCACGGGCGCGGCGCCGTACCCGGTTCGATCGCGCCTACCGGCTGGTCGCGTACCGGCGAAAGGCCGTCTCGAACGCCGAGTCGACCGGCAGCAGCAGGTAGAAGACCTGGCCGGGGGAGCTGTGCACGGTGACCGCCTCGCTGCGCAACCGCAGCTCGCCGGCCAGCCGGTGGCGCAGGGTTTTGACGTCCTGCACGCAGGTGGAGATGTCGTGCTGCCGCCAGACCCGGCGGAACAGTTGGCTGCGTTCGCCCAGCAGCGCCACCAGTTCCTGGGCCCGCTGGTGGGCCGGGTGTTGGCTGACCTCCATGCGCAGCTTGCCGACCATCTCACTGGCCGCCTGTTCCCAGCCCTCCGCGTAGAGCGCGCGGGCGGCCGGGGCGGTGAGCATCCAGTGAATGCTGTTGCGCTCGGCGGCGGGCAGCGCGTCGAAATCGGTGTCGTACAGGAAACCGGCCGCGTCGTTGACGGCCAGGATGTCGGAGAACGGACCACACAGCACCGCCGGGGCGAGGCCGAACACGTCGAACATCCGCCGCAGCGCGTCCGGGTCGGCTGCGTCGCGATCGTGGTGTGCGGCCGGATCGACCGCCTGGGCCAGCGCGTACAGATGCGCGCGCTCGTCGGCGGGCAGGCGCAGCGCGCGGGCCAGCGCGTCGAGGACGGTGGGGGAGGCCGTGGGGTGGCGGCCCTGCTCCAGCCGGGTGTAGTAGTCCGGGCTCATTCCGGCCAGTTCGGCCAGTTCCTCGCGGCGCAGGCCCGGCACCCGGCGGCGCGGCCGATCCGGCAGGCCGACCTCGCGCGGCGCGACCCGGGACCGCCGGGTGCGCAGAAATTCGCCCAGCCCCGCGTTGTGCCGCCCGCTCATCGATCCCCAGTCATTCGCGGCAGCGTAGCGCGCGAACCTGGCCATTTCTGGGCCAGGTTGCGGCCGCTCGTTTCTGTTTGGCTGATCGAGCGCCGCGTAACGGCGCGAATCCTTGGCACATATACGAAAACTGGAGTGACGCAGTGAGTTTTCCGGAAGTCCTCGACTCGTCGGCCGGCCCGGCCGCGTTGCACGTCGGCGCGGGTGGGGGCGTCACCACATGGTTCAACGGCGACATCCTGACCACGAAACTGACCGCCGCGCAGTCCGGCGGCGCGCTGGGCCTGATCGAGGCGACCGTGCCGCCCGGCGGCGGGCCCGCCCCGCACATCCATCCCAACACGGACGAGACGTTCTATCTGATCTCCGGTGAACTGGAGTTCCTCCAGGGCGAGCGGGTGATCACCGCAGGTGCGGGCGACCTGGTGTTCTGCCCGCGCGGTATCACCCACCGGTTCACCAACACCGGCATCCAGCCGGTGCGGATGATCTTCGTGTACACGCCCGGCGGCGCGGAGGGTCTGTTCATCGAGGGCGGGGACGAGCCGCGGCCGGGGGTGCAGGTGCAGCCGTGGGGGCCGGAGCGCATCGACGAGCGGTTGCTGGGGCTGCTGGCCAAGTACGACAACGCGCTGCCGGAAGCCTGACCTGCTCGGAATCACGTTGCGTGAACCTCCGGAGCGCCGCCTTGCGTGTAGCAGGTGCCGCCGCTGAGCCGGACCGGGGCGGGTCGGTCCCGTCGTGCACGGGGAGACGACAGGACCGACCCGCGCGGCAACGCCCGGAGCGCTGAGCCGAGCGTCCGGCCAGTTCAGCGCTACGCTGCCGTGTTGTGCAGGGAACGCGCCTCGATCTGGGTCGGATCAGGGCCGCTCGTCGGCTGATCGACCCGGCCTTCCTGGACACCCCGATGTACCGCTGCGAGGCGTTGGAGCCGCGGCTGGGGTGCGCGGTGAGTATCAAGCTGGAGACGGCGAATCCGGTTCGGAGCTTCAAGGCCCGGGGTACCGAGGTGGTCGCGAGCAAGCTCGCTGACACCGGCTCGAATGCTGTGGTTTGTGCCAGTGCGGGCAATCTGGGCCAGGCCCTCGCGTGGTCGGGTCGCTGTCGGCGGCTCGACGTGACCGTTGTGGCGTCTCGGTTCGCGCCCGTGACCAAACTGGAGCGCATTCGGGCGCTGGGCGCTCGGCTGGAGCTGGTGGAGGGCGACTTCGATCTGGCTCGGGAGCGGGCGGCGGATATCGCGCGCCAGGACGGGATCCGGCTGGTCGAGGACAGTTTGGACATCGAGACCTGCGAGGGCGCCGGAACCATCGGACTGGAACTTGTGAACGCCGCCTCCTCTGACGTCACTTCCTCGGAAGCCGCGTCCTCGTTCGACGCCGTGCTGATCGCGCTGGGCGGCGGGGCGTTGGCCACCGGTGTGGGGCAGGTGATCAAGGAATTGGCGCCCGGCATCGAGGTGATCTGCGTGCAGCCCCACGGCGCACCGGCGATGACGCGCTCCTGGCGCCGACGACGTGTCGTCACCACCGACTCGACCGACACCATCGCGGACGGCGTCGCGGGCCGGAATCCGATCCCGGCCGTGCTGGACGATCTGCTCGTGGTCGCCGACGATGCCGTGCTGGTGCGGGAAGAATCGATCATCGCGGGGATGCGGATGTTGTTCGAGCACGCCGGTCTTGTCGTCGAGCCGTCGGCGGCGTTGGGCATTGCGGCGATTCTCGAGGATCGGGAGCGGTTCGCGGGGCGACATGTGGTCACCATCGTCTGTGGCAGCAATGTGAACGTGGATGCCTACCGCCGCTGGGTCTGATCGGCGCCGCTGGGTCTGATCGGCGTCGCGTTCGCGGTGCTGCTGGCCGGGGCCGCGACCGGTTCGACCAGCCTGACCCGCATCGGCGGGCGTGATCGTGTTCGCCTTCACTGCGGTCGCCGTCTACCTCTGCGCCGATCTGGTGTGCACCGGGACCGGTGGCAGTGAGCTCCCGCTCGGACGCCCGCTCATCACCCGCTGATCTCACCGTTCATCCATTGGCGGACCCAGGCGCGGCCGTAGTCGTTGCCGTGCGGGGTGCGCAGCACGGTGTGGATGTGGAAGGTCTTCGGGGTGTCGTAGTCGAGGAAGACGCCGCAGTGGTGGTCGAGTTCGGCGATGACAACGGGCGACTGGACACGGTAGTAGAACACCTCTCCCGGCTCGTGCCCGCCGATCCAGGAGAACCAGGTTTCGCCGAGATGCTCCCGTATTTCGCGCATCCGGGCCGTCCGTGGGCCCTCGGGCAGCAGGGACCCGAAGGATTCGAGGATCGCCAGCGCGATCCGTTGCGCGGCAACCGGCATCTCGGCGGCTGGGATGCCCTCCACCGGGATGATCCGGTTGTCCTGGAAGGCGCCGCCGAGGTGCCGCTCGTCGCCCGGATGCACCCGGCCCGCGGGCATCGCCGGGTCGACCATCCGCTCGTGCACCACGGCCGCGCGCCGCTGAGCCACGGGCAGTGCGGCCATCAGGTCGGTGCCGAGGCGGATTCGGTCGGTGTAGGCGGTGGTGCCCGCGTGCGGGCCCGCGTCGATCTCGTTGGGCTCGGCGCCCAGGAAGACCGGGCTGATCACCATGCGTCCGGCGACGACCAGGCAGTTGACCGCGCAGTGGTGACCGAACAGCTGCCAGCCCCACGGGGCGACCGGGTCGGGCTCGCCGTAGAGGGCGAGGTTGTAGCTGAACTCGTTGAGGATGCCCGGCAATCCGACCACCTCGCCGAGAAAACCGTTGATGCGCATCATATCGCGGACCAGGCGGTAGCCTTCCTCGCTCAGCGAGGCGCGCACCAGCTCCGTCGCGGCTTCGCGGACCGGCTCCGGCTGGAACTCCAGCCGGATGCCGGTGTCGAACTGCAGGAACTCCGGGTTGGCCCAGGTCTGCCACTCGACCGAGTCGACCGGGTAGCTGAGCTTGGCGCGGTTGTCCGTGTCCAGCGTGTCCAGCAGTGCACGGGCGGCGGCGACCATCGGCTCGACCGGGGCCCGTTCGCCCGGTCGGGCCGGGGTGAACGGGTGGACCTCGGGGTGGAGCGTGCCGTTCTCGGTGATGCCGCGGAACTCCTGGCGTTGCAACGGTTTCCAGCCGCGGATCAGGCCGCCGGTGAACGGGTCCCGCTTGGCCGCCTCGCGATAGGCGTAGGCGTCCAGGCCCTGGAGGCCGGTGATTCGCGGGGAGTCCGGCCGGAACAGGTAACGGCGGAACTCGGCGCTGCCTGCGGTGCCCTGGGCCGGGGCCGGCGAGTCCTTCGTCATAGGGTCATTCAACCGCTAGTTTCTGTTGGTCGGGGCCGGAAGCAGGCCGTGGTGCTCGTCGACCGCGGCCTTCGTGCCGTCCAGATCGCCCGCATGAAGCTGTCCCGGTTCTTGGCCGCCCGCCTCAACGTCCGCAGGTGTTGCCGCAGATCCTCGAGGTCGGCGGCCGTGCGGTGGGTGGCCAACAGATCAACTGCCGCTCGGCGTCGGGCTCGGCGGCCGGGCATACTGCCATTCAATGGAACGCGACAACGACGGCGCGCCGGCGCGGGGACGGCGGCCGCCGCACGGGGCGCCGGTGGTCGACCGGGCGCTGTCCCTGCTGGCCGCGTTCGACGGGGAGCATCGCCGGCTGCGCATCGGGGAACTGGCCCGGCGCACCGGGATGCCCACCAGTTCCGCGCTGCGGCTGGCCAACCGGCTGCTGGATTGGGGTGCGCTGGAACGCGGGCCGGACGGACGGTTCTGCGTGGGGTTGCGGTTGCTGGAGGTCGCGTCGCTGGCGCCGCGCGGGTACGGGCTGCGCGAGATCGCCCTGCCCTATCTGACCGACCTGGCCATGGTGACCCGCCAGCACGTGCTGCTGGGGGTCCGGGATGGACTGCGGGCGACGCTGGTCGAGCGGCTGTCCGGGCACGCGGCCACGCCCGTGCAGTACCGGGTCGGCGGCCACGTTCCGTTGCACTCCACCGGAATCGGCCTGGCCCTGCTCGGCTTCGCGCCGGCCGAGGTGCAGGAGGAACTGCTGGCCGCGCCGGTGCACCGCGAGCCCGACGACGTGCTGATCCCGCCCGCGGTGTTGCGGCGCACGCTGGCCGCGGTGCGGCGCGAGCGGCTGGCCGTCCTGCGCCGGTACGAGACCGAGCCGCTGGTGTCGGTGGCCGCGCCGATCTACGGCCAGGCGGACGAGGTGGTCGCGGCGATCAGTGTGCTGCTGCCGGAACGCGGCGCCCAGCCCCGTCGGCTGGGCCTGGCCGTGCAGACCGCGGCCCAGGGGATTTCGCGGGAACTCGGTGCGGGGCGGGCGTTCGGCGCCTGAGCCGATCAGGTCAGCTTGTCGCACCGGTGATCTTTGCCAGCAGGGCGTTCGGATCGTCGATGCGGTCGCCGCGCCAGGCGATGTGCTGGTCGGGCCGGACGATCACCATTGCCGCGCCATAACGGTTCCGTAGGTGCGGTAGGTCCGTGAGCGACAAGTTCTCCATGGGCACATTCGCGCGCTTCGCGGCGGACAGCAGGCCGGTCGGATCGGCGTTGGTTTCCAGTATCAGCAAGGAGAATTCCGGGCCGAGCCGGTCGTAGAGCGAGTGGCCGTCCGGGAGCCAGGCGTGGGGGAGCCGGGCGCCGGGGTGGGGTGATGGCGTGAAGGTTTCCAGTTCCGGTTCCGGGCCGGGACTACCGTCCGCGATCACGATCGGCGAGTCGCGGTAGTCGTAGCCGAGGACGAGGCCGAGGGAGTGGAACTCGGCGGTCTTCACCCGCAGCCGGTGCGCGAGTTCGGCGCGCAACGCATCGTCGGATTCGAGATCGGCGTCGGCGAAGGCGGGGGCGAGGAACTGCTCCTGCGCGCCGGCGGCGTCGATGGTGCGGGCGGCGACCGGATGGCGCTCGGCCTGGTAGCTGTCCAGCAGCGACTCCGGCGCCCAGCCGCGCAGCACGGCGGCGAGCTTCCAGCCGAGATTGACCGCGTCCCCCACACAGGTGTTGAACCCGTGCCCGCCCCACGGCGGGTTGAGGTGGGCCGCGTCGCCGACCAGGAACACCCGCTGCCCCCGGTAGCGGTCGGCCAGCAGCATCCGGGCCGACCACGGATCGGTGGCCAGCACCCCCACCTCGACGTCGGCGCCCAGCAACTCGCGCACCAGCGCGGCGGGATCGGCGGCCGGGTCGTCGATGCCCTGCACGATGGCCCACCAGGTGCCGTCCAGATCGAGCCGGCCGAGCAGTCCGCCGACCGCCGCGCCGATCACCCAGTAGTGCACGGCGGTGTCGGACAGCGGGGAGCGTTCCAGAGCCGGACACCGGAAGGTGACGCTGAGATTGGGCAGGGTGCCCGAGAAACCGTGGTAGCGGGCGCCGATCGCGGGCCGGCTCAGGCTGCTGCTGCCGTCCGCGCCGAACAGGTAGTCGGCGCGGATCTCCCGCGATTCGCCGGCCGTGGTCTGGACCGTGGCGCGGACCTCGTCCGGGCCGTCGGTGATCGCGGTGACCTGCCGGCCCAGCAGCAGCCGCACACTGGGCAGGTCGGCGGCGGCCTCCCGCAGCACCCGTTCGACCACCGGCTGCGGCACCTGCTGACCGGGTTCGGCGTACTCCTCGCGCCGCTGGACGGTGAGCCCGAAGGCGTTGCGAAACCGGGTGATCTCGTGGCCGAACATTCCGGTACAGAACACCACGTCCTGGGCGTAGGCCACGGGCAGCGGACTGGCCGCGCGCAGCCGATCGGCCAGGCCCCAGCGGCGCAGGTGTTCCATGGTGCGGATGTTGGTGGTCTTGGCCCGGGCCCGCAGCGGGTCCAGTTCGGTGCGCGGCTCGACCACGGTGACCTCGATGCCCCGGCGGCCCAGTTCGATGGCCGCCGCCAGTCCGCTGGGGCCGCCGCCGCAGATCAGTACCGGCGTCCGGGTGGTCATCGGCCGGCCGTGAGGAAGTCGATCGTGTGTCTCAACGCGGTTTCCGGTCCGTTGTCGGAACCCAGCCACATGTGGTCGGCACCGTCGATCAGGTGCAGTTCGGCCGCCGCGCCGACGGCGCACAGCCGGTGCCACAGCCGCTGACTCTGCTCGGCCGGGACGAACCGGTCGGCGGTGCCGTGCAGCAACAGGAACGGCGGCGCGGAGGCGGACACGTGGGTCAGCGGGCTGGCCTCGGCCGCGGTGTGCGGGATGGTGGCCGGGGGCGCGCCGAGCAGGCCCGCTTCCCGGGACGCCGGGTCGGCCGGGTCGCCGACGGCGGCGAGCTCGCTGGGCGCGTACCAGGCCACCACCGCGTCCACAGCGCTGGATATCCCAGTGACACCAACGGTTCCTTCCATGGCGGGCACCGAGCCGGTCAAGCCGAGCAGGGCGGCCAGGTGCCCGCCGGCCGACTCTCCCCAGGCGGTGATCCGGGTGCCGTCGATGCCGAGTTCGGCGGCGCGGGCCCGCAGCCAGCGGACCGCGGCCTTGGCGTCGTGCAGTTGGGCCGGCCAGCGGGCCTCGCCGCTGAGCCGGTAGTCGGCGCTGGCCACGGCGATCCCGGCCCGCGCGATCCGGGCGAACCCCTCGGCCGTGTCGAAACCGGGACCCAGTCGGCGGCGGCTGCCGACTCGCCAGCCGCCGCCGTGCAGGAACAGCACCAGCGGCGGTGGTGCGGCCGATTCGGGCGGCAGGACCAGGTCGAGTTCGAGCGGGCGGAAACCGGGCAGATCAGCGTAGGGCACCGCGGTGTGCAACCGGGTGCCGTCGGCGGCGATCGTTGCCGCTGGAAGCGGCGCGTCGTGCTCCGGCGGTGGGGCGAACCGGCCGGGCATCAGGTGGCGTCCGACCAGTCCAGTTCGGGCTGGAACCGGGTGTGGTGGGCCTCGCCTGCGGCGCGCATCCGGTCCAGGGATGGGATGAACGGCGGCTGCTCGGCCGTGGCGTGCTCGGTCGGCGTGCCCATGTGCTGGAAGAACCGCTCGAAGCCTGCGGTCGCCACGCCGAGCAGCCGCGCCGACTGCTCGACCTGGTACGCGTGCGACAAACCCGCCGGCACGAAACCGAAATCGCCCGGGTTGAGCAGCCTGGAGGTCCTGCGTCCGTCCCGGCCTTCCACGTAGACGCGGACCGCGCCCTCGATCACGTAGAACGTCTCGTGCGTGTCGGCGTGGTTGTGGGCCGGGATGAGCTGGCCCCTGGGTGCGGCACTGGTGAACACGCCGAACTGGCCCTCGGTCTCGTCGCCGGACAGCAGCACCGTGAACAGGTCGGTGAACAACATGGCGTGCTCGCCTTCGCCGCTGGACAGGAAGAACGGCTCGGGCGCACCGGGCAGCACGTGCCGCCAGCGCGGTCCGGCCGCCGGATCGGCGAGGTACTCGAAGCTCATCGCGCCCTCCGTCGGGTGTTCGGGTCGGCCCAGCATCGATCATCGGCGGCCGTCCGCGCAGGCCGAGTTTCATTGAATGGCACACCGTCCCGGAGTTGCCCTCGACTGCGCCCGATCGGGCGGCCTCTTGCCGGTTTCTGCCGGTCGTGCCCGGTGACCTGGGCGTTCTGCGCTACAGCGCCGATACAGCGGCGCGCACCCTGCTGATTTCTACCGTTCGGGGCGTCAGAAAACGCTACCGCTGAAGGAGAAACAGCAGACATGAAGTTTTTCGCCCCGATCACCAACGCTCTGTCCCGGCGCGCCGTCCGCGGGGTTGCGGTCGTCGCCCTCGGCGTGGGCGCGGCGCTGGCCACCGCGGGGGCTGCCTCGGCCGCGCCCGCCGCCCACCCGCAGGACGCGGGCTGGCAGATCAGCTGGAGCTCGCCGTACCTGATCACCGCCAGCTACGACCTGCTGAACGTGGCGGTGTCGCAGGGATCGACCGCGAACGGCGCGCCGATCATCCAGTGGCCGGCCGACGGCGGCAGTGAGCAGGTCTGGTACTTCGGCACGGAGACCTACGACGGCGTGTACCAGGGCACCGTGATCGACAACGGGAACAGCGGCAAGTGCATCCAGACCGACGGCGTCGCCGGTGACGGCCTGACCCAGGGCACCTGCTACTACGGCGACACCGACCAGGAATTCAGCATCAACGGCAGCCTGGGCGGCTACGACTCCTTCCAGAACGTCGCCACCGGTCTGTACCTGGACGTGTCCGGCTACAGCTGGAGCCAGGGGGCGAACATCGACCTCTGGTACAACAACGCCCAGCCCAACCAGACCTTCCACACCCTGCAGTGGTGACCGGGGGCTGAAAACGGTCCTGCGCGTCGGCCGAGGTGGTTCGCCACCTCGGCCGACGACGGTTCGATCTGGGGACACAACGGATTCGGCCCCGTATCACCCGAGCTGTCGATTGAACGGCCGGTCCGCTCGCCCGATGATTGGTCAGGTTCGGGCGGGCGAAGGGCTGGCGGTCGAGATGGATGGTTCACCCGACGGCACCGCCCCGTTACGGATGTTGCGGCTGCGCGCCGGACTGAGCCAGCAGGACCTGGCCGAGCGGGCCGGAGTCAGCGTGCGCACGCTGCGCGCCCTGGAGAACGGCGGCGCCGGCCGGCCGAGGGCCACCTCGCTGCACCGGCTGGCCACCGCACTGGGCCTGGACGCCGCCGACCTCGCGATCGCCCTGGGCTGGGTCGAGCCGGTACCCACCAAGGCGACGGGCGTCGCCGAGGTCCGGGTGGGGGTACTGGGGCCGCTGACGGTGTGGCACGACGGGCGGGAAATCGGTGTGGCCGCGGGGCTGCAGCGGGTGCTGCTGGGGCTGCTGGCCTGCCAGCCCGGCCGGGTCGTCGGCATCGACGAGATCGTGGATGTGTTGTGGGGCGAGGAACCGCCGCGAACCGGGGCGCAACTCGTGCCCACCTATGTGGCCGCGTTGCGCCGGTTACTCGAACCGGATCGCGCCCCGGCCACCCCGGGGCGACGGCTGCGCCGCGAGGCCGGCGGGTACCGGCTGGAGCTGGCCGCCGATCAGCTGGATCTGTTGGCGTGCCGGGAAAAGCTGGTCGCGGCCGGGCGGGCCTTGGCCGACGGCGCGACCGAAGCGGCCTGGCAGTGCTACGCCGAGGCGTGGGATCACTGGCGGGGTCCGGTGCTGGTGGACACCGCGCCCCGGCTGCGTCAGCACCCCGCGGTACTTTCCGTTGCCCGGCAACGCATCGAGATCGCATTGCGGCGCGCCGATGTCGGGTTCGCCCTGGCCCACTACGACCGGGTCATCCCGGCGTTGCAGGAACTGGGCGCCGAGGAGCCGCTGCACGAGGGCCTGGCCGCGCGGCTGATGGTGGCGTTGGCCGGAGCCGGGCAGCAGGCCCGGGCGCTGGAGCTGTTCGACACGGTGCGCCGCAGGCTGGACGACCAACTCGGGGTGGCTCCCGGGCCGGAACTGCGCGACGCCCACCTGCGAGTGGTGCGTGGCCAGCTGCCCATTCCGTTGCCTGCCGGGAAACCCGCCGCCAGCGCGCCGAGCGTGCCCGCGCAACTGCCGGCCGAACTGGACGGGTTCGTTGGCCGGGAAGCGGAACTGACCGCGCTGGACGAGCTGCTGAACGAGCCGGACCACCCCGGTGCGCGCCGCCCACTGGTCGCGATCACCGGGATGGGCGGGCTGGGCAAGACTTCGCTGGCGCTCCGCTGGGCGCACCAGGTGCACCACCGGTTTCCCGGCGGCCAGCTGCATCTGGATCTACGCGGCCACAGCACGGAACGGCCGCTGCGGACCGGCGAGGCACTGGCCTACTTCCTCGGTGGCCTCGGCGTGCCGGCCGACCGGATCCCGTCCGACGAGGCCCAGGCCGCCGCGCTCTACCGGGGCAAACTCGCCGACCGGCCGGTGCTGATCATGCTGGACAACGCGGCCGACGCCGAGCAGGTGCGCCCGCTGCTGCCCGGCGGCGGCGCCTGCCTGGCCCTGGTGACCAGCCGCGACGAACTGGGCGGCCTGATCGTGCGGGACGGCGCCAGCCTGGTGCGGCTGTCCGCGCTGCCCACCGACGAGGCGCTGGCCCTGTTCACCGGCGTGCTCGGGAAGCAGCGGGTCGCCCGGGAACGGCCGGATCTGGCCGCACTGGCCCGATTGTGCGCCGGACTGCCGCTGGCCTTGCGGGTCGCCGCGGCCAATCTGGCGCTGCGGCCGCACCATCGGGCCGGCGACTACCTGACCCGGCTGACCGACCACCGGCTCACCGCGCTGGCCCTGGCCGGCGACCCCACGCTCACCGTGCGCGCCACCTTCCGGCTGTCGGTCGACGCGCTGCCCGCCGACGCCCGCCGGGTGTTCGGCCTGCTGGGTCTGGCCCCGGTCGCCGACCTGACGGTCCGCGCGGTGGCCGCGCTGGCCGGGATCACTTCGGCTGCCGCCGAGGAGGCGATGGCCCGGCTGGTCGCCGGGCATCTGGTCAGCGAGCAGACGCCCGGCCGGTACACCCTGCACGACCTGCTCCGGCTCTACGCCCGCGAACTCGGCGAAATCGAGCAGAGCGCCGCCGAACAGGACGCGGCCGTGCTGCGGCTGGCCGAACACGTGCGGTCCGCACTGGCCGCCGCGGCCACGCTGCTCTACCCGCACCTGCTCCGGCTGCCCAACGCCGTCGATCCGCCGCCGGACCGGTTCGACACCGGGCCGGACGCGCTGGCCTGGCTGGACGCGGAACGCGCCAACCTGCTGCCGCTGGTGGATCACCTTGTGCTGCACGGTCATTACCAGCCCGCGTGGTGGATCGGACACGAGAGCAACGGCTACTTCTTCGTGCTGGGCCGGGATGTGGCGACCTGGGAGGCGCTGGCCGGTGCGGCCGCGGCCGCTGCCTGGGCCGGATGCGAGACCCGCGAACAAGCCTCGGCCGAGCTGCACCTGGGCATGGCCCACGGCGCCCAGGGCGCGATGACCGTGTCCGCGCGGCACAGCGAACGGGCGGCCGAACTGGCCGAGCGGGCGGGCTGGACCCAGGGGCGGGCGGTGGCGTTGAACAACCTGGCCCGCTGTCACTGGCTGACCGGCGACCTGGACGGCGCCATCGCCTGCCTGACCGAGGCGCTGCGCCTGCACCAGGGCACCACGAGACTGGCCGGACTGGCGGTCACCGTGGCCAATCTCGCCGACGCCTACGCCGAACGCGGCCGCGACGAGCAGAGCCCGGCCCGCGAGGTCGCGCTGGCCGAGGCGGCCCGGCTGCTGGACACGGCTTTGGAGCTGCACCGGCGGATCGGCGACGGGCGCAACGAAGCCGAAACCCTCGGGGTGCTGGCCGAGGTGCACCGGGACCTGGGCGCGCTGCCCCGGGCGCTGGAACTGGCCCGCGACGGGGTGCGGGCGGCCGAGGACAGCCAGGACACCCGGGCCCGGATGCGCACCCTGAGCGCGCTGTCCTCGGTGTCGGTCCGGCTCGGTTCGGTCGAATCCGGACTGGCCGGGCACGAGCGGGCGGTGGAGTTGGCCCAGCAGACCCAGGAACGGCAGTTGCTGGCCACCACGCTGCTCGACCTGGCCGATTCGCACGTCCGCGCCGACCAGCCCGAGGTGGCGTTCCTGGACGTGTGCGACGCGCTGGCGATGGCCCGCCCGGCTGGGTTCTGGCTGGTGGAGCGGCGGGCCCGGCGCATCCTGCGGCTGCTGCCGACCGACGAGGAGATCGAACTGCTGCCCCGGCTGGCCGACGTGCTGCGCAGGCAAGGGGCGGAGTGATCTCCGTTGGCGCATAGTGATCTTCTTGGACCAGCCGGAGACGACTTGCGCCCGAAGGAGACGAGACCGATGACGAGCAGCGCCCGGACCCGCCTGAGCGGCAACCTGATCGACGTGCACGCCCACTACGCCCTCGCGCCGGACGCCGGCCAACGCGAGGCGGCCGAGGCCCGCTTCCGGGCCGGCAACTTCCTCGCGCCACCGGCCTCCTCGTGGAGTCCGGAGCAGGCCATCGAATTCATGGACGGGCACGGCATCCGGCTGCAGCTGCTGTCCAACCCGGCCGGGGTGGACGCCGAGGAAGCCCAGCGGGTCAATGATCTGGGCGCGGAGATCGTCGCCGGTCACCCCGACCGGTTCGGCCTGCTGGCCGGGCTGCCGATGGGCGAACCCGACCGCGCCATCGCCGAAATCGGCCGGGCGATCGACGAGTTGAACGCCGACGGCTTCGTGATCGTCACCAACTACCGGGGTGCCTACCTGGGTGACCCGAGCTTCGACCCGGTCTTCGCCGAACTCGACCGGCGCGGCGCCACCGTGTTCCTGCACCCGGCCGAGCCGGCCGGGTATCCGGCGGTGGCCTGCGGCCGGCCCGGTCCGGTGTTCGAGTTCCCGGTCGACACCGCGCGGACCGTCACCGACGCGATCTACGCCCGGGTTTTCCAGCGCTACCCCAACTTCCGGCTCGTCCTGGCCCACGCCGGAGGAGTGCTGCCCAGCCTGGCCGGCCGACTGGCCTCCGTGGGCACGCTGCCCTGGGTGCCGAATACCTCGGGCGTCACCGGCGCGGACGTCACCAGCCAGCTGGCCGGTCTCTACTACGACACCGCCATCGCCGCGACACCGCACTCGCTGTTGCCGTTGCTGCAGACCACGACCGGTGATCATGTCCTGTTCGGCAGCGACTACCCACCGGCCGGGGTGGCCACGATCGAGGCCAACCTGGCCGCGCTGGACGCCACCCCGGCCCTCACCGACACCGAACTGGCCGCGCTGCCCGACACCGCACTGCGGCTGTTTCCGAGCCTGCGCAACCGGATCTGACCACGGCGTGACCTGTCCGCCAGGGCACGGCGTCGTGGCAGAGTAGGGGCGCCGGACACGCGAACGACAAGGATGCAGCATCATGGCCGATCCGTCGGTACTCAGGTTTCCCAGCGGCGACGGTCAGGAACTGGCCTATCGCGAGGTGGGCCGGGGGCGGCCGTTCGTCCTGTTGCACGGATTCATGGCCAGCGGATTGATGTGGCTGCACCATGGTCTGGTCACCCGGCTCGCGGATCAGGGCTACCGGGTGATCCTGCCGGACTTCCGTGGCCACGGCGTCAGCGCCCGGCCGCACGATCCCGCGGGCTATCCACCGGACGTGCTGGCCGAGGACGGCATCGCGCTGATCGAGCATCTCGGTCTGGACGACTACGACCTCGGCGGTTATTCGCTGGGGGCCAAGGTCGTGCTGCGGCTGCTCGCCCGGGGCGCCCACCCGGCGCGGGCGATCGTGGCGGGCCAGGGACTCAGCTCGATCAACGGCACCAGCACACGCAGCGGCCTGTACCGCCGGGTGCTGACCGCGCTGGCCGAGGGAACGGCGCTCGAACCGGGCTCACCGGAGGAGCGATTGGCGGGCTGGCTGGCCGACACCGGTGTCGACCCGGTGGCGCTGAGCCTCGTCCTGGACAGCATCGTCGGCACCACAGATGCCGAACTGCGCGAGATCAAGACTCCGGCGCTCGTGGTGGTCGGCGAGGAGGACACCAGCCAGGCCAACGCCGACGAACTCGCCGCCACCCTGCCCGACGCGCGCTTCGCCCGCGTCCCCGGCGACCACGGCACCGCGCTGCTGAGCCCGGAGCTCACCGAGGTGATCACGAATTTCCTTGTGGGGCAGGAAAAGGCGTGAATGCGGAAGCGGTGCCGATCCGTCGTCGCCCGGTCAACCGGAACCTGGTTCTGCTGCGCGTCATGCTGTGGTCGCTCGGGTTGAGTGTCGCGTTGCTTGCCAGTGCCGCGGTGACCGAGCAGGTCGGGGCAGCTCAGGGTTGGCGTCATCCGTAGGTACTACCTGGATCCCCACCGCAGAGTGATGCCCGCGCAGGAAACCCGCGCATAGCGTCGATGGCATGATCGAACACGGCGTGGCTCACCGCTATCTGCACTTCACTCCGCACCTGGCTTCGCACACGGCGGGCATCCTGCTGGGCGGCGCGATTCTGTTCTTCGCCCTGCTCTACGCGTTGTTGTTCTTCGGCGCGTTGATCAGTGTGCTTGGCTCGCCGCAGACCGGTGGGCTGAAGCTGGTGTGGTGCGTGATCGTGTTCGCCTTCCCGTTCCTGGGCAGCCTGCTCTGGTTCGTCGTCGGCCGCCCCAACGCTCGGGCCTATCGGCGCGAGTATTGACCCTCACCAGGTCTGTTCGGCCGCGCGGACCAGTATTTCGTTGACCGCGACCCGCCGATCGCGGGTGACCAGGTACAACACCGCATCCGCGATGTCCTGCGGCCGCAACAACTGCATGCCGCCGATCTGCTCGGCGACCGCTTCCCGCACGCCATTCCTCAGGTGCGAAGTCAATTCGGTGTCGACCGTGCCGGGTTCGATCACGCCGACCCGCACCCGCTTGGGCTGTAGTTCCTGGCGCAGTGCCTCGGAGAACGCGGTCACGCCGAACTTGGTCAGGCTGTAGACCGCCGTTCCGGCCCGGGCGAGCGCGGTGCCGTCCAGCTCGTCGGCCAGGGTGCGCAGGCGGTCGCCACGCCGCGCCAGCAGGGCGACGGCGGCTCCGTCCGCGGCCAGGGTGCGGGCCGTGGCCGCGCCGATTCCGCTGCTCGCGCCGGTCACCAGCGCCACCGTGCCGGTCAGTGATCCAGTCATCATCGTCCTCCGGACGTCATAAGCGGAGCGCCGTCCGCATAATTCGACAGTATCCGGACTATGCTCCGGTTACAAGTTCGAGGAGGGCCGGAGTGGCGGAGCGGACAGGTCGGCCGTTGCGGGCGGACGCGAAGATCAACCAGGACCGGGTGCTCGCGGCCGCCGTCGACGCGTTCGCCCGCGAGGGCGCGCACGCTTCGCTGCGGGCGATCGCCAAGGACGCGGGCGTGGGCATCGGCACGCTCTACCGCCGCTTTCCCACCCGGGAGGACCTGGTCTGGGCGGTCTATCGCAGCGAGGTCGACCGGATCTGCGCCACCGTGCCCGGACTGCTGGCCCGGCACGCTCCTGCCGGGGCATTGCGCGCCTGGCTGGAACAGTTTCTTGGCTTCCTGGAAGAGAAACCAGGTCTTGCGGACACGCTCAAGGCCGCGCTGGGCACGGACGAGGACCAGCGGCTGGAGACCCGCGCGCTGCTGACCGGCGCGCTGGCCACACTCATCGAGGCCGGCGTGGCGGACGGGTCGCTCCGCCCGGACGTGCCCGCGCTGGACGTGATGCTGGCGCTGGGCGGGATCTCGCTGATCGCGGGCCTACCGGAGCAGCACGGGCAGGCCGCCCGGCTGCTGGATCTGCTCATGGCCGGACTGCGTCCATGAGCAGAGCCCGCTGGTGATCAGGGCGAAGCGGGTGTTTCGCCGATCACCGCCGCTGAGGGATTTCCCCAGCCCGGCACCGGAAATCGCTGGTAGTCCGGGCCGCCCGGCGGTTTTGGGCCATAGTACGGAGGTGGCAACGACTGATGTCAATCCCGAGGTGATGGCGCGGACCAAGACCGCGATCACCGAGCAGGCCGACCGGTTCGACACGCTGAACAAGGCGCCGACGCCGAAGGTCGCGGACGACATGTTCGGCCCGGGCGACGACGCCGCGGCACTGGCCAAGACGGTGCGCGCGTTCGATTCGGTGCTGACCGGCGAACTGGGGCGGACCGCGGGACTGCTGCACGGCGCTGCCTCGTCGGTGGGCGGCAGCGCGGAGATGTTCCAGGCCGTCGAGGACTTCAACGCAGGGACGATCAAACCGGTATGAGTGTTGGGGATGACGTCGCGGCCCTGCCCGGTGGGCAGTCGGTCGCGGACGCGATGAAGACCATCAGCACCGCGGATCCGAACACCATGCGGGAGCTGGCGACCCGCTGGCAGCAGGCGGCGGACCAGTACACCAGTTCGGGCACCGCGCTGACCGGGACCAGTGATCAGCTGCACGGGCAGTGGACCGGTGCGGGTGCCACGGCTTTTACCAACTACGTGGGGTCGCTGATCACCGCGGGTGGTTCGATGTCGCAGGCGCTGACCCAGACCAGCAAGGCCATGGACCAGGCGGCCACCGCGATCGAGGGCTACCAGAACTGGGCGTCCACCCGGTGTGAGTGGTTGCTGTCGGAGGCCAGGAGCTGGGACGCGGCCAATCCGTACGCCGACCCCGGCCAGCGGATGTCGGCGATCGCCGGGCTGTGCCAGGAAACCGGGTCGGACCTGCAGAAGGTGGTCAGCTCGATCGGCTCGGAGCTGACCGAGCTGTCCGGCGTGTTCGCGCAGGTGTCCGACCAGGAGAAGGCGTTCGACGGGATCAACGCGCCCAAGGGCGTCGGGATTGCGCTGAGCCGGACGGTCGTGCAGTTCCCGGAGCAGCAGAAGGGCCCGACCGGCGCCCTGCTGACCGACGCCCAGCCGGCCACCCCGGCGACGGCCGCGACCCCGGCGCAGTCGCTGTCCACTCCGCTGATCCGCCGGGCGGGCACGCCGTTGGGCGCGATGCGGCCCGCGGTGATGGGCCGGCGCATGACGCCCGCGACGCCCGCGATCCGCACCACCGCCGCCTACACCGGCTCGACCGCCGGTTCGGCGAGTATTCCGGTGGAGGGCGGCCTGTCCGTGCCCGCGCCGTCCGGTCAGGTCAACGACTGGATCCAGCAGGCGTTGCAGATCCTGCAGGCCAACGGCGTGGACACCAGCCAGATCAGCCCCGCCGACCTGTACACGATCATCGAGCACGAGTCCGGTGGCAACCCCGGGGCGGTCAACGGCTGGGACGCCAATGCGGCCGCCGGGCACCCGTCCATGGGGCTGATGCAGACCATCGACTCGACCTTCAACGCCTACAAGCTGGCCGGGCACGACAACATCATGAATCCGGTGGACAACATCATCGCCGGGGTCCGGTACGCGATCGCCCGGTACGGCTCGATCTCGGCGGTGCCGGGGGTGGCCTCGGTGGCCGACGGCGGTTCCTACGTCGGTTACTGACCGGCCCGGCCGGGCCGGGTGCCGGTGTGGGCGCGGGACCAGCCGAGTTTCTCGAAGGTGGCGATGTCGTCGTGCAGGCGGGGTAGCGGCGGTTCGAGGTCGATCAGCTCGAAGATGGTGACGCCGGTGAAGTCGTTGGCGCGCAACGCTTCCGCGTAGGCCTCGAAGTCGACCTCGGCTCGGCCGGGGGAGGTGTGGGCCCACCGGTCGCGCCAGGTGTCGCTCATGTGCGCCAGGCGGATGCGGTGTCCGGCGGTGCGCACCCCCTCGGCCGGGTCCTCGGTGTTGATGGTGTTGGCCACGTCGTAGGCGATGCCGAGGTTCGGCGAGTCGACGTGGTCGACCAGCTCGGCCAGGGAGCGGGCGTCGCCGAGGTAACCGTAGGGGCTGGTTTCCAACGCGATGGTGACGCCCAGCTGCTCGGCTCGGGCCAGCAGGATGGCCAGGGCCTGGTCCAGCCACCAGCGGCACGCCTGCTCCGGCGCCGGGGACAGCGCGTGCCTGCGGCCGGGGATCAGGATGATGATCGGGGCTTCCAGGTCGTGCGCCAGCTCCAGTTCGGCCAGGATGGCGCGCACGCTGGTGTCGCGGAAGTCGTTGCTGGGACTGATCAGGTTGATGTCCAGGAAACCGGGATTGGTGGAGGTGACGGTGAGGCCGCGGGCGGTCAGGGTGCGGCGCAGTTCGTGCCGTTCGTACTTGCCGAACGCGGTGGCCTGCAGGTGCGGCGACGCGGTGGTGATCTCGATCTGCCGGAAGCCGGCCGCGGCGAGGCCGTCGATGGCCTCGGACAACGGGGCCTGGTGCAGCCAGCTGTAGGTGGTGCCGCCGAGCGCGAGCGGAGTGGTCACGGCATGCTCCCTGTCGGTTGCGGGGTCGTGATGGCGGCCAGCGTGCGGGCCAGGCCCTCGGCCAGCGGGACGCGCGGGGCGTAGCCGAGGGCGCGGGCCCGGGTGATGTCCAGGGCGCCCTTGTCGGCGGCGGCCACACCGGGGGCCATGTCCAGCGGGCCGGGGCCGAGATCGACCTGCCAGCCGGGGCACAGCGCGGCGATTTCCGTTGCCAGGGCACGGATTCCGGTCGCCTCGCCGGTGGCGATGTTGTACGCGTCGTGCGTCGGCTGCTTGGCGCGCAACACGACCAGGATGCCGTTGACGGCGTCGTCGACGTAGGTGAAATCGATGCGCTGATCGCCGCCCCGGGCGAGGTTGCTGGCCCGCCCGGCGGCCGCGTCCTCCAGCCACGGCTGGGGTAGCCGCCGGCGTGGGAAGCCCGGACCGTAGACCCAGCACAGGCGCACCGCGGCGTATGGCAGCGCGTGCTGGTCCGCGTAGTACCTGCCCAGGCCCTCCACCGCGTGTTTCGTTATGCCATAAGGGGAAATGGGCCGGGTCGGGGCGTCTTCGGGGATCGGGTCGGCGGTGAAATGGCCGTAGGTCTCCTCCGAGGACAGGTCGACCAGGCGCCGGACGCCGCCGACCCGGGTGACCGCCTCGAACAGCGCGACCGAGCCGTCGATGTTGACTCGCACCGCATCGGCCAGCCCGGCCACGCTCGCGGTGACCCCGACGATGGCCGCGCCGTGCACCACCTCGGTCACCCTGTGCTTGCGCAGCAACGTTTCCAGCGCCGGCCGGTCGGTGATGTCGCCGCTGATCCCGGTCACCCCGGCGGGCAGTGGCGCGCCGGTCGCGGCTCGGTCGAAGCTCACCACCTGCTCGCCGAGGTCCGCCAACGCGCGCACCACCGCCCGGCCGAGGAATCCGGCGCCGCCGGTCACCAGGACCGTCACCGCGCCTGCCCTTCGACCTCACGGACCGGGTCGGACTCGCGGGTCGCCGGGGACTTACGGGTGTAGTCGACGGACAGATCCAGGTTGCGGGTCTCGCGCATCGCCATGACGGCGATCAGACTGAGCAGGCCGGCCACGATGATGTACAGCGACACCAGCCACGATCCGCCCCCGGCCACCAGCACCAGCGCCGAGGCGATCAACGGCGCGGGACCACCGCCGATGATGTTGGACACGTTCAGGCCCAGCGCCGCGCCGGTGGTGCGGTACCGGGTCGGGAACAACTCGGAGTTGATCGCCGCGCCGAGGCCCCAGGTGGAACTGTGCCCGATGGCCAGGGCCAGCACCACGCCGATGCCGCAGAGGAACACCGAACCGCTGGAGATCAGCCCGAACAACGGGAACGCCAGCAGCAGCCAGAAAACCACGCCCGCGATGTAGACTTTCTTGCGCCCCAACCGGTCGGACAACCGGCCGAAGTACGGGATGGTGAACACCTCGATCGCCGCGGCGATCGCCACGCAGGCCAGGATGTCTCCCTCGTGATAGTGCTCCGTGGTCACCGCGTAGCTGACCAGGAACGTGGCCGCGATGTAGAAGCCGATGTCCGGGGAGAACCGGATGGCGATGGCGATCAGCACCTGCCGCCAGGAATCCCGGAACACCTCGATGATCGGGGGTCGTTCGGACATCTCACCGGCCGCGGTGGCCCGCTTGAACTCCGGGGATTCCATGATGCGCAACCGGATCCACAGTCCGATCCCGACCAGCACCGCGCTGGCCAGGAACGGAATCCGCCAACCCCAGTCGGCCACCCAGGCATCGGATCCCAGCCCCACCAGGGCGAACGCGCCGGAGGAGATGAGCAGCCCGATCGGTGAACCGGTCTGCACGAACGAGGCCAGCCAGCCGCGATTCTCCCGCTCGGCGTACTCGCTGGCCAGCACCGTGGCCCCGCCCCATTCGCCGCCCAGCGCCAGGCCCTGCACCAGGCGCAGGGTGACCAGCAGGACCGGCGCGACCACGCCCGCGGTGCGATAGGTGGGCAGGAAGCCGATGGCGATGGTGGCCACGCCCATCAGCAGCAGCGAGAACACCAGCGCCTTCTTGCGGCCCACCCGGTCGCCGACGTGACCGAGCACGATCGCGCCGATCGGTCGTACCACGAAGCCGATGGCGAAGGTGGCGAACGCCGCCAGGGTGCCCAGCGCGGGGGAGAAGGTCGGGAAGAACAGCTTGTTCAGCACGATCGCCGCGGCGGTGCCGTAGACAAAGAAGTCGTAGTACTCCACGGCGGTGCCGACCACGCCGGAGGACACGGCGATGCGGACGGCCTTCTTGTCGGGGGTGAGGTGCGCCGGGTTGTCGTTGATTGTCATGATCGTCTTCCGCTTCGTTGAGGAGAGATACGTTGGGGGACAGGGGAATCGAGGTCAGGCGACCGCGCCCGCGCGGCGGCCGAACACCATGCCCGCGGTGAGGCCGGAGCCGCCGGGATAGTTGCCGGAGAACAGGCCGCCGAGTGCTTCCCCGGCGGCGAACAGCCCGGGGATGGCCGAACCGTCCGGGCGCAGCACCCGACCGTCGTCATCACCCGCCAATCCGCCGAAGGTGAAGGTGATGCCGCAGGTCACCGGGTAGGCGTAGAAGGGCGCGCGCCGGATCGGCGCGGCCCAGTTGCTCTTGGGTGGGGTGACGGCGGCGCGGCGGCCGTCCTTCACGGTCGGGTCGAACTCGCCGCCGGAGATGGATTCGTTGAACTCCTTCACGGTCGCGGTCAGCGCGGCCGGGTCGACGTCGATGCCGCGGGCCAGTTCCGCCAGACTGTCCGCGCGCACCACACTGATGCCGGGCATGTCGTACTCCTCGGTGCGCAGCAGCGGGCGCAGGTCGGCGTCGAAGAGCTGGAACGCCACCGAGCCGGGCTGACCGAGGATTTCCTTGCCGTACTTGGCATAGGTGTAGTTGCGGAAGTCCGCGCCCTCGTCGACGAACCGGTGACCCTCGAGGTTCACCACGATGCCCAGTGGATAGCTCTGCCGGGTCAGCCGGTTGGTGAGTTCTCGGTTGCTCTCGTTGTGTTCGGCGAACGCGTCCCAGGCCACGCTGTGACAGGTCGACCAGTCGCCGCCACGGGCCGCGCCGAGGTCCAGCGCGGCGAAGATCAGTTCGCCGGTGTTGTAGGGCGTGCCGCGGACCTTCGCGTTGGCCCAGCCGGGGCCGAGGTGCTTCTCCCGCATGGCCGGATCGGCCTCGAATCCGCCCGAGGTGACGATCACCGACTCGGCCCGCAACTCGCCGGCGCCGCCGTCTGGGGTGGTGTAGTGCACGCCGGTGACCGCGCCACCCTCGGTGTCGAACCCGGAAACCGTGTGGCCATAACGGATGTCCACGCCTTCGGTCTCGGCGATGCGGGTGTGGTCGGTGATCAGGCCGATCCCGCCGTCCACGTTGCCGACGTGCAGCCCGCCCCAGAACAGGTAGCTGCCGTCGGCCCGCGCGTAGGCCTGACGTTCGTACATCAACCGGTAGCGCACGCCTTTGCCGGCCAGCCAGCGGATCGTGTCGCCACTGCCGTCGACGAGCAACTCGGTCATCCTGGGGTTGTTCCGGCCCTCGGTGACCTTCACCAGATCGGCGCTGAACTCCTCGGCCGAGTACGGCGGCACGGTGGTGCGCGCGTGCCGCTCGTCGGGTTCGACGAAATCCCGGATATCGTCGAGTCCGTTGTGGACTATCCGGGTGGCGCCGGCGGTGTAGTAGCTGTTGCCACCGGCCAGGTCCCGTGGGGCGCGTTCCAGCAGGACCACCCGTCGGCCGCGCTCGGCGGCGGCGTGCGCCGCGGTGAATCCGGCGTTGCCGCCGCCCACGACGACGACATCCGTGCTGTGCGGCTGTTGTCCGCTCAACCTCGTCACCTTCCGAGTCGTTCCGCGTCGGTTTCAGGGGTGCCGGTTTCAGGGGTGCAGCAGGACCTTGGTCGCCTGCCGGGTCTCCACCAGGTGCAGCGCGTGCTCGATATCGGCCAGCGGCACGGTGTGCGTGACGATGTCGGCCAGCCCGGGCGCCGCGGCCAGCCGGCCGGGCACCGAGGCCCAGGTGGACAGGTCGTAGCCGCGCGAGCCGGTGATGGTCTGCTCGTTCCAGGCCAGCTGGGCCGAGGAGAACCGGGATTCCTCGGCCGGCAGGCCGACACAGATCAGCCGGGCGCCCTGGTCCAGCAGCCGGGTTCCGGTGGTCACCGCGGCGGCCGTTCCCGCGGTCTCCAACACCACGTCGAACCGGCCGCGCAGCGCCTCGACTTCCGCCTGTGCGGTGACGAATTCGGCCGCGCCGAGCGCCCGGGCCCGGTCGGCCTGGGCGGCGTCCGCCGGCCGGCCGACCACGGTCACCCGCTGTCCGGCCAGTGCGCCGAGGGTGAGCAGACCGACCGGGCCCGGCCCGAGCACGCAGATGTCCTCGGTCTCGGCCGGCCGCGCCACCTCGACCGCGTGCACGGCCACCGCGAACGGTTCGGCCAGCACCGCCAGCTGGTCGGGCAGATCGGGCGGCAGCACGGCCAGGTTGCGGGCGGGCAGCACGAATCGCTCGGCGAACACCCCGTCCACGTCCAGTCCCAGCACCTGCCGCCGGGTGCACAGCATGGAGCGGCCGCGGCGGCACCAGACGCATTCGCCACAGGTCAGATGCGCGCTGCCGACGACCCGGCTGCCGACCGGAAGGTCCACACCCGCCCCGGTTTCCGCGACCCGGCCGAGGAATTCGTGGCCCAGCACCAGCGGAAAGGCCGGGGTGTAACCACTGTCGGGTCCGTAGGCGCCGGTAATCATGCCGGTGTCGGTGTGACACAGACCGGCACCCACCAGTTCCACCAGCACCTCGCCGGGGCCGGGTCGGGGCTCCGGACGGTCGGCCCAGTCCAGGTTTCCGTTGCCGGGCGCGGTCTTGAGCAGTGCTTTCAACGCCGCCTCCTCAGGCTTCCGGCCAGCCGAACGACGGTTCCGGATGAGCCAGCGGGGGAAGTGCCCAGGTGGCCGCGGACGGCATGCCGACCGCGTCGTCCACCCGCACGTCCACCACCACCGGACGATGCAGATCCAGCGCCGTCTTGAACGCCGAACCCAGATCGGCCGGCTCGGTCACGGTCAGGCCCTCCGCGCCCATGCCCCGGGCCAGCGCGGCGAAGTCGGGCGAGTAGGGGGACTGGTCCTTGGCGTGCCGGAAACTGGTGGCCAGTTGGCGACTCGCGCCGAAGTAGAGCGACTGCTGGTCACGGATGGACACGAAACCGCCGTTGTTCCACACGATCCACACCGCCGGAATGTCGTACTCCACGGCGGTGGCGACCGCGCTGGGAAACATCAGGAATCCGCCGTCGCCGACCACCGCGACCGAGGGCCGGTCCGGCGCGGCCAGCTGCGCGCCGAGCACCCCGCCGACGCCGAACCCCATGGCCGCGAAACCCCAGCTCTGCAACAGGGTTCGCGGGGCGTCGGTGCGCCAGTTCTGCACGATCCAGTTGTGGTGCACGCCCACATCGCTGAGCAGGACCCCGTCGCCGGGCAGCGCGTCGCGCAGTTCGGACAGCACCCGCTCGGGCCGGATCGGGGTGGCGCCGGAGTACTCGTGCGGCTCGATGTGCCGGGCCCACCTGTCCCGGGCGGCGGCCAGGTCCGCCAGCCAGCGTCGTCGCGTCGCGAGTACTTCGGCGCCGGCCGGAAAGTCTGGCGTACGTTCGGAAAGCTGGCGCAGGACTTCGCGCGGGGAGGCCTGGATGCCCACGGTGGGCGGGAAGTTACGGCCCAGTTCGACCGCGTCGATGTGGACGTGCACGAGTTTGGTCGGCGGGAACGAATAGGTGTAGCCGGGCAGCCAGGAACTGGTGGCGCGGTCGTCGAACCGGGTGCCGAAGGCCAGCACCAGATCCGCGGTGCGGGCGGCGTGATTGGCCTGGAAGGTGCCGTTGCGGCCGGTCGAACCGAGGGACAGCGGATCACTGCTGGGAAAGGTGGCCTTGCCCAGTGGGGAAGTGGCCACCGGAAAGCCGTTGGCGCGGGCGAAGGCCAGCAGTTCGGCCTCGGCCTCGCTGCCCGCCACGCCCGATCCGGCCACGATGAGCACCCGTGCGCAGTCGCGGATCAGCGCGCACGCGGCATCCAGCTCGGCCCGCCCGGCCGCGGGGGTGGACACCTGGTCGGTGCCCCAGACGGCGGGCTCCGGGACCGGTTCGTCGGTGCGTTCCACGAACACGTCCAGCGGCACGTCCAGATGCACCGGACCGGGGCGGCCGCCGCGCAACTGCGCGAAGGCCTGGCGCAGCATCAGCGGGAGCTGTTCGGCCCGGGTGGCCTGGAAGCTTCGTTTGACGTACGGGCGGGCGGCGGTGGGGAAGTCGGCCTGGAAGTGCCGTCCGGCCTCCTGGAACGGACCGCGGTTGAACTGACTGGTGGCGACATTGCCGGTGATGGCCAGGAACGCCGAGTCGTCCATCAGCGCCGAGCCCATGGCGATCGGCATATTGGCCGAACCGGGCCCGCACGAGGTGAACGTGGCCAGCGGCTGGTGCGCGACGCGGTAGTAGGCGTCGGCCATGAACCCGGCGATCGACTCGTGGTGCACCGAGATGGTTGAGATCTCGTCCTGGCGCTCGACCAGGCCGTCCAGCAGGCCCAGGTCACCGTGCCCGCACAGTCCCACCGCGTAGGGCACCCGTTCCCGCACCAGGTAGTCGGTGATGATCTGCGCGCCGGTCAGGCCCATGGCTGCCCTCCACGATCGACGCCGCTGTGAACCGCAGCGAGTTGGTTGGTCGGATTGCGCATCATGCAATGCCTTGCATGATGCGAGATGGTAGGTAGGCTCTGGGCACGCGTCAAGACGCCGGGGCGATGCCGAAGGAGACCCGCAGTGAGCACAGCGACCCGCCCGAGCGGCCTGTTCACCGACAGCCAGTGGCGCAGTTCGGACGAGCGAATTCCGGTGCGGGACAAGTACTCCGGCGAGGTCGTCGCGGAAATCGCCCAGGCCACACCGGAACAGGTGCGGGCCGCGATCGCCGGAGCGCACCGCGCCGCCGACACCCCGCCCGAACCGGCCGAACGAGCCCGCATCCTGGACCGCGTGGCGGAACTGCTGGAAGCCGGCGCCGAGCGGATCGTGGCCGACTACGTGGCCGAAACCGGGTTCACCCCCGCCGACGCGCGCAACGAACTGCGCCGGGCGGTGGCCATCTACCGGCTGTGCGCGCAGGAGGCCATCCGCATCGCGGGCGAACAGGTCCCGCTGGCCGCGACTCCGGGCAGCGACGGCCGGCTGGCCTTCACCATCCGGGTGCCGGTCGGGGTGGTGGTGGCGATCGCGCCGTTCAACGCGCCGTTGTCCACCGTGGCCCACAAGATCGGCCCGGCTATCGCGGCCGGCAACGCGGTGGTGCTCAAACCGGCCGAACGCACCCCGCTCAGTGCGATCCACGCGGTAACCGCGTTCGCCGAGGCCGGTCTGCCCGCCGGGCTGCTGCAACTGGTGTGCGGGCCGGGCAGCGTGCTCGGACCCGCGCTGCTGAACGACGATCGGGTGCGGTTCTACACCTTCACCGGGTCGACCGAGGTCGGGCGGATGATCTCGGCCGGCGCCGGGCTGGCCCGGACCCAGCTGGAACTGGGCTCCAACAGCGTGTCCATCGTCGCCGACGACGCCCGGCTGGACGAGGTGGTGCGGCTGGTGGCCACCGCCGGATTCCGCAAGGCCGGGCAGGTGTGCACCAGCGTGCAGCGGATTCTGGTCGCCCGCAGTCGGTTCGACGAGCTGACCACCGCGCTGGCCGAGCGCGTCGGCACGCTCACCGCGGGCGATCCCCGGGCCGAGGGCACCGATCTGGGGCCGTTGATCTCGCTGGCCGACGCGCAACGGGCCGAGGACTGGGTCGCGCGTTCCTCGGCCCGGTTGCGGGTCGGTGGCGAACGCGACGGAAGTCTGTTGACCCCAACGTTGCTGGCCGAACCGGACGCCGACAGCGACGTGCTCACCAAGGAGATCTTCGCCCCCGTGGTGTCCGTGGCCGCGGTCGACGATCTCGACGACGCGATCGCCCGGGTCAACGCCGGGCGCTACGGTCTGCAGACCGGCGTGTTCACCCAGGATCTGGACCGGGCCTTCCACGCCGCTCGTTCACTACGGGTGGGCGGCGTCCTGGTCAACGACACGTCGAGTTACCACGCCGACGCCATGCCCTACGGCGGGGTCAAGGACAGCGGGCACGGCGTGGAAGGGCCGCGCTACGCGGTGCAGGACATGACCGATCCGCGCATCATCGTGCTCAACCTGCGTCGGCCGTGACCGCCGCACCGAAGGGAACCATTGTGCGCCAACCGGGCTTCGATGTCGTGGTCGCCGGCACCGGCGCGGCCGGGCTGACCGCCGCGCTGGCCGCGGCCACTCAGGGCCGCCGCACGCTGATCATCGAGTCGGCGCACCAGATCGGCGGCACCACCGCGCTGTCCGGCGGCCGGGTGTGGTTGCCCGCCAACGGAAGGCCGGAGAACGCGGAGGATTCCGAGGAGCTGGCCAACACCTATCTCGACCAGATCTTCGATTCCCGGTACACGCCGATGATCCGGACCTTCGTGCGCGAGGCTCGCGCGATGGCCGAGTTCGTGGAAAAGCATTCGCCGCACCGGTTCGTGGTCTGCCCCAACTATCCCGACTACCACCAGGACTACGCCGGAGCGACCCAGGGCGGCCGCTGTTTCGACATGGCGCCCCTTGACCTGAACGAACTGGTGCCCGAGGTGTGGTCGGTACGCCAGCCGCCCGGCTACAGCCCGATCACCCACGCCGAGTGGGAGAAGTGGCGCTACCCGGCCAACATCGACCACGACCTGCTCGCCACCCGGCTGGCGGCCGGAGTCCGTACCGGCGGAGTGGGACTGACTGCCGCGTTGCTCGACGGCGCGGTCCGGGCCGGGGCCACGGTGCGCACCGACACGGCGCTGGCCGGGGTGACCACCGAGGACGGCCGGGTGACCGGCGTGCGCGTGCGCACCGCGGACGGCGAGCGTCAGGTGCCTGCCGGCGCGGTGATTCTGGCGACCGGCGCGTTCGACGGTGCGGCCGAGTTGCGCCGCAGGCACCTGCCCGCCGGGCTCGGCGTGTCCGCCTCCGCGCCCAGCGACACCGGGGTCGCGCTGAACATCGCCAGGGAACTGGGGCTGCCACTGGAGAATCTGGGTGAGGGCTGGTGGATGCCGATGGCCCAGCCCGAGGGCGATCTGGTGGACGGTCGGCCGTATCCGCGGGGGCTGGTGCGGGAGCGGGGGGTGCCGCGGCAGATCGTGGTCAACCGGCAGGGGCGCCGGTTTCTCGACGAAGCGTTGCCGTACAACGAGTTCGGCAAGGTCATGCACCGGCTGGACGCCGACGGCGCGCCCGCCGACAGCGAGGCGTACCTGGTGTTCGACGAGGGATTCCGGGCCCGCTACACCCTTCCCGGACTGACGCCGGCCGGCGAGCTGCCCGGCCACATCGTCACCGCGCCGGACCTGGCCGCGCTGGCCGATCGCACCGGCGTCGACGCCGAAGGCCTGAAGTGGACGATCGATCGCTGGAACCGTTGCTGCGCCGAGGGAATCGATCAGGACTTCCATCGCGGCGAGAACGCCTACGACGCCTACTACGGCGATCCGTGGCAGCCCGGCAACCACTGCCTCGGCCCCATCGACCGGCCGCCGTACTACGCGATGCGGGTCTACTCCGGGGTGATCGGCTCGAAGGGCGGGCCGGTCACCGACCCCACCGGGCGGGTGTGCACGGCCGACGGATCGGTGCTGCCCGGGCTGTACGCGGTGGGCAACGCGGCCGCGTTCTGGACGGGCGACGGCTATCCCGGGCCGGGCGCGACCCTGGCCGTGGGCATGACGTTCGGCTGGCTGGCCGGCCTGGACACGGCGCGGCGCTGACCGGTCGGCGCCGATCAGGAGGCGGTGCGGCGCTCCACCCAGTCCGGCGCGGGCGGCCGGGTGGCGGGCGCGGCCGGCCATCCGGCGGGCACCGCGAGCACCCCGCGCGCCACACTGGCCCGCCAGGCGTGCCAGCGGACCAGCCGGGCCAGCACCGCCATCCGGTCGCGGGTCAGCCGCTGGGCCGGGCCGGAGATGCTGATACCGGCGTCCAGCGTGCCGTCCGGCGCGAACACCGGCGCGGCCACGCACCGCAGCCCCGCCTCCAGTTCCTCGTTGTCCAGGGCGGCGCCGGTGCGGCGGATGTGTTCGAGTTCCTTGCGCAGCTGGCCGAGGGTGGCGATGGTGCGCTCGGTGCGCACCTCCAGGTCGGGCTCGGGGTAGCGCCGGGCCAGTTCGGCGTCGGACAGTCCGGCCAGCACCGCCTTGCCCATCGAACTGCAGTGCGCGGGGGAGAGCTTGCCGACCCAGGAATGCATGCGCACGGTGTGCCAGCCGTCCACCACCTGCACGGTCTTGGCCAGCGTGCCGTCCAACACGGACAGGTGGCCGGTCTCGCCGGTCACGTCCACCAGCTCGGCCAGAAACGGGGTGACCACGGCGCTGAGGTCCTGCCGGGAGGCCGCGACCGAGCCCAGCGCGGCCAGTCGCGGGCCCAGCGCGTAGTTCCCGGCCGAGGCCGCCACCAGGTAGCCGGAGGAGGCGAGCGTGGCCGCGAGCCGGGACGCGCTGGACTTGTGGATGTCCAGTTCGAGCGCGATGTCGGTGATGCCCACGATGCGCCGCTCGGCGCTGAACATGTCCAGGATGTCCAGGCCGCGGCGCAGCGCGGTGATCACGCCGTGTTTGTCCCCTCCGGAGACGGATGGGATCGGCTCGCTCATGCGGAGAATCCTAGTGACGACAACGGCTATCGCGCGGCCGAGGCCGCGTCCAGCTGGGCGATGTCCTTGTCGGTCAGGCGCACGGTGCCCGCCGCGAGCACATCCGTGAGCTGCCCGGTGGTGCGGGCCGAGGCGATGACCCCGCTGACCGCGGGCCGGGCGGCCAGCCAGGCCAGCGCGATGGCGGCCGGGGCGGTCTGGTGACGCGCGGCCACCTCGTCCAGCGCGGTCAGGACGGCCCGGCCCCGATCATCGAGGTATCCGGCGGCGATCGAGGCGCGCGGACTGTCCACCGGCGGCGCGCCGTCCCGGTACTTGCCGGTGAGGAACCCGCGGGCCAGCGAGTAGTAGGTGGTGATGGTCAGGCCGCGGGCCTGGGCCAGCGGCACGATGTCGGCCTCGATACCGCGCTCGACCAGGCTGTACTGCTTCTGGATCACGGTGGGCGGGTGCAGTCCGTCCCGCTGCGCCACATCCAGCCAGGCGGTGATCCGCTCGGCGCTGAAGTTGGACACGCCGATGGCCTTGATCAGGCCCTCGTCGAGCAGTCGGGAGAACGCGCGGGCGATCTCCTCGATCGGCCGCCCGTCCTCGTCGAAATGCGCGTAGTACAGGTCGAGGGTGGAACGGCCCAGCCGGTGCAGCGAATCCCGGGCCGCGGCGTGGATGTTGGCCTCGGCCAGCCCCTTGCGCGCGGTGGCCTGGCCGACCTTGCTGGCGATGGCCAGCGCGGGTGGGTCGGTGCGGCCGGCCAGCCAGGCGCCGATCATCGTCTCGGATTCGCCGCCGGAATTGCCGGGCGCCCACTGCGAGTAGGAGTCGGCGGTGTCCAGTTGCGTGCCACCCGCGGCGAGATAGGTGTCCAGCACGGCGAACGAGTCGTCCCGGCCGGCGGTCCAGCCGAACACGTTGCCGCCGAGCACGATCGGGGCGGGCGTGGCCTCAGTCTCCATGCATTGCATGATGCCCAACGGCTTGCCTATCGTGCAATACGTGGGACTGTTCGCGCCGCTGCGGCTGCCCGGTGGCATCGAGCTGCCCAATCGGATCGCCAAGGCGTCCATGGAGGAGAACCTGGCCGCGGCCGGGCAGGTGCCCGACCACCGGCTGCGCACATTATATCGGGCGTGGAGCCGAGGGGGCGCGGGCCTGCTGCTGACCGGCAATGTGATGGTCGACCCGCGGGCGATGACCGGCCCGGCCGGGGTGGTGCTCGACGCCCGGACGCCGCTCGACCCCTTCGTGGCTTGGGCGCGGGCGGCCGGTTCCGGCGGCGCGAGCGCGTGGATGCAGCTCAACCATCCCGGCGCCCAGGTCCGCGCCGATCTGGGTGGTATCGCCTGGTCGCCATCGGCCGTGCCGCTGGGCGGGGACTTCGCGGTGCCGGAGGCCATGACCGAGGCCGACATCCGCGCGGTGATCCGGATGTTCGCCACCAGCGCGGCCCGGGCCGCGCAGACCGGGTTCGCCGGCGTGCAGATCCACGCCGCGCACGGCTATCTGCTGTCGCAGTTCCTGTCCCCGTTGACCAATCGGCGATCCGACGCGTGGGGCGGCACGATCGAGTGCCGGGCCCGGCTGCTGCTGGAGATCGTCGAGGCCGTGCGGGCGGAGCTGCCCAGCGGGACCGGACTGGGCGTCAAACTCAACACCGCGGATTTCCAGCGTGGCGGTTTCGCTGGGGAAGACGCGCTGCGGGTGGTCGAACTGCTTGGCCCGCAACGGATCGACCTGTTGGAGTTGTCCGGCGGCAGCGCGGAACGACCGGTCATGCACGGCGCCGGGCTGGACGAGCGAACCCGCGCGCGCGAGGCGTACTTTCTCGATCTGGCAACGGACATCGTGGCGGTCGCGGCCATGCCGGTGATGCTCACCGGTGGGGTGCGCACCAGCACGGGCGCGAGCGAGGTGCTGTCGGCCGGGGTGTCCCTGGTCGGCGTGGCCACCGCCCTGGCCCAACGGCCGTCGCTGCCGCAGGACTGGGCGGCCGGACGGCCGGGTCCTGAGTCGATTCCCGCATCGGGTGGACCGGACAAGGCGACGGCGGCCGCGGCGAAACAGGCCGCAGTGCGGTGGATACTGCGCCGGACGGCGGCGTGGGGGAGTGCGCCGGAGGTCACCGATCCGGATGCGGCGCTGCGGCTGGACAAGCGACGTCGGTCCCGGTTGCTGCCGCGCTACCGGTCCTGGCTGGCCGAGCGCGTGTGACACGGCGAGGCGGCGAGAAAGGCGTCACTGGGACCGAGACCGCTCATGAGGCCACAGGTACCTGGGGGTTCCCATGGCGAATCCTAATCTGGGTTTCTCCCACCCAGAGCCAGGAGAGTCATGCGAGTCATCACCCAGCACACGCTCGGCGGTCCCGAGGTGCTCACCATCGTGGACGCGCCCGCGCCCCGGCCCGTGCCGACCGAGGTCCTCGTCCGGGTCAGGGCGATCGGGCTCAACCCACTGGAGGCGCGCCTGCGGGCCGGCGAGTTCCCGCTGATGGGCGCGCCGCCGTTCGTTCTCGGCTGGGACATCAGCGGGGTGGTGGAACAGGCGCAGACCTGGCGGTTTCGGCCCGGCGACGAGGTGTTCGGCATGCCACTGTTTCCCCGGGCCGCCCACGCGTACGCCGAGTTCGTGTCGGCGCCGGCGTTGCACCTGGCGCGCAAGCCGGCGTCGCTCTCGCACGTCGAGGCGGCGGCGTTGCCGATTGTCGGGCTGACGGCATGGCAAGGCCTGGTCGACCTCGGCGGCGTGACCGCGGGCGACCGCGTTCTGGTCCACGGCGGTGGCGGCGGGGTCGGCCACGTCGCGATCCAGATCGCGAAAGCACTCGGCGCGTACGTGATCACGACCGCAGGCGGGAGCAAGCGGGAGTTCGTGGAGGGGTTCGGCGCCGACGAGGTGATCGACTACACGAGGGTCGATTTCGCCGAGGCGGTCGGCGATGTCGACCTGGTGCTCGACACACTCGGCGGCGACACCGTCGAGCGGTCGCTCGGCGTGCTGCGCCCCGGAGGGCACCTGGTGACGGCGGTCGCCGACCAGGATTCGGGGCTCGCCGCCACGTTCGAGGCGGCCGGCATGCGTTTCAGTGGCATCGCGGTCGACCCGGATCCGGTCGCCCTGCGCGGGCTGGTCGAACTCGTCGAACAGGGCAGGCTGCGGGTGCATGTGCCGGAGACGTTCCCGTTCGAGCGCGTCGCCGACGCGCACCGGCGGCTGGACCGCGGTCATCTCCAGGGCAAGCTCGTGCTCACCGTCTGATCCGCCTCGTCCGCTGGTGGATCTGTGCTGGGTCGTGACCGGATCGCCGACGGGGAATGTCAGGGGGTCCAGTTGGTTCACTGGATGGCCGAGAAGTGCCAATGTCCCGACCCCACCGCGTACTCGGCCACGCCGTCGTGCACGCTCAGCAGCGTTGCGCTGGTGTGCACAGCACGCGGGTTTGCGCCGAACAGAGGGACCGACACCGTGGCGGTGGCGTTGACCGGGACGGTCACGTCGAGGGTGAAGGTGTGGTCGGTTTTCGTCCACGCCGAGCCGACCTGGCCGCGCACCGTGTCGATGGTGGCCGCCACGTGGTGCAGGTTGGCCGGGATCCGCGGTGCGATGTCGATGGTGGCGTAACCCGCGCTGGCCGGTTGGATTCCGGCCAGGTCGGTGTAGAGCGAGGCATTGACACCGGCGAACATCGCGTGGTCGTGCGATTCCATGCTGGAGCGGTAGGTCCACTCCTCCCAGTCGGTGGTCGCGCCCTGACCGATCTCGTAGCCGAAACCGGGATACGTCTTCTGGTCCAGCACGGTCATCGCCACGTCCGGGCGGCCGACGCGGTTGAGTGCGTCCATCAGGTAGCGGGTCCCGAAGATGCCGGTGTCCAGATGGCCGTTGTCGGTGTCCAGGATCGTGCGCACGAGCTGGTCGCCCACTGCCGACACATCCTCGTCGGGCACCAGGCCGAGGGCGAGCGGCAGGATGCTGGTCGTCTGGCGGCCGTCGGCGTAACCGTTGTGTGCGGCATTGAGGAACGTGTTGTTGAAGGCGGTTTTGATCGACGCGGCCAGATCCGTGTAGTGACTGAAATCCGTGGCACTGTCCAGCGCCTTGGCGGCGTCGGCCACATCGGTGGCTTGCAGGTAGGACAGCGCGGTGTTCACCAGCGACACCTCGCTCGTGCACGAGCCGATGCCCGGGCTGCCGAGGCCGCCGTTCACGCCCGGGCCGTACACCGGCGGGCACCAGTCGCCGAAACCGTGGTCCGCGGGCCAGATGTGGCTGGGCACGTTCGTCGCGTTCGTGTCGACGAAAGCCTTCATCGCCGGATACATCCCGGCGAGCGTGGCGCGGTCGCCGTACTGCTGATAAAGCGTCCAGGCCAGGGATATCTGGTCGCCGCCCATGTCCGGGTTCTGCGCGTTACCGGCGTCGCCGGGCAGCGCCTGGCCGGGCGGCATGTCCTGCAAGTAGTTGGCGTAGAAGCGATCCATGTCGAACTCGCGCATCGACGCGTCGTGGTAGGCCTGCACGTCCATGCCGGGCGGCGTCCGCTCGTCGCGCACCGGGTTGTCGGTCGGCGTGCTCATCGAGTTGTTCAGCATCGTCCAGCGGTTGTTCTGCCAGATCTGGTTCAACAACGCATCCGAGGAGGTGAAGGTGCCGGTGGAGGTCACGTCGGCGTGTGTTGCCTGGCCGGAGATCGCGTCGATCGTCGGTGTGCCGGGGAAACCGGTGACTTCGACGTAGCGGAAGCCGTGGTAGGTGAACCGCGGCTGGTAGGTCTCCACGCTGCCGGTGCCGGCCAGGGTGTAGCGATCGGTGGACGCGGCGTTGCGGTTGGTGGTGATGTCCAGCATGCCGGTGGCGTCGAGGTCCTCCGCGGTGCGCAGGCTGACCGTGGTACCCGCCGGTCCTCTGACTCGCAGCCGTTCCACGCCCGCGATGTTCTGGCCGAGGTCGTAGACGTACACGCCCGGCTGGGGTTCGGTCATCCGCACCGGCCGCAGGCTCTGCACCACCCGCACCGGCGGCACGGTGTCGGCGACCAGATTCGCGCTCGGCGCGGCCGTGGTGGTCACCGGATGCCAGCCGGTCGCGGCGAAACCGGGCTGGTCCCAGCCGGGTTGGGCGCGGGTGGCGTCGTAGGTCTCGCCCGCGTAAATGCCGTTGGTGACAATTGCGCCGGTGGACCAGGACCAGCCGGGGTCGGTGGTGATGGTCTGGTGGGAGCCGTCGGTGTAGGTGACCGACAGCAACAGGATCGCCTGTTCCGGGCCTAGCCAGCGGAAGCCGTACGGGCTGAAGTTCGCGTCGTAACCGTTGCCCAGCCAGAGGCCGACCGCGTTGCCGCCCTGCCGCAGCTCGCTGGTCACGTCGAAGGTCTGATAGAGATCGCGTTGCTGGTACGGAGTGTCGGGCGGATCGAGCACGTTGTCGCCGACGGTGTGGCCGTTGACGTGCAGCTCGTCGACGCCGAGACCGTCCACATAGGCCCGGGCGCTGGCGATCTTCTTGTTGAGGGTGAACGAATCGCGCAGCATCGGCGCGTCCGGATTCGGGTCCAGCAGGGTGATGCCGCCGCCCGGCTCCAGTTGCCCGTCGTTGACCGGTGCCTGCGGGAATGACGGATCGGGGTCGGCGGAGAAGTCGTCGGTGAACAGCGTCGCGCCGTCGAGATCGTGCACGGCGAGGTTGTCGAAGCGGGAGTCCTCGGTCGAGTCGCCGACCCGGAAGCCGATCGTGCCGGTGCGCAACGTGCTGTCGGTCAACGTGTTCACCTGGGTGCCGTCGATCCAGGTGGTGATGGCCGACCGGTCGGCCTCGATGCGCAGATGATGTTGCGCCGACAGGTTTTGCCGGGTGATCACCTGGCTGACGTCGATGTCCGGCACCAGGTGGCTGAACGAGCCGTCGACCTCCAGGTGCGGGCGCAGCATGACCTTGCCCGGGTCGACCTCGGAATTGACCTGCCACATGTAGAGATCGTTCGCGTCCTTGGCCCGGAACAGCACGCTGGCCGCGCCCTTGACGATGACGAAGTCGACGTCGAGGGTGAAGTCGGACCAGGAGTCCTGCCCGGCGGTGTCCGGGGTGATCCAGCTCGCGCCCTGCCAGTCGGCCGCGGTGAGCAGGCCCATCTCCCACCAGGCCGACCGCGACCAGGAACTCGCCCGTCCGCCCGCGTCCCACACCTCGACGGTCCAGTAGTAGCGCTGGGCCGAACGCAGCGCCGGGCCGCGGTAGGGCACGCCGATCGATGCGCTGGAGGCGACGGTACCGCTGTCCCACACATCCGCGCGGCCCGGGGTCAGCCGATCCGGGGTGCCGGCCACCAGGATCCGGTAGGCGGTCTGCCGTTCGTCGTGCCCGTTCGAGGTCAGCTGCCAGCTCAGGCTCGGTGTCGGATCGTCGATGCCCAGCGGGTTCGTGGTGTCGTCGACCCGCAGGTCCGTCACCCCGACCGCGGACCCGGCCGGGGCCGCGACCGCTGGAACCGTGGGCGCCAGCAGCGCCAGCAGGGCGCCCAGCACGAGCATGAACCGTCCCGGCGCGTTCGTGCGTCGACGACCAGCCACGGAGTACCCCCGTTCGACATGTCGGATGCCGTCATCGAGTGTCCCCGGGAAGCTGATCAGGGCAAGAGCTCTGACCCATACCGGCCACGGCCGGCGCCTGGCGTTCGCTGCTGGCGGGAAACACCAACCTGATCACCGAGAGCACGGCCAGCCGGTTACGGTGCATCAACAAGCGCCATGGCTGTCGGCTGCTGGTCATCCGGCCGCGCGGCCAGTGCTCCTTTTGCGGGCCGGCTGTGGGCTGATCGGGGCTTATTGATTCCGAATGCTCCGCGCTATTACCGTGGGGCAGGGATCAGTGTTGATCGGTCGGTGCGGTAACCGGCGCCTGTGGCGAGGAGGTCGGATGGCTGACCCGGTCGTGACTCCGCACACCACGGTTGCTCGCCGCACCCGCACGACCGCGAACCGGCCGAGCCCGCACCAGCGCGCGGTGACGCGCGCGTGGGAGAGTTTCACCGCGGGCGAGGTGGCCGTGCGCGGTGTCCGGCCGCACATTCTGGCTTCCTGGTACCGGTGCCGCGACAAGTACGCCGTCGACCCCGGGCTCGCGGTCGCGCCGGGCGCCAGCGATCGGGCCGATCACCGGCTGGAACAGGACGTGCTGCTGACCCGGCTGGGCGGCATCGCGGCGATGGCCGGGCACCAGTTGGAGGGGGAACACGGCATGGCCGCGGTGGCCGATGGCCGCGGCCGGGTGCTGGCCTCCTGGGGCGATCCCTCGGTGCGCGCGCACGCCGAGGAGAGCAACCTCGCGCCCCGGTCGACCTGGGCGGAGAAAACCACCGGCACCAACGGAATGGGTACCGCGCTGGAAAGCGACGGTCCGGTCACCGTCACCGGAGCGGAGCACTGGTGCGCCGGTTTCCACCGGTGGTCCTGCGCCGCGGTGGCCATCCGGGACGTGGTCACCGGCTCGCCGGTGGCGATGATCAACGTGTCGCGCTGGGCCGCGGAGATTCCGGCGACGCTGACCGACTGGCTGGAGCAGGCCGCGGCCGAGGTGCTCGGCGAGGGCAGGCAACGGGCGGTGCGGCAGGGTGAGCTGGTGGTGCGGCGGTTCGCCGATGCCAGCGGGCGGGGCGGCTGCTTCGCCGGATTCGACCTGGGCGGCCGGGCGATCGTGGCCGACGAGGCCGCGCAGTCGATGCTCGGGTTGTCCCAGGCGGCGCCGATGATCGAGGTGGCCGACCGCGAGCGGCCGGACATTCCCGAACTGCCCGAGGTGATCCGCTGGGCCGCGGACCGGGCCGCGGACAGTCCACAGTGGACCGGAAGCGCCCGGCTGCTGACCGCGCATCCCGACGAGGTCGTCTCGGCGAGCCTGCGGCCGATCTTCGCGGCCAACCAGCTGGTCGGCGTGTTGTGTGAATTCGGCCGCCGGGACGGTGACGAACAGTACGAACAGCTCGGCGGGGCCACCGCCGTGCCGGTCCCGCAACGGGTCATCGGGGTGCGCAACGACCGGATCATCGTGCTGGCGCCGACCGAGATCCGCTATGCCGAGGCTGACCGGAACACGGTGTGGCTGAACACCGATCGCGGAAAGATGCGGGCCGCCACCCGGGGCCTGGACAACATGGAACGCGAGCTGCGGCCATTCGGCTTCTGCCGGGTGCACCGCCGGTTCGTGGTGAATCTGCGCCGGGTGGCGGAATTGGAGCGGGGCATCAAGGGCGAATTTCTGCTGATCACCGACCCGCGCGTGCCCGACTATATTCCGGTGTCCCGGCGCCACATGCCGCAGATTCGCCGATTGCTCGGCGTGTGAGGCGACCGCTCGACGACCACACGGCTCCATTCGTGCCGGAAAGCGTGCCATTGGTAGGCGAATTGTTGCCTGGTCCGCCCCGCTGCGGCCAGGGTGCTGAGCATGTTGCCCCAATGCCTTGGCGCCGCGGCCGGTAGCGGCTGTCCACAGTGGAGCTGCGTTTGCGCCGGCTGCCGGTTGGCCCGGCGCGGGCTGGAATCAGCGGCTGTGACGGGGACCGGCGATCCCCGGTGAGCAGACCGCCGCCCCCTCGGCCGGCGTGGGACGGTCACCTGGCCGCGACCGAGGCCGCCGAGCGGGCGCAGCTGATCTCGGACGTGCGGTATCAGGTCGCGCTCGACCTGGCCCAGACCGATGGCGAGTTCCGGTGCGACACCACGATCCGGTTCCACGCCAACGCGGGCAACATGTTGACCTTCCTGGATTTCGCGGGCACGCCGGAGTCGATCGAGTGCAACGGCGCCGCGGTGGGCGCGGCAGCCCATCATGGTGCCCGGATCTACCTGCCGGTGGTGATCGGCGAGAACGAGGTGCGGATCGCGGGCACCGGCCGGTACGGCCGGTCCGGGGCCGGACTGCACCGGTTTCGTGATCCGGTGGACGGGCAGGTTTATCTGCACACGAAATTCGCGTATTTCCACGCCCACCGGGTGTATCCGTGTTTCGACCAGCCGGACATCCGGGCCGCGCTGGAGCTCACCGCCACGGCGGACGACCGCTGGCAGGTCATCGCCAACACCGAGCCCATCGGACCGCCGGCCCGGCGGCCGGACGGGCAGGCGGTGTGGTCCTTTCGCCGCACCCCACCGTTGCCGCCCTATCTGACCGTGCTGGTCGCCGGTCCGTTCCAGCGGATCAGCGCATCCCGGGGCGGAATTCCGCTGACCCTCTACGCGCGGGCGGCTTTGGCCGAGGAGGTGAACTCCGCCGCCGCGGAATTGTTCGAACTGCAACGCCGGGGCCTGGACCACTGTGCGGAACTACTGGGCCGGCCCTATCCGTTCGGCAAGCAGGATCAGGTGTTCGCGCCCGAAAGTGCCGCCTGGGCCATCGGATATCCCGGCTGTGTGGTGTGCGACGAGCGATTGTTGTTCCGGGGCCGGGCAACGGGGGAGGACCGGCGGCGCCGGGCCGGGACGATGCTGCGTGCGGTGGCGCGGCTGTGGTTCGGTGGTCTGGTCGGCATTCGCTGGTGGGACGAGCTGTGGCTGACCGAGGGGATGGCCACGCTGCTGGCCGCATACGCCCAGCCGCGGGTGACCCCGTTCGACCAGCCGTGGACGCACTTCGAGCTGGAGTCCGGCGCGGCGGCCCGGGACGCGGACCGGCGGCCCGGCGCGCCGCCGATCGCCGGGGCCGTGCCGGACACCGATGCCCTCCGGCGCGACATCGAACCCATCGTGGCCGACAAGGCGGCCGCGGTGCTGCGCCAGCTCGCGGAACAGCTGGGCTGGCCCGAGTTTCTGGCCGGGCTGCGTCGTTTCCTGCACGAGCACGCCTGGTCCACGGCCGGGCTGGAGGAGCTGATCCGGGCGCTGGAACCGAACGGCAAACCGAAACTGATCACCTGGGCCGAGGACTGGCTGCGCCGGCCGGGGATCAACACCGTGGAGGTGGACCGGCTGCCTTCCGGCCCGGCCGCGGTGCACCTGAGCGATCCGCCGGAGGAGGCCAGGAGCATCTGGCTGCGGACCGGCTGTTACGCCCGGCGCGGCGACGAACTGGCGCGTTACCACGGGATCACGGTCGAGCTCGACCGGCCCGGCTCGCGCGAGCACCCGAAGATCGGCGCCCGCCGGGCCTGCGATCTGGTGCTGCCCAACGACGACGGCCACAGCTACCTGAAGGTCCGGCTCGACCCGGTGTCCCGCCGCACGCTGCTGCGCCGGATCTCCGCGGTGACCGACCCGGTGGCGCGCGTGCTGGCCTGGGGCGCGTTGTGGGACGACGTGATCGAGGGCCGCCTGCCCGCCCGCGCGTTCGCCGCCACCGTGCTGGCCCACGCGCCGGCCGAGCCGGATGACGGCGTGTTGCTCCGGCTCTGGGATCGAGCGCTGGCCGCCGCGCAAAGCCTTGGCGCACAATCGAACCGGGTGCCGTTACTGCGGTCGCTGGGGCAGCGCATCCGGACGGAGCTGGATGGCGCGCCGGTCGGCTGTGATCGGCAGCTCACCCTGGCGCGGGCGCTGACCGGCGTGGCGGCCGACGAGTTCGGGGTGCTGGTCGACCTGGCCCGCGGCCGTCCGACCTGGCCGGGTCTGGTGGTGGACCGCGATCTTCGCTGGCGGGCGTTGCTGCGGCTGGCCGAGCGGGGACAGCGCACCGGCGCGCTGGTGGCCGCCGCGCTGTCGGCCGACCCGGGTGACGAGGGACGCAGGCGAACGCTGACGATCGAGGCGGCGCAACCGGATTCACGGGCCAAGGAGCAGGCCTGGCGGCGGGTGTTCCGGGACACGCATTCCCTGGCCGAACGGCAGGCGATCATGTCCGGCTTCCGGCGGCCCGGGCAGGAAGCGGTGCTCACCCCGTTCGCCGAGCGCTACTTCGCCGCCATGGAACACGGGTGGGAGTCGCTGGGACCGGACGACGCGCTGGCCGTGGCGCGGGCGCTGTATCCGTTGATCAGCAACGCCGAACAGGAAGTGCTGGCCCGCACCGACGAGCTGCTTGAGCGCGACCGGTTGCCGGAAAGCCTGATGCGGGTGCTGCGGGACCAGCGGGCCGAACTGGCCCTCGCGGTGGCGGCCCGGGCCCGGGACACGGCCGGGTGATCTCGGTGCGCGACGCTCGATCTTTTCCCGGCACCGGGGCAACTAGCCGGTGGCGCTCACGTCCAGCGGTTCGAACGACGGTTCGGCGCCCGGTCGCCGCCACACCGGATCGGCGCAGTCGATCCCTTGCGCGGCCAGGGTTCGCTTGATCACCTTGTAGGTCGCGGTGCGCGGCAACTCGGTGGCGATCCGGACGTAGCGGGGGAACTGCTTCGGACCGAGATCCGGTTGCCCGGTCAGGAACGCGGCGAACTCGTTCGGATCGAGTGTGGCGCCGGACCGGGGGACCACTGCGGCGACGACCTGGTCGCCGACCTGCGGATCGGGCACGGCGTACACCGCGATCTCGGAGACGTCCGGATGCCGGGCGATGATCCGTTCGATCGGGGCGGTGCCGAGGTTTTCCCCGTCCACCCGCAGCCAGTCGCCGGTGCGGCCGACGAAATAGCAGTAGCCCTCTGCGTCGACGTAGCCCAGGTCGCCGCTGTGGTACCAGCCGTCGCGCAATCGGGTGGCGTTGGCGTCGGCATCGCCGTAGTACCCGGCGAACCAGCCCGAACCGGAGGTGTTCACCAGCTCGCCGATGGCCTGCTCGGGATTGCCCAGCCGGCCGTCGGCGTCGAATTCCGCCGGCACACAAGGCTTTCCGGTGTCCTGGTCGAGCACCTCGGTGCCGTCGGTGAGCCGGCCCAGCGCGCCCGGCGGGGTGTCCGGGGTGCGGGAGATCGCCACGCCGCCCTCGGTCGAGCCGAACCCGTCGACCACGTGACACCCGAACCGGGCGGCGAATCGGGGGATGTCGGCTTCGGCGCCCTCGTTGCCGTACACGATCTTCAGCGGATTGTCGGCGTCGTCCGGGTGCGGGGGAGTGGCCAGCACGTAGGACAGCGGGCGGCCGACGTAGTTGGCGTAGGTGGCGCCGAACTTCCGGACATCGGGCAGGAAGCCGGATGCGGAGAACCGGCGCCGCAGCGCGAGGGTGGCCCCGGCGGCCAGCCCGACCGACCAGCCGGCCATGATCGCGTTGGAATGGAACATCGGCATCGCCAGATATGCTGTGTCCGATGTGGACAGGCCGAACCGGTCGGCCAGCATCCGGCCGGGAAACGCGATCTTGCCGTGCGTGCAGCGCACCGCCTTGGGGTCGCCACTGGTGCCCGAGGTGAAGATCAGCATCAGCAGGTCGTCGGGATCGGCCGGTGCGGGGTCGAGCGGGGCGTCGGCGTGCGCGGCGATCAGGTCACGCCAGGCCGGGGAGTCCAGATCGAAGATCCGGTCCGGGGGCAGGCCCAGATCCAGGCCGGCCAGCAGCTCGGCGTGCGTGGACTCGGTGAGCACCAGCTGACAGTCGGCCAGCCGGACGTCCCGGGCCAGCGCCGCGCCCCGGCGGGTCGGGTTCAGCCCGACCAGGACCGCACCGGCCAATGCGGCCCCGCCGAGCGCGAAGGAGAACTCGGGCCGGTTGTCGGACAGGATGCCGACGTGGAAGGGCACGCCGGGGCGGCGCAGCGCGGTGAACGCCGCGGCGTAGGCGGCCGAGTGGCGCACGTGCTCGGCCCACGACCAGACCTCGTCCTCGAACCGCAGGCCGGGATCCTCGTCCCCAGCCCTGGCCAGCAGCAACTCGGTCACGGTCGGCACGTCGGGAGCAGCCATGACAGATCAATCTAACGGTGTTCACTACCGCTCGGCCAGACCCGCGCGGACCTGTATCGAACCCGGGCGAGCCGCCTGTCAGCGGCGACCGGCGATGTCGCGGTGCTCGACGGCGCGGGCGCCAGCACGGCGCCGAGTGTGCCGGCGGTGGCGCTGCTGATCAAATAACGCCCGCATTGTGTTCCAAGTCACATGCTTTGCCTCGTCGTGGTCAAGGTGTGGCCGTGGCGCGAGTCCCAGGCCGGATGCAGGCGTCTGGCCTGGTTGGCCGCTGTGGGATACACCCGGTCAGGTTTTCATGTTCACCCAGTCGTGCGAAGGTCTGCGGTATGCGCGTCGTGGAACTGGCCACCTGGATCGCCGCCGGCCTGGCGGTGATCGGTGTCGGGCTGGCCGCCTGGCAGTTGCGGAAAGCCTATCTACGGGCCCAGACCGCCGACCAAAACGCGAAGCGGATTCAGATGCTTGCCGAGGAGGCCGGCAAGCAGGCGGCCCGGGCCGAGCACGAGGCCAAACACGCCAGCGGGCAGGCCCGATGGGCCTGGGAGCAGGTCAAACTCGCTTCCGACCAGCTGGAACAGGCCCAGACCGAACACAAGGCCAGCGCCGAGTCAGAACACTGGGAGTGGTCCTACGCGCTGACCACCAGCGCCCGCGAGGCGGTCGACGCCAGCGGCGAGCTGATCCGCATCGCCCTGGACGGTCAGGTCGCCCCGCACTACCGGGTCGCCGCCGAGCGGCACTACAACCAGACCGCCACGCGCTGGCAGGAGACCATGACCAAGGCCCTGGCCCGCACCGAACCCACCCTGGAGCTGCAGCAACAGGTGCTCACCTTCACCCAGGTCCAGCACCGGCTGCACGGTCACATCGGGGTGATGCTGCGGGCCGCCGAGACCGGCACGCTGACCGCGGGTGACATGCTCAGCCGCCAGGTGCTGGGGACCTGCCAGGAGCTGGAGACGGTGCGCAGGCAGTTGCAGCGCACGGTCAGCGCCACCCTGGTCGGCGAGCACTTCTCCAGCGGCGAACAACCCGCGGTGACCGCGCACGCCACCCGGCTGCCCGAGCTGGAGAACGGTCCGGCCACCGTGCTGACCCGCGCGGCCGAGCCCGCGTCTTCGCCCGAGCCCGCGCGCCAGCCGGTGACCGGCCGCCCGTCGGAGGCGGTTCGCCAGTCGGACGCGGCCCGTCAGGACCCCGGCCGCCAGTCCGACCCTCGCCACTCGGACACGACCCGGCGGCAGCAGAACGGCCGGTCGCAGGAGACCACCCGCCAGCAGGTGCGCGGCTCGCTCGGGGAGCCCGCGCCCGAGCAGCAGAACGGGCACCGCCAGAACGCCGGCCGCCGCGACCAGAACGGTTCGCGCCGCGACCTGGTGGGCCAGGCGCCCGCCCGGCCCACGGTGAAGCCGGTCAACCCGCCCGCCGCGGCCACCGGCGGGGCCCCGCCGGCCAGCCCGGCCGGTGCGCAGCCACCGGCGCCGGCCACGCCGGGGCGGTCCGGTCGCCGGGGGCGTTGACCCCGGCCGTTCTCGCATAGAACATGTTCTACATCATGTCCGGTGTGTGTCGCTGAAGTTTCTTGCGAGCGCTGCTCTGACATGCTTGACTTCGCATAGAACGTGTTTCTCTTGTGATGGACAGCCCCGGAGGTGGACAACGATGCGCACCCGCGCGGCGGCCTTGCTCGAACAGCCCGGAAAATGGCAGATCGTCGACGTCGAACTCGATGAGCCGCAGGCGAACGAAGTGCTCGTCCGGTTCCACGCGGCCGGCCTGTGCCACTCCGACGACCACGCCGCGACCGGCGACATGCCGGTCGGCAGGCTGCCCCTGATCGGCGGCCACGAGGGCGCAGGCGTGGTGGAGAGGGTCGGGCCCGGAGTGCGGTCGCTGGCCGTCGGCGACCACGTGGTCGCCCAGTTCGTGCCCTCCTGCGGGCGCTGCGAGCCGTGCTCCTCAGGTCGGGGCAACCTGTGCGACCTCGGTGTGCACGCCCTGGCCGGCAGCATGGCCGACGGGACCTACCGGGCCCATGTGGACGGCCAGGAAGCCGGCCAGATGACCATGGTCGGCACCTTCGCCGAGCACGCCGTGGTGCCCGAGTTCTCGGTCACCAAGGTGGACTCCGACATCCCGTTCCACGTCGCCGCGCTGCTGTCCTGCGGGGTGCCGACCGGCTGGGGCTCGGCCGAGTACGGCGCCGAGGTGAAGGCCGGGGACACGGTGATCGTGATGGGCACCGGTGGCGTCGGTATGAACGCGGTGCAGGCCGCGGCCGCCCGGGGCGCCGCCTACGTGATCGCGGCCGACCCGGTGGAGTTCAAGCGGGAGCAGGCACTGAAGTTCGGCGCCACCCACGCGTTCGCCGGGATCGACGAGGCGGCCGACTTCGCCCGGTCGGTCACCAACGGCCAGGGCGCCGACTCCGCGGTGGTCACCGTCGGGGTCACCACCGGGAAGCACGTGTCCGACGCGGTGAACGCGATCGGCAAGTTCGGCACCGTGGTGGTCACCGGCATCGGCGACATCAAGGACGAGGGCCTGCCGATCAACCTGTGGCTGCTCTCGATGATGCAGAAGCGCATCCAGGGCGTCATCTTCGGCATGGGCTCGCCGCACTTCGAGATCAACCGGCTGGCCGGGATGTACAAGGCGGGCAAGCTCAAGCTGGACGAGCTGATCACCACGACCTACTCGCTGTCCGAGGTCAACCAGGCCTACGCCGACCTGCACGCGGGCAAGAACATCCGCGGCGTGATCCTGCACGAACCGGCGAGCTGACCCGGCTCCGCCCCCCGGGGCCGTGTCACACCACGGCCCCGGCGGGCGGGCATGCCATGATCGGGCGTGGCCGCCCAGCGTGACGCTCGCGAACCGGAGTTGAACAGCGGGATCCTGCCCGGCAACGTGCACGCCGACGACTGGATCATGCTGGCGTTCGCGGTCGTGTCGGTCGGCTTGCTCGGCTATCTGGTACTCGAAGAGCCGATCTGGCGGATCGGCCTGCTGATCTTCACCGCGGACTGTGTCGTCTGCGCGATCTTCCTGGCCGAATTCCTGTGGCGCTGGCGCAAACGCCGGTGGAACCGGCGATTCCTGGCCCGCAACTGGTACGAGTTGTTCGCCATGCTGCCGGTGGCCCATCCGGCGTTGATCAGCCACCGGTTCGTCACCGTGGTGCTGCTACTGGTGCGGGCCGGGCGCGCGGCCGACCGGGCGGTGGGAGAGCAGTTCACCTACCGGCTGGTGGACAAGCTGACCGATCCGATCGTGGCCGCCGTGCGCAAGCCGGTGACCGTCGCGGTGCTCGACGAGGTCGTGAAGGTCCTGCAGACCGGCAACTATTCGGAGAACCTGGCCCAGTCCATCGCTGAGCACAAGGACGAACTGCGGGCGATCATCACCGAGAAGATCGCCGAGGACCGGCAGCTGGGCCGCCTGAAGCACCTGCCCTTCCACGACGAGATCGTGGGGGCCGTGGTGGACCTGTCCTTCCGGGTGTTGCTGGAGGTGCTGGCCGATCCGCGGATGGACGCGTTCGTCACCACGGTGGTCACCGAGAACCGGGAACAGATCCGCCGCGCGGTCCAGATGGGACTGAACGACGAGCCCGACGGCGGTCACACGCCATTGCCGGGGCACCACTGAGGCCGGAAAGTTACCGATTGCCGCCACAGCCAATCGCCGATGCGGCACGATTCGGACATGACTCCGCAGAGATGGAAGGGTGCGGGCGTGGCCCTGTTGGTCGCCACCGCGCTGTTGATCGTGGCCTCACTGTTCTCGGCGCTGACGGGGGCGGTCGCCCCGGCCGGGCAGCCGGTCTGGGAGACCTATCAGCAGTACGTGGCCACGCCGGGCATCCACTCCGTCGCGGCGAACGGGGACCTGCGGGCGGTGGTGTTCGGCGTGTTCGCCGGGGTGACATTCTTCTCCGCGCTGGCCTGCTTCGCCTGGAGCGCCCTGGGCGAGGCCAAGCAACAGCGGGCCGACATCCTCAAGGCGTTGACCGCGCTGCGGACGCAGTCCGGACCGCCCCCGGCGGCGTAAGTCAGATTCCCGGCATCAACCGCGCGGTGTTGAGGAAAAGTCCGGCCAGCGCGGCCAATGCGGCCACGAACGCGGCACCGGCGTGCGCGTGGTTGGTACCCGGCACGAACATCGCCACACCCGTCGCCACGGAACTGGCTATCGCCAGCACCACCAGCACGTCCCAGGCCCGGCTCAGCCACCGTTGCCACGGCAGGGTCGAGCCGTGCCGGTTGACCACCAGACCGACCAGCCCGGTGCCGACGGTGGAATAGGCCGAGGACAGATCCGGCCCGGTGGGCAGCCACGCGGAGGCCACCAACACCGACAGCACCGCCGCGAACAGCACGGCCAGCGCGTGCAGTGCGATCGGCGGCACCGGCGGTCGCGGGCTCGACGGCGTCGTCATGATGCACCCCTTTCCCGAAAAAAGAGGCCGCATTCCCGGTGGAAATACCGGGCAGTTTCCGGAGGCTGTGACGAGCCGTCTCGGGAAATAACCTGATGCGCGCGAGCATCACTTCGCGGCATGCTGCCGCCATGACGAATTCCGCCGGACATCGGCGTCCGCTGGTGGGGGCGGAAGCCGCCGAGCCACCACCGTGGGCGCGGCGCCGCATGGAAGCCACCGGCTGGCAGACGCTGCGCGCCTTTCCCGGCACCGTGTCGGCCACGGTGCGACTGGTCTGGCGCGGCTCGCCCAAGCTGGCGCTGATCACCCTGCTGTCCCAGCTCGCCTCCGGCGCGGTCACCACCTTCGGCCTGCTGGCCACCTCGAACGTGCTCAACCAGTTGCTGCTGGGCGGGCCCACCCCGCGCCGGGTGGTGGCCGCGCTGCCCGCCCTCGCCGTGGTCGCGCTGGCCTACGGGGCGCGCGCGGGCCTCGGTGCGGTGACCCAGGCGGCCCAGCGGGGACTCATTCCGCGGGTGAGCCTCACCGCGGACCTGGAGCTGGTCCGGGCGGTCGCCGCGGTCGAGCTGATCGCCTTTGACGACGCGGATTTCCTCGATCTGCTGCGGCAGACCGGGCAGCGCGCGGTGTCGGCGATCAGCAGCACCATCACCGGGGTGATCAGCGTGCTTACCGGGCTGGTGTCGCTGATCGGCGCGCTGGTGGCGGTGTCGTTGCTCAATCCGCTGCTGATGCCCGCGCTGTTGCTGGTGGCCGGTCTGGACGCCTGGTCGGCCCGGCGGGTGGCCCGGCTGTCCTATCTGAACTTCCTGTCCAATGCCGACCAACGGCGCAGGCAGGTGATTCTGCGCACGCTGCTCACCGACCGGGACCAGGCCACCGAACGCTACAGCTGCACGCTGACCCCGCATCTGCTGGCCGAGTACGAAAGCGTGTCGGTCGAGCAGCTGGACAACCAGCTGCGCACCCAGCGCACACAGTCGATCATCCAGCTGGCCGGACAGTTCCTGTCCGGCGCCGGAACCGGGGTGGCCTACCTGGTACTCGGCCTGCTGCTCTACTCCGGCACGCTGGCCCTCGCGCTGGCCGGCACCGCCGCGATCGCCATGCGGACCGCGTCCGGCGCCCTGTCCAGCACGCTGCGATCGATCAACTCCCTGTACGACCAGTCGTTCTTTCTCGGCTTCCTGCAACAGTTGCACGAGGCCGCCGCGTCCCGGCGCCGCCCACCGGCCACCGCCGAACTGCGCGAGCCTCCGCACACGGTCGCCCTGCGCGGAGTGTCGTTCCGCTATCCCGGCCGGGAAGAGCCCGCGCTGCGCGAGATCGACCTGACCCTGCGGGCCGGCGAGGTGGTGGCACTGGTCGGCGAGAACGGTTCCGGCAAAACCACACTGGGCAAGGTCATCTGCGGGCTGTACCTGCCGACCGAGGGCGTGGTCACCTGGAACGGCGTCGATGTGTCCACTATGGATTGCTCTCGGGTCCACGAACGGATCGCGTTGATCGCCCAGGAACCCGCTCAGTGGCCGACCACCGCCGAAACGAATGTCCGCATCGGACGGTTGGACGCCGACGATCCGGACTCGAAACGGTGGACCGAGGCCGTCGAGCTGTCCGCCGCGCGGGAACTGATCGACGCGCTGCCCGAGGGTCCGGACACGTTGCTGTCCCGCTCGTTCTCCTGCGGCCAGGACCTGTCCGGCGGGCAGTGGCAGCGACTGGCCATCGCCCGCGGCATCTACCGCGACGGCGACATCCTGATCGCCGACGAGCCCAGCGCCGCGCTGGACGCCAAGGCCGAGGCGCGCGCGTTCAAGGGGCTGCGGCAGGCCGTGCGGCACAACGGGCACAACCGGATCACCGTGCTGATCACCCACCGGCTGGCCAACATCCGCCAGGCCGACCGGATCCTGGTGCTGGACGAGGGCCGGATCGTGGAACAGGGCACGCACCCCGAACTGATGGCCGCGCCCACCCGCTACCGCGAGCTGTTCGCCCTGCAGGCCATGGCTTACGCCGAAGAGCCCAACGCGGTCGGTTCGTGAACATCGGGGTCACGTAGCCGATCGGCACCCGTTGCATTGTGTTCGTCTGCCATTGGCCGATCCGTCGTAGCGTGCGACCCGATCATCACTCCACCATTCGAGTGAAGGGGCACGTTATGTGTCGTCACGATGGGGCCAACGCACCGGCGCAGGGTTCGAACCGCCGATCCTTCCTGCGCACCGCCGGGCGCTGAGCATCTCCAGTCTGCGGGAGTTCCAGTTCAACGCCTACCCGCTCAACCAGCAGGCGCCCACCACCAACTGGAGCCACGGCCTGCCCGAGGATCAGTGGTGGCACGTGGCCGTGGTCAACGACGGCAAGCACACCACGCTCTACGTGCAGGGCTGCCCGACCGTGGACAACCCGTCGACCACCGGCAACGGCCTGGCCGCGCTCGGGCTGCCGTGGGCGCTGGGTGGCTACCAGTACGGCGGGAACGTCAGCGCGATCTTCCACGGCTTCATCGGTGACGTCCGGATTGTGAACCGGCCGCTGTCCGTGGCCGAGTTCGTGATCGGCAGGTAGCCAGGTCGAGCTCGTCTCCGGTGCCGACGCCGCCGCCGGAGACGGGGCCGCATGCGGACAGCGCGGGCTGCCAGCATGCGAGATGGTCTGGTCCACGCTGGTCCGGGGATGCAAACTGGATCGATGACAACCGACGACCGGGCCGTCACCCGGCGACGTGGCGCGGCCACCTACGTGTTCGGCGCGCTGGGTGGCCTGCTGTTCGGCTACGACCTCGGCGTTGTCGCCGGTGCGTTGTTGTTGATCAAAAAGGAGTTCGACCTCAGTCCGCTGGCGCAGGGCTTCGTCACCAGCTCGCTGCTGGTGGGCTGCATGGTCGGCGCGCTGGCCGCATCGCCGCTGGCCGACCGGTTCGGCCGGCGCTGGCTGGTGCTGGTCTCCGGCACGGTGTTCGGGATCGGCTCACTGATCGCGGCCAGCGCCGCGAACGTCGGGGTGATCATCACCGGCCGGGTGGTGATGGGCCTCGCGGTCGGCGCGTTGTCCATGGCGGTGCCGATCTACCTGTCCGAGATCGCGCCCGCGCGACTGCGGGGCGCGCTGTCCGGCATGAACCAGCTGATGATCTCCAGCGGCATCCTGATCGCCTACCTGGTCAACCTCGGACTGGACCACACCGGACAGTGGCGGATCGCCTTCGGCCTGGCCGTGGTGCCGGCGATCGCGTTGGTCATCGGGGTCTACTTCCAGCCGGAAAGCCCGCGCTGGCTGGTGAAACACGGCCGGGCGGCCGAGGCGCGGGCGGTGCTGGCCGGGCGCAACGACGCGGATCAGGTCGACGCCCAGTTCGCCGAGATCCAGCAGGTGCTGGCCGCGGGCCAGACGCGCAGCCGGATCGGTGCGCTGCTGCGCAACCGCCGGGTGCGCCGGGTGCTGTTGATCGGCGTGGGAATCGCGTTCCTGCAACAGGTCATCGGTATCAACACGATCATCTACTACGCGCCGACCATCCTGAAGACGCTTGGTTTCGCCGACTCGGCCGCGCTGATCGCCAACGCCGGGCTCGGCGCGGTGACCGTGGCCGCGACCGTGCTGATGTTGTTCTTGGTGGACAAGATCGGTCGCAGGCGCCCGCTGATCTTCGGCGCGCTGAGCATGGCGGTGGCCATGGCCGCGCTGGGCGTGGTGTTCTTCACCGCCGGTCTCAAGGGCGGCGGCGCGGCGGGCTGGGTCGCGATCATCGCACTGGCCTGGTTCAAGATCAGTTTCTCGCTGAGCTGGGGCGGCATGGCCTGGATCATGCTGGGCGAGATCTTCCCGCTGAGCGTGCGGGAACCGGCGATGGCGGTGTCCACCTTCGTCAACTGGGCCGGAAACCTGTTGGTGGGCCTGTTCTTCCCGGTGTTGCTGGCCATCGGCACCGGGCAGGTGTTCTTCCTGTTCGCCATCATCGGGCTGGTGGCGTTCGGGTTCGCCATCGCGGTGGTGCCGGAGACGAAAGGCAAGTCGCTGGAACGGATCGAGCAGGAACTGGTCGGCGTCGAGTCGCCCTCGGTCGCCAGCGCGGAGGCCGCCCGGTGACCGCGGACTGCGAGGTTTCCTGGTTCGCCGCGCTGTGCGACGACGACTACGAGTTCCTCGGGGTCAGCGATCCGGCGCTGTGGTCGAGCTGGGAGCACTGCCGAGGCATCGCGCTGCGAGCCGAGGAAGGCGGATTCGACAACCTGTTACTGCCCTCGGGCTACACCATGGGCATCGACTCGGTCGCCTTCGCCTCGGCCATCGCCGCGCTGACCCGGCGCATCCAGTTGCTGGTCGCGGTGCGGATGGGGGAGATGTGGGCGCCGCAACTGGCCCGCCAGCTGGCCACCATCGACCAGATCACGGGCGGCCGGCTGACCATCAACATCATCTCCTCGGAGCTGCCCGGCCAGCCGATGGCCTCGGCCGCCCGCTACGGCCGCACCCTGGAGATCATGCGGGTGCTGCGTGCTCTGCTCAACGGTGAGCACGTCGAGCACCACGGCGAATTCCTTGATGTCACACTGGATCCGCCGCGCATCTGCCCGACTGCCGGCGGCTGCCCGCCGTTCTACTTCGGTGGCCTGTCCGAGGCCGCGCGCGATGTGGCCGCGCAGGCGGCGGACGTGTTCCTGATGTGGCCCGACACCCTGGACGGGGTGGCGGGCGTGCTGGCGGACATGCGCAAGCGGGCGGCGAACTATCAGCGTGAACTGCGATTCGGCTACCGGGTACACGTGATCGTGCGGGACACCGAGGGGCAGGCGGTGGATGCGGCGCGGCGGCTGGTGTCCAAATTGGAGGGTGAAGCCGGAGAGAAGATCCGGGCCCGCTCGCTGGACACCACCTCGGCCGGCAACGTCCGGCAGGCCGAGATGCGGACCGACGCCGATGCCGACGGCTTCGTCGAGGCCAACCTGTGGACCGGGATCGGCCGGGCCCGCTCCGGCGCGGGCGCGGCCATCGTCGGCGATCCCGGCCAGGTCCTCACCAAGCTGCGCGCTTACCAGGAAATCGGCATGGAGGCGTTCATCCTGTCCGGCTACCCGCACGCCGCCGAAGCCGACCTGTTCGCCCGCCACGTCCTCCCGCACCTCGACCACGCTCCACTTCTCCCCCGCTGAGCCTCGCACCGCCCAGCCCGCCCGCGCGGGGGCGACGTCTGGGTAAAGGCGCGGTCCGGGCCGCCGCCCCATGATCTGGGTCGAGTTGTCCGCTGCGGAGAACTCGACCCAGATCCCCGTTGGAGAGCGGTGCGGCGGTGCGGCGGGCGGATGGCCTGCGGGTGTCAGGCCGGGATGTAGGCGGAAGACTCACCCTTTACGGCGGAGCTTCGCTGTCCGTCCACTCCAGCCGGAACGTCTCCGGCGACCGTGACCCGGTGCATCCGCCGGGGCAGATCGGCGTAGTCGTCGATCGCGTAATGCTGGGTCGCCTGGTTGTCCCAGACCGCGAGATCGCCTGGTGCCCAGCGCCACCTGACGGTGTTCTCCAGCCGCCTGACGTGCCGCTGGAAGAGCTCGAACAGGTACCGCGAATCGGACCCGGACACCCCGAGGATGCGCTTGACGAACTGGCCGAGCAGCAGGGCGCGCTCGCCGGTCTCCGGGTGAACGCGCACCACGGGGTGCTCGGTCTGATAGATCGTGGACAGGAAGACCTCACGGTGGTGCCGCTCGTCGCGGTCGGACTTGGCGCCCACGCCGCCGCCGGACTGCTCCGCGTAGTCGTACTCGTTGGTGTGCAGCGCCCGGAGGCCTTCGGCCAGGGTCCGCAGTTGGGGCGCGAGGCTCTGGTAGGCGGTCACGGTATTGGCCCAGGTGGTGTCGCCCCCATACGGAGGCAGGGTGATTGCGCGCAGTACGGAGACCGCGGGCGGCCGGTCGACGAACGTGACGTCGGTGTGCCAGGCGTTCGCCTTCCCACCGCCCCGCTGTGCATCCAGCTCGAGAACCTGCGGCGCCTGCTCGATGCCCGGCACGGTCGGGTGCGCCGTGGTCAGCTCGCCGAACTGGCGGGCGAAGCCGGCCTGCTCCGCATCGTCGAGGTGGCCCTGACCGCGGAAGAAGACCACCTTGTGCTCGTGCAGAGCCTGCCGGATGATGCCGAAGACGTCGCCGGGAAGGTCCGCGGCAACGCGGACACCCGTGATCTCGGCGCCGATGTTGCCCGCGATGCGCCGGATGTCGATGGCCGGGGCGCTGATGGACATGTGTCTCCCTCCTGCCAGTGTGCGGCCAGCCCGTGCGGCTGCCGGTGTGGCCGCCGCCATGGGCGCCCGCCGTCACATCGCCGAGCAAAACACCTGGAGAGGCTATTGTCAACTATTTAGATAGGTTTTGACGGCTAGAGGCCGCTGACATACCCGGCGCGAGAGTGCAGCAGTGCGGGCGCCGGCGCGGGCGCGAATTCCCGTAAGCTCATCAAGATGGGACCGGTGACGACGCTGACGGAGTTGGGCGCTGCGCGTTTCACCGCGGCCATCGACAAGATGCTGGCCGTGTACACGGCCGCGATGCGGCCGGTGCCGGCACAGCTCGCGGGCAGGCGCTCGATCATGGCGCGGCACGCGACCAACCCGGGTTTCCGCGCGCTGGCGGTGCTCGACGGCGCCGGCGAGCCGGTCGCGTTCAGCTACGGATTCCACGGCGAATCCGGCCAGTGGTGGCACGACATGGTGAGCTACGCCCTGGCCGCCTCCGCGGGGGCGGCGCGGGCCAGCGAGTGGCTGTCCGACTCGTTCGAGGTCGCCGAGCTGCACGTCATGCCCGCGTACCAGAACCGGGGGCTAGGGCGGAACCTGCTCCTCCGGCTGACCGCGGAACGGGACGAGCGCAACGCCGTCCTGTCCACACATGACTCCGAGTCAGCTGCCCGGCATCTCTACCGCAGCCTCGGCTTCAGCGACCTGCTGACCTCGTTCAGGTTCTCCGGCGGCGACCCGCTCTACGCGGTCATGGGCGCCACGCTGCCGCTCCGCGACGCCCGGTCCTGACCGGCCGCCGGTGCTGCCCGCCCGGTGACGCGCTCGCGCAGGCCGAGCCGCTCGTAGATCTCCCGCGTGGCCCTGGACCAGTTGAGCGTGTAGAAGTGCAGGCCGGGCACGCCCTCAGCGAGCAGCCGCTCGCACATCGCGCACGCGTAGTCGACGCCGATCTCGCGCACCGCTGCCTTGTCGCCGGCCACGGCCTGCAGCCGCCGGGACAGCTCCGGCGGGATCCGCGTGCCGCCCAGCTGCTCGGCCCGCTCGACCACCCGCACGCTGGTGATCGGCATGATGCCGGGAATGATCGGCACGTCGCAGCCGCGGGCGGCGACCCGGTCCCGCAGCCGCAGGTAGTCCTCCGGGTAGAAGAACATCTGGGTGATGGCGAAATCGGCCCCGGCCCGGCATTTTCCTACGAAGTAGTCGACGTCGGAGTCCAGGTCGGGCGAGCGCAGGTGCTTCTCGGGGAAGGCCGCGACGCCGACGCAGAAGTCACCTACCGACCGGACGAGCCGGACCAGCTCGTCCGCGTAGGACAGACCGTCCGGGTGCGCCACCCACTCACCGTTCGGGTCGCCGGGCGGGTCTCCGCGCAGCGCCAGCAGGTTCCGCACGCCGACCGCCGCGTAGGAGCCGATGACGTGCCGGAGCTCCGCGACCGAGTGGTTCACGGCGGTCAGGTGCCCCACCGGGGTCAGCGTGGTCTCTTCCGCAATCCGGCCGGTCACGCGGACCGTGCGGTCCCGCGTGGAGCCGCCGGCACCGTAGGTGACCGAGACGAACGTCGGCCGCAGCGGCTCGAGCTGCCGGATCGCCCGCCAGAGCTGCTGCTCGTCGGCGTCGGTCTTCGGCGGCATGAACTCGAACGAGAACGACTCGCCGCCGGCCGCGATCAGGTCCCTGATCACGGCCGCGTGCCGCACCGGGCGGGGCGGGAATCCGACGGGGGCGAGGGAACGGCGCGGGCGCGGAGGCATGCCGTCAGGGTAGCCGCCAGCCGGGGGCCCCGGCCAGGGCCGTCCCGCCCGAGGACGGTCAGGCCCGGGCCTCGGCGCGCAGGCGCGCGGCGAATTCGGCCGCCGCGGCGGCGGGATCGGCTGCGTCGGTGATCGCGCGGACCACGACGACCCGGCGCGCGCCCGCCTCCAGCACCTGGCCGAGGTTCCCGAGGGTGATCCCGCCGATCGCGAACCACGGGCGGCTGGTGCCCAGCTCAGCTGCGTAGCGCACCAGTGGCAGGCCCGGAGCCGGCCGCCCCGGTTTCGTCGGGGTCGGCCACACCGGCCCGGTGCAGAAATAGTCGACGCCGGGCGCGTCCGCCTCCGCCCGGGTCTCCGGCTGGGCATGGCTGGATCGCCCGATCAGCGGCCCGGGGCCGATGATCGCGCGGGCCGCCCGGACAGGCAGGTCGTCCTGGCCGAGGTGGAGGATGTCCGCGCCGACGGCATGGGCCAGGTCGGCGCGGTCGTTGACGGCGAACAGCGCACCGTGCGTGGCGCACTTCTCGCGCAACACCTCCAGGAACGCGAGCTCCGGCCGCGCCTCCAGGCCCTTCTGCCGGAGCTGGACGATATCCACACCGGCGCCGAGCACCGCGTCGAGGAAATCTGGCAGGTCACCCTGGCGTTCCCGGGCGTCTGTGCACAGGTACAGCCGGGCGCCCGCCAGCCTGTCCCTCAGCCCCGCACCTGGCATCCCGCTCAGGCCGGCTGCTCCGTGGTGGCCGCCGGCCCGGCGAGGCGGAGCTCGACGCTGATGTTGCCGCGCGTCGCCCGCGAGTACGGGCAGACCTGGTGGGCCGCATCGGCGACCTCCCTGGCCTGGGCGGGGCCGAGGTTCGGCACCGCGATCTCCAGGGTGACGAACAGCTCGAACGACTCGCCCGCGGGACCGATTCCGACGTGCGCGGTGACCCTCGAGCCGCTCATATCCGCCCCGGCCCGGCTACCGACCAGCCGCAGGGCGCTGTGGTAGCACGCCGCGTAGCCGGCCGCGAAAAGCTGCTCCGGGTTGGCGCCGTTACCCGACCCGCCCATCTCCGGCGGCAAGGCGAGATCGAGGTCGATCCGGTTGTCGGACGAAGTGACGTGGCCGTTGCGCCCGTCTCCAGTGGAGGTGGCTTCGGCGGTGTAAAGGATCTTGTCAGGCATGACCAACCAACCTAGGGGCTGCGGATTCTGACTCGCGCAATAGGTGACGCCGGCCGCCGCGCTTGCCATCAGCACGGCAGCGACCTGGCCATGCTAACCAGAAACGTCCCGGTGCGCCGCCAAGCTGACACGCCCAGTGGCTTAACCGTAACGAAAGGCCGGCTGGCCGCCCGAGAGCACCCGCCGCAGCTCAGCCGCCGAGGTGAACTGAACGGCCGCGATACCTGCCGCCTTCGCCCCCGCCACATTGGCCGCGACGTCGTCGATGAACAGGCAGTCGCGCGCGGCGACGCCGAACCTCTGCAGGGCCAGGGCGAAGATCCGCGTATCGGGTTTGCACAGGCCGACCGAGCTGGAGATGACGACGTCCCTGAAGCAACGCAATACCGGATACGACTCCAGGGTAACTGGATACATTTCGGCGGCGAAGTTGGATATCGCGTACAGCTCCCGGCCGGCCTCGGACAGCTCGGTGACGAGCTCGCTCGTGCCGGGCACCAGGCCGCCGAGCATCTCCGGCCAGCGGCGGTGGTAAGCGCTGATCCACTCGTGATGCTGGGGAAACCGGCCGGTGAGCTCCTCGACCGCCTCACTGAACGGGCGCCCCGCGTCCATCTGGGCGTTCCATTCCGGCCCGCACACCTCGGAGAGGAACCACTCACGCTGGCCGTCGTCCGGGATCAGCATCCGGTACAGGTGCCGGGGATTCCAGTCCAGTACGACACCGCCGAGATCGAAGATGAGCACGGGCCTCGACGCGAGCCACGCCGGGTCGGGGTTTCCGTGCTCCACCGCGGGCCCGCGGCGTTCGCCCATCGTCGCACCTTTCTCGTTCAGCATCGGAGTTTCTGCTTTCACGGGTGTCCGGCCGGCGGGAGGACGGGAAGGCCGCGCGGCGCCCCGGCGCTGATGAGCTGGGCCAGTGCGGTGGTGTCGAGATGGGCCGCGACCAGGTCGCCGAGCACGTCGAGCCGCGCCTCGCGCAGCTTCGCGAAGTCGGTGTCCGGGGCGGCCGTGAAGTCCCGGCCGGCCTGGGCCGCGACCTCGGCCAGGAATGCCCGCCTGAAGTCGTCGTTTTCCATCGTGCCGTGCCAGCTCGTCCCCCACACGGCACCGCCGGGACCGGCCCGGCAGCCGTCCAGGAACGGCTCGCCGCCCGCGCCGGTTAGCCGGACGACCCCGTGGTGGATCTCGTATCCGGCGACCGTGGCGCCAAGCGCGCGGCCAACCGGGCGGCCCAGCCTCTTCTCCGCGCCGAATTCCACCCGGGCGGGCAGCAGCCCGAGGCCGGCAACAAGGCCGGCGCCTGACTCCACCGGGTCCTCGATCTCGCCCGCGAGCATCTGGTAGCCACCGCAGATGCCGAGCACCGGCCGGCCGGCCCGCGCGCGCTCGGCGACCACCGCCGCGAGCCCGCGCTCGCGCAGCCAGCCGAGGTCGGCGACGGTCGCCCGGGTGCCGGGCAGCACCACGAGGTCGGCATCGGCAAGCTCGGCTGGCTCGCTGGCCAGCCGGATGAGCACCCCCGGCTCGGCGGCGAGCGCGTCGATGTCGGTGAAGTTACTGATCCGCGGCAGCCGGACAACGCTGACCCGAAGGACATCATTACCGGACGGAGGCGTGGTGGCACCCGGCCGGCCGCCGGGACCCGCGGACCTGGTGAGAACCAGCGAATCCTCAGCATCCAGCCCCAGGCCCTCGGTCCACGGCAGCACACCGAGCACCGGGCGGCCGGTGAGCTGGCCCAGCATCGTGATCCCGCTGCGCAGCAGTTCGGGGGCACCGCGGAATTTGTTGATGACGAAGCCGGACACGAGTTCCTGGTCGGCGGGGGCCAGCAGGGCGAGCGTCCCGTACATCGCCGCGAACACGCCGCCCCGGTCGATATCGCCCACGACGATGACCGGCAGCCCGGCGCCGCGGGCGAGGCCCATGTTGGCGACGTCGGTCTCCCGCAGGTTGATCTCGGCCGGACTGCCTGCCCCCTCGCAGATCACGACGTCGAACTCGCGGCGCAGCCGGCTGAGGCTAGCCAGCGCGACGTCCCGCAGCTGACCGGCCATGGACCGGTAGCTGACCGCGTCCGCCTCGGCGGCCGGGTGGCCGAGCAGGACCACCTGGCTGCGCCGGTCACTGCCCGGCTTGAGCAGGACCGGATTCATGTCCGCCGTGGGCTCCACGCCCGCGGCCGCGGCCTGCATGACCTGCGCCCGGCCGATTTCGGCCCCGCCCCGGGTGACGAAGGAGTTGAGCGACATGTTCTGCGCCTTGAACGGCGCCACTTTCAGGCCCTGCCGGGCGAGCCAGCGGCACAATCCCGCCGTGACCACGCTCTTTCCGGCGTCCGAACTCGTGCCGGCGACGAGCAGGGCCCCCTTCACCGCCCGCCCCTGCGGGGCGTCAGCGGGACCAGGACCGCCAGGGCGGCCGCGGCGATCGTGACGGAGCGGGACAGACGCTGCGCACGGCGGATGTCGGCCACCTCCGGCGGGCGCCCGTCGCCCAGTTCGGGGCGGTGCTCGGTGACACCGTCGTAGGTGCTGGGCCCACCTAGCCGCAGCCCGAGCGCGCCGGCGAATGCCGCCTCGGGGCGGCCGGCGTTCGGGCTGGGGTGGTGCCCGCCGTAGCGGGACACGGCACGCAGCGCCGCGACCGGGCTCCCGCCGGCGGCCGGCGCGCAGGCGGCCGCGAGCGCCGCCGTCGCGCGCGCGGGAACCCAGTTGGCGACGTCATCGAGACGCGCCGACGCCCAGCCGAACCGCTCGTATCGCGGCGAGCGGTAGCCGACCATCGCGTCCAGGGTGTTCACTGCCCGGTACACGGCCATTCCCGGCAATCCGGCAACCGCGGCCCACAACAGCGGCGCTACCGCCGCGTCGCTCGTATTCTCCGCCACGGATTCGACGACGGCCCGGGCGAGGCCCTTCGCGTCAAGCCGGCCCGGATCCCGGCCGCAGAGGCCAGGGAGCGCATCGCGCGCGGCCGCGAGATCGCTCGCGTCCAGGGCGTCCGCCACCCGTTCGGCCTCGTCTCGCAGCGACCGGGCCCCGGTGACCGTCCACACCATGGCCGCGACCGCCGCACCGCGCAGCAGTGGCCGGCCTCGGGTCAGCCAGTGCGCGGACACGGCGGGCAAGGCAGCGCCCAGGACGCTGGCGCCCGCGAAGACCGACCCCCGGACCCTGTCGTCCGCGTAGAGGCGTGACTCGAGCCGGGCGGCGGCCCGGCCGAAGGCCGCGACCGGGTGCCCGCGCCGGGGGTCGCCGGCCATCGCGTCCAGCAGCACTCCGGCCGCCAGGCCCGCCGCCAGCGGCCAGTCCCGGGCGGGTATGCGGCGTCCGCCGGCCGCCGCTGGGGTGCTCCCCCGCGTCGCGCGATGCCGCCCGGCCAGCGGCCTCCCCGTCCACGTCACAGCAACCGACCATATGGGGAAACCGCCGCGGCCGGAAATGCCGCACCCATCAGCGCAGGTGCGCCTCGATATCCCGCCTGTTCTGCTCGAGCCATGCCGCCGAGCGCAGCAACCGCTCCCCCACCCCCTCGTCGAGCATGCGCGCCCAGGCGCCGCCGCGGGCCCTGGCGCGCCCCGCGATCGTGGCCCGCGAGCGCCGCAGCCACCGGGAACCGACCGGTACGAGGCGGGCCAGCTCCACGTGTGAGAGGCCGTACGCCTTACAGAAGACGGCCGTCCTGGCCGCGGCATCGGCATCCCGCAGGGCCGGATCGCGATCGGCCGGGTCGGCGATCGGCGCCCAGTAGCGCAGCGTCTGGACGATGTCGACGAGCCGGGTGCCCGGCCTCGCCAGGTCAAAGTCGATAAACGCGTAAGGCCGGAGCCCCGCCGGCTCATCGCGGAAAATCACGTTCTCAAGATTTATGTCGCAGTGGCAGAGAATGTCGGGGGGCCCATCGACCTGCGCCGTCAGCTCGCCGTCCCAGCATGCCCAGGACGGCGGATCGAAGCTGGCTACGGCCTGGTGATAACCCCGCTGCAACTCGGCCAGCGCGACCAGCGTCGATTCGGCCAGCGCGTAGCCGGGCAGCGGGCGCCGCGGGACCTCCCCCGGCAGGTACGTGAGAATCTCCCGGTTCTTCGCGTCGATACCGAGCACTCGCGGCGCTCCCTCGAAGCCCACCGCCTCGAGGTGCCGCAGCAGTGCGTGCACGGCGGCGGTGTGCGCCCGGACCGGGCGCCGCACGGTGCCGCCTACGCGGACGACGCCCTCGGTCATGTCGCCGCCGTGCAGCGGAATCTCAGCTTCTTCGGTCGTGCGGCCAGCGCGGTGCGGCGCGATTGCGGCGTCCCCCGCCGGCAAGCCGGCGCCGACCCCACCGCCGAGGTGGGCAATATCCGTAACCTCCGGGCCATCACGGGGCAACCCCTTGATCTGGCCGTGGTCCCCACTAGTGCCCGCCGCCGGACTCTCACCTGCTCCGGTGTCCCGAGCCTGACGGCCGACAATGAAATGCGAATTTACTTCATCTCTCACCGAAGTCACGAAAATTGACGATAAACGGTCCAAGGCCCCCTTGCCGAGACCCAGAGAACAAATCGGCTTATCTGACGGGCACGGCACCGGCCTTTCAACCCGGCGGACACCCTTTCGCCTTTTGTCCCATTGGCCACGTCAGCATCGCCTGACCCGGCGGCTTCGGCAGCGATCCCGCGCATCCAACCCCGGCAGCTCCTGCGGCGATGCCGGGCCTCCCGGCTGTGGCGCCTGCCCTAAATTCCGGACACTATTGCGGTGCAGAAATTATGTCCGTAAGTACAGTACCGGCGCGAACGACTGCCTGGTCCTTTCCCTTCCGGCCGAGCAGGCCGCGGGCTGGCCGGTAAGGTTAACGCGTCAGCATCTGGGCATTGTCCTCTGGGCGCCAAAGAACGCCCCTCAGTCGGCCCAGCCGCATCCGCGAGCGGCACGATGAGCCGAAGGTCCGGCAACGCGTGCGGGTGTCCCCCGCCACAGCGACCCGCCTGTGGCCGACACGTGACCTTTGGCATGCAGAATGTTGTGCCGGGCGCCCGTAGCTCAGTCGGATAGAGCAGCTGCCTTCTAAGCAGCCGGTCGCAGGTTCGAGTCCTGCCGGGCGCGCTCGCCGGAATCCCAGGCCAGAGCTGGTGTTTGCTGGGCTGCTGGTGGTCCTCATCAGGCCCCCTCCGGGCTCCGTGCCCGTTGCGTGCCCGATCACCGGCTGCGTGCCCGTTCAGCTCGGCGGCTGCCTTCCTGCTCAGCGCGGCGGCACTGGCCCTGCTGGCGAGGATGACGGGACCGCTGAAACCCTCCTGCCGCGCCGCTTCCTGTGCTCGGACGCTGCGCGTCCTGCGCTCCGGATCGGCTTGCCACCGGATTGCTCGGGTTGCTCGGCATAAGCGGTGCCGACCGCTGGTCCCGTCGCGGCTTGCTTCAGCGCACCACTGTGCTGCGCCTCTTTCAGCTCGGCCGTGGCTCTCCTGCTCAGCGCGGCGGCGATGGCGTGCTGGCGCTCG
>DASZNF010000037.1:0-46850 GCA_035551355.1 Pseudonocardiaceae bacterium | reverse complement strand
GGACAACGGCCTGGATCTGTGGCGGTTCACCGCGATCCGCGACCGCGGCAAACGCTCCGCCGAGCGGGGCCGGTGGGCGGACGCGGCCAAGGAGTTCGGCGCCGCGCTGGCCCTGTGGCGGGGCACGCCGTTGTCCGATGTAGCCGCGCCCGCGCTGCACACCGTGGACGTGCCGCACCTGGTCGAACTGCGCGCGCAGACCACGGGCTGGTGGATCGGCGCCGAACTGCGCCTGGGCCGGCACGAGCAGGTGCTGCCCGAGCTGCGCGCCCTGGTGGCCGAGGACCCGCTGCGGGAGCGCTGCCACGCGCAGCTCATGCTGGCCCTGCACCGGTGCGGGCGGCGGGCCGAGGCGCTGGCCGCCTTTCAGGTGGCGCAGCGGGTACTGGCCGAGGAACTGGCCACCGAGCCGGGCCCGGAGCTGCGGCGGTTGCGCGCCCACATCCTGGGCCGCGTCGCCGACCTGCCCGGACCCCGGCCGCAGCCCCACCCGATGCGCCGGGCGGTGCCGCTGGACCGAGTGTCCTAAAGGCGGTTCAGAGCTGAGTGGCGCCGCCGTCAACCACGAGTTCGGTGCCGGTGCTGTAGGTGGCGTCGAAGGCGAGCCGCTCCCGCGCGGCGTCCAGCGTGGCCTGCGAACGGCCGGTGATCACCACCCGGGCGCCATCGTCGGCCAGCAACCGCGCCACGGCGAACCCCAGGCCGCTACCACCGCCGGTGACAACCACATTCTTGTTCATGCCCTACCCCCTGGGGAATTCGCCGCCGTCGACGAAAAGATTGCTTGCGGTCAGCCAACTCGCGCGGCCGGAGGCGAGGAACAGCACCGCGTTGGCGATGTCCTCGGGCCGGCCGTCACGTCCCAGCGGGGTGTCGTTGTCCGCGCCCGGCCCCATGTCCAGTGCCGCCCACTGCTTCCGCGTCGCCTCGCCGCCGGGGGTGGCGGTCCGGCCGGGGCTCACCGAGTTGACCCGGACGCCGGACGGGGCCAGCTCCAACGCCAGTCCCCGGCTGTAGTTCTCCAGCGCCACCTTGGCCGTCGTGTAGTGCAGGAACGGCGGGGCCGAGGTGGGCACCGCGGCCGAGGAGACGTGCACGATCGCCCCTGAGCCCCGGTCCCGCATGCCCGGGGCCAGCAACGAATCCAGCCGCACCGAGGACAGGAAGTTCAGGTCCAGCGCGTCCTGCCACTCCTCGTCCGGGATGGCCAGCGGCCCCTTGTGCGGTTGTGCCCCGCCCACGTTGTGGACAAGGACGTCCACCCCGCCGAGCACATCCTGCGCGGCCGCGGCGATCACCTGGACACCGGCCCGGGTCCGCACGTCGGCGGTCACCAGGGTGGCGCCCTCCGGCGCCGTGCTCGTCGCCGACCGGGCGGTGGTGACCACCTCGGCGCCCGCGTCCAGCAACTGGCGCACCACGGCCGCGCCGATGCCGCGCGAGCCACCCGTGACCAGGGCCCGCTTCCCCGCGAATTCGCGCGTTCCCGGCCCGTTCTCGATTGTCGTCATTCCGTTTCGCCATCTCTCGTCGCAACCTGTGCCTTCGAGTCTTTGGCAAACCCGAACGGGTGTCCAAGACCTGGTCAGCAACCCGTCATGCCAAAACGGCATGGGTAGAATCGGCCGGGTGAACGATCTCGGGACCGACCTGGAGCTGCGGCTGGTGCGGTACTTCACGGTCGTGGCCGAACACCTGAACTTCGGCCGGGCCGCCGCCGAGCTGCACCTGGCCCAGCCCGCGCTGAGCCGCCAGATCCAGCGCCTTGAACACCGGCTCGGCGTCCGCCTGCTGGACCGCACACCGCAGGGCAGCCTGCTCACCGAGGCCGGCAAGGCGTTCCTGCCGCAGGCCCAGGCGCTGCTGGACGCCGCCCGCCAGGCCGCGCTCACCGCCCGCGCCTACGCGCCGGCCGGCAAGGTCAACATCGGCTACGTCGAGGACCTGGTCATCACCCCGGCCGTGCGCGACCTGCGCCGCCGCCACCCGCAGGCCGAGATCGGCACCCGGCACCTGGAGTGCTACGACCAGCGGGTCTTCGCCCAGGGCCAGGTGGACGTCCTGGTCGCCCGGGACCCGCTGGGCGCCCCGGCCGATGACGTGCGGATGACCGTGCTCTACGAGGAACCCCGCATGCTGGTGGTGCCGGCCGATCACCCCCTGGCCGGGCGCACGTCGGTGTCACCACAGGACTTCGCGGGTGAGCAGTCGCTGGTCTGCCCGCACGGCGGACTCCGGGTGATGTACCCGGCGGACGGCTACCCGGACAGCGATCCGGGCCCGATCTCGGCCGGACCGGTCAACGAGAGCTTCGAGGACCGGCTCGAACAGGTGGCCGGTGGACAGGCGATCGCGATCCTGCCGGTCGGCGACCGGCGCAGCTCCCTGCGCGCCGACCTGGCCACCGTGCCGGTCGAGGGCGTCCCGGCCAGCAAGGTCATCGTCGCCACCCGGGTCGGCGACCCGAACCCGCTGGTCGCCGGGTTCGTCCGGGCCGCCCGCGCCCACCTCACCGCGACCGCGCCGTGATCAGGGAGTCAGTTCGGCGACCCGGGTGAAGCCGTCCTGGGTCGCGGTCACCACCAACCGCACCTGCGTGGTGGAAACCGTTGCGGTGAAAGGAATCCACCGGTACACCTGGGAATTCCCGGTCACCGTTGCCTGCGTGGTCCACTGGCCGCCGTCCCAGGTCTGCGCGGTGAATGCGGTCGGCACCCCGTCGGCGAACGAGGCGAACCCGACCCCGGACAGCGACACCGCCGCGGGCGCGGTGATGGTCAGCGTGTCCGGGTAGACGTTCTGGTCGTTGTCGTTCCAGAAGGTGCCGAGGTCGCCGTCGATGGCGTTGGCCGCGGTGTAGGTGCGGGTGGCGCCGTTGACCTGGTTGGGCGGATGCTCGCTGGAGGCGGTGGCCGTCGTGCCGGCCGCCCACCGGCCGAACACCAGTACGTTCAGCGTGGTGGTCGACGTGGTGCCGTCGCTGCCCCGCGCGGTCACGGTGATCGGATAGACCCCGCCCTTCGCGGACGCGGGCACGGTGAGATGCACGGTCGCGGTGGACGCGGATTCCGCTGGGGACAACGCAATCGTGGCGGGCGAGGCCGTCGCGGACCAGCCCGCGGGCACCGTGGTCCGCACGGTGGCCGACGCGCCGGCCGCGGTGGAGCGGCCCCGCACCACCACCGGCAGATCGCCGGTGGTGCCGGCGGTGATCGGCACGGCATCGCCGCCGATCAGGGTGAGCGCTGTGAACGAGGTGCGGGGCGGGGTGACGGTGAAGGTGTAGTCGCCGGAACCGGCGGTCAGGGTCAGCGCGGTGTCATCGGCCGGGCCGACGGTCAGGCCGGGGTCGGACTGACCGGGTTTCCCGTTGCGGTAAACGGTTCGGCCGCTTTCGGCCACCGTCGATTTCTGTCCGCCCAGCAACGGCAGCCGGATGGTCGCGGTGGCGCCGACCGGCACGCTGGTGTGGTAGGTCAGCGTGCTTCCGTTGCGCTGCCAGGAACTGCGCACGGTACCTCGCGCGGTTTGCTGCTGGGCCGAGACATTCGTCAGATCGCCGACCACGCTGGGGGCCAGGGTCAGCTGACCGTAGCCCGCGCCGGTGGGCTGGATTCCGGCCAGTTGCTGGTAGAACCACTGGCCGATGGACCCACCCAGCCCGATGTGATCCTTGGACGAGGTGCCGTCCGGGGCCGAGGAATTCACCCACTTCTCCCAGATCGTGCCCGGCCCCTGGGTCACCATGTAGCCGAAACTCGGGTAGTCGCTGCGTTCGGCGACGGCCAGCGCGATGTCGTTGCGGCCGAACTCACCCAGCGCCTGGTAGACGAAGGTGGTGCCGACGAAGCCGGTGGTCACGTGGTCGTCGTGCGCGGTGATGTCGGCGACCAGCCGGTCCAGCGTGGTCGGCACGTGCCCGGCGGGCACGAGGCCCAGCACCAGCGGCATGGCGTAGGACAACTGGGTTCCGGTGCCGAACACGCCGGTGCTGGGATCGAAGTAGCGCTTGAGGAAGCCCGCCTCGACCTGCCCGGCCAGCGCCGAGTACTGCCTCGCGTCGGCCGTCTTTCCCAGTACGGTAGCCATTTTCGCAAGCAGCGTGGCGTCCTGGTAGTAGAAGCCGGTCTGGAAGTACTGGTGCGGGGTGCTGACCGTGGACAGCCAGTCGTCGCCCCACGAGGTGGGCGAGTTGACGATGACGTGGTCGGCGTCGGCGATCGTGCCCAGGTAGTCCACCCACGCCTTGACCTGGCTGTAGTTGGCCAGAATCGGCGCGGTGCTGCCGTACTGGGTGTAGGCGTCCCAGATGACCTGCGGATACGCGGTGCCCCAGGCCGGATCGGTGGCCCAGGAACTCTGGCCGCCGTTGGCCGGGGCGACCGACGGGATGCTGCCGTCGGCGTTGGCGCTGGTCCGGATGTCGCCCAGCCACTTGGTGTACAGCGACTGCATGTCGTAGTTGCTCATCGCCTCGACGTCCGAGTCGCCTGCGTCGCCGAGCCAGCCGTGCTTTTCCCTGGTCGGACAGTCCATCGGGATGGATTCCAGGTCGTTGAGCTGGGTCTGCGCCACGGCCGTCTGGATCTGGTCGAGCAGCGGGTTGGACGTGCTGAACTGGCCGGTGGTCGGCACATCGGTGTGCTCGACCTGCGCGGTCACGGTGACCGTGGCGTCGTCGGGCAGGCCGGTCAGCTCGGCGTAGCGGAAACCGGCGTAGTTGAAGTGCGGGGTGTAGGTCTCGGTTCCGGTACCGGCGAAGGTGTAGTGGTCGGTCTGCCGGGGCGGGTCGGATGCCGAGAAACTGATGTTCGCGGTCGACACCGCTCCAGTGGCGTCAAGGAGTTCGCCCTTCTTGACCGCAACCGAAGTGCCGGCGGGCGCGCCGGCCGAGATGGTCACCTGGCCGGTGTGGTTCTGCCCGAAGTCGTACACCCGCTCCCCCGCCGCCGGCCGGGTTTCCTTGACCGGCTTGAGCGTCTGCACCACCCGGGTCGGCGGGGACTGGTCGGCAGCGAGGGCGGTCAGCCCGCTGTAGACGGCGGCCGGGTTGGCGCCGTACACGCCGAGTTCGGCCAGCCGGAAGTTGCAGTCCGTGCCGTTGCAGTAGAGCTTGGTCGCGGTCACCCGGACGTAGCGGCCGGACACGTTGGTGGGCAAGGAAACCGGTGCGGTTCCCGGGTTGGGCTGGTCGGCGCCGGTCCGGTCGGCCACGGTGATCGCGGTGGCGAAACCCGGATCGTCGCTGACCTGCACCAGATACCGGACCGGGAAGCCCGCGCCGAGCAGATCACCGGCCGGGTCGTTGGTGGGCCGGGCCGGGAACAGCCGGATGTCCCGGATCGCTTGCGCGGCCCCGAGATCGACCTGCACCCACTTGGTCGCGTCCGGGGTCGACTCGATGGCCGAGTGGTAGCCCTGGGAGGCGTCGGTGGACCCGTCGATGCCGTCGGTCAGCGCGGCCGGGGACCAGCCGCAGCAGCTGGTGGTGTCCAACGCGGTGACCGGCTCGCCCTGGGCCAGGCTCCGGAGGTGGGACGCGGGCGCGACCGCGTGCGCCGCGGCCCAGGCGCCGTCGTCGAAACCCGCACCGTCCCAACCGGAAACGGCCCTGCGTGCGTCGTAGGTCTCGCCGTAGTAGAAGTCGTCGCCGGTGACCGGGCCGTCGGCGGTGCGCCAGGCCGGGTCGGTGCCGAACCGTGCGGTGCTGCCGTCGGTGTAGGTGATGTCCAGCTGGGCCACGAAAGTCGGGCTGCCCGCGTACTGGCCCTTACCGGCCATGAACGCCAACGCGTTGCGCCCCATGACAAGTTGCTTGCTGACATCGAGATCCCGGTACAGCACCCGGGAGTTGTAGTCGGTCACCGAGGAGTCCAGCACCTCGCTCGGATCCACCCGCGCGCCGTTGAGGTGCGGTTCGACCAGCCCCTGGGCGCCGAAGTATAGCCGGGCCCTCGCCACCGGCTTGGTCACCTGGAAATCGCCGCGCACCAACGCTCCGTCGCCGGCCTGTAACCACCACGCCGACCAGTCGGCCGCGGCCAGCGGGCCGACGTCGAACGCGGCCGGCACCGACCACGGGGAGGCCTGGCCCTGCCGGTTCCAGGTGCGCACCGACCACCGGTAGGTGTGGTCGGCGGCCAACGCCGGGCCTGCGTAGCCGACATCGGTCGAGTCGGCCGAGCGCACCACCCCGGAATCCCAGCCGCGCACGGCATTCCGGCCGGTGTTCGGCGGGGCCGGATCGACCCGGATCTGGTAGGCGGTCTGCGCCTGCGCACGGCCGGAATCATTGACCGTCCAGGCCAAAACCGGATTGGCCTCGCCGACCAGCGCGTCAGAACTCTCGCCGTCGACCTGTAGTCCAGTGGGGGCGAGCGCGGTGTCGCCGTAACCGGCAGGCGGTGCGGCCGCGGCGGTCACCGCGGGCTCGGCCGACGCGGCGGCCAGCAGCGCGGCCAGCACGACCATGCGGGTACGTCGTCTCGATTGACCGGACCAGGCCACGGAGACCACCCCTCACCGAGACGACTGCACCGTTGCTGACTCGGCGATGTTCTCCCGGCCCGGGGCGGCCGAACAAGATTTCCGTCCCGAAGTGGCCGTCAGCCGACCAGCGCCTGGTACACCAGCTGGCCCAGCTCGGTGCGGATCGGGTGGGTGCTGGAGGGCAGCAGCTGGGTGAAGAACAGCGCGGTGACCCGCTCGGCCGGGTTCACCCAGAACGCGGTGCTGGCCGCGCCTCCCCAGGCGTATTCCCCAATGCTGCCAAGGGATTTCGCCTTCACCGGGTCCTGCAGCACGGAGCAGCCCAGCCCGAATCCGAAGCCGTCGAACGGGCTCTCGGCGAACAGCGGGCGGCCGAACTCGGCCAGATCGGCCCCGCCCGGCAGATGGTTGCTGGTCATCAGATTCACGGTGCGCGGGGACAGCAGCCGCACGCCGTCGAGTTCGCCGCGGCGAAGGAGGAACTGGGTGAACCGGTGGTAGTCGCCCGCGGTGGACACCAGCCCGCCGCCCCCGGACAGCGAGGCCGGCTTGCTCCGGCCGATCGCGCCGAACGCGTCGTTGCGCACCGCCTTCTTGCTGCCCGGCGCGGCCACGTACAGCGCGGCCAGTTGCTCGGCCGCGGCGCCTTCGACCCAGAACCCGGTGTCGGTCATGCCCAGCGGTTCGAAGATCCGGGTGCGGAAGAACTCGTCCAGCGTGCTGCCGGACACCACCTCCACGAACCGGCCGAGCACATCGGTGGCCACCGAGTAGTTCCACTCCGCGCCCGGCTGGAACAGCAGCGGCAGTTCGGCGTAGGCGGCGACACAACCGGCCAGATCCAGCCCCGCCGGCGAGCCCCACTCGAACCCGGCCTCCCGGTACATCGCGTCCACCGGGTGGGCGTGGTGGAAGCCGTAGGTCAGCCCGGCGGTGTGGGACAGCAGGTGCCAGACCCGGATCGGCTCGATGGCGGGCACGGTCAGCGGCGCGGCCGAGGAGCCCTTGCTGTAGACCCGGGGCTGGGCGAATTCGGGCAGCCACCTGCTGATCGGGTCGGTGAGCGCGAACGCGCCCTCCTCGTGGAGCATCATCGCGGCGACCGAGGTGACCGGCTTGGTCATGGAGAAGATCCGCCAGCGGGTCTCCCAGTCGGCGGGCAGCCCGGCCTCCCGGTCGCGCTGGCCGTGCACGGTGGCGTGCGCGATCTGCCCGTCCCGGGTGACCACCGCGCCCCAGCTGGTCAGCCGGCCGTCGTCGAGGTAGCGATCGAAGTGCCGGTCGATCCGGCGCAGCCGATCGGCGTCGAAACCGAGTTCCTCCGGCGCGGCCTCGACCTTGAGCTCGGACATGTGGATCTCCCTCGGCGCGACGCGGTCATTGAGTGGCCAAGTTGATCGTACGACGCGCCGGATCCGCGCACGCGTAGGTCCCGAACGGTCGTTCGGCATCGGTGCATCGCCGCGACCGTGTTGACGCGACCGGGAGACCGTCCTAGCATCTGGAATATCATATATGAGATCAGATGCACCAAAGGCTGAACTCTCCGTCCAGGGCACGGTTTCCCCTGCTGGAAGGCGACAACGATGTCCCACGAGCTGCCCCCGCACCTGTCCCGCCGCGACCTCCTCCGCTACTCCGCGCTGGCCGGCGGCGCGCTGGCCCTGCCCCTGCTGCCCGGCGTCGCCAACGCCGCCCCGGCCCCCACCCACACCTCGCCCCGCACCCCCGCCGACCGGGCGGCCGACCGCATCCTGGCCGGGCTGCGCCGACCCCGGTTCGCCCCGCTGTCCGTTCCGGTCACCGCGTTCGGCGCCCGCCCGGACGGCAGCACCGATTCCACCGACGCCTTCCGCCGGGCCATCGGGTTGGTCAACCGGCTCGGCGGCGGCCACGTCGTGGTGCCGGCCGGCACCTATGCCACCGGCGCGATCCAGCTGCTCAGCAACGTCGATCTGCACCTGGAGAAGGGCAGCCGGATCGCGTTCAACACCGATCCCACCGCCTTTCTGCCGCCGGTGTACACCCGGTGGCAGGGCATCGAGTTCATGGGCTACTCGCCGCTGATCTACGCCTACGGCCAGCACGACATCGCGGTCACCGGCGAGGGCACGCTGGACGGGCAGGCCACCACGGCCAACTGGTGGGCCTGGAAGGCCGCAGGCGACACCGACTTCACCGCGCTGGAGGATTCGGCCAACGCCGGGATTCCGGTGGCCCAGCGTGCCTTCTCCGCCGGGTACCACTTCCGGCCGCCGTTCGTGCAGCCCTACCGGTGCGACCGGGTGCTGATCGAGGGCGTGACCGTGGTGAACAGTCCGTTCTGGCACCTGAACCCCGTGCTGTGCACCAATGTCACGGTCTCCGGGGTCACCGTGGACTCGTCCGGGCCCAACACCGACGGCTGCGATCCGGAAAGCTGCCACGGGGTGCTGATCGACCAGTGCACCTTCAACACCGGCGACGACTGCATCGCCATCAAGTCCGGGCGCAATACCGACGGGCGCCGGGTGAACGTGCCCTGCCAGAATCTGGTGATCCAGAATTCCCAGTTCGCCAACGGGCATGGCGGGGTGACCGTGGGCAGTGAAATGACCGGCGGCGTGCGCAATGTGTATGCCCGCGATCTGGCCATGAACAGCCCGATCCTGCAGAGCGGGCACCGCTTGAAGACCAATTCGGTACGCGGCGGATTCATCGAGCACACCTTTGTCGAACGGGTCACCGCGGGCACCATCGGCGGACCGGTGCTGCTGATCGACTACAACTACGGCGAAGGCGACACCGGAGCCTTCCCGCCCACCGTCACCGACATCAATCTGGCCGACTGGACGGTGCAATCCTGTTCGCCCGCCTGGACGATCGCCGGTTACGCCACCGATCCGGTCGGCACGGTGACCCTGTCCGACATCGCCGTCACCAGTATGACGGGCACGAACTCGGCCCGGTACGTCACCGATTTCTCACTCACCGACGTGACCATCGGCGGCCGGCTCGCGTCCTGAGTAAAACCGCTCACCGGAACACAACCGCAACGGCCGAAAATTATCATGTGGTGACAACAAATCCGCCCCGCGGGGCGGATTTGTTGCCTGCTCCGCTACGGCTCAGTAACGTACCCGCCAGTAGGTTTCGTTAAACGGTAAGAAACTTGCCGATATGCGGTTGGCCAACCGCCGCTGGTGCGTTTTCTTCAGACGATAGAGGAGTCCCGCACATGTTCGGTCAACGCGGATCGATATTAGCGCGAAGAGCACTCGTGGTCGGCGCGGCCGGCGTGACCGCCGTCCTGCTCGGCGCCGGAGTGGCGTCCGCCGACGTTTCCATCGACAAGACAATCAACTTCAACGGCGATTTCCCGATCATCGGCAATCTGGACCCGATCCAGACCGAGACCATCGCCACCGCGCCCAGCCCGGTCACCGTCGGCACGCAGAGCGCGGACTTCCCGGTCACCGTCAAGGTGGACGCTCCGTCGCTGGCCACCAGCGGTCTGGAGACCGTGAACGCGGCGACGGTGCAGGGCACCGCGACCATCGTGATGGACTTCACCGACTCGGCCGGCCAGGTCCACAACGAAACCGTCAATCTGACGATTCCGAGCACGCCGACTCCGGCCGACGGTTCGGATCTGACCTTCGTCGCGACCGGAACCGCCAATATTCCGGCAATCGCGAATGCGGGCGCGGTCACCGCCGCGGTCGACCAGAACGGTAATTCGACCACCCTCGACCCGAAGCAGTCCGACGGCACCGACACCGTGCTCGGCACCTTCACGGTCACGCTGAACATGGACTCCGGTCAGGACCCGACGCTCGGCACGATTCAGGCCCAGTGAGCGGATTTCCGGCCTCCACCGGCCGGGGCGCCCGCGGTGGTGACACACCGTCCGCGGCTGCCCCGGCCGGTTCCGGAGGCACCCGGTGGGCGCGGCTGCGACCGCGCACCGCAGCCGCGGCGGCCGGCGCGGCCGTGCTGATGGTGGCGGTCGCGCTGGCCGGCGCGGGCTCGGCGATCGGCGCGCAAGCGAACTCGGCCACGCTGGCCTACCACTGCGCGTTTCCCGCTGGGGCGCAACCGGTTTCGGTCGCGGTGACCGCCCAGTTCCCGGATTCCGCCGCCACCGGCACCCCGATCCAGCCGGCCGGCGTCGCCCTGGCCATCACGCTGCCCGCCGCCGAAGTGGCCAGCCTGACCGGTTCCGGCGCCAGCACGGTCGCCGTGACCGCCGATCTGTCCACCAGGGTCACCCAGGCCGGCGCGTACGCCACCGCGGACTGGAGCGACCTGATCGCGCCGCGGACCGCGTTGCCGGCCAGCGGTTCGCTCACCGTCGGCGCCACCGGCACCGTGCCCCCGGCCACGCCGGCCGGAACTGGAGACGTCACCTTCACCGCGGGCGCGCTGAGCCTGGCCTTCGACTCGGCCACCACGGTGTCCTGCTCGCTGGACGAAGGACAAGCAGGCACCCTGGGCACCGTCGCCGTGCCCGCCGCCGGACTGTCCTCCACCCCGGCAAGCAGCACTGCGTCCGGCCCGAGCGAGTCCGGCAGCGCCCCGGTGATCGGCGCCGGGCCGACCCAGCACAGCGGCGCGGTGGTGACGCCGAACGCGGCCATCCAGCTCACCGGCTGGGTGGTGGGGTGCAGCAACGTCAAGAAACTGGGCAGCGCCGCGTGTTTCGGGCCGGGCCGGCTGTCCCTGACCAACACCGGAAGCGCCCTGGTGAACGGAGATTTCCACCTCTATTGGACGGGCACGCTGTACATCCCGCCCGCGGCGGCCACCTTCCTCACCTTCGGCATCGCGCCGACCACCGGCATCATGCACTTCACCGAAGTGGGCTCGCTGTGGATCGACTCCTGGGCCCACGCCGGCGTGCCGCACGCCACCGCGGTGGACAACCAGACGATCAGCCTGTTGGACGTGAACGTCAACCAGAAGCCGCTGTTGGTCGGCACCACCTGTCAGACCACGATGCCGGTGCACATCGTGCTGTCCGGGATCAGCCCGTACCAGCCGGTGCTGGGCGGCCCGCTGGAGGGCGTGGTCACCATTCCGCCGTTCACCGGCTGCGGCACCACCGAGAATCTCGATTCGCTGCTGACCGGCTCGATTTCCGGGCCGGGCAACCTGATCCGCGTCATCCAGGGCAAACCGTGCAACATCCTGACCGTCGGCTGCACGCCCACGGTCCCGGTGTTCAAGTGAGGCGGCGAAGATGAGCACCGGCACCCTGAACCGTCCGGGTTTTGTCGGCACCAGGGCATTGCGGCAGACCGGGCAGCTGTTCGCACTGGGTATTTCCGTGGTACGGCTGACTTTCGTCCGGCCGTTTCGCACCCGGGAGTTCATCGAGCAGTTCTGGTTCGTGGCCAGTGTGACCATTCTGCCCAGCGCCCTGGTGTCCATCCCGTTCGGCGCGGTGATCGCGCTGCACCTCGGTTCGCTGACCCAGCAACTGGGCGCGGAGTCGTTCACCGGCGCGGCCAGCGTGCTGGCCATCATCCAGCAGGCCAGTCCCCTGGTGACCGCGCTGCTGGTCGCCGGTGCGGGAGGTTCGGCCATCTGCGCCGACATCGGCGCCCGCACCATCCGCGAGGAGATCGACGCCATGGAGGTGCTGGGCGTCTCCCCCGTCCAACGGTTGATCGTGCCCCGGGTGCTGGCCGCGATGCTGGTCGCGGTGTTGCTCAACGGCATGGTCTCGGTGGTCGGTGTGCTCGGCGGCTACTTCTTCAACGTGGTCCTGCAGGGCGGCACGCCAGGCGCGTACCTGTCCAGTTTCAGTGCTCTGGCTCAGCTTCCGGATCTGTGGATCAGCGAGCTCAAGGCGGTGATCTTCGGCTTCATCGCGGGAATCGTCGCCTCCTACCGGGGTCTGCATCCGGCGGCGGGACCGAAGGGCGTCGGCGAGGCGGTCAACCAGTCCGTGGTCATCACCTTCCTGCTGCTGTTCTTCGTGAACTTCGTGCTCACCGCGATCTACCTGCAACTCGTGCCGGCGAAGGGAATGTGAGCCGTGGACGTCACCACCACGAGCGGCCGGATCGGTGCGCGGGCCGACAACTGGTTGTCCTGGCTGGACAAACTCGGCGACCAGTTGGTGTTCTACCTGCGCGCGCTGGCCTGGACCCCGCGGGCGATCCGCCGCTATCTGCGGGAGATCATGCGCCTGCTGGCCGAGGTGAGTTTCGGTTCGGGTGCGCTGGGCGTGATCGGCGGGACCATCGGCGTGATGATCGGCATGACGTTGTTCACCGGTGTCGTCGTTGGCCTGCAAGGGTACTCGGCGCTGAGCCAGCTGGGCACGGCCGCGTTCGCCGGATTCATCTCGGCCTACTTCAACACCCGCGAGATCGCGCCGCTGGTCGCCGGGCTGGCCCTGTCGGCCACCGTGGGTTCCGGATTCACCGCACAGCTGGGCGCGATGCGCATCTCGGAGGAGGTGGACGCGCTGGAGGTGATGGGCGTGCCCAGCCTGCCCTATCTGGTCACCACCCGGATCATCGCCGGGGTCGTGGCCATCATCCCGCTGTACGGCCTGGGTCTGGTCACCTCCTACCTGGCCTCGCGGGAGATCACCGTACTGGTGGACGGGCAGTCCGCGGGCACCTACGACCACTACTTCACCCTGTTCCTGCCCGCGCAGGACGTGTTGTGGTCGTTCCTGAAGGTGCTCATCTTCAGCGCCATGGTGATCCTGGCCCACTGCTACTACGGCTACCGCGCCTCCGGGGGACCGGCCGGGGTGGGCATCGCGGTGGGCCGCGCGGTGCGCACCGCGATCGTCACCATCAGCCTCACCGACTTCGTGCTCAGCCTGGCCATCTGGGGCGCCACCACCACGGTGAAGGTGGCCGGATGAACGGTTCCGGCTGGTTCAAGGCGCGCCGCAGGATGGTCGGGATCGTCTTCCTCGCGGTCATCGCGCTGCTCACCTGGCTGGCGGTTTCGGTGTACCAGCAAAGATTCACACCGGTGGTGATGGTGACGTTGCGGGCCGACACGGTGGGCAACGAACTGCACGAGCACGCCGAGGTGAAGGCGCGCGGCGTGGTGGTGGGCGAGGTGCGGCAGATCTCGGCCGCCGGTTCGGGCGCGGATCTCCGGCTGGCCATCCAGCCGGACATGACGCATCTGTTGCCGGCCAACGTGACCGCGCAGCTGCTGCCGAAAACCCTGTTCGGCGAACGGTATGTGGACCTGGTGCTGCCCGCCGACCCGGTGGCCCAGCGGCTGGGGCCGGGCAGCGTGATCGGCGAGGACCGGTCCAGCAGCGCGATCGAGGTGCAGAAGGTGCTCGCCGACCTGATGCCGATGTTGCAGGCGGTGCAGCCGGAGAAGATCTCGGTGACGCTGACCGCGATCTCCCAGGCCCTGTCCGGCCGGGGCACCGAACTCGGCCAGACCCTGGTGCGCATCAACTCCTACCTGGAGCAGTTCAACCCGCAACTTCCCGCGCTGGATCAGGACATCAGCGAACTGATCAAGGTGGCCGACACCTACACCGATGCCGCGCCGGACATCATCAGCGCACTGGACGACTTCAGCAACACCAGCCGCACCGTGGTGGACGAACAGAGCCAGCTGGTCGGCCTCTACACCACGGTGACCAGCGCGGCCGGCACGATCACCGATTTCCTGCGGCAGAACGCGAACACCATCATCCGGCTCTCCGCCGACAGCCTGCCCACGCTGCGGCTGCTGGCCAGGTATTCGCCCGAGTTCCCGTGCACGCTGGCCGCGCTGACCGATTTCGAGCCGGTGATGGATGCCGCACTGGGCAAGGGAACCAATCATCCGGGCCTGACCGTGGACGTGACCGTGCAGACTCCGCGCGGCAAATACGTGCCCGGCGTGGACACCCCGGCCTACACCGACACCAGCGGCCCGCACTGCTACCCGGCCGGCAGCCAGACCACCGGGATCTCGCTGGAGGGCGCCTCCCCGGCGAATTCGGCCCAGGAGAACGAGTTCGTCAACGAACTGCTCGGCGCCGGGCTGGGCGTGCCGCCCTCGTCGCTGCCGGGCTGGAGCAGCCTGCTGGCCGGGCCGCTGTACCGCGGAACCGAGGTGAGCATGAAATGAGGCGCGGCGGCATCGCGGGCCCGCTGCTCAAGGGCCTGATCTTCACCGTGGTCACCGTGCTGGCCACCGCGATCCTGGGCATCACCATCGCCAACACCCAGGTCGGCGACACCATCGACTACTACGCCCAGTTCACCGACGTGACCTCGCTGAACACCGGGGACGACGTGCGCATCGCCGGGGTGCGGGTGGGCCAGGTGGAGCACATCGGTGTGGTGAACCGGCGCTACGCCCAGGTCGAGTTCTCGGTGCAGAAGAATCATCCACTGCCCACCTCGGTGATCGCGACCATCAAGTACCGCAATCTGGTCGGCCAGCGTTACATCGCGCTGGAGCAGGGCGCCGGGCCGTTGAACAGCATGTTGCGGCCGGGCGCGGCGATCCCGATGAGCCAGACCCGTCCGGCGCTGGATCTGACCGATCTGTTCAACGGGTTCAAACCGTTGTTCCAGGCGCTGTCCCCCGCCGATGTGAACGACCTGTCCGGCGAGATCATCTCGGTGCTACAGGGCGAAGGGTCCACTGTGGACACCCTGGTGGCGCACACCGCGTCGTTGACCAGCACGCTGGCCGACCGGGACACCGTGATCGGCTCGGTCATCGACAACCTCAACTCGGTGCTGAACACGGTGAACTCGCGCGGCTCCGAGCTGTCCGACCTGGTGACCACGTTGCAGGAGCTGGTGTCCGGGCTGGCCGCGGACCGCCAGCCGATCGGCAACGCCATCACCGGGATGTCCCAGTTGGCCGGGGCCACCACGAACCTGCTGAACAACGGCCGCGCCCCGCTGGCCCAGAACATCACCGCACTGGGCGCGCTGTCCACCAACCTGGCCGACAACTCCGGCACGATCGACGCGTTCCTGCGCACGCTGCCGGTCAAGTACCAGGCGCTGGGCACGATCGCCTCCTACGGCTCGTGGCTGAACTTCTACCTGTGCTCGGCCACGGTCACCGGGGTGACCACGACCAACGGTTCGCCCCCGCCCACCGGCCTGCCGGTCACCGATTCGAGGTGCCAGGGATGAAATCGATCAGCGAACGCAATCCGGTGGCCATCGGCGCGGTCGGCATCGTCGTGCTGATCGCCTTGGTGCTGTTGGGTTACTACGCCGACGATCTGCCGTTCATCGCCGGCGGCACCAGCTACACCGCCGCGTTCACCGAGGCGGCCGGGCTGCGCTCCGGCGACGACGTGCTGGTGGCCGGGGTGAAGGTCGGCACGGTGACCGCGGTCGGTCTGGAGGGCGGGCACGTGAAGGTGTCCTTCCGGGTCAAGGACACCTGGGTGGGCGACGCCAGCACGGTGGCGATCAAGATCAAAACGTTGCTGGGCGCGAAGTTCCTCGCGGTGGACCCGCTGGGCGCGGCCGCCCAGGACCCCGGCCAGGAGATCGCCACCGGCCGCACGGTGTCCCCCTACGATGTGACCGAGGCGTTCAGCGGCCTGGCCACCACCGTGGACCAACTGGACACCAAGCAGCTGGCGCAGAGCTTCGAGGCGATCTCCGGCGCGTTCGCCGACACGCCGCCGGAGGTGCGCAGCGCGCTGACCGGCCTGTCCGCGCTGTCGCAGACCATCTCCTCCCGGGACACCCAACTGGCCCAGCTGCTGACCAACACCAAGCAGCTGACCGGCACGCTGGCCAATGACGACAGCCAGTTCCAGACGTTGCTCAACGACGGCAGCCTGCTGCTGGGCGAACTGCGGCAACGGGAACAGGCCATCGATTCGCTGCTGACCGGAACCCAGACCCTGGCCCAGCAGATCGCCGGGCTGGTGAACGACGACACCGCGACCCTGCGCCCGGCGCTGACCGAGCTGTCCGACGTGACCGCGGTGCTGCAACGCAACCAGACCAACCTGAATCAGGCGCTGAGCCTGGCCGGGCCGTACTACCGGCTGGTGGGCAACGCGGTGGGCAACGGGCACTGGCTGGACACCTACGTGTGCGACCTGGTGCCGCGCTCGGATCTGCCCACGGGCGTCGGGGTCACCAGCGGCTGCGAGTCGCCGAACACCACCGGGGGCAAGTGATGATCACGACCAGGCTCGGTCAGTCCCTGGCCGCGATCGCCTCGCTGCTGGTGGTCACCGGGCTGGTGGCCGCGGGCGCGCTGTGGTGGGTATTCCGCGATGTCGGCGCCACCACGATCACCGCGTACTTCACCGAAACCGTTGGTGTGTATGCCGGTTCGGACGTGGAGATTCTCGGGGTGCCGGTGGGCACGGTGAATTCGGTTACCCCGCAGGGTACCCAGGTGAAGGTGGTGCTGACCGTGGACGGCGGGGTCGCGGTGCCGACCGGCGCGGCCGCCGTGGTGGTCTCCCCCAGTGTGGTCAGCGACCGCTACCTGCAACTGTCCCCGGCCTACACCGGTGGCGCCCGGCTGACCGGGGACGCGGTCATCCCGGCCAGCCGCACCGCGACCCCGGTGGAACTGGACCAGCTCTACGCCAGCCTGGACAAGCTGGCCACCGCGCTGGGCCCCAACGGGGCCAACAAGGACGGCGCGTTGTCGGATCTGCTGAACACCGGCGCCGCCAACCTGGCCGGCAACGGTCAGGCGCTGGGCAACACCATCGCGCAACTGGGCGCGGCCACCCGCACGCTGTCCGGTTCGGCCGGGGATCTGTTCTCCACCATCGACAATCTCCGCCAGTTCACCTCGATGCTGACCAGCAACGACGCCCAGGTGCGCCAGGCCACCAACCAGTTGTCCCAGGTGTCGGCGTTCCTGGCCGCCGAGCGCGGCAACCTGGGCGCGGCGCTGTCCGAGCTGGCCACCGCGCTGGGTCAGGTGCAGTCGTTCATCGCGGACAACCGCGGTGAAATCAAGTCCAATGTGGACGCACTGGCCTCGATCACCCAGATCCTGGTGAACCAGCGGACCTCGCTGGCCGAGGCGCTGGACGTGGCGCCGCTGGCCGCGAGCAACCTGATCAACGCCTACGACCCGGCCACCGGCGAACTGGACGGCCGGGCCGATCTCAACGAGTTCAGCATGCAGCCGGTCAGCACCAATCCACCGGTGCTGCCGCTGGCCGCGATCGGGGGCCCCTGATGCGCAGATTCGGCCTGGCAGCGGGGTTTCTCGCGGTCGCGCTCGGCGTGGCCGGGTGCGGTTCGGGCGGGTTCACCGGCGTGTACGACCTGCCGCTGCCCGGCGGCGCGGACGTGGGCAGCCACCCCTATACGGTGACCGCCGACTTCACCGATGTGCTGGATCTGGTGCCGCAGGCGGCGGTGAAGGTCAACGAGGTCGCGGTCGGCCGGGTGACCGGGATCAGCCTGCCGCCGGGCGGCTGGACCGCACAGGTCACGTTGCTGGTCAACGGGGACGTGCACCTGCCCGGCAACGCGATCGCCTGGCTGGGCCAGACCAGCCTGCTGGGCGAGAAGTACGTGGAACTGGGCGGGCCGACCGGCACTCCGGCGACCGGCGCGCTGACCAACGGCGCGGTGATCCCGGTGGACCGGACCAGCCGCAGCCCGGAGGTCGAGGAGGTGCTTGGCGCGTTGTCGCTGCTGCTCAACGGCGGCGGGATCGGCCAGCTGCAGACCATTACCCGGCAGCTCAACGACACGTTGTCCGGCAACGAACCCCAGATCCGGGCGCTGCTGGGCAACATCAACACCACCGTGGCCAACCTGAACGCGCACCGTACGGACATCACCGACGCGATCGACGGGGTGAACCGGCTTTCGGCCACGCTGGCCAGTCGCGACCAGCAGATCGGCACCGTGCTGGACAACCTCACCCCCGGCCTGTCCGTGCTCGACCAGCAACGCGACCAGCTGGTCGGCATGCTCACCGCGCTGGACACGCTGTCCGGGGTCGCGGTGAGCACGATCAACGCCAGCCAGGCCGATCTGGTCAACGACCTCAAGCAGCTCACGCCCACCCTGCAACGGCTGGCCGACGCCGGGCAGCACCTGCCGCAGGCGTTGCAGGCGCTGTTCACCTATCCGTTCACCGACGCGGTGCTGCCCGACATCAGGGGCGACTACCTCAACGTGTACCTCAACCTCGCCGCGCTCGGCGACCCGAAGATCACCCCGCCGATCACCCCGCAGTCCACCACCACGACGGGGCCGGTCGTGCCGCTGAGCAGTATCGGAGGTTGAGCATGCTGACCGTCGGAACCCGGATCAAACTCGTCGCCTTCCTGCTGATCGGCGTCAGCATCATCGTCTACATCGGACTTCGCTACGCCGACCTTGGCCGCCTGGTCGGCGATCGCGGCTACTACGTGGTGAAACTGGACCTGGCCGATTCGGGCGGGATCTTCACCAACGCCGCGGTGACCTACCGGGGCGTGTCCGTGGGCCGGGTCGGTCCGCTGAACCTGACCGACTCCGGCGTCGAGGTCGACCTGGACATCAACAATTCCGTCCGGATACCGGCGAACGCGCAGGCGGTGGTGGCCGACCGGTCGGCGGTCGGCGAGCAGTACGTGGACCTGCGCCCGAAATCGGTGACCGGACCGATGCTGGTGGACGGATCGGTTGTGCCGCAACAGAACACCGAACTGCCCATCCCGGTGCAGGACGTGCTGGGCAGTGTGGACTCGCTGGCCGGCTCGGTGCCGACCCGGTCGCTGCAGATCGTGGTGGACCAGCTCTACACCGCGACCGACGGGCAGGGGCCGAACCTGCAGGTGCTGCTGGACACCAGCAGCGATCTGGCCGACGCGGCCAGCCAGGACATCCCGAACACCAGCGCCCTGCTGGACAACAGCAGAACCGTTCTGCGGACCCAGTTCGACGAGACCGACGCGTTGGATTCGTTCGGCCGCAACGCCGAACTGCTGGCCCAGCAGCTCAACACCTCGGATCCGGATCTGCGCAAGCTGATCGCCACCGCGCCGCAGGCGGCCGGTCAGCTGTCCGGGCTGTTGCAGGACACACAGCCGGATCTCGGTGTGCTGCTGGCCAACCTGCTCACCACCGCGGATCTGACCCTGACCCGGCAGAGCGGCATCGAGCAACTGCTGGCCACCTATCCCACCGTGGTCAACGACGGTTCGACCGCGTTCACCGCGAACGGCGCGAATGTCGGACTGGCCTTGACCTTCTTCGATCCCATGCCGTGCACCGCGGGCTACGGCGGCACGACCTACCGCAACGGCCTGGACACCGGTGCCAGCCCGCCGCTGAACACCTCGGCCCGGTGCACCCTGCCGGCCGGTAGCGGAATCGACGTGCGCGGCTCGGCCCACGCGCCCTCCGGCGGCGGTGTGCCCCAATCGACCACGAACTCGCCGGGCGCGGTTGATCCGTTGTCCGGCAACGACAGCAGCACCAACCTGTCCCATCTGCTCGGGCTCACCGCGAACCCGTGATCCATCCACCCGAATAACAAATCGCCGGCCCTATTCATCAGAAACCGTGTGATGACAAGGAGTTCCGCATGTTCAGATCTGGATCAAAGCCGATCCGCAGAGTCCTGGCCGTAGTGGCCGCGGGCACGCTGGCCGCCACCGGCCTGGTGCTGTCGGCGGGCAGTGCCAACGCGGCCGGTGCCGACGCGAACATCTACGCCAGCTACCCGGTCAACGGCAGCACGGAGATCGCCGCCACCAACTCCACGATGACCCTGGGCCCGGGCACGCTGGCCGCCACCCTGGGCGTGACCAGCGGGGCGATCACCGCGAATCTGACCCTGCCCAACGCGACCGGCACGTTCACCGAATTCGGCATCGTGCCGGTCACCGCGACCACCGAGTTCGTGCAGGTCGGTGACATCACCGGACAGGACGTGAACGGCGGGGTGACCACCACGGCCAACGAGATCATCAAGCTGACCGATCTGAAGGTGGCCGGACTGGACGTGCCGGTGGGCGACCGGTGCGAGACGGAGACGCCCGCGGTGCTCAATCTCGACTCCGGCACCGGTTTCAACGTGCTGACCGGCGGCCCTATCTCGGGCACGTACACGATTCCCAAGTTCGCCGACTGCGGTCTGCTGGTGACGCCGATCCTGAACCTGCTGATCCCCGGTGCCGGCAACACGATCGAACTGACCCTGGGCAAGCCGACGGTGAGCCTCACCCCGCCGACTTCGTGAGCTGATCGCGGCGCCGGCCGCGCTTTCGCCGTGTGCGAAACGACGTTCGCGGCCGGCGCCGCTGACCGACGATGGCCCGGTGGGACGAAACCGGGATTTCCGCCTGCTGTGGATCGGCGAGACCACCAGCCGGCTGGGCAGCAATGTGACCACGGTGGCGCTGCCGCTGGTCGCCGTGGTCACATTGCATGCCGGCACGTTCGCGGTGGGTGCGTTGTCGGCCGCGGTGTGGCTGCCCTGGCTGGTGATCGGCCTGCCGGCCGGCGCCTGGGTCGACCGGTTGCCGCGCCGGCCGGTGATGCTGGTCTGCGACGCGGTGTCCGCGGTGTTGTTCGTCAGCGTCCCGGTGGCCGCGTGGCTGGGCGTGCTGAGCCTGGCCCAGCTGCTGGTCGTGGCGGTGCTGACCGGCGCGGCCGGGGTGTTCTTCTTCACCGCCTACCGCGTGTATCTGCCCTCCCTGGTCGGCCAGGACGAATTGGCCGGTGCCATCGGGAAGACGGGCAGCAGCGAGTCGGCGGCCCAACTGGTCGGGCGGGCGCTGGGCGGGGTGCTGGCGCAGTGGTTCGGCGCGGTGCTGTCGCTGCTGGCCGACCCGGTGACCTTCCTCGTCTCCGCGGTCTGCCTTGTGTCCATCCGCAGCAAGGAAACCGCTGTCCCGCAACGGATTCCGGGCCACTCGCTGCGCCGGGACATCGGCGAGGGCCTGCGCTGGCTGCGGCGCGATCCGTACCTGCGCGGCCTGGCCCTGTTCGGCGGGGTGGGCAACCTCGGGCTGACCGGGTACGCGGCGTTGCAGGTGGTGTTCCTGGTGCGGGTGATCGGGGTGAGCGCGTCCGCGGTGGGCGCGCTGGTCGCGGTGACCGGAGCCGGCGGGGTGGTCGGCGCGCTGCTGGTCACCCGGATCACGAGGCGCTGGGGCACCGCTCGCGGCCTGGTCTGGACACTCGGGTTCACACTGCCCTTCGGCTTGTTGATCCCGTTGTCCGGCAACGGTTTCCGGTTGCTGTTCCTGATCGTCGGCGGCTTCGTCACCGGGGCGGGGGTGGTCGCGGCCAACGTGATCGCGGGGACGTTCCGGCAGGTCTACTGTCCGGCCCGGCTGCGCGGCCGGGTGGTCGCGAGCAGCGCGCTGATCAGCAACGGCGCCGGGCCGCTCGGCGCGCTGCTGGCCGGCGCGCTCGGCGCGGCCATCGGGGTCCGGCCGACGGTGTGGGTCATGATGGGAATCCTGTTGTGCGCCGGGCTGATCGTGCTGGCCGGTCCGATCCGGCACGGGCGCGAACTGCCCGCTACGCCGGAATCGGATTGGCGCGATAGCGGCCCGGTGCCAGACCGAACTGGCGGGTGAAGGCGTGCGAGAAGGCGAACGGTGAGCCGTAGCCGACCTGACGGGCGATCGCGGGCAGCGGCTGATCGGTGTCCCGCAGCAGCCGGGCCGCGGTGGTCATCCGCCACCAGGTCAGGTAGGTCATCGGCGGTTGCCCGGTGAGCGCGGTGAACCGGCGGGCCAGGGTCGCCCGGGACAGCCCGGCCCGCTCGGCCAGTTCGGTCATCCGCCAGGGCGCGCCCGGTTCGGTGTGCAGGGCGGCCAGCACCGCGGCGATCTCCGGATCGGACAACGCCTGCGGCCAGCCGGCGCCGGGCTGATCGGCCAGCCAGGCCCGGACCAGGTACACCAGCAGCAGATCCAGCAGCCCGCTCAGCACGGCGTGCCGCCCCGGCCGCTCGGTGGTCACCTCGGCGCCGAGCAGGTCGATGGCCGCGCGCAGTTCGGGATGGCGGCCGACCTGGTTGGGGATGTGCACGATCTCGGGCAGCTGGGCCAGCACCGGGTGGGTGCGCGAGCGGTCCAGCCGGTACTTGCCGCACAGGAACTCGGTCGTCCCGCGCGGATCGGCCAGCGCCTGTTCGAACGGCACCGCGCCCCGGGCGTCCGGCCCGTCGGAGAGCACATGGGCGCTGCCCCGCGGCAGCAGCACGACATCGCCGGTGCCCAGCGCGACCGGCTCGCTCGCCTCGGCCAGCAGCCAGCCCGTTCCCCGCACCACCACATGGAATCCGGCGCCGTCGTAGGGCGCGAAGGTATAGCGCCACGGCGAGCCGACCCGCAGCCGGGTCGAGGTCGGGCGGCCGGTGCCCATCACCGAGATCGCGTCGCTGAGCACGTCCATGCCGGTAACCATACGCGCGTCGATGAGACGATCGAGCATTAATCTGAGACTTTCATGCATTGGAACGCGCATCGATGCGGCCTACGGTGGCCATATGAGCGATTTCAACGTTGGCGAGGTCGAGGTCACCAAGGTGGTCGAGTGGGAAGGCGAGATCGCGCCGCTCGGCCAGATCGTGCCGGACAGCCCGCGAGAACTGTGGCAGGCCAACGAATCCTGGCTGGCGCCGGATCACTGGCACCCGGACACCGACGCCTACCACGCGGGCATCCAGACCTGGCTGCTGCGCAGCGAGGGCAAGGTGATCCTGGTCGACACCGGGGTGGGCAACGACAAGGACCGGTGGCACCTGCCGCTGTTCGACCACTGGCACACCGCGTACCTGGACCGGCTGGCCGAGGCCGGGGTCCGGCCCGAGGACGTGGACCTGGTGATCAACACGCACATCCACAACGACCACGTGGGCTGGAACACCTACCTGAGCGACGGCGAATGGGCGCCGACCTTTCCCAACGCCACGTACCTCATTTCGGCCGTGGACAACGAATACTGGCATCCGGACAACGCCGAACGCCGGATCACCACCCGGGACGAGCAGACCCGGCGCCGCCACGAGGGCAGCAAGCTGATCTACGCCGACAGCATCGAACCGGTGCTGCCCCAGGCGGTGCTGTGGCGCGAGGAGTACCGGGTGGACGGCAACCTCAGCCTGGAGCCCGCGCCCGGGCACACCCCCGGTTCCACCGCGGTGCGGCTGGCGTCCGGATCGGATCGGGCGGTGTTCGTCGGGGACCTGCTGCACAGCCCGGTGCAGATCCTGGAACCCGACCACAACAGCTGCTTCTGCGAGGACCCGGCCCAGGCCGCCGAGACCCGTCGCCGGGTGCTGGCCCGCGCCGCCGACAACCATGAACTGGTGATCCCCGCGCACTTCGCCGGGGCGAGCGCGGCCGAGGTCCGGCGCGACGGCAACCGGTTCACCATCTCCCGCTGGGCGAGCGCCACCGGGTGATCGCAGATATGGAGCGTGCTCACCGTCAGCGATCCGAACGCAACGCGCAGGCCAGCAGATCAGCGGCCGCACCCGCGGGTTTGGTGCCCGCCCGCCACACCGCCCGCAGGTCCCGCGCCAGACTCAGATTCTCGGTCCGCACCTCGGTCAGCACCCCGGCGGTCAGGTCGGCGGCCACGATCAGCTCGCTGATCAGCGCCGGACCGGCCCCGGCCAGCACCGAACTGCGCACCGCGGCGCTGGAGCCCAGTTCCAGCAGCGGCGGCACCACGGCCAGCCCGGCCAGCGCCCGCTGCGCGGTCTCCCGGGTGCCCGAGCCCTCCTCCCGGCTCACCAACGGCGTCCGGGCCAGTTCGGCCGCGGTCACCGGACGCCGCCGCCGGGCCCACGGGTGCTGCGGCGACACCACCAGCACCAGCCGGTCCCGGGACACGCACCGGGTGCGCAAACCCGTTGGCGCACCGGGAGACTCGATGAACCCGAGCTCGATCTCCCCGTGCAGCACCAGTTCGCACACCCGGGTGGAGTTCATCACCTGTAGCCCCACCCGCAGTTCCGGCGCCGATCGCCGCAGCTCCCCCAGCCACCCGGGCAGCAGATGCTCGGCCACGGTCAGGCTGGCCGCGACGGTCAGGTGACCGGACTCGTGCCGCAGCGCCTCCGCCCCGCGCACCAGCGCGTCCACCTCGCCAAGCACCCGCTGGGCCCAGCCGCACACCACCTCGCCGGCCGAGGTCAGCGCCGAGCCGCGCTTGCTTCGCTCGATCAGCCGGACGCCGAGCTTGCGCTCCAGCGCGCTGAGCCGCTTGCTGGCCGCGGGCTGCGAGATGCCCGCCTCGGCGGCGGCCGCAGTCAGGCTGTGCCACCGTCCGACCAGGACCAGCAGGGTCAGGGACTCCAGATCCGGACGCGACGTCATTCCTTCAGGTTATGACGTCCACTCCAGTTGCTGTCTACCGGAATGCCCGAATCGGTTGCAAGGTGGTGAGCATGACCACCGCTCCGCTCTCTCCCCCCGGGACCCATCGGCCGCATCCACATCGGACGGTCGAGGACGGGCGGGAGAAGCTGCGCCAGGTGGCTCCGGGCCTGACACTGGCCGTGCTGGTGGCACTGGCCGCCACCGAGCTGGGTGGTTTCGTGCCGGTGATCGGCGCGCCGGTGTTCGGCATCGTGCTCGGCCTGCTGCTGGCCGCGGCCATCACCCCGCACTCCGGACTGACCGCCGGATTCGATTTCGCCGCCAAACCGGTGCTCCAGACCAGCATCGTGGTGCTCGGCGCCACGTTGTCGCTGCGTCAGGTGGCCATCGTGGGGCTGTCCTCGCTGCCGGTGATGCTGGGCACACTGGCGGTCGCGCTGCTGGGGGCGTTCGTGCTGGGCCGGGTGCTGGGCGTGCGCGGGGACGCGCAGTTGCTGATCGGCGTGGGCACCGGCATCTGCGGCGCGTCCGCGATCGCGGCGGTGACGGCCGTGCTCAAACCCAGGCAAACCCAGGTGGCGTATGCGATCGGCACGATCTTCATGTTCAACGTGGCGGCGGTACTGCTGTTTCCGGTGCTGGGTCACGCCTGGCACCTCAGCGCGCACTCGTTCGGCCTGTGGGCGGGCACCGCGGTCAACGACACCTCCTCGGTGGTCGCCGCCGCCTACTCCTTCTCCACCGCCGCCGGCCCGTACGCCTTGGTCGTCAAACTCACCCGGACGCTGACCCTGATCCCGATCGTGCTGATCCTGGGCATCTGGCACACCCGCCGCGCCGCCCGCGCAACCACCTCGGCCGACGCAGTGACCGGCCCGGCGCGGTTGCCCTGGCGCAAGATCGTTCCGCTGTTCCTGTTCGGCTTCCTGGCCACTTCGGCCCTGGACACCATCGGCGTCATTCCCAGCGGCTGGCAGCCGAGCATCACCCACGCGGGCACGTTCCTGATCACCGTCGCCCTGTCCGGTATCGGGCTTTCCCTGCGGTGGAACAACATCCGCAGTGCGGGTGTGCGACCGCTGCTGCTCGGCGGCTGCCTGTGGGTACTGGTCACGGCCAGCAGCCTGGGACTACAGGCCCTCACCCACACCCTCTGATTGCGCCGCAACGGTTGATGCCATTCCGGTCAACCCATTCGCGCATCCGGATCACTCGGCCCCAATTGTTGTTGGTCGTAGAATTTCCGTGATGACAGCGTGGGATTCGCTGGAGGTGGCGTTGATCCGGCTGCCGCGGAACTGCCCTTCACCATCACCGACTGATCAACGCCGAATCCGGGCCGAGCCAGGTCCGGGCGGCGGTCACCAGGGCGGCCACGCCGGTGGACAGGGTCGGCTCGATGTCCGGGGCGAAATCCGCGGAATGGTTGAGCGGCAGGTGATCGAAGGTGTGCTTGTCGAAGTCCAGGCAGCCCAGGAACCAGTACACGGTCGGCACCCCGGCCGCCGTGCCGAACACCCCGACGTCCTCGCTGGCGTTGATCCGGCCCAGGGTGAGCAACCGCTCCGCACCGAACCGCTCAGTGAACGCGGCCACCGTCTTTTCGGTCGCCTCCGGGTCGCACACCAGCACCGGCGTGCCCTCGGTCCAGTCGACCTCCGGCTCGCGCGGCGCGTTCGACGCCGCCGCCTCGGCCCGCACGATGCGTTCGATGGCGCCTCGAACCGTTTTCCGGGTTCCTTCATCGAAAGTCCGCACGCTGACCCCGAGTTCGGCGGTGTCCGGAATGACGTTGGCCTTCATCCCGGCCTGCAACCGCCCCACCGTCACCACCGCGCTCTCGGACGGCGAAACCTCCCGCGCCACAATGCTTTGCAGCCGCACCACCACCTGCGCGGCCATCAGCACCGGATCGATGGTGCCCTCCGGCGCGGAACCGTGACCACCGCGACCGTGCAGCACGATCCGCACGGTGTCGGCGGCGGCCATCAGCGGACCGCTGCCGTGCCCGATCATCCCGGCCGGGGCGGGCCCGACATGCTGCCCCAACACGATGTCCGGCTTGCCGAATCGCTCGAACAGACCGTCCTCGATCATGTCCCGCGCGCCCCGGGCGAGCTCCTCGGCGGGCTGGAACACCACCAGCAGCGTGCCCGACCAGTCCGCCCGCCCCTCGACCAACTCCGTGGCCGCGCCGAGCAGGCAGGTGGCGTGCATGTCATGGCCGCAGGCGTGCGCCACCGGCACCTCCTGCCCGTCGGCATCGATCGCCCGGGCGGTGCTGGCGTAGGGCAGGCCGGTCTGCTCCTCCACCGGCAGCGCGTCGATGTCCGCCCGCAACATCACCACCGGCCCGTCGCCGTTGCGCAGCACCCCGACCACACCGGTCCCACCGACCTCAGCCGTGACCTCAAAACCCAAGGGCCGCAACGCATTCTCCAGAATCCCCGCAGTACGGAACTCCTGCCGCGACAACTCAGGATGCCGATGCAGATCGCGATAGACCTCAGCCAACTCAGCCGGCCCGGTCGCACCGGTCCCCTGCTGCGATGTCACGTGCGCTCCCCTTCGCCAGGCATTGCCGACGACCGCATTCTGTCAGCGCCAAGCCGGATCGGCTGACCCGGGAACAACACGCTGCGAACCGCGGCCGGGGAGCAGAGCGCAACCCCGATGAGCCAGAAGACCCGATCAGCTAGCCCGAGACCGATGCCCACCAGGCGCCCCCGCCTCCGGCGTCCGCAGCCGCAACGCCCGCAACACCAGTTCCAGCTCGAACCGCCGCCCCGGATCGGCCAGCTGATCTCCCAGCGTCTTGTCCAACTGCCGCATCCGGTACCGCACGGTCTGCGGATGCACGTGCAGCAAGTCAGCGATTTCCGGCGCGCTCCCCCGCGTGTCCAGCCACGCCCCCAAGGTCGCCAGCATCCGCGCCCGCTGCTTGTCGGTCAGCTCGTTGAACGGAGCGAGCCGTCGCGCGGCGAGTTGGTCCAGTAGCGCCGCATCCGACAGCAACAACAGTTCCGGCAAGTGGTCCGCGCAGTCCACGGCACCGGGCCGGTCGATCAGTTCAGCCGCCTGCCTGGCCCACCGCAGCGAGTCCGCGGCTGCGGAGGACGGCACGGGTAGGCCGATCACCCGGCGGCCAACGGGCAGCGACGCGGCCAGCATCGCCCTCCGGTCGTCGGTGACCGGCCCGGGTAACAGCAGGTAGCGCGGCGGGTCGGTGGGGTCGAGGAGTACGTCGGAGTCCAGCAGCGGCCGGGCCACCGCGGTGTCCTCGCCGATGACCACCGCGGTCACCTCGGCCGGGACGGTCCAGCCGGCCTCGGTGGCCACGTCGACCAGTACCGCGGGCGGCACCGGCGGCGTGGTGAGCAGCAGTCTCGCCAGCCGGCCCCGCGCCTGTTCCCGGGCCTGGGCGGAATGGCCGCGAGCCTCCCGGTAACCATTCTGGGACAGCGCGGCGAGCTGGTCGATGTAGCCGAACAGCACGTCGGCCAGCAGCGACATCACCGAGGACGACAGGTTGTGCCGCCGGCCCATGCGCATGATGCGCTGCCAGGCCACTCGCGCGCCGATCCGGTAGGCGGCCTGCAGGCTGTCCAGCCCGCGGCCCTCCAGCGCCTCGTTGCGGCCCAGCCGTCGCAGCAGCTCGTCCCGGCGCTGCACCGGGGTGCTCGGGTCGGCGACCTGGTCGACGAAGGAGCCGATGGTCTGTTCGACCGCGATGCGCAGCGACCGGCTGTACGGGCCGTCCAGCGGGCGGGCGTATTCGGGCAGGCCGCGGCGGACCTCGGTGATGATGTCCTTGGCCACGCTGGCCATCTCGGGGCGCATCAGCGCGGCGAGTTGTCGGGGCAGCAGCGACACCGGCTCGGCGCCGCCGCCTGCGTCCTGCGGGTGCATCGGCCGACCCGTACCACCCCCAGCGTGGTGATCTAGCACACAAAGGAATTTATCGCAGGTCAGAGCGCGCACCACCGGCCGAACGGATGGTTGTCGTTGCTGCGCCCGGCTCAGGTGTGCGGCAGCCAGACCCGCATCGGACCGGCCTCGCGATTCCCCCAGGTGTAGTAAGGAATCGCGGTCAGCTCCACCGCCGCACCCGGCTCCGGGGACGATGCCGGCGCACCGTAGGGCCACCAGGATTCGGATTTGGCCGCGGGCCGGACCCGGCCGATCGCGGTGATCGCGACGTGTTCACCCAACGGATTCCGTCTCTCCACAGTGGACAGTTTGGTGCTCGGATCGAGCAGCACCTCGTCGAGATCCACATCTTTACCATGATCGGCCGCCTCAACGCAGTAGACCAGCGGGCCGCGTTCGATGGCCAGGCAGCCGCGCACCGCGTCCACCCGGGGATCGGCCTCGGTGAACCGGGCCGGCAGGTCCAGTTCCAGCCGCACGGTGTCGCCGATCCACCACCGGCGGCAGATCCGCAGCCAGCCGTCCACCGCCCAGCCGGACACCGGCTCGTCGTCGATGTACACCCGGTATCCGTTGGCCCACTGCGGAATGCGCAGCGCCAGCATCCAGTCCTGGTCGATCGACTGTCCTATTTGGATCTTCACCGAGCCGTGCCACGGGTAGTCGGTGCGCACCAGCACCGACACCTGGCCGCCCTCGGTGTCGGCCACGTACCCGCCCGGCATGTACTGGTGCAGCACCAGTCCGTCCTCGGCCGAGCAGGCCGCGTAGTGGTGCAGCGAGGCCAGCAGCCGCATGATGTTGGGCGGGCAACAGGCACAGGTCAGCCACGGCTGGCGGGCCACGCTGCTGTCCCCGCCGACGTCCGGATGCCCGCCGCGCACGTGCAACGGGTTGACATAGCGGTATTCCTGGCCGGACAGCGACAGCCCGGCCAGGAAACCGTTGTACAGCGTGCGTTCGATCAGATCGGCGTACCGGGCCTTGCCGGTGGCCAGCAGCAGCCGCCAGCTGAACATCACCGAGGCGATGGCCGCGCAGGTCTCGGTGTAGGCCCGTTCCGGCGGCAGCTCGTGCGGATCGCCGAACGCCTCGTCGGTGTGGTGCGCGCCGACCCCGCCGGTGAGGTAGGTCTGAGTGGCGACCAGGTTGTCCCACAAGCGTTCCGCGGCGGCCAGCAGGTCCGACTCGCCGGTCTCCAGGTACACGTCGACCACCCCGGCCAGCAGGTACAGCTGGCGTACCGCATGCCCGGTCACCTCGGTCGCGGTGCGCACCGGCTCGTGGTCCTGCCAGTAGCGCGCGCCGAACCTGCCCGCACCCAGCCAGCCGTGGCCGCGGCCGTCCACGAAATATCCAGCCAGTTCCAGATACCGGGCCTCGCCGGTGCCTCGGTAGAGCTCGACCAGCGCGGTCTCGATCTCCGGATGGCCGTCCACACCCCGTTTGCGGCCGGGCCCGAACGTGTCGCACAGGTGGTCGGCCAGCTTGCGGGCGATGTCCAGCAGATCGGTGCGGCCGGTGGCCCGCTGGTGGGCCACCGCGGCCTGGATCAGGTGCCCGGCGCAGTACATCTCGTGGCCCCACTCCAGGTTGCGGTAGCGCGCACCGTCCTCCACCACCTGAAAATAGGACTGCAGATAGCCGTCCGGCTGCTGGGCCGCGCGCAGCAGGTCGACCACGAAATCGACCTGCTCGGTCAGCCGCGCGGCCTGCTCCTCGTCGACCCGGTCCTCGGCCTGCAGCCAGGCCACCGCCTCCAGCCACTTGTACAGATCGCTGTCCAGGAAGGGATATGCGCCGCGGTAGTCACCGGTGGTGGCACCGGCGGCCAGCCGCAGGTTGTGGAAGTTGCCCGCCCGCTCCAGTTGCTCGAAACCGCTGGGAATACCGGCTTCCGCGACCACCCGGCGCCGGTCGGCCCACAGCCCGCCGGTGATCCGCGCGGCTGCGGCCGGGCGCAGCCGCGACGCCAGGACGCCGCGCAGCCGGATCGGACCCTGGGCGCCCACTACGGGCCTGCCGGTTCCGGCAGGGCCAGTCCGGTCGCGCCGAGCTTGGAGCCCACCGCGTCAGGATAGAACCGGCGCAGCATGTCCAGGCCGATCTCGGCCCGGCGCACCCGCTCCCGGGACAGCGCCACCGCGACCGAGGTGAGGTGGCTGCCGCTGGGGTAGATGTTGGGTGCGTTGCGCAGCCCGAACTTCAGGTACACCGGCGCGGCCACCCGGACGATCTCGGCGATCTCCAGGTGGCGCACGAACCCGCCGAGGTCGTCGGGCGCCTCCACGTACAGGTCGATCGGGAGGTCCACCACCGCGCGGATGGCGGCCAGCTGGGCCAGGGTGAGGTCGGTGGGCACGTTGTAGGTGTCCGCGCCGAGGCTTTCCACGATCCGGATGGACGCCGGATTGGCCAGGCCCATCTGCACGCTGATCTTGAACTGCATGTTCGACGGGATCTCCGAGACGGCGCGCATCTTGGCCGCCACGTCCAGCACGCCGATGTCGGTGAGCAGCACGCTGCGGATCCCGGCTTCCGCGGTGCGCCGCACGTCCTCCAGCAGGTGCACGACCTGTTCGGTGCCGCGGGCCTGCACGGCCAGCGCGCCAAGGCCGGGCGCCAGGGTGGCCGCGCCGGTGTCCCAGCCGGCCAGCGGCCGGGCGAACAGGCTGACCTCGACCCCGCGTTCGGCCGCGGTCCTGCCCATCGCGGTCAGCTCGTGGTCGGTCAGCAGCATGCCGCCGCTGCCCTGGGAGACCCGGTGCACCAGCACGTCCCGCTCGTCCGCCTCGGCGAACACCGCCGCCAGCGCCTCGGGGCCCTCCACACTGGGAATCTCCACTCGGAACTGGGCGCCGTCGGGGAAGCGCTTGGCGCTGGTGGGCAGCTCGGCCAGATCACGGTCGGGCAGCCCGATCGAGCGCAGGAAACTCCGGGTCGATTCCATCCAAACTCCTACTTCGTTCTCGTCAGTTGGCGATGCTGCCCAACAGCAGGCCGCCCCGCCAGTAGCGTTGCACCAGAAGGAACAACGCGACCATCGGGATGATGGTGACCAGCCCGCCGATGACCACCAGCGGGACCAGTTGGGTGCTGCCGCTGCCCTGCACGCGCGAGGCCCACAGTCCCACGCCGACGGTCAGCGGATACAGGTTGCTCTTGGAGAAGATCATCAGCGGCAGGAAGTAGTTGTTCCACACCGCGACCACGGACAGCAGGAACACGGTGAGCAGGCCGGGCACCATCAACGGCACGGCCAGCCGCAGGAAGATGCGGACCTCCCCGGCGCCGTCCATCCGGGCCGCGTCGATCAGCTCGGGCGGCACCGAACCGGCGATGTAGACCCGCATCAGGTAGACCCCGATCGGGGTGACCAGGCTGGGCAGGATCAGGCCCCAGATCGAGTTGATCAGCCCGGCCTTGGCGTACACCAGGTACAGCGGCAAGGTGATCGCGGTGACCGGCACCAGCAGCGCGGAGATCACCACGAGGAACAGGATCTTGTTGCCGCGGAAGCGAAACCGGGCGAAGCCGTAGCCGGCCAGGGCGGACAGCACGGTCGCCCCGCCCCCGCCGAGCGCCGCGTACAGCGCGGTGTTGCCCATCCACTGCAGATACGTGCCCTCCCCGTCGACGTCCTGGGACAGCTCGTACAGATTGTGGAAGAACTGGAACGGTTTGGCGAACCAGAAACCGAACGACTGGAAGATGCTGGGCTGGTCCTTGGTGGAGTTGATGACGATCCACAGCAACGGAATCAGCGTGAACAGCGCGAACAGTCCACATAGGACGGTCAGCGTGGTGACCGTGCCGCGGCGCAGTCCGTACAGGCGGATGGGGATCATGTTGTCGTCGTCGCCGGTGCTCATCCCAGATCACCCGCCCGCCTGCGGAACAGCAGCGAGCCGACGGACACCACGCCGATGAACAGGCCGAGGATCACGGCCATGGCCGCGGCCAGGTTGTACTGCCCGCCGCCGGTCGCGGTGTTGAACACGTACAGCGTGGGCGTGTAGTTGGTGGAGATGGCCTGGTTCTCGAACTGCTGCAGGATGAACGGCTCGGTGAACAGCTGCAGCGCGCCGATGGTGTTCACCAGCACGATCATCACGATCGCCGGACGCACCATGGGCAGCTTGACCCTCCGGATGATCGTCCACACGGTGGCGCCGTCCAGCAGCGCCGCCTCGACCATGTCCCTGGGCACCTGTTTGAGCGCGGTGAACAGAATCACCATGTTGTAGCCGGTCCACTCCCAGATGACGATCAGGATGATGCTGGGCAGCACCAGGTTCGGGCCGAAGAAGTCCACGTTCTGCACTCCGAACGCGGCCAGCACCTGGGTGACCGGACCGAAGTGCGGTTCCAGCATGAACGACCACATCACGGCGGCCACCACGCCGGGCACCGCGAACGGCATGAAGAACACGGTGCGGAAGAACTTGCCGAACTTCACCAGCCCCAGGTCGAAGATGGCGGCGAAGAAGAACGCGATGACCAGCATCACCGGAATCTGGATGGCCGCGTAGATCACCGTGCGCACCACGCCGGACCAGAAATCGCCGGAGGTCAGCACCTGCTGGTAGTTGGCCAGGCCGGAGAACGTGGTGCCACCGATGAGTTTGCTGGTGTACAGGCTGGAATACACCGCGTAACCCAGCGGTACCACCATGAACAGTCCGAATGCGGCCAGGAACGGCACGATGAACCACACGCCCCGGCGGTCGCGGCGGTGGATCCAGCTGGACCGGCGCGTGGGTGGGCGGGCCGTGCGCTGCCGGCCCGCCACCCGATCGATCGCCAGTGTCACGAGGTGCTCACCGTGAAGCCCTGCGCCTTCGCGTAGGACACGAGCTTGTCCTGGAACGCCCTGAACGCGGCGGGCAGTGTGCCGGTGCCGTTGAGCACCCCGGCGAACACGGTGTCCGACTCGGTCAGCGCCTCGGTCATGAACGGCGGCCACTGCACGGTGCCCACCTTGGTCGCGGCGGCGGCGAAGGTGGAGTTGGGCGTCGCGGTCCCGGACAGCGGCACGGTGATGCCGGTGAACGAGGGGTCGGACAGCAGCGGCTGGTAGGTCGGGAACAGCGAGGACGGCGAGGTCTTCAGGATCGTCCAGGCCGCGTCGGAGGAGGTCAGCCACTCGGCAAAGGTGGCCGCCTGCTGCGGGTGCTGGCTCTGGGTGAACACCGGGTAGGTCGAACCGCCCCAGTTGGCCGCCACGTTCACCCCGGCGCTCCACTGCGGCAGCGCCGCGGTGCGCCACTGGCCGACGCTGGCCCTGGCCGCGGTGGCGAAGTAGGACGGGCCCCAGGCCGAGGACAGCCAGGTGGCGTCCACGCCCTTGTCCAGATCGGCGAAGGAGGTTGCGTCCATGTCGGTGGTGGCGTTGACCTCGTGCGCGGCCAACAGGTTCTGCCAGTAGTTGGCGAACGCGGTCTGGGCCGGGCCGGTGAAGTCGATGGTGACGTTGCTGCCGCCGGTGTACCGGAACGGGAAGGCGTTGTCCTGGGCCATCAGGCTCAGTATCCACTGCAGGTCGCCTGCGGCGAAGTTGGTCAGGTAGGCGTTCGGGTTCGCCCTGTGCAGGGCGGCGGCGTCGGAGGCGAAATCGGCCCAGGTGGCCGGCGGGGTGATGTGGTACTGCGCCAACAGGTTCTGGTTGTAGTACAGGCCCATCGGGCCCGCGTCGTCGGGCATGGCGTACACAGCCGAGCCCTGGCTGACCTCCTGCCAGGCCCAGGACACGAACTTGTTCTTCACCGAGTCCGCGCCGTACTTGCTCAGATCCACCACGCTGTGCGTGATCTCGAACGAGGGCAGTTCGTCGAACTCCAGCTCGGCCACGTCCGGCGCGCCCGAACCCGCCTTGAGCGTGCTGGTGACCTTGACGTACTCCTGGTTGCCCGAGCCGACGTTCTGCAGGCTCACGCAGATGTCCGGATGCCTGGCGTTGAACGCCTCGACCGCGCGGGCCATGCCCGGCACCCAGGCCCAGAAGGTGATCGGGGTGGCACCGGACTTGCAGGTCGAGGTGCCCTGCACGCTGACGCCGGAGGTGGGCGTGGTGTTGCTGGTGCTCGCACCGCCGCAGCCGGCGGCGGCCAGCGACAACGCGATCGCACCGGCCACCAACGGGATCTTGGGTATACGCATCCTGGCCAACTCCTTTGTCAACCGGTTCTGCTCCATGAGGTTCGCTCTGTGAGGTTCATGCACTGCGGATCGGCGCCTCGACCACGGTGAACGATCGGGCGGGCAGGTCGAGAATCAGGTTGGCACCGTTGGGTTTCTCGGTCGTCTCGTCCAGGGTCGCGGAGCGCACCTCGGGCAGCGGGCGGTGCTCGGTGGTGCGTTCGTCGGTGACGGTGCGCAGCAGCGCCGGTCCGGCGAACTCCACGCCGAGCAGCTCGACCCGGGTGCGCTGGGTGTCCTCGCCGCGGTTGACCAGGGTCACCGCGACCTTGCCGCGATCTTCGGAGACCGTCGCGGCGGCGTCGATCAGGGTGAACGGGCCGAGGTCGGCCACCCGGTGGTCCCAGCGGCTGGGCCCGTCCGGTTGCGCCTCGACCAGCGGCCCGGTCACGTAGGTGTCCGCGGCCAGCTCCAGCGCGGCCTGGGCGTGCAGCAGCACCGGATAGTAGATCGGTTGCACGGCAACGGTTTCCGGGCTGGTGACCACCGGCGCGATGGCGTTGACCAGTTGGGCCAGGTTGGCCATGGCCACCCAGTCGCAGTTGCGGGTGAAGATGTTCAGGTAGGTGGCCACGGCCAGCGCGTCGGCGAAGTCGTAGCGCTCCTCCAGTGCGCCGCCGGGCTCGCGGTACCAGACATTCCATTCGTCGTAGGCGATCCGCGGCGGGGTGACCTGGCGTCCGTAGGCGGCGCGGCCGAGCATGCTCGCGGTGTGCCGGATGGCGCGCTCGGCCTGGTGGGGCTGCAGCACGTTGGTCCAGTAGTCGCCAGAGCCGGTGTAGATGTGGATGGAGTACAGGTCGATCAGCCCGGCCAGGCCCTCGGTGACGGTGCGATCCCAGTCGTGCCAACCGGTCTGGCCGCAGCCGACCAGTTTCGCGGCCGGGTCCAGCATGCGGATCGCGCGGGCCCACCGGGTCGCCTCGGCCACGTACTCTTCGGCGGACAGGGCGCCGATCTGCCACTCCCCGTACATCTCGTTGCCCAGCGCCCAGTACCGCACGCCGTAGGGCTCGGCGTGGCCGTTGGCCCGGCGCTGGTCGGCCCAGTGCGTGTCGGCGGCGGAGTTGCAGTATTCGACCCAGCCCAGCGCCTCGGCCAGCGTGCCGGTGCCCATGTTGAAGCAGATGAACGGTTCCGCGCCCAGTTCGGCGCAGTAGCGCAGATATTCGTCGGTGCCGAACCGGTTGGTGTCGGCGCCGCCCCAGGCCAGTTCCGGCCGCGGCGGGCGGTGTTCGCGCGGGCCGATGCCGTCGGCCCAGTGGTAGTTGCTGACGAAGTTGCCGCCCGGCCAGCGCAGCACGCTGACCCGCAGGTCCCGCAACAACTCCAGCACGTCCCGGCGGAAGCCGTGATCGTCGGACAACGCCGAGCCCTCGTCGTAGATCCCGCCGTAGACGCAGCGTCCCAGGTGTTCCACGAAGCCGCCGAACACGTGCCGGTCCAGCTTTCCGACCGGCCGATCGGGGTTGATCGCGACATGCGTGGTCGCCGCGGATTCGCTCACCGGGAGCCTCCGTTTATTCGAAATTTCGAACGGTGTCCCTAAATCTCGACCGAGATTAGGTCCGTGGTCACAGCGCCGTCAAGCGGTTCCGCACCGTGATTGTCGCCCGGATCTCACCAGACTCACAGGCTCCGCACAGCGCGCTTTGATCACACGTTGAAAGCGCCTGGCTATCGTCGGTAATCGACATCCGGCCCCCAGCCCACGAGGCGTGCATGACCTTCGACGCGACCATCGAGCCAACCGGCGACACCGCGGACCCGGCCGACCGGCCACCGGTCGATCCCCCACCCGCGCCGACCGACCCGACCCCGGCCGGCGGCCGGTCCCGGCTGCGCCGCGCGACGGTGATCGCGATCATCGTGCTGGCCGCGCTGGCCGTGCGCGCGGTGTTCTTCCACTATCAGTCCGGCGACTACGACGGCTACTTCGCCCGCTGGTACGACTACATCGTCCAGAATGGACACTTCGCGGCGCTGAAGACCCAGTTCGCCAACTACAACGTGCCGTACCTGTATCTGCTGACGCTGGTCACCTATGTGCCGGTGCCCGCGTTGTACGCGATCAAGTCGCTGTCCGTGCTGTTCGACTTCCTGCTCGCGTTCTTCGCCTACAAGATCGTGGATCTGCGTTATCCGGGCCGGTGGCAGCCGATCCTGGCCGGGGCGATCGTGTTGTTACTGCCCACCGTGGTGCTCAACAGTTCCTGGTGGGCCCAGGCCGACGCGATGTACTCCGCGTTCGGCGTCGGCGGGCTGTATTTCCTGTTGCGCAAACGGCCCTGGCTGGCCTGCCTGTTCTTCGGCCTGGCGTTCGCGTTCAAACTCCAGATCATCTTCCTGTTTCCGCTGCTGCTGCTCCTGACCTTGCGACGCCAGGTGCCGTGGCGGGCGCTGCTGCTGATTCCCGGGGTGTATCTGCTGCTGGACATTCCGGCGTTGCTGGTGGGCGCGAGCATCAAGGACCTGCTGACCGTCTACGTCACCCAGACCGACACCTACGACCAGCTCACCCTCAACGCCCCCAACGTCTACCAGTACCTGGGCAATGTCAGCGACACCGGCCTGTTCCGCACGCTGGGCATCGCGGTGACCGGGGTGGCCGTGCTGGGGTTGATCATTCCGTTGCTGCGCAAACGGATCGAGCTGACCGCGACGCGCATCCTGTTGGCCGGCACGGTGTCCGTGGTGCTGGTGCCGTTCCTGCTGCCGGCCATGCACGAGCGCTACTTCTACCTGGCCGACGCGCTCACCGTGCTGTCCGCGTTCTACCTGCCGCGCCGGTTGTGGGCGCTGCCGATCCTGGAGCAGTTCGCCTCGGTGTTCTCCTATCTGCCATTTTTGCTGATGACCGGCGGTTTCGGCGGCGGCCGCGGTGGGCGGTTTCCCGGTGGGCGCGGCGGCGGAAACGGTGGCGGGGGCGGCGGAAACGGCGGTGGTTCCGGCGGTTTCCAGGGCGGCGGGAACGGCGGATTCGGCGGGCCGGGCGGTGGCGGTGGATCTGGTGGCAGGCCGTCGTTGCCGACGCCGGGCACCGGCACGCTTCCCGGCCGCGGCGGTGGGGGCGGCGGTTTCGGCGGTGGGGGCGGCGGAAACGGCGGCCGGGGCGGGGGCACGATGACCGGGCACGCGATTATTCCGTTCCCGATTCTGACCTCGGCCATGCTGGCCGCACTGGCGCTCGCATTGTGGGCGGCGGTCCGGGAATTCCGGCGACCGGCCGAGGTTGCGGAATCGGCTCAGCCGAGCGAATCCGGCTGACCGGAACGAATTCTGTGGCACGCTGGAGGAATGTTCGAGCGGTTCACCGATTCGGCCCGGAATATCGTCGTGCTGGCCCAGGACGAGGCCCGCGGGTTGCGGCACGGCTGGATCGGTACCGAGCACCTGCTGCTGGCGCTGTTCCGCTCCGGCGCGGACGGCCATGACCCGGTGCTGGCCGAGTTGCTGGCCGAGCCCTCGATCGAACAGGTACGGGCGGAGGTGGTGGATGCCACCCCGGCAGGCAGCGACGATCCTTCCGGGCACATCCCGTTCACCACGCCCGCCAAGCTGGTGCTGGAACGCTCGCTGCGCGAGTCGCAGCGGTTGGCCAGCGAGCACATCAGCGCGGCCCATCTGCTGCTCGGGCTGCTCACCGTGACCGAGGGGGGCGGGGTCAGGGCGCTCATCGCGCTGAAGGTCGACCTGACCGCCCTGCGCGAACGGGCCGAGGAACTGGCCAGCGCCGAACAGACCGCCGTGCCGGCCCACCGGCCCCGGGCCACCCGCCTCGGCGGCCGCGGTGAGCTGCCGGCGCGGATGGAACTGTTGGAGGAACAGGTGAAACAGCTCGCCGCCGAGGTGGCGCGGCTGCGCGCGAAACTGGACGACGCGTCCTGACCCCGGCGTGTCCTGACCTCGGGCGTGTCTTGACCTCAGGCGGCGTAGACCCGCACCACCGACAGCTGCCCGGCCGGCCAGTCGGGGTTGGCGGTGAACACGAACCGGACGAACCGGGTGACGACCGCGGAAAGCTGGATGGTGACGACGTTTCCGGCGGCCGGGTCGAAGGTGTAGCCCTGGGTGCCCGCGATGGTGAACCAGCTGCCGTCGGTGCCGCTGCCCTGGATCTGGATGGTCTGGGTGCGGGCCAGCCAGTCCGGCAGCGGCGGCACGCCCAGCACGATCCGGCCGATGCTCACCGGCGCGCCCAGATCGAGGGTGAAGCTCTGCGGGAAGGCGTTGTCCGTGCTTTCCCAGTAGGTGTCCGGGTCGCCGTCCACGGCGTTGCCCGGTAGGTAGGTCTGGGTGGACCCGCTGGCCGTGACCGCCTTGTGCAGCGCCAAATCGGCGGTGCCGGGCCGGTGCGGCGCTGGTTGCGGGGCGTGCGCGGCGCCCGGCCTGGCCGGACTCGGCTCAGGCGTGTTCGGTGGAGTGGTGGTCGGCGGGCCGGGGCGGGGCGCGGTGAACGGGCCGCCGAGGGCCAGCGGATCGGCGCTGGCCGATTCGGCGTGCGGGCCCGCGGCGGCCAGCCCGGCCACCGGGTGCCGCGGGGGGCTCTCGCCGATGATCACCGCGGCCGGGATCGCGGCGGCCACGAGCGCGGCCAGCCCGGTGAGCACCCGCCGCCGGGTGCTCCACCGGGGCGCGGTGGCCGGTTGATCAGCTGACTCACCCATCATGGCCAGCTTGGCAGCGATCCGGCCCGGACGGAGGCAGCGTGCGGGGTCGCCGGGATATCCCTCACCGGGGTCCGATACGACTGAAATCGTGGCAAACGACCCCGATCAAGCTCGATATGGTCAGCCAAACCCCAATTGTGCTACTTTTTCCGCGCACCTGCCCCGCGTACCCGAGGAGTGGCAATGCCGGACAAGATCGCCTTCCGGAACTTCGTGAACGGGGCGGCCGGCGATGCCGCCGACGGGCGCACCCTGGACGTGGTCGACCCGGTCACCGGCGAGGTGTACGCCACCTCCCCGCTGTCCGGCCCGGCCGACGTGGACACCGCGATGACCGCCGCGGCCACGGCGTTCGAGACCTGGCGGGACAAGACCCCGGGCGAGCGGCAGCTCGCGCTGCTGCGGTTCGCCGACGCGATCGAGGCCCGGGCCGAGGAAGTGGTCGCGGTGGAGTCGGCCGACACCGGCAAACCGCTGGCCCTGACCGCCGAGGAAGAACTGCCTCCCGCCATCGACCAGATCCGGTTCTTCGCCGGGGCGGCCCGGATGCTGGAGGGGCGCTCGGCCGGTGAGTACCTGGCCGGGCACACCTCGTTCGTGCGGCGCGAGCCGGTCGGGGTGTGCGCGCAGGTCACGCCGTGGAACTACCCGCTGATGATGGCGGTGTGGAAGATCGCGCCCGCGCTGGCCGCCGGGAACACCGTGGTGCTCAAGCCGTCCGACACCACCCCGGCCAGCACCGCGCTGCTGGCCGAGATCGCCGCCGAGTTCCTGCCGCCGGGCGTGCTCAACGTGGTGTGCGGCGACCGGGACACCGGCCGGGCCCTGGTCTCGCACGCCACCCCGGCGATGGTGTCGATCACCGGCAGTGTGCGGGCCGGCATGGAGGTGGCCGCGGCGGCCGCCGCCGATCTCAAGCGCACCCACCTGGAGCTGGGTGGCAAGGCGCCGGTGGTGGTGTTCGACGACGCCGACATCGCCGCGGCGGCCGAGGCGATCGCGGCCGCCGGGTACTTCAACGCCGGGCAGGACTGCACCGCGGCCACCCGGGTGCTGGCCGCGCCGGGCGTGCACGACGAGTTCGTGGCCGCGCTGACCGAACAGGCCGCGGCCGCCAGCACCGGCAAACCGGACGACCCGGACGTGCTGTACGGCCCGTTGAACAACGCCGACCAACTGGCCCGGGTCGGCGGCTTCGTCGACCGGCTGCCCGACCACGCCCGGCTGGACACCGGCGGCGCCCGGGTCGGCGAGCGTGGCTTCTTCTACGCCCCGACGGTCGTCTCCGGTCTGCACCAGGACGACGAGGCGGTGCAGAACGAGATCTTCGGGCCGGTCATCACCGTGCAGCGGTTCACCGACGAGGCGCAGGCGCTGCGCTGGGCCAACGGCGTGCGCTACGGGCTGGCCTCCAGCGTGTGGACCCGCGACCACGGCCGGGCCATGCGGATGGCCCGCAGCCTGGACTTCGGCTGTGTGTGGATCAACACGCACATTCCGATCGTGGCCGAAATGCCGCACGGCGGGTTCAAGCACTCCGGGCACGGCAAGGACCTGTCGATGTACGGTTTCGAGGACTACACCCGGATCAAGCATGTGATGTCCAACATCGAAAGCTGATCCTCGGGTGGCGCGGTTGCACGATCGAGTGGTTGAGTTTCTACTGTCTCGTAGCCGGGTTGGACGTCGGCCGAACGTGCATCGAGGAGAAGAGGCTGCCGGTGGGTGTGCGCAAGTACCTGAACCTCTGGCCGGTCTACCGGCAGGCCACCGGCAGCGACCCGCTCGGGCGGGGCACGGCGGCCCAGTCGCCGCAGTACGCCGCGATGCAACCCCGTACCAAGGACGCCGACCGGGTGGCCCGCTCGGTGTGCCCGTACTGCGCCGTCGGCTGCGGGCAACAGGTGTTCGTCAAGGACGAGAAGGTCATCCAGATCGAGGGTGACCCGGACAGCCCGATCTCCCGCGGTCGCCTGTGCCCCAAGGGATCGGCCAGCAAGCAGCTGGTCACCGGGCCGCACCGTGAGCAGAAGGTGCTCTACCGCAAGCCGTTCGGCACCGAGTGGGAAGAGCTCGACCTCGGCACGGCCATGGAGATGGTCGTGGACCGGGTGCTGGACGCCCGGCGCAAGGGCTGGCAGGAGGCCGACGAGCACGGCAACCCGCTGCGCCGAACCATGGGCATCGCCAGCCTGGGCGGCGCCACGCTGGACAACGAAGAGAACTATCTGATCAAGAAGTTGTTCACCGCGATGGGCGCCATCCAGATCGAGAACCAGGCCCGTATTTGACACTCCGCCACGGTTCCCGGTCTGGGGACCTCATTCGGTCGGGGCGGCGCCACCGACTTCCAGCAGGATCTGGCCAACTCCGACTGCATCATCATCATGGGCTCGAACATGGCCGAGGCCCATCCGGTGGGATTCCAGTGGGTGATGGAGGGCAAGGCGCGCGGCGCCAAGGTCATCCATGTCGACCCGCGGTTCACCCGGACCAGCGCGGTGGCCGATCTGCACGTGCCGCTGCGCGCGGGCAGTGACATCGCGTTCCTGGGCGGGGTGATCAACTACATCCTGTCCAACGACCTCGCCTTCCTCGAGTACGTCGTGCCCTACACCAACGCCTCGTTCCTGATCGACGAGTCCTACCAGGGCCCGGAGGATCTGGACGGCCTGTTCAGCGGCTACGACCCGGAAACCGCCAGCTACCACCCCAGGTCCTGGCGCTACCAGAACACCGAGGCGCAGGGCGAGGATCACGCCAACCGCCGCGAGCGGGCCGTCCCGGACACGCACGGCTCCGGCGGTCCCGTCGTGCCCGGATCGGCCGGCGACATCCCGTCCGATCCGACGCTGGAAGACCCGCGCTGCGTCTACCAGATCCTCAAGCGGCACTACGCCCGCTACACCCCGGAAATGGTGGAGCAGGTCTGTGGGGTGCCCAGGGAGCAGTTCCTGAAGGTGGCCCGGGCGTGGTCGGAGAACTCCGGCCGGGAGCGCACCGCGGGCCTGGTGTACAGCGTCGGCTGGACCCAGCACACCGTTGGCGCGCAGTACATCCGCGCGGGCACCATCATCCAGTTGCTGCTGGGCAACATCGGCCGGCCGGGTGGCGGGGTGTTCGCGTTGCGCGGGCACGCCAGCATCCAGGGCTCGACCGACATCCCGACCCTGTTCAACATCCTGCCCGGCTACCTGTCCATGCCCTCGCCAGCGGACACCAGCGTCGCCGAGTACGTCGAGGGCATCCGGGCCAAGGGGCAGAAGGGTTTCTGGCACAACGCCGACACCTACATCGTGTCGCTGCTCAAAGAGTACTGGGGCAAGGCGGCCACGGCCGAGAACGACTTCTGTTTCGACTACCTGCCCAGAGTCAGCGGCGATCACGGCACCTACCGGACCGTGATGGACATGATCGACGGGAAGGTGTTCGGCTACTTCCTGCTCGGCCAGAACCCGGCGATCGGTTCCGCGCACGGGAAACTGCAACGGCTGGGCATGGCCAACCTGGACTGGCTGGTGGTCCGCGACCTGGCCATGATCGAGAGCGCCACGTTCTGGAAGAACGCGCCGGAGATCGAGACCGGCGAGATCGTGCCCGAGCAGTGCCGCACCGAGGTGTTCTTCTTCCCCGCCGCATCGCACGTGGAGAAGGAAGGCACCTTCACCCAGACCCAGCGGATGCTGCAATGGCGCGAGAAAGCCGTTGAACCCAGCGGGGATCAGCGCTCGGAACTGTGGTTCTTCTACCACCTGGGCCGGATGCTCAAGGAACGGCTCGCCGGCTCGGCCGAGCGGCGCGACCGCCCGATCCTGGATCTGGCCTGGAACTACAAGGCCGTGGACGGCGAACCCTCGTCCGACGACGTGCTGCGGCACATCAACGGCATCAACCTGGAAACCGGCGAGGCGCTCAACAGCTATCTGGAGTTGAAGGCCGACGGCAGCACGTCCTGCGGTTGCTGGATCTACAGCGGGGTGTACGCGGGCGAGGTCAACCAGGCCGCGCGCCGCAAGTCCCGACACGAACAGGACCAGTACGCCCTGGAATGGGGCTGGGTCTGGCCGATGAACCGCCGGGTGCTCTACAACCGAGCCTCGGCCGACCCACAGGGCAAACCGTGGAGCGAGCGCAAGAAACTGATCTGGTGGGACGCCGAGCAGGGCAAGTGGGTCGGCGGCGACGTGCCGGACTTCCAGGCGACCAAGCCGCCGGACTTCGTGCCCGAGCCAGGCGCGGTCGGCCCGGCCGCGCTGCGCGGCGACGACCCGTTCGTCATGCAGACCGACGGCAAGGGCTGGCTGTTCGCGCCGGCCGGGCTGGCCGACGGTCCGCTGCCGACGCACTACGAGCCGCACGAGTCGCCGCTGCGCAACCCGTTGTACGAGCAGCAGGCCAACCCGACCCGCCGGGTCTACGGGCGGCCGGACAACCTGTCCAACCCCTCGCCGCCGGAGCAGCACAGCGCGGTGTTCCCGTACGTGCTCAGCGTGGCCCGGCTCACCGAGCACCACACCGCGGGCGGGATGAGCCGGACGCTGCCCTACCTGTCCGAGCTGCAACCCGCGCTGACCGTGGAGGTCTCGCCCGAGCTGGCCGCCGAACGCGGACTGTCGCACCTGGGCTGGGCCCACGTGGTCAGCGCGCGCACCGCGATCGAGGCGCGGGTGCTGGTCACCGACCGGCTGGTGCCGCTGCGGTTGGGCGACCGGCTGGTGCACCAGTTGTGGCTGCCCTACCACTGGGGCCCGGGCAACCTGATCAACGGCGACGTGACCAACGACCTGTTCGGGGTGGCCACCGACCCCAACGTGTTCATCCAGGAAAGCAAGGTGGCCACCTGCGACATCCAGCCGGGACGCCGCCCGCGCGGCAAGGAACTGCTGGACTACGTGGCCGACTACCGCAGGAGGGCCGGAATCACCGTGGAAACCGGCACCCACGTGCTCACCACCCACGAGATGGACGCCATCGCGCACGTCGAGGAGCGGGCGGCCCAGGCCGGGACCGCGGAGACGGAGACGCCGTAATGACGGTGGAACGCAACCTGGAAACCGGCGTGACCGGCAAGCCGCACCGCAACCTCGGGCACAGCCTCTACGGGCCGCTGGAGGATGTCGCCGGGAACGCCGGGCACACCGAACATCCGCCCCGCGTAGGGTTTTTCACCGACACCTCCGTGTGCATCGGTTGCAAGGCCTGCGAAGTGGCCTGCAAGGAGTGGAATCTCGTTCCGGAGGACGGGTTCAACCTGCTCGGCATGTCCTTCGACAACACCGGCTCGCTCGGCGCGGACAGCTGGCGGCACGTGGCGTTCGTGGAGCAGGACCGGGCGATCGGCGGCCGGGACGCCGGATACGCCGGACTGCCGACCGGGCCCTCGGGTTCGGAAGCCACGGCCGACGCGATCGGCGCCGCGCTGCGGCTGACCGAGCGCGGCGGCGGGCAGCTGGGCACCTCGGCGGTGGACCTCGGGATGCCCGAGTTCTCCTTGCCCGGCGCCAACACCGGCGCCGAGACGCGCACCGACTTCAGCTGGCTGATGATGTCGGACGTGTGCAAGCACTGCACGCACGCGGGCTGCCTTGACGTGTGCCCGACCGGTGCGTTGTTCCGCACCGAGTTCGGGTCGGTCGTGGTGCAGCAGGACATCTGCAATGGTTGTGGCTACTGCGTTTCCGGCTGCCCGTACGGCGTGATCGACCGGCGCGAGGGCGATGGCCGGGCGCAGAAGTGCACGCTGTGCTACGACCGGCTGGGCGACGGGCTGGAACCGGCCTGCGCCAAGGCTTGTCCGACCGAGTCCATCCAGTTCGGCCCGCTGGACGAACTGCGCGAGCGGGCCCGGGAGCGGGTGGAAACGTTGCACGCCAACGGAGTTCCCGAGGCCCGGTTGTACGGCGAGAGCCCCGACGACGGCGTGGGCGGGGACGGCGCGTTCTTCCTGTTGCTGGACGAACCCGAGGTGTACGGGCTGCCGCCGGACCCGGTGGTGCCCACCCGCAATCTGACCGACATGTGGAAGCACGCGGCGCTGGCCGCGGGTGCCTTCCTGGCCGCTGGCGTCGTGGCGTTCGCCCGAGGTGGCCGGTCGTGAGCGAAGCCAGTGGTATGCGCCGCAACGGAAACAGCGATCCCTCGCGGCGCGGCGGCGCCGACCCGGCTGGGCGTCGTGGCGGCAGGCGGCGGCGCGGTGGTGGGCGCGAGGGCGGCGAGCAGTCCATGGTGCCGCGCGCCGAATTCCAGTCCTACTACGGCCGGCCGGTGCTCAAACCGCCGGTGTGGGAGTGGAAGGTGCCTGCGTACCTGTTCACCGGCGGGCTGTCCGCGGGCGCCGCGGTGCTGGCCGCGGGCGCCGATCTCACCGGACGGCCGGAACTGCGCCGCTGGAGCCGCATCGGCTCGCTGGCCGGCCTTGGCGCCAGCACGTACCTGCTGGTGGCCGATCTCGGTCGCCCGGAACGGTTCCACCACATGCTGCGGGTGGCCAAGCCGACCTCGCCGATGAGCGTGGGCACCTGGATTCTGGCCGTGTACGGCCCGTTCTCCGGGCTGGCCGCGGTGACCGAACTGCTGCCCCCACCGGTGCGCCGGTCGCTGCCCGAGTGGCTGCCGACGTGGACCGGCCGGCTGTCCGGACTGGTCGCGGCCGGTGTCGCACCCGCGCTGGCCTCCTACACCGCGGTGTTGTTGTCCCAGACCGCGGTGCCGGCCTGGCAGGAGGCCCGGGCGTACCTGCCGTTCGTGTTCACCGGCTCGGCCGCGGCCAGCGGCGGTGGGCTGGGCATGATCTGCGCCCCGGTCGCCGAGGCCGGCCCGGCCCGCGCGTTCGCCGCCGCGGGCGCCGCCACCGAACTGGCGTCCTCGCAGCTGCTGGAGCGCCGGATCGGCATGGTCGGCGAGGCATACCACACCGAGAAGGCCCGGCGCTGGCAGCTCGCCTCCGACGGCCTCACCGCGGCCGGCCTGCTCGGCGTGCTGGGTGCCCGGCGCAGCCGCACGATCGCGGTGGCGTCCGGTTTGGCGTTGCTGGCCGGGAGCGTGTGCAAGCGGTTCGGCACCTTCGCCGCGGGGGTGGAGTCCACAAAGGACCCGAAGTACGTGGTCGTGCCGCAGCGGGAACGGTTGGCCCGCAAGGAAGCCGCGGCCAAGGCCTAGTAGTGTGTCGCCGCTAAGATTCGGTTGTGGTGTGGTAGTGGGGAGCGGCAGTGTTCCTGTGTCTGCCGTGAGGACGTGTGGTGTCGAAGTCGTCGTTGCCGTCGGTGGTGCTGCGTGCCGATGAGCGTGAGTGGTTG
>DASZNF010000036.1:0-33321 GCA_035551355.1 Pseudonocardiaceae bacterium | reverse complement strand
CCAGGCGAACTGTGTCGAGGTCGCCTTTCTGGACGGCGCCCGCGTGGCGGCGCGGGACAGCAAGGTCGGCAACGAAGGCGGAATTCTGCGGTTCGCGCCGGTGGCATGGCGCGCGTTCGTAGCGCGCGAGACCGAGCGCTGAAGGCGATGGACTACCGAATGGCCTGAATCGTCCTGAACCGGTCTCCGATCATCTCGGCCGGCGTCGGTCAGGTCGGGTCACCCGGCCGCTTGCTTGGCGGTGAGCGCGTACAGCACGAAAGGCTCGCCCTCGTAACGGATTTCTCGCTGGAACACGAAACCGAGCCGCTCCATCACCGCCCTCGACCGGCGGTTGTGCGGCTCGGTGAACGACACCACTTCGGTCGCGGCCAGCTCGCCGAACGCCATCGCCAGCCCGGCCGCGCCGATCTCGGTGGCGTACCCCTGGCCCCAGAACCGTTCGCGCAGCGCCCACCCCACCTCCAGCCGCCGCGCGCCGTCGACTTCCTTGTAGGCCAAGCCACCTCGGCCGATCAGGGTGTTGTCGGCCCGGTCGTAGGCGAGCCACTTGTGCACGCCCTCGGTCGCCCAGGCCCGCCCGGCCAGCTCGGCGTACCGCCGGACCCGGGCTTCGTCCCATGCCCCGCCGTACCACCGGGCGACCCCCGGATCGTGGTGCAGCACAAGGAGATCCTCGGCCAGTGCCGGACCGGCCGGGACCAGGCGCAACCGCCGGGTCACCCGCCCGCTCGCCGTCCCGCCATCGTCCGCCGTGCCGCGCCCCGTCATGCCGCCGTCCCGGACGCGGTCATTCGAAACGGCCGCCGAAGTAGACCTGGGTTTCGATCAGCTGCCCGTCCCGCAACCGGACGTACTCGGTGTTGCGGTAGCGGCCGCCGCCGACCAGCTTGTACTCGTACAACAGGAAAACCGCGTCCTGGCCCGCCGGCACCAGCGCGACGATCTCCTGGGTGGCGAACCGGTCCGCGGTGGGAAAACAGCGCTCCAGGTATGCGGCCTTGTCGAGGTGATCATCCTGCGGGCTGGTGAAGACGTAGTCCTCGGCGATCAGCCGCTCCACCGCCGCCCGGTCCTGCGCGCGATACGCCGCGTAGCACGCCCGCACGACTTCCGCGTTCAACCGCTCAGCCGCCGCGTCCGTACTCTCCGGTTCAGGGTTCGGCATTCGCAACCACCTGCTCCCTCTCCACGACCAGCATCTCCCCGGCTCCCCGTTGGAACCGGTACGGGACCAGGGCCAGCCGGGTGCGCAGGCCGTCGGCCGCCAGCGCCGCGCGCAGCGTGCCCAGGAACGGCACGGCCGCACCCGTGCCCTGCACCACCAGCGGGAACACGCGCACCTGCCCGCGCGTCACGCGGACCAACTCCCGCAGTGCCGCCAGGTGCCACTTCTCGTCCAGCACGTTCGACCAGCTGAACAACAGATGTGAGCACAGCACCAGGTCGAAGCTCCGGTCGGCGAACGGCAGTTCCGGCAGCGCGCCCGCAACGTACCGCCCCGGCCGCAGCCGCAGGTCGTGCAGGAACCGCAGCGCGGCCGCGGTGCGCAGCTCGGCCCGCCGCTCGGGGCGGCCGTACCAGGACCAGTCGAAGCTCTCGCTGTGATCGTCGATCATCCGGCCGCCGTCGCGCAGACCGGCCCGGACCTGCTCGGCCAGCGCGACCGCGCCTTCCGCGTAGGCCGGATCGACGGCGACCGCGCCGCACTCGGCGACGAAGCTCGCGCCGCCGGCGCAGCAGTCCAGCACGGCCCGCCCGACACACTCGGCCTCGGTCAGGTCGAACATCGCCCGGTACTCCTGCGCCGACCGGGAGGTGACCAGCACGTGAACTGACTACCGCAGGCACACCCACGCTGTCGACTTCAATATCGATTACCGCCTTTGCGGGCGGTAGGGTCAACGATCGTGAAGGTCGGACTGCTCACGCGGGAGTATCCACCGGACACCTATGGCGGGGCCGGTGTGCACGTCGAGTTCCTGGCCCGCGAGCTGAGACCTCTGGTCGAGCTGGACGTGCACTGCTGGGGCGCCGAACGCCCGGATGCCCACGGCCACACCGCCGGCCGCGACTACCGCCAGCCGGCCTTCCGCACGATCGACATCGCACTGTCCATGTCGGACGCGCTGGCCGGGGTCGACCTGGTGCACAGCCACACCTGGTACGCCAACCTCGCCGGTCACCTGGCCGCCATGGCCCACGACATCCCGCACGTGGTCACCGCGCATTCCCTGGAACCCCTGCGCCCCTGGAAGGCCGAGCAACTCGGCGGCGGCTACCAGGTCTCCTCCTGGATCGAGCGGGACGCGTTCACCTCGGCCGACGCGGTCATCGCGGTCAGCGAGGGCATGCGCCGGGACGTGCTGACCGCCTATCCGCAGCTGTCCGCCGACCGGGTGCACGTGGTGCACAACGGCATCGACACCCGGATGTACCAACCCGACCCGAACACCGACGCGTTGCGCGCGCACGGCATCGACCCGGACCGGCCCTACGTCCTGTTCGTCGGCCGGGTGACTCGGCAGAAGGGCGTTCCGCATCTGGTGCGCGCGGCCGCCGCGCTGAGCCCGGACACCCAGCTGGTGCTGTGCGCGGGCGAGGCCGACACACCCGAACTGGACGCCGAGTTCCGGGGGCTGGTCGGCGAACTGCAGGCCAACCGCACCGGCGTGCTGTGGATCCCGGAAATGCTGCCCCGCCCCGAACTGGTGCAACTGCTCACCCACGCCGCCGTGTTCGCCTGCCCGTCGGTCTACGAACCGCTGGGCATCGTCAACCTGGAAGCAATGGCCTGCGGCACGGCGGTTGTGGCCAGCGATGTCGGTGGTGTCCCCGAAGTGGTTGCCGACGGCCGGACCGGTCGGCTGGTGCACTACGACGAGGCAGATCCGGCCGGGTTCGAGGCCGGGTTGGCGCAGCGCCTCAACGAGCTGGTCGGCGATCCGGACCAGGCGGCAGAGCTGGGACGGGCCGGCCGGGAACGGGCGGTGCGTGAGTTCGGCTGGGCCGCGATCGCGCAGCGGACAGTGGAGATCTATCAGGCGTGCGGGAGGCGGGCATGAGCGACGGATCCGATGTGCTCGGGATTGTGCTGGCCGGGGGCGAGGGCAAGCGGCTGATGCCGCTGACCGCGGACCGGGCCAAACCGGCGGTGCCCTTCGGGGGCGTGCACCGATTGGTCGACTTCGTGCTGTCCAGCCTGGTGCACGGCGGCATCCGGCGGCTGTGCGTGCTCACCCAGTACAAGTCCCACTCGCTGGACCGGCACATCTCCACCACCTGGCGGCTGTCCTCGCTGACCGGCGAGTACGTCACCACCGTCCCGGCACAGCAGCGCCTCGGCCCGCGCTGGTACCAGGGCAGCGCCGACGCCATCCACCAGAGCCTGAACCTGGTCTACGACGAGGATCCGGCCTACATCGCGGTGTTCGGCGCGGACAACATCTACCGGATGGACCCCCGGCAGATGCTCGACGCGCACATCGAATCCGGCGCCGGGGTCACCGTGGCCGGGATCCGGGTGCCGCGTGCGGGGGCCAGTTCGTTCGGTGTCATCCACACCTCCGACGGCACCACCCTGAACGCGTTCCTGGAGAAGCCGGCCGACCCGCCGGGCCTGCCCGACTCCCCGGACGAGTCCTACGTGTCCATGGGCAACTACATCTTCACCACCCAGGTGCTGCTGGAGGCGTTGAAGAAGGACGCGGGCAACGGCTTGTCCCGGCACGACATGGGCCGCGACATCATCCCGATGCTGGTCGAACAGGGCCAGGCCGCGGTCTACGACTTCGGCAGCAACCACGTGCCCGGGGAGACCGAACGCGACCACGGCTACTGGCGCGATGTGGGGACCATCGACAGCTACTACGACGCGCACACCGATCTGATCTCCACCATGCCGGTGTTCAATCTGTACAACCGGCGCTGGCCGATCCTCGCGCTGCCCAGCCAGCGGGCGGCGGCCAAGTTCGTGGAGGGCGGCACCGCGAACCAGTCGATCATCAGCCCGGGCTGCATCATCTCCGGCGCGCAGGTGGTCGAATCCGTGCTGTCGCCGGACGTCAGCGTGGAAAGCGGCGCGGTGGTGCAGGGTTCGGTGCTGCTGGACGGGGCCAGAGTGGGGGCGGGCGCGGTGGTGCGCCGGGCCATTCTGGACAAGAACGTGATCGTGCCCCCGGGCGCGCACATCGGCGTGGACATGGCGCGCGACCGGCACCACTACCACGTCAGCGACGGGGGGATCGTGGTGCTCGGCAAGGGCGCGCACGCCATAGCTTGACGCTGCCTGGCGCCAATGCGCCAAGCCTGCCCGACCGGGGCCCGACCAGGGTCTGCTCAGGCAGACCGGTGGGGACGCTCCGGCCTAGAACCAGTGCGCGCGGCCGCCGACCTTGCGGCCGGTGCCGCCCAGCACGGCCAGCACCACGCCGATCACGGCGAGCACGATGCCGATCGTGTAGAGCACCGGAATGCCGATCACGAAACCGATGACCAGCAGGATCACGCCGAGAACAATCATGTTCGCACTCCCTTCCTCACCCGGACATCCCGTGGTTCCGGCGCTCGCCGAAGAGGTTGTCCGGTCACGTGTAGGGATGGCCGGTTCCCGGCGATACAAACGGGCCATTCGGCTCAATCCCACTGCTCCACCCGAGTGGGCCGCGTTCCGTGACCGGCCGGTGACAGCCCGCTGGCATGCGACAACTCGTGCAAACGCGGAGTTAGGGCCACAGGTCCTCGCGCACCGGGGCATCTTGGCCGTTTCGGTGTGGCCTCGCGCGGATTAGGCAGGAAGGGTCAACCGGCAGGACCGTCGGTCGGCTACTGGGGCCCATATCGCACCACATCGCGCAGGCGACCCGTGATCGAACCACGGCACGGCACTGCGTGGGAAAAGCACGCTGTCGAGCCGAAGAACGCCATTGAATCGAAACCCGCCGTACAGGAGTGTCACCGTGTCTGCTGTCATCGCCATCGTGCTCGTGCTGGCCGGACTGCTGGTCGGCTCTCAGCTCAACAACGCCCGATCCGCGCACGTCCTGTTCCACAACTACCGCAGTCGAACGGCGAAGGGGTTCACCGATTGGATACGCAGCACGGTCACCGCCGTCATCGGCGTGGCCGGACTGATCGGACTGGTGTTCGTCCTGCTCACCGTGGTGAGCCCGCACTGAATCACCGATCCGCTGATCAGCGGGTTCTATCGTGGCGGTCATTGCTCTGGTGGTCGATGGCCGGACTCAGGCTGCGCACCGCCGCCGCGCGCTGAACTCGTTGCGGGGCAAGGGAATCAGCGGTCGGCGAAGCGGTCAAGGGTGGCGATCACCAGGGCCCGGCGCTCCGGGCCGCCGCGGTGCCCGGCGTCGGGCTGGGTGATGAGTTCCGCGTCCGGCCAGGCCCGGGCCAGGGCCCACGCGGTGTCCAGCGGGCAGCTCAGATCAAGCCGGCCGTGGATCAGCACCCCGGGAATCCCGGCCAGTTTCGGCGCCTCGCGCAGCAGCTGGTCGTCCGGCAGCCAGGCGGCGTTGGCGTAGTAGTGCGCGCAGATCCGGGTGAAGGCCAGTTCCCCGGTCGTCGGCCGGCCGGGCCGGTCAGCCGGTTTCCCGTTGGGCTCCAAGGAAAGCACCGCGTCCTCCCAGGTGCACCAGCTGCGCGCGGCGGGTTCCCGGACGGCCGGGTCGGGATCGGACAGCAACCGCGCATAGGCGGCCACCAGATCACCCTCGCGATCGGCCTCGGGCACCCCGTCGCGGAAGCGCGCCCATTCTCCCGGGAACAGCCGCGCCACGCCCCGGTACAGCCAGTCGATCTCGGCTCGTCGGCTCAGGCTGATCGCGGACAGCACGATTTCGCTGACCCGGTGAGGGAAACGCTGCGCGTAGGCCAGCGCCAGCGTGCAGCCCCAGGACCCGCCGCGCAGCAGCCACCGCTGCACACCCAGGTGTTCGCGCAGCAGTTCCATATCGGCCAGCAGATGTTCGGTGGTGTTGGCCGCGAGGTCGGTGCCGGGGTCGGCGGCATGCGGGGTGCTGCGGCCGCAACCGCGCTGGTCGAACAGCACGATCTGGTAGCGGCGCGGGTCGAAAACCTGCCGCATCCGTTCCGTGCAGCCCTGACCCGGCCCGCCGTGCAGCACCAGAGCCGGCTTGCCCGCCGGGTTGCCGCACTCCTCCCAGTACACCCGGTTGCCCTGACCGACCTCCAGCATCCCGGTCCGGTGCGGCCGGATCGGCGGGTACAGCTCGGTCATCGCCAGTGCGCCGGGGTGGACAGGCCATCCGGCAGCGCGGTGCTGGTGTCGCCGCGGGCCGCGACCAGCTGGGCCTGGGTCAGGAACAGGCTCTCCGCCAGATCCGCGCCGCACAGGTCGGCCGCGCGCAGATCGGCCCCGGTGAGATCGGCGCCGGAGAGGTCGACCCGGCGCAGGTCGGCGCCGATGAGCCGCGCACCGCGCAGGTTCGCGCCCCGGAAATCCCTGCGCCGCAAGTCTTTCCCGATCAGATCGGCTCCACGCAGCGCGGCTGCGGAACGCGGCCAGCGGGCCCGGGCCGCCTCGCTCGCCCGGGACAGCACCGTGTTCACCCGCGCCCGTTGCGCCGACACGTCAACAGCCAGGATGGTGGCCGGATCGGCCGCGGTCAGCCGTTCCGTCTCGTCCTGCAACGCCCGCAGCTCCGGGTGCGACGCCGCGGCGGCGGGCAGGGCCAGAGCGGCGCGCAGGTACCAGAGCAGTTCGTGCAGATCGCGCATCACCGGGAACACCGCGAACATCTCCGGCGCGCTGTCCGGTTCGGCGCGCCAGTCGCGGCCGCCGAAGGTGACCTGGGCGATCTGCTGACCCGCGCCGAAGCAGTCGTACACCTGGCAACCGGGAAAACCCCGTTCCCGCAACGATTCGTGAATGCCGCAACCGAAATCCGGGGCCAGGTTCGGGCACGGAGTCCTTGCCGGTTTGTCGATGGCGAAATCGGCCGACGCGGCGAACTCGGGGACCACACAGCACAATCCGAAACAGCGCGCGCAGTCCGCCCGCAGATCATCCATGCCGGTAAGCCTAGAGTCCGTCGTCCAGCGGGTTCACGCTGTTCCCGCGTACCATCGGCCGGGCAACGGACCCGTGGAGAGGAACCGTCATGGTCGACATCGCCGAGCAGATCAACCTGGTCACCCGGGTCGTCGGCCAGTCTGACGACACCCGGTTGGTGTTGCTGCGCCGCACCTACGCCGTGCCGGCCGAACAGGTGTGGGCGGCGTGCACCGAACCGGAGCGGATCGCCCAGTGGTTCCTGCCGGTCAGCGGGGATTTCCGGGTCGGCGGCCGGTACCAGTTCGAGGGCAACGCGGGCGGGGAGATCCTGGCCTGCGATCGCCCGAAACTGCTGCGGGTGGGCTGGGAGTTCGGCGACACCGCGGCCTCCCAGGTCGAGGTGCGTCTCGCCGCGAGCGACGGCGGCGGCACGGTGTTCGAGCTGGCGCACACCGCGAAGGCCGATCCCGAGGTGTGGCAGCGATTCGGGCCGGGCGCGGTCGGCGTCGGCTGGGATGGGGCACTGCTCGGCCTGTCGGCCTATCTGGGCGCGGCCGACATCGGTGACCCGGCCGAATTCCAGAAGTCCGCGCAGGTCAAGGAATTCCTGACCCAGTCAAGTCAGGCCTGGGGCACCGCGTTCCTGGCCGCGGGCGCCGAGGTCGAGGAAGCCGCGCGGGCGGTGGCCAACACCACCGTGTTCTACGTGCCCGAGTGACCGTCAGGAGTTCTTGAGCTTCTTCTGCTTGGGTTTGCGGGGGCGCTTGACGTCCACCCCGCCCATCACGGCCAGCCCGCGAATGCGGATCACCGGTTTGCCCGGCCCCGCGTCCCCGGCCGCCTTGTGCTCGAACCCGCCCATGAAGCCGAAACCCTCGATGTGCACGGTGACGTCCTCGGGCACCCGGATCTCGATGCCGCCCATGAACGCGTAGGCGTAGATCACCGTCTCCTGCTCGGCGAACCGCGCCTCGGACAGATCCAGTTCGCCGCCGCCCAGCATGGCCAGCGCGGTGTGCACCGGCGGCACGATCCAGTTCCCGCGCCGCTCGAACCCGGACAGGATGCCGATGGACACGTTCGGCCCGGTGTTGGCGCCGCCGCCCACCACCCGCTCGTCCGGCAGGTTCGCGCCAGGAGCGGCCACCGGGTAGGTCGCGCCCAGTACCGGCAGATCGGCGGTCAACGGCACCAGATCGCCCAACGTCCTGGCGGCATAGGTCGACTGCAGCCGCTCGTCCAGTTCGGCCAGGGTCAACCGGCCCTCGCCCATGGCGTCGTGCAGGATCTTGGCCACCCGTTCCCGGTCGGCGTCCGAGGCCCGCAACTCCAGGTGCTTGGCCCGCTCCGGCTGCTCGCTCACCAGGCGGAGTCTAGTCATTCCCGGCCCGCGCACGCTGGTTCCGGCGAACTCTTGACCACCGAACACCTCATTCCGGGACCGCGACTTATCCGGTTGTGGCACTCTTTCGCATCGTGAGTGCCCCTATCGAGCCGGAACCGGCCGACGAACTGGAGATCCGGGCGGTCGCCGCCGAGCGGCTGACCTTTTTCTCCGACGCGGTCGTCGCGATCGCGATGACCCTGCTGGCACTGGACCTGCCGGTGCCCAAGGGGGACACCAGCGCCGAGTTCTGGCATTCGGCGCTGTCCCACCGCGAGGACTATCTGGCGTTCCTGATCGGATTCCTGGTGATCGGCGCGCACTGGCGCGGACATCACCGGGTCTTCCGCTACGTCACGTCGGTGACCCCGCGGCTGACCAGCTGGAACATGGCCTGGCTGCTGATGCTGGTGGTCACCCCGTTCGCCACCCGGGTTATCGCGGGCGACAGTTACTTCCCGGCCCGGTTCACGATGTACGCGGGAGTGCAGATCCTGGCCGGCCTGTCGTTCCAGGCGATGCTGTTCGAAATCAAACGGAACGGCCTGTTGCGGTCCACCGCCCCGATGGACAAGGTCGCCGCCTCCCGCTTCCGCAGCGCGGCCATCGCGCTGGCCTGGGTCGTCGGCATTCCACTGTCCTACGTCACCGGCTGGGCCTACCTTGTCCTGGTGGTCGTGCCGATCGCCGGCAACACCGTCGGCCGACGCCTGCACGGGCCGGACTAACCGATCTTCGCGGTCGGCCGGCGCGGCTCCAGCTTGGCCGCGCGGTAGATCGAGTCGATCACCGACATGTTGGCGATCGAGTCGGACAGCGGGGTGAGCAGCGGTTCGCCGCGCAGCGCGGCCCCGGCGAACGCGTCCAGCTGGAAGGCGTAGGACGGACGGCGGGTCAGCCGTTCCACCCTTCGGCCGTCCGCGCCGCGCACCGACAACCGGTGATACATGTGCGGCGCGAGTGGATTGATCACCCGCATCTCGCCGCGCGCGCCCACCGCCTTCGCGCTGATCTGGAACACTCGCGCGCCCAGCATGGAGCACCGCACCACCCCGGTCGCGCCGGACGGGAAGCGTAACTCCGCGGTGACCGCCCGGTCCACGTCCAGGTTGCGCAGTTTCGCTTTGACCGCAACGACTTCCGGTTCGGCGTCGGCCAGCATGCGGACGATGTGGACGGCGTAGCAGCCGGCGTCCATCAGCGCGCCGCCGGCCAGTTCCCGGTTGTAGCGGATGTCCCCGCCGTTGAGCAGCGGGAAGCAGAAGGACGCTTCCACGTGCCGGATCGGGCCGAGTTCGTCGGAGGCCACGATCTCCCGCATCCGCCGGGCCAGCGGGTGGTAGCGGTAGTGCACCGCCTCCATCGCCACCAGACCGGACTCCTTCGCCGCCTTGGCCACGGTGCGGGCCTCGTCGGCGTTGGCGGTGAACGGTTTCTCGCACAGCACGTGCTTGCCCGCCTCGAGCGCGGCCAGCGTCCACCGCCCGTGCAGACCGTTGGGCAGCGGGTTGTACACCGCGTCGACCTCCCGGTCGGCCAGCAGGTCGGCGTAGCTGCCCACGATTCGCGGCACACCGTGTTTGTCGGCGAAGTCCTTGGCGCGCTGGGGATCCCGGGCGGCCACCGCGACGACCTCGGTCTCGGTGTTGTCCCTGGCCGGCTTGATGATGGCGTTGGGCGCGACGCGCGCCGCGCCGAGAATGCCGATCCGGAGTATGCCGCTCATGGTGTCCTCCCGGTCCGCGCGGTCGATTGCCGCGTTCAACCTACTCTCGGCTAGCCTGCTGCCCATGGACGTGCTGGTCATCGACCATCCCCTGGCCAAGGCGCGGCTGACCACCATGCGCGACGCGCGCACGGACAACGCCGCGTTCCGGGCCGCGTTGCAGGAACTGACCGTCATGCTGGTCTACGAGGCCACCCGCGAGCTGACCGTCGGCGAGCAGCGCATCCACACCCCGGTCGCCCAGACCACCGGATACGCGCTGGTCAATCCGCCGCTGCTGGTGCCGGTGCTGCGGGCCGGGCTGGGCATGGCCGACCAGGCGCACAGGCTGATCCCGGACGCGCAGATGGGCTTCGTCGGCCTGTCCCGGGACGAGCGGACGCTGCAACCGGTGCCCTACATGGAATCCCTGCCCGATGATCTGTCCAACCGGCCGGTGATGGTACTGGACCCGATGCTGGCCACCGGCGGGTCGATGGTGCACACCATCCAGTTGCTCACCGGCCGCGGCGCCACCTCGGTGACCGCGGTGTGTGCGCTGGCCGCGCCGGAGGGCATCGAGAAGCTGCGCGGATCCGGGCTGCCGGTGCGGCTGGTCACCGCCTCGGTGGATCAGCGGCTCAACGACTCCGGGTTCATCGTGCCGGGCCTCGGTGACGCGGGCGACCGGCAGTACGGCGCGGTCTGACCGTCAGGCCGGCGACAGCAGACTCGGGTCGCGCAGCCAGCCGCGCATCGCGGCGCCCACTACCAGTTCGTAGCGGGTGTCCTCGACGTTGCGGTTGAGCTCCAGTGACATCAGCCCGTGCACGATGGCCCACAGACCGAGGGCCACCTCCCGCGCGGGCACGTCGATCAGCAGCCCGGCCTCTTCGGCCCGGATCACCAGGTCCAGCAATGGCCGGAAGTCCTCGTCCCGTTCGGGATCGGCCTTGTCCTCGGGTTCGGCGCCCGGGATGGGCCGCCCGAACATCACCGCGTACAGGTGCGGGTTGGCCAGCGCGTAGGCGCGGTAGGCCAGGGCCAGCCGGCGCAGGTCCTCGACCGGGTCGTCGGTCGGCTGGACCTCGGCCAGTTTCGCGCCGAACCGGCGGAACGCCTCGGTGTAGACGTCGTGCACGAGTTCGGTCTTGCCGCCGAACAGCGAGTACACCGCAGTGGTCGAGGTGCCGGCCTCGGCGGCCAGTTTGCGCAGGCTCAGCGCCTGCGGGCCCTCCTCGGCCAGCAGCCGGCCCGCCTGTTCCAGCAGCCGCAGGCGGAGCGTCTCGTCGTGAATTCTCGGTCGCGGCACTTGACGAGCATACCGTAACGCTGTTTTATAACAGTGTTCAATAACAGTGTTACGGAGGTTGTCATGACCGAGATCTTCCCCGGCCGGTGGACCGCGCGGATGGCCAAGGACGGCGAGTTCGGCGAGGACGGGATCGTGCTGTTCCTGATCGGCATGCGGGTCAACAAGTGGTGGCGGATCGACCACTGGTTCTGGGTCACCCGGGCCATGGTCGGCATGCTGATCCACCTCAATGGCCATCCCGAGTCCGGGATGCTGCGGGCGCGCAACTGGTTCGGCCGCACGACCATGCAGGTCGGCTACTGGCGCAGCCTGTCGCACCTGGTGGAGTTCGCCGGCGACCAGGATCGGCCGCACCTGCCGGCCTGGCGGCGCTACTACCGCAAGGTCGCCAAATCGGCCTCGGTCGGTATCTGGCACGAGACCTATCTGGTCAGACCCGGTGGATTCGAGACCGTCTATGCCAACATGCCCGCCTTCGGGCTGGCCGAGGCGACCGAGCAGGTCAAGATCGACCGCACCACGTCCAGCTCCCGGCAACGGGTCCGAGGCGCTGGCTGACGCGGTATCACATTGGTATCATTTCGGCATGGCCATGACGTTGCGGCTCTCGGACGAGGAAGACAAGCGGCTCGCCGAACTGGCGAGCGCCGAGGGTCGGTCCAAGCACGAGATAGTCCGGCTCGCACTGGCCGAGCGCTGGTCCCGGCTGCAGAAAGAGGAGCAGCTCGGCGAGGTGCTCGGCCGGATCCTACCGCGCTACGAACATCTGCTGGACCGTCTCGGGCACGCCTGATCGCAGCCCTGGGTGACCGTCTATCTGGACGCCAGTGATCTGTTGGTGCTCGCCGCCGCGGTGACCGGCGGAGACCTCGTGGTCCGCGACATCGGGCTGCTGGACGCCGCCGCCCACCGGGCGCGCGCCATCGTGCTGGGCGTGGAAGCGTACGAGACGTTGTGGGCCAAGGCGGCCGCGCTGCTGGACTCGGTGGTGTGCACCCGGCCGCTGATCCAGGGCAACTGGCGGCTGGGCTGGGTGGCCGCGGTGACCATGTGCGACCTCAACGGGTGGTGGGTGGACGCCGACGAGGAGTCCGCGCTGGCCGTGGTGCGCGGAGTGGGCCGAGGTCAGCTGGACATTTCCGAGGTCGCGGGCCGCCTGGAGGGGTGGGGCCACCCGAAGAGCTCCTAGAAGCTCCGAGGAGTGAACATTCGGCTTGACCTGGAGTGCACTCCAGGTCATACCGTCCTAGACGTGACTTATTCGATCGCGCAGGCAGCCGATCACAGCGGGTTGTCGATTGACACCCTCCGCTACTACGAGCGCATCGGCCTCGTCGAGCCTCCGGCGCGGGACTCCGGCGGCCGGCGCACCTACTCCGAGGAAGACCTGTCCTGGCTGGTGTTCCTCACCAAACTGCGCACCACCGGTATGCCCATCCGGTTGATGCGCGAGTACGCCCAGCTGCGGCTGCATGGCGCGGTCACCGCGGGCCGCCGCAAGCAGATCCTGCTCGAACACCGCGGCGAGGTGCGTGACCGCATCGCCGAACTGCAGTCCTGCCTGGACGTGCTGGATTGGAAGATCACCAACTACGCCGAAGTCGAACGCAAGCTGCCCGGGGTGGCCGAACCGGTGCACATCGAGGAGGCGTCGTGACCCTGCCCATCCGTACCCTGGGCGGCCTGGCCGTCAGCGCGCAGGGCCTTGGCTGTATGGGCATGAGCCACGGCTTCGGCCCGTCCGACGACGAGGAATCGCTCGCCACCCTCAACCACGCCCTCGACCTGGGCGTGACCCTGCTGGACACGTCCGATTTCTACGGCCGGGGCCACAACGAGCGACTGCTGTCCCGGCTGCTGGCCGACCGGCGCGACGAGGTCGTGCTGGCCACCAAGTTCGGCCTGGTCGGCGCGCTGGACGGAGGCATGGGCGTGCGGGCCGACGCCTCCTACGTCCGCCAGGCCTGCGATGCCTCGCTGGCCCGGCTGGGCACCGACGTCATAGACCTGTACTACCTGCACCGGGTGGACCCGGCGGTGCCGATCGAGGAGACCGTCGGCGCCATGGCCGAACTGGTGGCCGCGGGCAAGGTCCGCCACCTCGGCCTGTCCGAGGCGAGCCCGGCGACCATTCGCCGGGCGCACGCGGTGCACCCGATTTCCGCGCTGCAGAGCGAATATTCGCTGTTCACCCGGGACGTCGAGGCGGAAATCCGGCCGACGCTGCGGGAACTGGGCATCGGCCTGGTGCCGTTCTCGCCGCTGGGCCGCGGTTTTCTCACCGCCCGCTACACCGACCTGGACTCGTTGGCCGACAACGATGTGCGTCGGTCGCTGCCCCGGTTCGAGGGCGAGAACTTCGCCCGCAATCTCGTGCTGGCCAAGCGATTGCACGAACTGGCCGAACAGCGCGGCGTCACCGCCGGGCAGCTGGCCCTGGCCTGGGTGCAGCACCAGGGCTCCGACGTGGTGCCGATCCCGGGCACCCGGCGGCAGAAGTACCTGGAGGAGAACGTGGCCGCGGCCACCCTCGAACTGTCCACATCGGACATCGTCGCGATCGAAGAGGCGGTGCCGGCCGGTGAGGTCGCCGGCGGCCGCTATCCCGAGGCGATGCGCAAACTCGTCGACAACTGAACGGGGACAACGAACATGACTCTCCCGGTGCGTTCCCTTGGCGCGCTGCGAGTCGGTGCCCAGGGCCTTGGCTGCATGGGCATGAGCGAGTTCTACGGCACCGGCGACGACGACGAATCGATCGCCACCATCCACCGCGCCCTGGATCTGGGCGTGACCCTGCTGGACACCGCCGACATGTACGGCATCGGCGCCAACGAGGAACTCGTCGGCCGGGCCATCGCCAACCGGCGGGAAATGGTCGTGCTGGCCACCAAGTTCGGCATGGTGCGTGACCCGGACAACCCGGCCACCCGTGGGGTGCGCGGCGACGCGGCCTATGTGCGACAGGCGTGTGACGCCTCGCTGCGCCGCCTGGGCGTGGACCACATCGACCTGTACTACCAGCACCGCGTCGACCCCGAGGTGCCGATCGAGGAGACCGTCGGCGCCATGGCCGAACTGGTCACGGCGGGCAAGGTGAGTTACCTGGGCCTGTCCGAGGCGGGCCCGGAGACGATCCGCCGGGCACACGCGGTGCACCCGATTTCGGCGCTGCAGACCGAATGGTCGCTGTGGTCGCGGGACATCGAGGCCGACATCCTGCCCACCGCGCGGGAGCTGGGCATCGGCGTGGTCGCGTACTCGCCGCTCGGCCGCGGTTTTCTCACCGGCCGGATCACCTCGGCCGCCGACATCGCCGACGACTTCCGGGCCAACCTGCCCCGCATGTCCGAGGACAACCTCGACCACAACCTGGTCCTGGTCCGCCGGCTGGAAACCCTGGCCGCGCAACGAAAGGTGACCCCCGGACAGCTGGCGCTGGCCTGGGTGCAGCACCGCGGCGAGGACGTGGTGCCGATTCCGGGCACCAAGCGGCGCACCTACCTCGACGAGAACATCTCCGCCGCCACGCTGGAGCTGTCCGCGGCCGAGCTGAAGCAGCTGGAAGAGGCGATTCCGGCCGAGGAAGTGGCCGGTCAGCGCTACCCGGCGGCGGGCATGCGCAGCGTGCAGCGCTGACCGGATTCCCTTACGCTGACCGGATTCCCTTACGACAGCGGGCGTTGACTCACGACAGCAGGGCGTTGACGTCGTCGCGCAGCCGGTCGGTCAGATCGGTGGCCGCGGCGCCGGCGCCCTGCGTCCCCGCTGGAATGACCACCTCCAGGTAGGCCTTCAGCTTCGGCTCGGTGCCCGAGGGCCGGACCACCACGCGGATGCCTGCGCCGTTCCCCAGGTCGGTTCCGGTCCCGCTTTCCTTGCCGCGCAACCGAAGCACGTCCGCCTCCGGCAACAGGTCCTCCGTGGTCACCGCGATGCCGGCCAGTTCCACCGGCGGATTGGCCCGGATCTTGGCCATCAGCGCCCCGATCCGGGACAACTCGGTGAACCGCAACGAGATCTGCTCGGTGCGGTGCAGCCCGTGCTCGGCGGCCAGCTCGTCCAGGATGTCGATCAGGCTCCGCCCGGCCGCCCTGGTCGCCGCGGCGAGATCGGCCGCGGCCACGGCGGCGGAGATGCCGTCCTTGTCCCGCACCGATTCCGGGTCGACGCACAGACCCAGCGCCTCCTCGTAGGCGAACACCAGCCCGGTGCCGTGCCCGTCGCCCGCGCGTACCAGCCACTTGAACCCGGTCAGCGTCTCGGCGTAGCGCACCCCGCGCGCCGCGGCCATCGCGGCCAGCAGTGACGAGGACACGATCGTCGTGGCCACCAACGGATCCGGCGTCGAATCATCCACTGTGGACAGAACGTAACCGCCGAGCAGCGCGCCGGACTCGTCGCCGCGCAGCATCCGCCAGTTCTCGCCGTCCCGCACGCCCAGTGCGCACCGGTCGGCGTCCGGGTCCAGCGCGATCGCCAGATCGGCGTCGATCTCGCGGGCGAGCGCCAACAGTTCGTCGGTGGCGCCGGGCTCCTCCGGGTTGGGGAAGGACACGGTGGGGAAGTCCGGGTCCGGCGCGGCCTGCACCCGTACCACTCGCACATCGGTGAAACCGGCGCGCCGCAACGCTTCCACCGCGGTCGCCCCGCCGACCCCGTGCATCGGGGTCAGCGCGATGCGCAGCTGCCGCACGGTCCCGCACGGCAACGCGGCCACCCGGTCGAAATAGTCATCGACGATCTGATCGTCGAGCACCGTCCACGCCGACTCCGGCGCCCGCAGCACCGAACGCGCCGCCGGCACGCCCTCGATGGCCGCCTCGATCAGCTGGTCGGTCGGCGGCACGATCTGCCCGCCGGTGTTGTCGTAGAGCTTGTAACCGTTGTCGGCCGGGGGATTGTGCGACGCGGTGATCTGCACCCCGGCCACCGCGCCCAGCCGGCGCACCGCGAAGGCCAGCACCGGCGTGGGCAGCGGCCCGGGCAGCACCCGCACGTCGAACCCGGCCGCGGCGAACACCGCGGCGGTGTCGGCGCAGAACGCCTCCGAGCCGTGCCGCGCGTCCCGGCCGACCACCACCACCCCACCGGAATGTCCTTGTGCGGCAAGCCATGCCGCCACCCCGGCGGTGGTGCGGATGACCACCGCGCGGTTCATTCCGTTGGGTCCGGCCCGCACCGGGCCGCGCAGCCCGGCGGTGCCGAAGGTCAGCGGCCCGGCCAGCCGGTCGGCCAGTTCCTCGGTGGCCGCGGCGTCCCCGGCCATGGCGCGGGCCAGAACCGCCTGCAACTCGGCCCGGTCGGTGTCGTCGACCTCGTCGGCCAGCCAGGCGAAAGTGGCGTCGCGCAGAGCGGGAGCCAGGCTCATGCCCGGGCCACCAGTTCGGCCAGCAGCGTGCCCATCCGCTTCGCGGCGGCCTGCCCGGCGGCCAGAACTTCCTTGTGGTCCAACGGTTCGCCGGTGATCCCGGCGGCCAGGTTGGTCACCAGGGACAGTCCGAACACCTCCGCGCCCACCGCCCGCGCGGCGATCGCCTCCAGCACCGTGGACATGCCCACCAGGTCCGCGCCCAGGGTGCGCAGCATGCGGATCTCGGCCGGCGTCTCGAAGTGCGGCCCGGGCAGCCCGGCATAGACGCCCTCGGTCAGGCTCGGGTCGATTTCCCTGGCCAGGCCCCGCAACCGGGCCGAATACAGGTCGGTCAGGTCGACGAACTCCGGCCCGACCAGCGGCGAGGTCGCGGTCAGGTTGAGGTGGTCGGAGATCAGCACCGGCTGACCCACCGACATGTCGGCGCGCAACCCGCCGGCCGCGTTGGTCAGCAGCACCGCCCGCACCCCGGCGGCCACCGCGGTGCGCACCCCGTGTGCGAGCTGGGGGACCCCGTGGCCCTCGTAGAAGTGGGTGCGGCCCAGCAACACCAGCGCCCGCCGGTCACCCAGTCGCACCGAGCGGATGGTGCCGCCGTGCCCGGCCACCGTCGGCGGACGGAATCCGGGCAGCTCGGCCATGGGCACCTCGGCCACCGGCTCGCCCGCCTCGCTGATCACATCGGCGGCCGGCCGCCACCCCGAACCGAGAACCACGGCCACGTCGTGCCGGTCGACCCCGGTCGCCTCCCGCAGCTCCGCGGCCGCGGCGGCGGCGTCGGGGATGCTGCGCTGCTGCTGGTCAATGCCTGTCACCCGGCAAGACTACGGCTCGCGCCCGGCGCTCAGTCCGTCCACTGCAAGGTGTTGCGCACCTTGTCCCACAGATAGGTCTGCCCGGAGTCGACCTGGTCGGTCGGCACCGTCACCGACAGCACCCACAGATCGTCGCCGTGCGGCAGCACGTTGGTGAAGGTCGTGCGGGCCACGCTCATCGCGCTGTTGTTGGTGCCGCCGGTTTCGGTGGTGCTGTACTGCAGGTAGCGCGGCTGGTCGTAGTCGTTGCCGGCCTGGTCGGTGATCGCCGTGTTGGACGAGATGGCCAGATTGGGCTGCCAGTCCGAGGTCAGCGAGGACACGTACTGGCTCAGCTTCCGGTTCGGATAGAAGCCGGGGTAGCGCTCGACGCTCATCTCCTGGTTGCCCGAGGAGTTCACCCAGCGCACCGCGACACTGGCCGGCAGCGCCTGGGACGCCGACTTCTGCTCGACGAACTCCGTCCAGCCATCGGGCACCGACACCACGATGTTGCCGCCGTCGCCGTTATTGGACAACACGATCTGGATCGACTTCGAGGTGAACTGCACCGGCGTCACCGCGGAGGCCGGCGCGGACGGCGACCCGCCCCCGCCGCTGGGCGTGGACGCCGTGGGCAGCAGCGACTGCCCGGCCACCGCGCGGGCCGCGGCGAAACCACCGCCCACCGCCAGCACGAAGACCACCACCGCGGCCAGCGTGATCAGCGTGGTCGCCAGCCCGCCGCGCCGCTTGCGCCGAGCCCGGCCGCGGGGCGCGCCCCCGGGCGGGGTCGGCGGACCGTAGTTCGGTGCGCCGTAGGAGGCCTGACCGTAGGGCGGGGTCCGGGGCGGACCGGACAGCGTGCCGGTCGGATAGGGCCGGGGCTCGGCCCCGAGCGGCAACGGGCCCGGGTCAGCGGCCAGTCCGGGCGAGGAATTCGGCCCCGGTGCGCCGGTTGCGAACGGCAGCGGCCCCGGATCGGGCGCCAGTCCGGGGGACGCGCCCGCGCCGAAGGGCAGCGGTCCGGGATCGGGGGCCAGCGCGGGAGCGGACCCGGCAGGTGGGGTGGCCGGCTCGGGCTGCTGCGGCCGGAACTTGGTGGTCGGCTTGTTGTCCGCCGGGCCGTCGGACTCATCCCGGGGCGAGCCGAACACCCGGGTGCCCGGTTCGGGCAGCAGCGTGCGGATCTGCCTGCGCACCTCGTTCAGCCCGATGCGTGCGTGCGGGTCCTTGACCATCAGCAGGCCGATCACCTCGGCCAGCGGGGTGCCCGGCGGCGGCGTGGGCACCTGGCCCTGTGCCACCTCCATCACCGTCTCCAGCGCGTCGCCCTTGTCGTAGGGCAGGGTGCCGGTGCCGATGGCGTAGAGCATCGCGCCCAGGCTCCACAGGTCGGCCGCGGGCGTCACCGGATCGCCGGAGACCACCTCGGGCGCGATGTAGGCCGGGGTGCCCATGATCATGCCGCTGTGCGTCATGGTCACCTCGGCCAGGTTGCGCGCGATGCCGAAGTCGGTGAGCTTGATCTGGCCGTCGTCGCCGATCAGCACGTTGCCCGGTTTGACGTCCCGGTGGGTGACCCCGCGGCGGTGCGCGGCGTCCAGCCCGGCGGCCACCGCGTCGGCCACCGACGCGGCCTGCTGCTCGTCGCACCGGCCCAGTCCCTCGACCACGTCGGCCAGGCTGCGCGAGCGCAGCAGTTCCATCACCACGAACGGTTCCTCGCGGCGCCGGGCGACATCGAACACGGAGATCACGTTCGGGTGAGTCAGCGCGGCCACGGCTCTGGCCTCGCGCAGTGTCCGTTCCCGTACCGCGATGGCCTCGCCCTCGGGCAGACCCGGTGGCAGCTGCACCTCTTTGACCGCGACGGCCCGGTGCAGCACCTCGTCATAGCCCAGCCAGACCACGCCCATCGCGCCGCGGCCGATCACCCGTTGGAGTCGGTAGCGGTCGGCGATCAGCCGGTCGTCCGGTTGGTTGGGGGTGGACACCCGCCCATTGTGACGGAGGAGGTATGAGCCAATCGTCAGCCCTCCGGTTCGGCGATACCGGATCGGTACCGCGGCGGCACTGCATCGGTCACGGCGACGTTGGTCACAAGCCACGCGCAGTACCCGCAAGTACCATCGCAGAATATGACCACCCCGCCAGACGGGCTCGATCTCGCCGCCGAGTTTCCCGACGTCACCCGGGACGACTGGCGGGAACTGGTGCGCGCGGTGCTGGTGAAATCCGGCCAGGCCGACGCCTCCGACGCGCCAGCGCCCGAGGACCTGCTTGCCGCCACCAGCTATGACCACATCCCGATCGCGCCGCTGTACACGGCCGCGGACCTGCCCGCGGGCGCCACCGGGCTGCCCGGCCTGGCCCCGTTCACCCGGGGCGGCCGGCCGGAGGGCGGCACGCTGACCGGCTGGGATGTGCGGGCCTGGCACGCCGATCCCGATCCGGCCGCGGCCAATGAGGCGATCCTGGCCGATCTGGAGAACGGCGTCACCTCGCTGTGGCTGACCGTGGGCGCCGACGCGCTGCCGGTGGACGGCCTGCCGACCGCGCTGTCCGAAGTGCTGCTGGATCTGGCCGCGGTCACCCTGGACGCCGGCCCGGAGCACCGGGCCGCCGCCGAGGCGCTGCTGGCGCTCTACGCCGGCCGGGGCATCCCGGCCAGCGAGGTGACCGGGAACCTGGGCATCGACCCGATCGGCTGGTCGGCCCGCTCCGGCGGTTCGACCGATCCGGCCGAGGCGGCCGCGTTCGTCGCCGAACTCGCCGGCCGCTACCCGCAGCTGCGCGGCTTCGTGGCCGACGGCCTGCCCTATCACGAGGCGGGCGGTTCGGATGCCGAGGAACTGGGCGCCGCCATCGCCACCGGCGTGGCCTACTTGCGGGCCCTGACCGCCGCCGGACTGGACGCCACCGCCGCGGCCGCCCAGCTGGAATTCCGGTTCGCGGTCACCGACGACCAGTTCGCCGGGATCGCCAAGCTGCGCGCCGCGCGCCGGCTGTGGGCGCGGGTGGCCGAGGTCAGCGGGGTGCGCGGCGCGGCCGCCGCACAGCGCCAGCACGCGGTCACCTCCCCGGCGATGATGACCCGCCGCGACCCGTGGGTGAACATGCTGCGCACCACGGTGGCCTGCTTCGCCGCCGGCATCGGCGGCGCGGACGCGGTCACCGTGCTGCCCTTCGACCACGCGGTCGGCGCGCCCGGCGCGTTCTCCCGGCGGATCGCCCGCAACACCCAGTCGATCCTGCTGGAGGAGTCCAAGCTGGCCGGGGTGATCGACCCGGCGGGCGGCTCCTGGTACGTGGAGTCGCTCACCGATTCCCTGGCCCACCAGGCCTGGGACGTGTTCACCGAGATCGAGCGGGATGGCGGTGTCGCCGCCCAGCTGAGCTCCGGCGCGCTGGCCGACCGGCTGGCGAAGACCTGGCAGGCCCGCGAGGAGCGCATCGCGCACCGGGCCGACCCGATCACCGGGGTCAGCGAGTTCCCCAACCTGGCCGAGAAATCGCTGGAGCGCCCACCGGCGCCGGAGCGCACCGGCGGTGGCCTGCCCCGCCGCCGCTACGCCCAGGACTTCGAGGAACTGCGCGACCGGGCCGAGGCCGAACTGGCCCGCTCCGGCATCCGGCCCGCGGTGTTCCTGGCCACCCTCGGCCCGGTCGCCGCGCACACCGCGCGGGCCAGTTTCGCCTCGAACCTGTTGCAGGCGGGCGGTTTCGACACCCCGACCGCGGGCGCGACGTCCGATGTGGACGGTGTGGTGAAGGCGTTCACCGAGAGCGGCCTGCGCATCGCGTGCCTGTGCGGCACCGACACGACCTACGGCGAACAGGCGGCCGACGCGGTCGCCGCGCTGAAGAAGGCCGGCGCCACAACGGTTCTGCTCGCCGGATCGCCCAGGACCGGGCACGCCGACGAGTTCCTCCACCGCGGCTGTGACGCCCTGGAAGTGCTGCGGAAAACCTGGCAGACGTGGGAGGCGGCGCGATGACCGAGTCCATCCCGAACTTCGCCGACATCGGCCTCGGCGACCCGCCGAGCGCCGATCCCCAGGCGTGGCAACAACTTCTGCACGAGCGCACCGGCAAGGGCCCGGACGCGCTGGCCTGGGAGACGCCCGAGGGCATCGGCATCAAACCGGTCTACACCGCCGAAGACCTGGCCGGCCTCGACTTCCTGAACACCTACCCGGGCAAGCCGCCCTACCTGCGTGGCCCGTACCCGACGATGTACGTCAACCAGCCCTGGACCATCCGCCAGTACGCGGGTTTCTCCACCGCCGAGGAGTCCAACGCCTTCTACCGGCGCAATCTGGCCGGCGGGCAGAAGGGTCTGTCGGTCGCGTTCGACCTGGCCACCCACCGCGGCTACGACTCCGACCACCCCCGGGTGGCCGGCGACGTCGGCATGGCCGGGGTGGCCATCGACTCGATCTACGACATGCGCCAGCTGTTCGACGGGATCCCGCTGGACCGGATGAGCGTGTCCATGACCATGAACGGCGCGGTGCTGCCGGTCATGGCGCTTTATGTCGTGGCCGCTGAGGAACAGGGCGTGGCGCCGGAGAAACTGGCCGGCACCATCCAGAACGACATCCTCAAAGAGTTCATGGTGCGCAACACCTACATCTATCCGCCGCAGCCCTCGATGCGGATCATCTCCGACATCTTCGCCTACGCCTCGCAGCGGATGCCGAAGTTCAACAGTATCTCCATTTCCGGCTACCACATGCAGGAAGCCGGGGCCACGGCCGATCTGGAACTGGCCTACACCCTGGCCGACGGCGTGGAGTACATCCGGGCCGGCGTCGAAGCGGGCCTGCCGGTCGACGCGTTCGCGCCGCGGCTGTCGTTCTTCTGGGCCATCGGCATGAACTTCTTCATGGAGGTGGCCAAACTCCGGGCCGCGCGGCTGTTGTGGGCCAAGCTGGTCAAGCAGTTCGCGCCGGAGAACGCGAAATCGCTGAGCCTGCGCACCCACTCGCAGACCTCCGGCTGGTCGCTGACCGCGCAGGACGTCTACAACAACGTGATCCGCACCTGCGTCGAGGCGATGGCCGCCACCCAGGGCCACACCCAGTCCCTGCACACCAACGCGCTGGACGAGGCGCTGGCCCTGCCCACCGACTTCTCCGCGCGCATCGCCCGCAACACGCAGTTGTTGCTACAGCAGGAATCCGGCACCACCCGGGTCATCGATCCCTGGGGCGGCAGCGCTTTCGTCGAGCGGCTGACCCACGACCTGGCGATGAAGGCATGGGGGCACATCACCGAGGTGGAGAACGCCGGCGGGATGGCCAAGGCAATCGACGCCGGCATCCCCAAGCTGCGCATCGAGGAGGCCGCGGCGCGCACCCAGGCCCGCATCGACTCCGGCCGCCAGCCGGTCATCGGGGTGAACAAGTACCGGGTGGACAACGACGAGCAGGTCGAGGTCCTCAAGGTGGACAACGCCGGGGTGCGGGCCCAGCAGCTGGACAAGCTGCGCCGACTGCGCGAGGAGCGTGACGACGACGCGGTGCGGTCCGCGCTGCACGCGCTGACCCGCGCGGCCGAGCAGAAGTCCTCCGGCGGGGATCTGTCCGACAACCTCATGGCGCTGGCCATCGACGCGGCCCGGGCCAAGGCCACGGTCGGCGAGATCTCCGGCGCGCTGGAGAAGTCCTACGGCCGTCACGCCGGCCAGATCCGCACGATCTCCGGGGTGTACCGGCAGGAGGTGGGTACCTCGCCGAACGTGGACACCGCCCGGCAGCTGCTGGCGCGGTTCGCCGAGGAGGAGGGCCGCCAGCCGCGCGTGCTGGTGGCCAAGATGGGCCAGGACGGCCACGACCGGGGCCAGAAGGTGATCGCCACCGCGTTCGCCGACCTCGGCTTCGACGTGGACGTGGGGCCGCTGTTCTCCACGCCGGAGGAGGTGGCCCGGCAGGCGGTGGAGGCCGATGTGCACGTGATCGGCGTGTCCTCGCTGGCCGCCGGTCACCTCACCCTGGTGCCCGCGCTGCGTGACGAGCTGGCCAGGGCCGGTCGGCCGGACATCATGGTGGTGGTCGGCGGGGTGATCCCGGAGGGCGACTTCGAGGCCCTGCGTGAGGCGGGCGCCTCGGCCATCTTCCCGCCGGGCACGGTGATCGCCGATGCCGCCGTGGACCTGCTGCGCGAGCTGGCCCGGCGACACGACATCGACCTGTGATCGCCCGGTAGCCGATGGTCCGCAAGATCGACGTCGACGAGTACGCGGCGGGTGTGCGGGCGGCCGACCGGGCCACCCTGGCCAAGGCGGTGACCCTGGTCGAGTCCACCCGGCCCGAGCACCAGGCGCAGGCCCAGGAACTGCTGGTGGAGCTGCTGCCCTCGGCCGGTGCGGCCCAGCGGGTGGGCATCAGCGGGGTGCCCGGGGTGGGGAAGTCGACCTTCATCGACGCCTTCGGCAGCATGCTCACCGCGGCCGGGCACAAGGTCGCGGTGCTGGCCGTCGACCCCTCGTCCAACCGCACCGGCGGCAGCATCCTGGGCGACAAGACCCGGATGAACCGGCTGGCCAACGACCCGAACGCGTTCATCCGCCCGTCCCCGACCTCGGGCACGCTGGGCGGGGTGGCCACCGCGACCCGGGAGACCATCGTGCTGATGGAGGCCGCCGGGTTCGACATCGTGCTGGTGGAGACGGTTGGGGTCGGGCAGTCCGAGGTGGCCGTGTCCAACATGGTCGACTGCTTCCTGTTCCTCACCCTGGCCCGCACCGGCGATTCGCTGCAGGGCATCAAGAAGGGCGTGCTGGAGCTGGCCGATGTGATCGCGGTGAACAAGGCCGACGGCGAACACGCCCGGGAAGCCAAGAAGGCGGCCCGGGAGCTGGCCGGGGCGCTGCGGCTGCTGCGCGCGCCGGACGCGCCCTGGACCCCACCCGTGCTGACCTGCAGCGCCCTGGAGGGCACCGGCTTGGACGAGGTCTGGGAGACGATCGGCGAACACCGCGACACCATGCGGCGCACCGGCGGGTTCGACGAGGCTCGGCGGCGCCAGCAGGTGGACTGGACCTGGTCGATGGTGCGCGACACGCTGGCCCGCAGGCTGCGCACCGATCCGGCGGTGCGGGCGCTGGTGCCCGAGGTCGAGCGGTTGGTGGCCGACGGTCAGCTGACCCCCACCCTGGCCGCTGAACGCATCCTGTCCGCGTTCAACGGTTCCGGGGCCGGTTCGGGCGTTTCGTCAAGCGCGGAGTGATCGACTCAACCATTCGGGCTTACTTCCTTCAGGTCATTCGCCCACACTCGGTAACGTATTGGTACCGGGTCCGGCAGGGCTCGGCCCGCCGAGGTGAGGAGACCGCGATGCGCAGTGCCCTTCGGCGGACGCCCGGGTCCCTGCTGCTCGGTGCCCTGGTCCTGGTGTTCGCCTTCGGTCTGCCCGCGGGCGTGGCGGCCGCCGCGCCCGCTCCGGCCGCTGTGCGCACCGTCTCACTCGACCAGGTGGCGGCCGGTGCTCATCTCGCGCCCCAGGCCGGTCCGACTCCGGCGAGCCCCACGACGACCAACATCAACCAGCAGCAGCAACAGGCGGACGCGGCCAAAACCAAGCGCAAAGCCGTGGTCGCGGTGGTGGCGATCGTGCTGCTGGTGATCGTCTACTACGGTCACCGGGCCCGTTACCGGCACAAGGTGAAGGTCAAGAACCTGCAGAACGCCAAGGGCTGAGCCGGGTTCCGCTCGCCTGAGCGGCGTGGCTGATTCAGTTCGCCGCGCCGATATGCCGGTCACCGCTCAGCGCACGTGCACAACCGGCGGTCGGCTTCTCCGAGGATCAGGCGGGTCGCCGCAGTCGGCTGCGGCAACATGGGAAACGACCGGGCGCACCCACTCTGTGGTGCTTGTGCCGTGTCTCATGATGGAGGACTCGCGTGACTGTGGTGGACTCACGTCCGGAGCTGCCCAAAGGCGCCGGAACCGTCCGCGAAGACGCGCGCGACGTGCTGTTGACCGAAAGTGGTGTCAGCATTAGCGCCGTGCCGGACATGGGCGCAGGACGGGGACCGTCCTGGTTGGACGCTTGGCTGGCCGCCCACAACGCGGACCTGGTGGCCTGGCGGCGGCACATTCATGCCCACCCGGAACTGTCCCGTCAGGAGTTCGCCACGACCGAGGTGGTGCGCGAACGCTTGCAGGAAGCCGGTCTCAAGCCGATGGTGCTGCCCACCGGCACCGGGTTGATCTGCGATGTCGGCGACGGCGACGAGTGCGTGGCGCTGCGCGCCGACCTGGACGCGCTGCCGCTGACCGAGGCGAGCGGACTGGACTTCCGGTCCACCGTGGATGGTGCCTGCCACGCGTGTGGACACGACATGCACACCACCGCCCTGCTCGGCGCCGCCCTGGCCGCCGCGTCCGCGCCCGAACTCCCCGGCCGCATCCGCTTCATCTTCCAGCCCGCCGAGGAGACCATGCCCGGTGGCGCGCTGGACGTCATCGAGGCCGGCGGCCTGGAGGGTGTGAGCCGGATCTTCGGCCTGCACTGCGACCCCCGTCTTGAGGTCGGCAAGGTCGGCACCCGGGTCGGCGCCATCACCGCCGCCGCCGACATGCTGGAACTGCGCCTGACCTCGCCCGGCGGCCACACCTCCCGCCCGCACCTGACCGCCGACCTGGTGCACGCGCTGGGCACGGTCATCACCGGCCTGCCCACCCTGCTCTCCCGCCGGGTCGACCCGCGTTCCGGCACCGTCCTGGTCTGGGGCGCCGTCCACGCGGGTGAAGCGGCCAACGCCGTGCCCCAGGACGGTGTCCTGCGCGGCACCCTGCGCACCGGCGACCGCGACACCTGGTCGGAGCTGGAGCCGCTGGTGTCCGGCCTGGTCCAGTCCCTCCTCCTCCCCACCGGGGTGGGCTTCGAGCTGGAGCACCGCCGGGGTGTGCCGCCGGTGAGCAACGAAGCCGACAGCACCGAAATGCTCCGCGCCGGCGTCCGCGCCGCGCTGGGCGACGACGCCGTGACCAGCACTCCGCAGTCCAGCGGAGGTGAGGATTTCGGCTGGTACAACGAACATGTGCCGGGCTCGTACGCGCGGTTGGGCGTGTGGTCCGGCGAGGGTCCGATGGAAGACATCCACCGCCCCACCTTCCGGGCCGACGAACGCGCGCTGCCGGTGGCCGTCCGCGTCCTCCTGCACTCGGCCCTGGCCGCCCTGGCCTCGTCCTGACGCCGCCCTTCGTCCTGACGCGTTGCTCATCTTGACGTTCGTCTTGACGCGCCGTTCGTCTTGAGGACCCGTTCGGCCTGAGGACCCCGCTCGGCCTGAGGACCCGCCCGGCCTGAGGACCCCGCTGGTCCCGACGACCCGCTCGGCCTGCGCACCCCCGCCTTCTGCGCAGGCCGAGCGCTTTTCCTGGGCGCTCGCGTGCCCCTGATGGCCCCCAGCTACCGTGCCCGGCCTTCCGGGCATCCAGCGCGCGGCCGCGGTTACCCGCCTGACTTCCCTGACGCTCGTCGCACCCAGCCGCCGCTCCCACCGTGGCTTCCGCGCCCGGCCATCGGCGGCCGATTGGGCCCGCGCACCAGCCCGGCCAACGTACTTTTCCCAGCTCAGGACCCGTACCGCTACGCCGATCCCGATCACCCGCTCGTCGGCTCGACCAGCCAATCGAGACGCCCGGCAACCGGCCCCAGGCGCTCCCCGCGCCCTTCGTATTTCGCGACCGCTCGTCGCAAACCGGCCACCGCCCGCCCCATGGGGACGGAATGCCCTACAAGCGGGCCTGGACATGCCCCGTCCCCGCCCGGCGCACTAGCACATTTTCCCCCACCCCGGCGCCACCTGTCCACAGCCGACGCACCTGTCCACAGCCGCCCCCACCCCGCCCCCACAATGCCCCCAGTCCGCCGAAGCTGGACTCATGAACGACATCGACGGCCTGCACGGCGCCTTCACCTACCGGACCGCTCGCGCCGCGATCGGCGATCACCGCCTGCGCATCGCGATCGAGCGCGGCAACCTGGTCGCCTTCGGTCGCGGCGTCTTACTCGACGGGTCGCGCGCCCTGGATCTGCGTACCCGCTGTGCCGGCGCGCTCCTGCTCGCCGGGCCGTCCGCCGTGGTCGTCGGCTCGAGCGCGGCCGCCCTGCACGGCTGCACCGCGGTGGCCGGATTCCCGGTCCACGTATCGGTCCCTCACGACCAGCGCATCCGGTCGCGCAACGGCCTGGTCGTCCACCAGAACATCCCGAACGAGACGGAGGTCACAACAATCGCGAAACTCCGGGTGGTCACCCTGCCCGCCGCCATCGGCGAAGTCCTGTGCACGGCCGCGCGCCGGGCCGCACTGGCCTGCGCCGACCAGGCGCTGCGCCGCTCCCCGCCGCACGACCGCCCGGCCCTCCGGTCCGCGATCCACGAGTACCTCCAGGCCCGCCCGGACCCCAGGGGCACCCGCCAGGCCCACCGCCTGCTCGCCCTGGCCACCGGCCGGCCCAACTCGGCGGCCGAAAGCGCGGCCGTGCTGGCCATGGTCGACGCGGGCTTCCCCGGCCCGGCCTGCCAGTACGAGGTGCGTGATCCGGACGGCCAGTTGCTGTCCCAACTGGACTTCGCCTGGCCCGACCTGCACGTCGGCGTCCGCTACCAGGGAGCAACGGGCCGCAGGCGTTTGGCGGCGGAGGTCGTCGGAGAGGCCGACCTGCGCCGAAGAGGCTGGCTCGTGCTCCGCGCCGACCCCGAGGACCTGGTCGATCCCCGCGACCTGTGCACCCGCCTGCGCACGGCATTCGACGAACGGAGGTGCGCCGCCTGAGCAACCCCCACACAACCGAATCCCGACCCACCCGACCACGGCTCACGACCACGGCTCACGACCATGGCGGCAACGGCGGCAACGGCAACGACGCCCGAGCTACTTCCGCACCCGGAAACGCAGGGACGTGATCTCGCCGGACCGGTCCAAGCTCACCGGCTCCAGCTCGATCCGATCCCGCGCGGAACCGGCGTGCAACGGGATGCCCGCGCCCAGCAGGACCGGCGCGACAGGCACGACTGGCGGCCGGAGCCGCTGACGGTGCCGGGGCTGGAATCGATGCCGTCCCGCGGAGGGGACTGCCGCCCGGCGGAGGAACTGGGAGGGGCCTGTCGCCATGGGGAGGGGACTGCCGCCATGGGAAGGCCTGTCGCCACGCGGAGGGGCCTGTCGCCACGCGCGCGGGCGGTCAGGGTTCACCGTCACGTCAGGGCTGGCCGGGCTGCCCCTGTCGCCGCGCGGGCGGTCGGTCAGGGGCCGATGCCGCCGCAGGGTCGGCCGCGCAGGTTGTCCACGTAGTCGGCGGGTGCGCCGGCGGATTCGGCCGCTTCGGCGACCACGCCCAGGTATCGCGCGGACGGCAGGCCGCCCTCGTAGGCGTCCAGCACGTAGAGCCAGGCGAGCACCGAGCCTTCGAGGGTCTGCACCCGCAGCCGGATCTTCCTGTGCAGGCCCAACTCGGAGCCCTCCCAGCTGTCGAGCCGGGACTCGTCTTCGGGCGTCATGTCGTACAACACCGCGAAGACCTGCGATTTTTGGTCCTCGACGATCGTCGCGAGCGCACCTTCCCAGGTGAGATCCTCGGCGCCGAACGTCAGACGCCAGCCGACGAGCCAACCGGTGCCCGCCATTGGCGAGTGCGGGGCTCGCTCCATCATCTGGGCCGGGTCCATGTTGGACCCGTACGCGGCATAGAGCGTCACGATCCACAGCCTAGCGACCCAAACTGGCCGGAGTTGGGACCTTGTGACCCACACGAAGGGGGCAATGGTCTCCACCACCCATCCGCGCTGTTCGAAGGGCCGGCCGCGCGCCGATCTTGTGCTGGTCGTGGCGCAGCCGGCTGATCGACCCGACAGGCGGGTGCGGCTGATCACGGTTGCGCTCGGCAAAGATCAACCGCCCGCCCCGTTCGACAACGGGCAACGACCCGCCCGTCGTCGAACGGGCAACCGGTGTGATCTCGCGGGCTCTCCGCCGGGCGCCGGCCGGCGCGATCGTGCCGGGCTCTGCGTCGAGCACCAAACACGAGCACCAAACACGAGCACCGGACAGCTGCCCGGCGCGACCATGATCGGCCGCTCGCCCGGCCCCGCGCGGCGCGCTCGGTTCCGTTCGTGTCGTGATCGAGACGCGTCCTGGCGTCGGCCGGTCGTGATCAAGGCTTGCCCGGACCCGGCCGGTCGTAGTCGGGTGGGTCTGGCCGTCGACCACCGCGTACGGTGTGGAATCGCGAGCTGCCGCGCGGCGGAAGGCCGGGTGTGGCGCTCCGGGTGACGGCGTGGTGACCCGAGGTGAGCGTGGCGTCCCGACTGTCACCCAGACGGTCAGCGACGCGACCCAAACCGGTACCTGGCCAGGGCTGGTCAACCGGCCGGGCCCGGTGACCGGACCAGAGCCGGGGATCCGGGCCGAGCCTGGAGACCCGGCCCGGACTGGCTGACCGCGACCCGACCCCGACCGCGACCCCGACCGCGACCAACGCGACCCGACCGCTGGCGACGCACCACGCCGCAGGCGACCGGACCACAACACAACTGTCGGCGACACACCCGCCGGCAGCCGACCGCCGACGGCCCACCACACCGCCGGCGCCACAACGGAGGAGGATGCCGTGACCCGCATCGTCATCATGGGCGGGGGACCGGCCGGCTACGAGGCCGCACTGGTCGCGGCCCAGCACGGTGCCGATGTCACCATCGCCGAGCCCGAGGGCCTCGGCGGCGCGTGCGTGCTCTACGACTGCGTCCCCTCCAAGACCTTCATCGCCTCGGCCGGTATCCGCTCCGCCTTCCGCAATGCCGACGAACTCGGCATCCGCACCGACAACGCCACGGCCGAGGTCGACACCCCGGCGGTCCACGGACGGGTGAAGGGGCTCGCTCTGGCCCAATCGGCTGACATCCGCTCTCGGGTGCAGCGCGAGGGCGTCCGGGTGATCAACGGGTACGCCCGGTTCAGCGACGACGCGCCCGGGCTGGCCCGGCACATGGTGTCGGTCACCAAGTCCGACGGCTCGGCCGAGGAGATCGAGGCCGATGCCGCACTGATCGCCACCGGCGCCCACCCGCGGGTGATCCCCGGCGCCCAGCCCGACGGCGAGCGCATCCTCACCTGGCGGCAGATCTACGACCTGCCCGAGCTGCCCGAGCACCTGGTGGTCATCGGCTCCGGCGTCACCGGCGCCGAGTTCGCCTCGGCCTACACCGAGATGGGCGTGGACGTCAGCCTCGTGTCCAGCCGCGACCGCGTGCTGCCCTACGAGGACGCCGACGCCGCCGCCGTGCTGGAGGACGTGTTCGCCGAGCGCGGCACCACCGTGGTCAAGCATGTCCGTGCGGACAAGGTCGAGCGCATCGGCGACGGGGTCCTGGTCCACCTCTCCGACGGCCGCACCATCGAGGCCAGTCACGCGCTGATGACCGTCGGCTCCGTGCCCAACACCACCGACATCGGTCTCGAGCGGGTCGGCATCGAGCTCGGCCGCGGCGGGTTCATCTCGGTCGACCGGGTCTCCCGCACCAGCGTGTCCGGCATCTACGCCGCGGGCGACTGCACCGGCGTGCTCATGCTCGCCTCGGTCGCCCAGATGCAGGGCCGCATCGCCATGTGGCACGCGCTGGGCGAGGGGGTCGCGCCGATCAAGCTCAAGACCGTGGCCGCCAACGTGTTCACCCATCCGGAAATCGCCAACGTGGGCATCAGCCAGAGCGCCATCGACTCCGGCCAGGTGCCCGCGCGTACCGTCATGCTCCCGCTGGCCACCAACGCCCGGGCCAAGATGGAGGGGCTGCACCGCGGTTTCGTCAAACTCTTCTGCCGCCCGGCCACCGGTGTGGTCATCGGCGGCGTGGTGGTCGCACCCAACGCCAGCGAGCTGATCCTGCCAATCGCGCTGGCCGTGCAGAACCAGCTCACCGTGGAACATCTGGCGCTGACCTTCTCGGTCTACCCGTCGCTGTCCGGCTCCATCACCGAGGCCGGCCGGCAGCTGATGCGCCACGACGATCTGGACTGAATTCGTCGTCCGACCGGGCAACCGAATCCCTCCCCCAGGTGTGTACAGGGCACAACACACACTTGGGGGAGTGGAAATGAACCGAACACGACTGGGGGTTGTCGGTTCGGCCGTGGCCGCCCTGTCCGCTGACCACGACGACCACCAGGTCCGCGCCGCCCGCCGGCAGCGGCACCAACCCGACCACCAGCGAGGCGCCGGCCAGCGCGAGCCGGTCCTCGGCCAGTAGGTGCCTGCCGGTGGTGAAGACCGGCACTCCGGCGCCTGCTCAGCACGCGCCGGAGGTGATCGTGCGGCCGCAGGGGGCGCCGGAGACCGGCGGCGGGGAGGCCGCCGGGTGGGTTCCTGGCACTGATTCCGCACAACACGCTGCGCACCAACGTTTCCATTATAGTCCATTGTGGACGGAAAGCATCGTCGGTCCGGCTCGGCCGGGCGTGACGATCCCATCGGTGGGGGCCGACTCGTCAGGGGGGAGCCGGCCCCCACCACCTTTTCTTCGCTTCGTTCCGGGGGCTTCACGTGAATGCCGCACGTCGCGGCCGGTCCGGAAAAATTGCCTCGACCGGATGCAACCCGAAGATCTCCTTCCGCGTATACGGGTCGTCCGTGAATTGGAAGGAGATATCCAGTGAAGCTCACCCGGATCATCGTGGCCGCGGGATTCGCCGCGCTGCTCGGCGGCGGATTGCTGACCACCACGGGAAATGCGGCGTCGGTCACCCCGGCGCCCTCGCCCACGGTGGACGGCGCGGCCCCGACCGCGACCCAGGCGCCCTCGGTCACGCCCGCCCCGACCCGCGAAACCACCGCCGCTCCGTCTGCGCAGGCCACGACCACGTCGCCGCGCAGCGGTGGCGTTTCGGTGCGGCCGCAGGGCGCACCGGAGACCGGCGGCGGCGCGCTGGCCTCGATCGTGAGCACCTGGGGCTGAACAGCATGCGTCGTCTGATGCGTCCACTGTGGATCGTCTGGGTCGGGTTGGCCCTGCTGGTCGCGGGTTGCGGCTCGGGGAACGCAACCACGCCACAACACTCCACAGTGGACACATCGGTGGTGGCGGCGGGCGCGTCCAGCGGCGCGCCCGCGTCCCCATCGTTGCCGCGTTCGACCCCGGTCTCGGTGCGCATTCCCAGTATCGAGGCGCAGTCCAGCCTCGTTCAGCTGGGCCTCAACCCGGACAAGACCGTGCAGCTCCCGCCGGTCAGCACGCCGATGCAGGCCGGCTGGTACGAATACAGCCCGACCCCAGGTGAAATCGGCCCGTCGGTGATTCTCGGTCACGTCGACGGCGACAAACAGGAGGGCATTTTCTTCCGGCTGCACGAGGTCAGGGCCGGTGATCAGGTGCTGGTGTCCAGACAGGACGGCAGCACCGCGACGTTCGTGGTGACCCGCACCCAGGAGATCGCCAAGAGCGAGTTCCCGGCCGACGCCGTCTACGGCGACACCTCCGACGCGGAACTGCGGTTGATCACCTGCGGTGGTGTTTTCGACCACAGCGCGCACAGCTACGAGGACAACGTCATCGTCTACGCCACGTTGCACTAGTAGTGTGTCGCCGCTAAGATTCGGTTGTGGTGTGGTAGTGGGGAGCGGCAGTGTTCCTGTGTCTGCCGTGAGGACGTGTGGTGTCGAAGTCGTCGTTGCCGTCGGTGGTGCTGCGTGCCGATGAGCGTGAGTGGTTG
>DASZNF010000035.1:0-137148 GCA_035551355.1 Pseudonocardiaceae bacterium | reverse complement strand
CACCGGCCTACCGCTCCGCTCCCGGCCGGGCACCGGGCGCGCGGCTACGCTGCGCAGACCAGGCAGCGCCACCGGCACCAGCGCGCACGAGCCAAGAGCCCAAGTTGGCGACGTGCACCAGGCCGTTGACGATCGCCGAGGTGGCCGACCTTTGCGAGCTGGTCATGGCGATCGACGCCCGGCAACGCTCCGCGCCACCGGCCAACGGCTACCACCGTCTTGTTCGCTGCGCACGCTGCGGCAGCCGGCGACCGTTCGCCGCCCATGCGTAGTTGCAGCCGCTTCCATCCCATCGGTGCGCCGTGCAGCCGAGAAAAGGGCCGTACTGACCGACAGTCATTCGGATGACACCTCGACCGCACAGGCAGCGCTGACCGGCCCGCACACGGCGACCGCCAGCACCGACCATCGTTCGTGGTTGCCGGCCGTATGGTCGATAGGTTCGCTGTCCAACAAACCCCCACGGAGCCAGGATGCCCCGGAGAATCCTGCCCACGAGCCACGCAAGTCGCCGCACAGCAGTCAATCATGGCAGTTGAAGCGAGCATGGGGGCTCGAACCAGACAAGACACAAGGTCCTGACCACCGACCCCGATGCGTCGTTGCTGACAACAGCCGGCAGCACCGCGTCAAGGCGGGAGAGCGTGCCTTGACCCGGCACCACCGGCCGCGTTCTGGGCTTAATGTCGGGTTGGACGGAGGGGACCGGGCGTGCTGTCTGCGTGCTGTTACGGCCGGTCAACAGGGGTCAACGGCGGTCAATCGTGACCATGTGAAGCAGCAGGTCAGACCCGTTGGCCACGGTGATCACCCTGATTCCCAAGCTGAGAACGCGGGTTCGATTCCCGTCATCCGCTCTCAAGCGAAACCCCCAGGTCAGATTGTATCTACATCGGACCTGGGGTTTCTGTTTTCTAGATCATCCGGGCCTTCCAACAACATGCCAACAACTAGCCGACCGGGTTAGCCTCGCCGTTCTCGTCCGGCTCTTCGTCGTCCCGGTCCGGTTCTTCGTCGTCTTTCTTGCCGGTGCGGTGCTGGTCGACCATCTTCGAAAGCCGGTCGGCGATCTTCTTGTCGGCCTCGCTGGTCGCCCGCTGGTACATCAGTGCGGCGCGCATGTCGTCGTGCTGCATCCCAGGGGCCCTGTTACCCGATTGGGTGACGTTTTGGGGTGGTGCCGTCATGGCCACTCGATCGGGGCGTCTCGTTATCCCCATCGGGTTACAGAACGGAGCCGTGATGCCTCGCATCGCCGATCCCCGACGTGCGCAGCTGGTGCCGGTGCCGGGCAGCACTCCCGCCTCGGCGTCGTCCACTTCCACCGTCCCGCTGCCCGCGGGGCGGGCGACCACGATCGTCGTGGTGGATCCGATCCCCCTGTTCGTCGAAGGCCTCCGCAGCGCGCTCAGTCGCACGCCCTCGGTCCGGGTGCTCAGCGCGACGGCGAATCCGCAGGTCGCGCTCGCTTTGTGCCAGCGGGCCCGGCCGGATGTGGTGATGATCGACGCGTTGTCCGATCCGCGCTGCCAGTTCGCCCGGTTGCTCGCCGGCGAGTGCGGGAAGTCCCCGGCGCCCGCGGTGCTGTCCGTGCTGCGCGAGCCGTTGCGCAACACCCGTTACCTGACCGCGGCGGCCGGGTCGGGGGTGACCGGGTTCGTGCTGCGGTCGGCCGAGGCGGCTCGGATGATCGAGGCGATCCGGCGCACCCACCTGCAGCACCGCTTCCTCGACCCAGAACTGTCCGCGCTGGCCGGCGGGCCGCCGCTGCGGGCGTTCACCCCCGTCTCCTCCGCCGCCGCCACCCGGCAACCGCTGTCGCCGCGCGAACAGGAGGTGCTGCGGCTGATCGCCGATGGCATGGAGAACCAGGAAATCGCCACCACGCTGTTCGTCTCCGTGGAGACCATCCGCACTCATGTGAAGAGCATTCTGCGCAAGCTGCACGCCCGGGACCGGGCGCACGCGGTGGCGCTGTCGTTCCGGCTCGGCCTGCTGGCGCCACTGATGGGTGACGGCGCGGACAGCCGGGGCCGGGCCGGGGAGGCGGACGGGCGGACGTCGGAACGGATCACCACGATCACCGCACGGAGTGGCCGCGAACACGTCCAAGCGCCCTCCCTTGCTCGGGTTACCTCGCGGTAATACACTTAAGTTACCGACGAGTAGCGGCGCTGCCGTCGAATGGCGCCGACACGACAGGGGAGCACGATGGGCCACTACAAGAGCAATCTCCGTGACCTGGAGTTCAACCTGTTCGAGGTGTTCAACGTCCAGGACCGCCTGGGCAAGGGACCCTTCGAACAGGCGGACGAGGACACCGCACGCGGGGTGCTCTCGGAGCTGAACGTCCTGGCCACCGGGCCGCTCGGCGAATCGTTCGTCGAGGGCGACCACGAAGGCACCACGTTCGATCCGAAGACCCACTCGGTCACCCTGCCCGAGGGTTTCAAGCGGTCCTACCAGGCCCTCTGGGACGGCGAGTGGTACCGCCTCGGCCTGCCCAACGAGCTGGGCGGCTTCGGCATCCCGCCGTCGGTCCAGTGGACCGCCGCCGAGCTGATCCTCGGCTCCAACCCGGCCGTGTTCATGTACATGGCGGGCCCGAACTTCGCCACCGTCGTGGACGCCAACGGCAACGAGGAGCAGAAGCGCTGGGCGCGGATCATGATCGACCGCGGATGGGGCGCCACCATGGTGCTCACCGAGCCGGACGCCGGTTCGGACGTGGGCGCCGGGCGCACCAAGGCCATCCTTCAGGAGGACGGCAGCTGGCACCTCGACGGGGTGAAGCGGTTCATCACCTCGGGTGACCAGGACATCACCGAGAACATTATGCACCTGGTGCTGGCCCGCCCCGAGGGTCCGGGCGTGGAAACCAGGCCGGGCACCAAGGGCCTGAGCCTGTTCCTGGTCCCCAAGTTCCACTTCGACACCCAGACGGGTGAGCCGGGCGAGCGCAACGGCGCCTTCGTCACCAACGTCGAGCACAAGATGGGCCTGAACGCCTCGGCCACCTGCGAGGTGACCTTCGGGCAGCACGGCACCCCCGCGGTCGGCTGGCTGCTTGGCGACGTGCACAACGGCATCGCGCAGATGTTCCAGGTCATCGAGTACGCCCGGATGATGGTCGGCACCAAGGCCATCGGCACGCTGTCCACCGGTTACCTCAACGCGCTGGACTACGCCAAGGAGCGCGTGCAGGGCGCCGACCTCACCCAGATGCTGGACAAGACCGCGCCGCGGGTCACCATCACCCATCACCCGGACGTGCGGCGCAGCCTGATGCTGCAGAAGGCGTACGCGGAAGGTCTGCGCGCGGTGTACGTGTACACCTCGACCTACCAGGACCAGATCGCCGCCGGTGAGGGCGACGTCAAGCTGGCTTCGGCGGTCAACGACCTGCTGCTGCCGATCGTGAAGGGCGTCGGCTCGGAACGGGCGTACGAGCAGTTGGCGCAGTCGCTGCAGACGCTGGGCGGCTCGGGCTTCCTCAAGGATTACCCGATCGAGCAGTACATCCGGGACTCGAAGATCGACTCCCTGTACGAGGGCACCACCGCGATCCAGTCGCAGGACTTCTTCTTCCGCAAGATCATCCGGGACAAGGGGCAGGCGCTGGCGCACGTGGCCGGCCAGATCACCGCGTTCCTGGAGGCCGAGGGCGGCAACGGCCGGCTGAAGGAAGAACGCGCGCTGCTCAAGCAGGCCCTTGAGGACACGCAGGGCATGCTCGGGTCGCTGATCGGCTACCTGACCGCGTCGCAGGAGGAGCCCAGCAACCTGTACAAGGTCGGCCAGCACACCGTGCGGCTGCTGCTGTCGATCGGCGACCTGCTGGTCGGGTGGCTGCTGCAGCGGCAGGCGGAGATCGCGCTGGCCAAGCTGGACGGGCAGCCCTCGGCCAAGGACACCGCGTTCTACCAGGGCAAGGTCGGGGTCGCGTCGTTCTTCGCCAAGACCGTGCTGCCGGAGCTGAGCGCGCGGCGCAAGATCGTGGAAGGCGCGGACAACGCCCTGATGGAGTTGGACGAGGCTTCGTTCTGAGCTTGCTCGGGACAGCACGCCCGGCGTTGGCTCAACGCCTCCGGCGTTGGGCTGGGATCCGGAAGCGCGGTTCGTGCTTCTCGTGCTTCTCGTCGGAATGTGCTGCTCGTCGGAATGTGGGTGGGTGCCCGGTCGGGTGCCCACCCACATTTTTGTTTTTGCCGTTTGGTTGCCGCGGGGGTTTGTCGGGCGCGGGGTTTGCGGCGGGGTGGGCTCAGAGGTAGAGGCCGGTGCCGTGTTCGGTGCGTTCGGTGGCCAGGGCGTGGATGTCGCGTTCGCGCATGACCAGGTAGGACTCGGCCTGGATTTCCACTTCCAGCTGGTCGTCCGGATTGAACAGCGCGCGGTCGCCGACTTTGACCGTCCGGACGTTGTTGCCGACCCCGAGTACGTCGCCCCAGGCCAGGCGCTTGGCCACCTGTGCGGTCGCCGGGATCACGATCCCGCCGGTGCTGCGACGCTCGCCGTCCTCCGGGGAGATTTTTACCAGCACCCGGTCGTGCAGCATCTGGATTTCCAGCTTGGGATCGGCCACGGCGGAATGGTACTTGGCGGGCGGGCTGGTTCCGTCAACAGCTGGGGCCGGGCAACCGCCGAGGCCGGGGCGCCGGTTGCGCGGCGCGCGGGCGCGCGGGGCATGGTCGGGCGGGGCGTGGTCGGGCGGGGCGTGGTCGGGCGATTGTCAGTCGTCCAGGCCGCCCAGCATCAGCGGGAGGCGGGTGGCGCCGGCGGGTGTGATGCGGATGGGCACGCCCCAGTCCTGTCTGGTCAGGCGGCAGGCGGGGTGTTCGCCTTCGGTGTCGCAGCTGGCCGCTTGGGCGACCACGTGCAGGACGCCGCTGGGCACGTCGTCGGCCAGGATCAGGGCGCGGGACAGGTCAGTGGTTTCGCCTGCGCCGGAGCGGATCAGCTCGGGTGGGGAGGCGGTGATCTCCAGGCGGGTGGACGGGCCGTAGCGGTCGTCCGGTTTCTGGCCGGGTGGGGGTTGGCAGACGACGGCGAGGGTCACCGCGCCCGGAGCCAGTTCTGTGGGTGGGCGGCGGACCTGGTGGGCGGGCCCGGCGACCAGTTGTCCGGCCACGCCGGGGGGCACGGGGCGGTCCAGGCGGTGGGCGGCGGAGGCCACCACGATCACCTCGCCGTCCAGCACGGCGACGTCGGCCGGTTCGGCGAGGTCCGTGGCCAGGGTGGACACCTGGTCGGTGAGCGGGTCGTAGCGGCGTAGGGCGCCGTTGTAGGTGTCGGCGATCGCGATGCTGCCGTCGGGGAGCGCGGCGATGCCAAGGGGGTGCTGGAACAGGGCCTCGGCGGCGGGGCCGTCGCGGTGGCCGAAGTCGAACAGGCCGGTGCCCGCCACGGTGTGCACGGTGAAGGTGGCGGCCGGGCCCGTTTCGGTGGCCACGACCGTTTCGCGGGCGGCCGAGCCATGCGCGGTTCCGGAGGCGGCCGGGGCGGTTGCCGCTGCCGCGCCGGTTCCCGTGGCCGCGGCCGGTTCGGGGGCCCCGGCCGGTTCGGGTTCGGCCCCGGCAGGTTCGGGTTCGGCCCCGGCAGGTTCGGGTTCGGCCGCGGTCAGGTAGCGGAGGGCGGAGGTTTCGGCGTCGGCCAGCCACAGGTGAGTCTCGGTGGCGGCCAGGGCCGAGGGCTGGGCGAAGAAGGCTTCCGCTGCTGGGCCGTCGTTCAAGCCCTCGACCGTGGTGCCGGCCAGGCGGCGGACGGTCCCGGCCACCGGGTCGAAGACGCTGAGGGTGTGGTTGCCGGCCATGGCGACGACCACGCCACCGGCCGGCGCCCACCACGCCACGTCCCAGGGGCTGGTGAGGTCGATCTTCGCGGCCGGGCCGTCGGTGGGGCCGTCGCGCCATGGCCGGCCCGTCCCGGCGATCGTGGTCACGAAACCGTCGGACAGGCGCAGGGCGCGGAGGGTGTGGTTGACGGTGTCGGCCACCACGGCGTCGTAGCCGACGGCCTCCGCGATTTCCTTGGGCAGCAAGGCGATTCCGCCGGGTTCGGCGAATTGGGCCGCGTCGGGGCGGCCGTCGGCGGTGCCTCGGATGCCGGTGCCGATTTCGCGGATCACGGTGTCGGCGTCGGCGGCCAGTTCGACCAGGCGGTGGGCGCCGGTGTCGGAGACCAGGAGGGTGCCGCCCGGGGTGACGGTGACTTTGCCGGGGAAGCGCAGGGTCGTGTCCGGCGCGGGTGGGGGCACGTAGGGGCCGGTGCCGCGGTGCAGGGTGCCGCGGTCGTCGTGGTCGGCGATCACCTCGCGGATGACGCGGCGCAGCGCTTCGGCGTGGCCTTCGCCCGCGGCCACGTGCACGATGTAGCCCTCGGGGTCGACCAGCACGAGGGTGGGCCAGGCCTTGACCGCGTAGTTCTGCCAGGTGGTCAGGTCGGGGTCGTCGAGCACGGCGTGGTGGACCGCGTAACGCTCGACGGCATCGGCGACCACTCGGGGGTCGGCTTCGTGGGCGAATTTGGGCGAGTGCACGCCGATGGTGACCAGGACGTCGGCGAACTCCTCCGCCAATGGGCGCAGTTCGTCCAGCACGTGAAGACAGTTGATGCAGCAGCTGGTCCAGAAGTCCAGGAGCAGGACTTTGCCGCGGAGATCCGCCAGCCGGAGCTGCTCGCCGCCGGTGTTCAGCCAGCCGCGTCCGCGCAGTTCGGGGGCCCGTACCCGGGCTCGGCGAGTCGCTGTGGTCACGCCCGGCACAACTCGGACCGACCTCGGAGTGTTCCCCGTCCCAGAACGTGGATGCGCCGTGGCGCTGCCAGGTCGGGGGTCCGGCAGCGCCACGGCGCCATCCGTGTCATCGCTGTGCGAACCCGGTCCGTTACTACCCCAGATGAATGTGATCTAGGACACAATCCAGAAGTGTTCAGTTGATGTCTCTGCGTGTCGATGGGGGTCAGTCTTCGCGAGTCATCAGGAACCGGCCGAAGTGCGGCACGGTGAACGCGATCCGACCCCGCTCCCCGGAGTAGACCAGGCCCTTCTTGATCAGGCTGTCCCGGGCCGGGGACAGGGACGAGGGCTTGCGACCCAGGAACACCGCCACGTCGGAGCTGCCCGCGCCCTCGTCCCGGCCTTCGGTCAGTTCGGCCATCGCGCGCAGGTATTCGCGTTCGGCCGGGGTGGCTCGTTCGTAGCGGGAGCCGAAGAAGCCCACCGCCAGTTCGGCCTCAGCCTCCGGGGCGGACACTCGCACGTCCTCCTCGGTGATCGGGTCGGCGGGGGCGGCGTCCCAGGCCGCTTTGCCGTAGGCCTGGATGAAGTAGGGGTAGCCGCCGGAGACCTCGAACAGCTCGGTCAGCGCGGCCGGGGTGATCTCGGCCTGTTCGCGGTCGACCGGGGCCAGTACCGCCCGGTCGGCGTCGGATCGATCGAGCCGGTCGATGCGGACGTAGCGGAACAGGCGCTCGGAGTAGGACTTGCTGGCCGACAGGACCGTGGGCAGGTGCGGCAGCCCGGCCCCGACCACCACCAGGGGCGCGCCGGACTGGGACAGCTCGTGGCACGCGGCACACAACGCGGACACGTCGTCGGCCCGCAGGTCCTGCATCTCGTCGATGAGCAGCGCCACGCCGGTGCCCACGTCGGCGGCCAGTTCGGCCACGTCGGTGAACAGTTCCACCAGGTCGATCTCGATGTCGCCGGAGTCGGCCCGGCCGACCGCGGCCGGCGCGTCGATGCCGGGCTGCCAGCGCTCGCGGAGTTTGGCGTTGTCGGCGTTGGCCCGCAGGGCGAACGCCTTGAGCACGCCGAGCACGTCCTCCACCCGGTCCGGCGCCCGGTGGCGCACGGCCAGATCGCGCACGGCCCGGTGCAGCGCGGCCGACAGCGGGCGGCGCAGGTCGGCGTCCGGGCGGGCCTCGATCTTGCCCGCGCCCCAGCCCCGGCGCACCGCCATCGAGCGCAGTTCGCCCAGCAGCACGGTCTTGCCGACGCCGCGCAGACCGGTGAGCACCAGGCTGCGTTCCGGCCGACCCCGGGACACCCGTTCCAGCACCACGTCGAACGCGTCGACCTCGCGGTCGCGGCCGGCGAGCTCGGGTGGCCGCTGGCCGGCTCCGGGGGCGAACGGGTTGCGCACCGGGTCCATCATCAGACCGTATCGCCTTGTCTAGCTTCGATCCGATACTCGGCCAGAAAGGCCTACTGGCCCCGGCGCGCCGCCGCCCATGTCACCGTATTCGTCTTTCTAGCAATCACGCTATATAACCGTAGAGAGCGTTAGCGCTCCAGGATCGCGGTGACGCCCTGGCCGCCGGCGGCGCAGATGGAGATCAGGCCGCGGCCCGAGCCCTTCTCGGCCAGCAGCTTGGCCAGGGTGGCCACGATCCGCCCGCCGGTCGCGGCGAACGGGTGTCCCGCGGCCAGCGAGGAGCCGTTGACGTTGAGCTTCGTGCGGTCCACGCTGCCCAACGCGCCGTCCAGGCCCAGCTTCTCCTTGCCGAACGCCGGGTCCTCCCAGGCCCGCAGGGTGGCCAGCACCTGGGAGGCGAACGCCTCGTGGATCTCGTAGAAGTCGAAATCGGCCAGGGTCAGCCCGGCCCGGGACAGCATCCGGGGCACCGCGTAGGCCGGGGCCATCAGCAGGCCCTCCTCGCCGTGCACGTAGTCCACCGCCGCGGTCTCGGAGAAGCTCAGGTAGGCCAGCACCGGCAGGTTGTGCCGGCTGGCCCAGTCCTCGCTGGCCAGCAGCACGGTGGACGCGCCGTCGGAGAGCGGAGTGGAGTTGCCCGCGGTCATGGTGCCCGCCGCGCCGCCGAAGGCCGGCTTGAGCTTGGCCAGTTTCTCGGCCGAGGAGTCGGCGCGCAGGTTCGCATCGCGCTCGATGCCCTGAAACGGGGTGAGCAGGTCGTCGAAGAAGCCGCGGTCGTAGGCGGCGGCCAGCTTGCGGTGGCTGGCCGCGGCCAGTTCGTCCTGTTCGGCGCGGCCGATGCCCCATTCCTTGGCGGTGATGGCGGCGTGCTCGCCCATGGACAGGCCGGTGCGCGGTTCGGCGTTGCGCGGCATGTCCGGGACGAGGTGGCCGGGGCGCAGCTTGGTCAGCAGGGCCAGCCGGGCGCCCAGGCTCTTGGCGCTGTTCAGGCTGATCAGCACGCGCCGCAGATCCTCGTTGACGCCCAGCGGTGCGTCGCTTGTGGTGTCCACGCCACCGGCGATGCCGGCCTCGATCTGGCCCAGTGCGATCTTGTTGGCCACCGAGACGACCGCCTGCAGCCCGGTGCCGCAGGCCTGCTGCAGGTCCACCGCGGGGGTGTCGGCGGACAGCGCGCTGCCCAGCACGCACTCCCGGATGAGGTTGAAGTCACGGCTGTGTTTGAGCACAGCGCCGCCGGCGACCTCGCCGAGCCGCCGGCCCTGCAGGCCGAACCGGCTGACCAGCCCGTCCAGCGCCGCGGTGAACATGTCCTGGTTGGAGGCGTGTGCGTAGGGTCCGTTCGAGCGGGCGAACGGGATGCGGTTGCCGCCGACGACGGCCACCTTCTGGATGCCAGTCATGCGCTACTCCCTGTGCCGGCCGATGCTGGGAATACTAACCTACCGACGAGTAGCATTCAGGTCAGAGTAGAGAGGCGTCCCGGATGACCGACCGGTATCAGCAGTTCGCCAGCTCGACCGTTGGCTCCCTCATGGTGCGCCGACTGGGCCTGCCCGACCCGGTCCCACTGCGCCGGTACGAACCCGGGCAACCCCTGCTCACCGGCCCCGCGCTGCTGGGCGGTGCGCCCGGGGGCCGCCTGTCCGACGCGGTGGCCGAGGTGCTGGGCAAGGCCGACGCCGAGGTGGTGACCGACGCCGCGGGCGACACCCGGTTCGGCGCGCTGGTGTTCGACGCCACCGGCATCACCTCGCCCGAGCAGCTGGTGCGGCTGCACGAGTTCTTCAACCCGGTGCTGCGCCGCGTCCGCTCCAGCGGACGGGTGCTGGTGCTGGGCACGCCGCCGGAGAAGATCACCGCGGCCGCGGAGAAGATCGCCCAGCGCGCGCTGGAGGGCTTCACCCGCTCGCTGGGCAAGGAGATGCGCCGGGGCGCCACCGTGCAGCTGGTGTACGTGGAGAAGGGCGCCGAGGCCTCGATGGAGTCGACGCTGCGGTTCCTGCTGTCCGCGCGCTCGGCCTATGTGTCCGGGCAGGTGGTGCGGATCAGCGCGGCCGGGGAGGCGCTGGCGCCGGAGGACTGGACCCGGCCGCTGGCCGGGAAGGTCGCGGTGGTGACCGGGGCCTCGCGCGGCATCGGCGCGTCCATCGCCACGGTGCTGGCCCGGGACGGGGCCACCGTGGTGTGCCTGGACGTGCCCGCGGCCGGTGACCGGCTGTCCACTGTGGCCAACCGGGTCGGCGGATCCACGCTGCAGCTGGACGTCACCGCCGACGACGCGGCGGACAGGCTGATCGAGTTCACCGGCGGCCGCTACGGCGGGCTGGACATCCTGGTGCACAACGCGGGCATCACCCGGGACAGGAAGCTGGCCAACATGGACCGCGGCCGGTGGGATTCGGTGCTCGCGGTGAACCTGGCCAGCCAGCTGCGCATCAACGAGACCCTGTTGTCCCGCAAGGGATTGAACTCCGGCGGCCGGATCATCGGGGTGTCCTCGATGGCCGGGATCGCGGGCAACGCCGGGCAGACCAACTACGGCACGTCCAAGGCGGGCGTGATCGGCATGGTGCAGGCGCTGGCGCCGCGGATGGCGCGCCGGGGCGGCACGGTGAACGCGGTCGCGCCGGGCTTCATCGAGACCGACATGACCGCGGCGATGCCGTTGTTCCTGCGTGAGGCCGGCCGCCGGATGAACGCCATGACCCAGGGCGGGTTGCCGGTGGACGTGGCCGAAACCATTGCCTGGTATGCCAATCCGGCGTCGGTCGGGGTGAACGGCAATGTGGTCCGGGTGTGTGGCCAGAGTCTGCTCGGAGCGTGACATGACGACCATTTCCTTGCGGGAGCTGGATTCCGCGCCGCAGCTGCCGAAGTTGTTCGCCAAGGCCGCGCTGGGCGGGCTGGGCCGGTCCGGTGGATCGGGTGGCTCGGATGCGTTGCCGGAGCACGGTTATGCCCGGTCCGGCGTTGTCGCCGATCCGGGCGAACTGGCCGAGTACGCGCGGGTGTGCGGGTTCCGGGTGTCGGACACGCTGCCGGTGACCTATCCGCACATTCTCGCGTTCGGCATGCAGACCAGGCTGATGACCGATCCGGAGTTCCCGTTCCCGCTGATCGGATTGGTGCACGTGGCCAACAAGATCCGGCAGCGGCGGCCGATCGGCGCGGCCGAGCCGCTGGTGGTGCGGGTGCACGCGGAGAACCTGCGGCCGCACGAGCGGGGCAGCCGGTTCGACATGATCAGCGAGGCGTCCGCGGGCGGCGAGGTGGTGTGGCACGAGGTGAGCACCTACCTGCGCCGCACGAGTTCCGGCGGTTCCGGGCCGGGGGCCAGGACCGAGGTGGCGCCGCCGGAGCATCCGGCCGCGGTGTGGCGGGTGCCCGGCGACATCGGCCGCCGGTATGCGCACGTGTCCGGCGACCACAACCCGATCCACCTGCATCCGTTGAGTGCCAAGCCGTTCGGCTTCCCCACCGCGATCGCGCACGGCATGTGGTCGGCCGCGCGCTGCCTGGCCTTCTTCGAGGGCCGGCTGCCCGATGCCTACACCGTGGACGTGAGGTTCAAGCTGCCCATCCGGTTGCCGGCCAAGGTCGCCTTGGCCGTGACCGGGCAGCCGGCGACCGGTTTTTCCCTGGTGGACGCCAAATCCGGCAAGCCGCACCTGGCCGCGGAGTTGCGCGAGTAACCCTCACAGGTCGCCGACGAAGGGCAGGTCGGCCATGGCGGGCGAGGACATCCAGGTGCGCAGCGCATAGGTGGCGCGCACGTCGTCCTCGTTGTACTCCAGCAGCCGGATGCGCTGGTCGACCGAGGGCGGTTCGCCGTCGATGCCGACCGCGTCGCGGTACCAGCGCATGGAGTTCTCGCCGCCCGCTTCCGGGTCGCGCCAGTGGAAGCCCGCGGCCGGGGCCAACGTTTTCAGGCCCTTGCCGTGGGCGCACAGGAACGCCGAGGAGACGATCTTGAACAGGTCGACCCACTCGTCGGAGGCGATGAACGCGGCCACCTCGGCCCGCGCCGGCACGTCCGGGTGGCCGGCGAACCGGTCGGCCGAGGACAGCAGCCAGCGATTCTCGGCCAGCTCGTTGTAGCAGTAGGCGCGGAAGGTGAGGCCGTTGGCATTGGCCGTGTGCCGCACCGCGGACAGCCACTTCCAGAACTCGCCGAACGAGCGGGCCTCGTCGCCGGTGGGCAGCGGATCCCAGGTGGCGAACCCCCGGTAGCCGGCCGGTTCGGTCAGGCCGGGCGGGGTGGCGCCCGAACGCAGGCAGCCCCACAGGTAGGCGCCGGAGTCGCCGAAGCTCTCCATGTCCACGTCGACCTCGACGTCGGCCCGGGGAACCAGCGCGGCCACGTCGCGCACCCGGCGCACCAGGGTCAGGTCGGACAGCCACGCCCGGGCCAGCGCGACCGCGTCGGCGAAGGGCATGCCCACGGTGGGCGCGGGCGGATCGCCGGCCGGGTCCAGCGCGGCCAGTTCGTCCACCGTGCGCACGCCGACCTGCCGTAGCTGGGTGGCGTCCTCGCCGCGCAGCACCAGGCTCACGTCGCGGTCCCGGACCAGCTCGACCTCGCAGGTGGACCACCACGGGCAGCTGCGGCAGTCCACGATCCGGGAGGGCCAGGCCAGCGGCTGCGCCCCGGTCAGGGCGGCGTCGGCCACCGCGAGCCGGTCGGCGAAGCGGGCCTCGTACTCGGCGGTCGCGGTGCGGCCGCCGGGCCAGGTGGGGGCGGCCAGGTCGTGCCAGAGCACCACGTCGGCGTCCAGGCCGATCACTCCGCCCACGGCGCGGCCCGGGGCCAGCCGGCCTGCGGCGTGCAGCAGTGCCCGGATGTGGGCCAGGCGCAGCTGGTCGCGGGGTTGCGGACGGGCCCGGCGCAGCGGGTCGGTGCGGGCACCCTCGGGCAGCGGGTCGCCCAGCGGGGAGGTGCGGGCGCCGGTGCCCGGGTCGGTGATCTTGTGCCGGACCACCAGCACCGGCAGGTAGCCTCCGGCCGCGCGGACCAGCAGGTCGATGCGGCCGCGGCGGCCACCGGCCGGGTCGCGGGGCAGGTGGGCGTTCCAGATGAACCTGGCGCCCGCGTCCATCGCCGAGGCGGTGGCCCGTTCCCGGTCGCTGGTGCGCAGCTGCGGCTCGGCCGGGATCTCGGTCCAGTCCGGGCCGAACAGCCGGGCCAGTTCGTCGGCCACCCGGCGGCGGTGCGCGGCCGCGTCGGCCATGCGCTGTTCGGCCGCCGGGTCGGGTGGGGCCTTGGGCACGCCGGTCATGGCCGGGTCGTGTTCCAGGTGCACCCGGCGCCGGCAGCGGGTGACCACGCCCGCGTCGAGCAGCACCGGAGTTCTCACGATCAAGCACTCTATGCCGCCGCCCCGGCGACTGTCCGCAGTGCTGGTGATCCATTACCCCGGTGGCGCAACACCACCGCGGCCCGGTGGTCCGGCGGCGGGCGCGAGACCGAGCGGGTCGCGGGTCGCGTCGGTAGGTTCTGGGGTGTGAGCAAGCGGAGCAAGGGCGCGGGCGAGCCGAGGCTGACCCCGGCGAAGGCGAAGAACCTGCTCGGCGTGGCCAGGGTGGTGGGCCCGGCGGTGCTGCCCGTGGTCGCGCCGTACCTGGTCAAGGCGGCCACGACGGCCCGCGACGGGGTGGACCGGTACCGGGCGCGGCGGCTGGGTGTCGGGGTGGAGCAGCTGGCTCAGTTCAGCGGCCGGGGCGGGGCGTTGCACGCCCGGATCACCGGGGCGCAGGCCTCGCTGGCCGACCTGGCCGAGCGCGCCGAGAAATCTCCGGACCGGGACGACACCGAGGACCAGCGGCGATTCGTCGACGACGGGCAGCGGCGGCTGGCCGACCTGGCCACGGCGGTGCGCGCGGCCGAGCGGATGCCCGCGGCCCGGCGGCGGGCCACGCACAAGGCGGCCGCGGCCGAGCTGGACCGGCTGGAGGCCGAGCTGCTGCGCCGGCTGGGCGTCTGACCGGCCAGGACTCGCTCCTCGGCGGACCTGACCCCGGACTTGACCAACAACTGGGAATTTCACTCAAGAGCGTGAACCTCTATCACGATTCGAGGAAGCCCGGCCTAGGCTTCTAGCCCGTGACCGTTCCGGTGATCCCCACTCGGGGAGCGTGGCGCGTACTGCGCGGTGCGCTGCTGGCCGGAACCTCCTCCTCGCTCGCGGTCGCCGCGCACGCCATCGGCGGCGGCATGCTGCCCGACACCGGCCTGACCTTGCTGCTCACCCTCGGGGTGGGCGCGGCCGGGACGGCGCTGGCCAACCGCCGCGCCGGGCCAAGGGCCGTGCTGCTGGCGCTGGGCCTGTCGCACCTGGGCATCCACCTGCTGCTGTCGCTGGGTGAGCCCGGCGGCGCGATGGACGGCTGGGCCATGCTGGGCGGGCACGTGGCCGCCGTGCTGTTAGCCGCGGCGCTGCTCACCCGGGCCGAGTCGGCGTTGTTCGCGCTGGCCGCGGCGTGGGCGATGCTGCTGCCCCGGTGGCTGACCGGGCCGCTGATCTCCTCGGCCGAGCCGGTGCCCGCCCCGCCGCGGGCCCGCCCGGCCACCGAGGGCGCGCTGGGCGTGCTGTTGCGCCGCGCCTGCGCCCGGCGGGGACCGCCCGCGTTCGCCTGGCGGTAGCGCGGTTCGCCGGTGACGGCGCGCGCTGTCGGCCAGGCCCCTGGGTCCCTGTCCGGGTTCTCTCGTTTTCCGCCGATGGCCGGGCCATCGGCGCCTTCACCCATGGAGTATTTCGCTCATGTCGATGTCTCGACACGCCGCGCGGGCCGGCGTCACCCTGTCCGCGGCCGGGCTGCTGGTGCTGGCCGGCGCCGGGATCGCCTCGGCCCACGTGTCCGCGCACAGCCCCGACCAGCTGGTCCAGGGCGGGGACGCGGAGATCGTGTTCCGCTCGCCCAACGAGTCCACGCACGCCGCGCCGATGACCAAGCTGCAGGTCGACTTCCCGCTGAACACCCCGGTGTCCAACGCCGACGTGGAGCCGGTGCCGGGCTGGAGCGCCAAGGTCACCATGACGCACCTGGCCAAGCCGGTGACGATGGCCAAGGACACGGTCACCGACGCGGTCGGCTCGATCGTGTGGACCGCCGACCCGGGCAGCGCCGGGGTGGCCGACGGCCAGTTCCAGGAGTTCCCGATCTCCACCGAGGGACTGCCGACCAACACCACCGAACTGGTGTTCACCGCGACCCAGACCTACGCCGACGGCGAGGTGGTCAACTGGAACCAGCCGACCCCGCCGGGCGGAGCGGAGCCGGACAACCCGGCGCCCTCGCTGACCCTGGCCGCGGACACCGGCGCGACCGGCTCCGGCGCGCCGGGTTCGACCGCCGCGCCGGCCGCGAGCAGCTCGGATGACACGGCGCGCTGGCTGGGCGGGATCGGCATCGTGCTGGCCGCGATCGCCCTCGGGTTCGGCGCGGGCGCGTTCGTGCGCGGCCGCAAGCCCGGCGGCCCCGCCCCGGCCGGTGCCGCCGCGGCCTCGGGCGCGAATCCGGATCCGGGCGCGGGGCCGGGTGCGGGTTCGGGGCCGGGTGCGGGTCCGGCGTCCGAAGCCGACGCCGGGAGCCGGGAGCAGGCCTCGGCATGAGGCGCCTGCTGATCGGCTGCGCGCTGGCCGGAGCGGCGGTGTTCGGCCTGGCCACGCCCGCGTTCGCGCACAACGTGCTGGTGGGCAGCAACCCCGCCGATGGGGCGCGGCTGGCCACCGGCCCGACCTCGGTCGAGCTGGACTTCAACGCGCCGGTGCAGAACGGGCCGAACGTCATCACCGTGATCGGCCCGGGAGGCGGACACTGGGAGCAGACCCAGAACGCCACGGTCGACGGCGACACGGTGGCCACCTCGGTGGCGCCGCTGGGTCCGGCCGGGGTGTACACCGTCGGCTACCGGATCATCTCCGCCGACGGACACCCGGTGCAGGGCGAGGTGACGTTCACGCTGACCAAGGCCGGTAACGGCAAGGCGGTGGCCGGCGGGACGGCCGCCGGGCCGGCCGCGAGCGGCGGCGGGTCCGGGAGCGGTGGCCTGCCGGTCTGGGTGTGGATCGTGGGAGTGCTGGTGCTGCTGGGCATCGGTGTCGTCGTGGTGCTGCGGATGGGCCGCAGAACGGAGGACACAGCGGGATGAGTGCCCGAACCACGACCGTGGCGCCCCGTGCGGGCGCGCCGGCCACCCGGTACGCGCTGTTCGGTTGCATCGGGGTGGGCGCGCCGGCCGGGGTGCTGGCGGCGCTGGCCCTGACCACGACCGCGGCCGTGCCGGGCATCGTCGAGCCGGGCGCGGCGGTCGTGGTCGGGTTGCCGCTGGCCCGGGCGCTGCTGGACCTCTCGGCGCTGACCACGGTGGGCATGAGCCTGCTGCCCAAGTTCGTGGGTTTCGACCAGCCGGAGCGGACCGCGAAGGCCACCGCGGTGGCCCGCCGGGTGGCGGTGTGGTCCTCGGTGCTGTGGCTGGTGGCGGCTCTGGCCTCGCTGGAGTTCCAGACCGCGAACTTCAGCCCGGGACAGCCGGTCACGTTGTCCGCGATCGGCGACTACGTGCGGGAGATCGGGTCCGGGCAGGCGCTGCTGATCGTGGCCGGGTGCGCGTTGCTGTACCTGGTGATCGGGGTGCTGGCGGTGCGGCGGGGCGAGACGGTGCCGGCTGAGCTGCGGATCACCGTGTCGATGTTCGCGTTGCTGCCGCTGCCCGCGACCGGGCACGCGGCCGACGCGGCCAGCGCCTGGCACGACCTGACCATGATCTCGATGGAACTGCACGTGGTCGGGGCGGTGCTGTGGACCGGCGGGCTGCTGGCGGTGATCATGGTGCTGGGGACGAATCGGGCGCTGCTGGCCGACGCGCTGCCCGGTTATTCGAAGCTGGCCACGGTGTGCGTGTTCCTGACCGCGGTCACCGGCGCGCTCAACGGCTGGTTCGAGCTGTACCTGACGCCGGGAGTGCACTGGTACGTGGCGTTGTTCGCCACCGGGTACGGCCGGATCCTGATCGGCAAGATCATCTGTGTCGCGGCGGCCGGGTTGCTCGGCGCGCACGTGCGGTTCCGGTTGCTGCCGGCCATCCGGCAGCGCAAGGCGACCGCGGTGGCCGGCTGGGCGGCGGCGGAGGTCGCGGTGATGGGCGTGGCGTTCGGGCTGGCCGCGGTGCTGGTCCAGGCTCCGGTGGTGAGCTGAATCCGGCGCGGTTGAGCCGTTTTCGGTCGAGTTCGGCGGGGCTGAGCGGTGGTCAGGCGGGCGGGTCGATCAGGTCGGCGATGAGCTGGGCGACCTCGACCTCGGGATCGTCCTTGTGGGCCGACCAGCGGCCGAGCCATTCGGCGGCGGCCTCGGGCAGGCCGGCCGGGGCGCCGATGGCGGTCAGGGCGGCGGCGATCTCGTGGAATTCGGGGGTCCAGCGCCAGGCCTTGGCCGCCGCGTCGCGCAGCCGCTCGGGGTTGCCGAACGGGGTGCCGGGCGAGGTCGCGTCGGCCAGTTCGAGCAGTTCGTCGCCGACGCCGTAGCGCTGGGCCATGGCGTGGGCCTGGCCGGCGAGCACCTGGGTGATCTTGTTGTAGGAGGAGAACGCGAGTTTGAGCGCGGAGGCCGCGCCGATCGGGGAGTCCTGGACCGGCGTGCCCTCCGGGCTGGCGGAGGGGGCGGTGTCGGTTTCCGGGCCGCTGCCGGCGACGGTGCCGCCGCCGGAGCCCGGGCCACCGGCCGCGGCCGGTTCCTGGCCGGTCGAGCCGGGAACGCCGTCCATGCCGGAGCCGCCGCCTTCACCGGCCGCGGCCGGTTGCGCCGGGTTGGCGATGGGGATCGCGATGGCGCGCAGCGCGGTGGTTTCGAACAGGGCGCGAAACCGGGCCATCGGTTCGGCCGGCCCGGACAGGTAGAGCCGGGTGGTGCCGGGGCGGCGCGGCGGCGGGCCGACGATGCCGCCGTCGACCATGCGGATGCCGTGCTGGGTAAGGAGATCCGCGATCTGCCGGGCGCGGGCCGGGCTGATCGCGTTGGCCTCCAGGTAGTCGCCGGTGAAGCCGCTGGCGACCACCTGCTCGGCCACCTCGAGAGCGGCGGCGGGCGGGCAGATGCTGAGGATCAGGTCTCGTGAGGCCAGATCCCCGATCGGAACGAACTCGCTCGCCCGGCGCCGGGTGGCCGGGCTGCGGCCTTCGGGCAGCCAGCCGACCTCGGCACCGGTGGCCAGGATCGCGGTGCCGACGGCGCCGCCCATCGAGCCGGGGTGCAACAGCCCTATCCGGAGTTCGCCCACCCGGCCAAGGTAGTCCCCTCCGGGGGCTTTATTTGCCTGCGCTGCCACGCAAAAGCACGCCGGCCACGAGTTCCGGATCGTCGGCCATGGGCACGTGGCCACAGCCGGGCAGCCGGACGTGCGCGGCGCCGGGCAGCGTGGCTCGGGCGACCCGGGCCTGGTAGGGCGGCAGCACCAGATCGCGGGTGCCCCAGCCGATGGTGACCGGGACGTCCGGCTGGCCGACGAAGGTGCTGGGGTGGGCGAGCACGGCGTGCATGGCGGGCCGGGCCCGGGTGAAGGCCTGGAAGTCGCCCAGCGCGAGTTCGGCGTCGATGTTGCCGGGCTTGGCGTTGATCCAGCCGAACATCAGGGCCCGGCCGCGGGCGGTCTTGACCAGCTTCGGGGCCTGCGGGCCGATCCGCCTGCCCACCGCCTCGATGGTCTGGAACAGGCCCTTGGTGTAGTGGAAGGCCAGGCCGGAGCGCCAGAAACCGGCCGGGGACAGCGCGGTGACCGACGCGGCCATACCCAGCAGCCCCGCTTCAAGGGCGATCCGGCCGCCGAGCGAGTTGCCCGCGATGTGCGGGCGGTCCAGGCCCTGCTCGGCGAGGAATCCGGCGAGTTCGTCGCGCAGCACGTCCAGCACCGGTTTGCCGTCGGGCAGCGGGCCGGATTCGCCGTGGCCGGGCAGGTCGACCAGGAACAGTTCCCGTTCGCGGGAGACCCGGGCCACGATCGGGTACCAGGCCTGGCGGCGGTGGCCGACGCCGTGCAGCAGCACCAGCGGGGGTCCGGAGCCGACACGTTCGAACGCCAACATCAGTCCTCCTCGACCGACCCAGGTTACTTACCAGTAGTAAGTTACGGGCGCCGGTCGGCGAAGACAAGCGCCGGGTTCAGTCCAGTTCGGTGTACTGGGCGGCCGACGGATGCCGCTGGCGGTGACTGTCCAGCCGGCGCATGGCCGCGCGGCAGCGCAGATCCAGTTCGCGCCGGTCCAGCCAGCCGTTCGCGTAGTGCCGGTAGTCCTGCGACAGCATCACCAGTTCGGCCAGGTAGTTGGCCGAGCGCCGCCGGCTGGATTCGGGCAGCCCGGCCAGCAACGGCAGCTGGGTGTCCACCACCTCGTTGAGCATGCGCGCGGCCCGCAGCGCGCGGCGGGCCCGCAAGCCCCGCACCAGTCCCCGCCTGTGCACGAGTTGTCTCCTCACCCCGCTACCGGAAACGCCACCGTCCCTGCCCGGCGCCGCGCCGGGGGTGCTCATATCGGATTCGCCAATCGAGACCCAGACGTTACCTGTACCGCCCGACAACTCCGCGCCCGGTCGGGTGACGTCCGTCCCACCGGCATCCCACCGCAGGTGGGCGGGGTGAAACCGGTTCGTGGCCGGTCGATCGAGATAGGTTGGGCACGTGTTCACCACGCGACCCGAACTGACCGGCACCTTCGGCATGGTGGCCTCCACTCACTGGCTGGCCTCCTCGGCCGGGATGGCCGTTCTGGAGCACGGCGGCAACGCCTTCGACGCGGCGGTGGCCGCCGGTTTCGTGTTGCAGGTGGTGGAACCACACCTCAACGGGCCGGGCGGGGAGGTGCCCGCGGTGTTCGCCACCGCGGCCGATCCGCGGCCGAGGGTGCTGTGCGGGCAGGGCACCGCCCCGGCCGGCGCGACCATCGAGCACTACCGGGGCGAGGGCCTGGATCTCGTGCCGGGCACCGGTCTGCTGGCCGCCACCGTGCCGGGTGCGTGGGACGGCTGGCTGTCGTTGTTGCGCGACTACGGGACCAAGTCGCTGCGCGAGGTGCTGCGCTACGCGATCGGCTACGCCCGCAACGGTTATCCGGTGATCGAGCGGGTGACCTCGACGATCGGCGCGGTGGCCGAGATGTTCGCCGAGCACTGGCCCACCTCGGCCCAACTGTGGCTGCCCGACGGGAAACCGGTGGCCGGGCGGCACGCCAATCCGGCACTGGCCGACACCTGGGAGCGGCTGCTGATCGGCGCCGAGCGGGCCGGGGCGAACCGGGAGGCGCAGATCGACGCGGCCCGGCGGGCCTGGTCGCAGGGTTTCGTCGCCGAAGCGGTGGATTCCTTCTGCCGCAACGCTTTCCGGGATGACTCCGGGGCCGGGCACGCCGGCGTGCTCACCGGCCAGGACATGGCCGGCTTCTCCGCGAGTTACGAGGACCCGGTGACCGTGGAGCTGGCCGAGGGCTGGACGGTGGCCAAGTGCGGGCGGTGGAGTCAGGGGCCGGTGCTGGCCCAGCAGTTGCTGCTGCTGCGCGAGTTCGCCGACGAACTGTCCTATGTGGATGGTGTGCCCACGGCTCGCACGGTGCATCTGGCGGCCGAGTGCGCCAAGCTGGCCTTCGCCGACCGGGAGGCCTGGTACGGCGACGACCCGGACGTGCCGCTGGCCGGGCTGCTCTCGGCCGAATACACCCGGGAACGGGCGAAACTCGTTGGCGCACAAGCGTCTTTGGACCTGCGGCCGGGTTCGCCGGACGGCCGGACACCCCGGTTGCCGGAGTTCGTGACGTCCGGACGCGGGGTCGGGGTGCAGGCCGCGGACAGCGCGCTGGGCGATCCCACCGTCGGCCGCACCGGCACCACCAAGGGCGACACGGTGCACATCGACGTGGTGGACACGCGCGGCAACATGATCTCGGTGACCCCGTCGGGCGGCTGGCTGCAGTCCTCGCCGACCATCCCGGAGCTGGGCTTCTGCCTGGGCACCCGGGCCCAGATGTTCTGGCTGGAGCCGGGGCTGCCCAACTCGCTGGCGCCGGGCAAGCGGCCGCGGATCACGCTGAGCCCGACGCTGGCGTTGCACGAGGGGTTTCCGGCGCTGGCCTTCGGCACGCCGGGCGGGGACCAGCAGGACCAGTGGCAGTTGTGTTTCTGGCTGGCCCACCAGGTCGGCGGGTTGAACCTGCAGGCCGCGATCGACGCGCCGGCCTGGCATTCCACCGCCTTCCCGAGCTCGTTCTACCCGCGGGCCTGGACGCCGGGCGAGCTGGTGGTGGAGTCGCGGCTGGGCGCGGCGGTGTGCGACCAGCTGCGGGAGCTCGGCCACCGGGTGGTGGACGCGGGGCCGTGGACGCTGGGCCGGTTGTCGGCGGTGGGCCGGGACCGGGCCAGCGGGCTGGTGCGCGCGGGCGCGAACGCCCGGGGCATGCAGGGCTACGCGGTCGGCCGCTGAGACCGGTTCAGGAGCGGGCCGGGGGCACCCAGACGCGGTCCTCGACCAGGTTGCCGAAGCCCTGCCAGACCAGGTTCATCAGCTTGGCCGCGATGGAGGCGGCCGATTCGTCGGGGTGGTCCAGCCACCAGTCGGCCAGCGACTCGGCCGCGCCGACCAGGGCCGCGGCCAGCGCCTCGCCCGATTCGGACGCGGCCTCGCCGACGCCTTCGGCGCTGCCGGTGCGCACCAGCAGCGCGGCCACCAGGGCGATGGCGCGCTGGCGCATGGCGTGCAGTTCCGCGGTGAACGGGCCGCCCTGCGCGGTGACCTGGCGGTGCAGCACCCGCCAGCTCTCCCGGTGTTCGCCGACGTAGTTGAAGAAGGACACCAGGCCGTACCAGAGCTGCACGTCGGCGGACAGGTTCGGTTTGACCGCGGAGACGATGGCCTCCAGGAACTCGTTGGCCTCGCGCTGGATGCACGCGGCGAACAGGTCCTCCTTGGAGCCGAGGTAGGCGTAGATCATCGGCTTGGAGATGCCGGCCACGTCCGAGATCTCGTCCATGGACGCGGAGTGGTAGCCGTTGCGGGAGAAGACACGCACGGCGGCGTCGAGTATCTGTCGTTCCCGGACCTCGCGCGGCAGCCGCTTGGGTCGCCCCTGGCGTTCCGGTTCAGCGACCGACATGGAAATCCTCTCCACGAATCACCCGATCCAGCGTAGCGGGTCCGATTTGCCAGGTTAGCTACCGTCCAGTAGCGTTACTTCACGGTAACCAGGGAGGCGGTATGACCGACTTCATTCCGGTCCAGAGCCCGGCCGACGGCTCGGTCGAGGCCGCGTTTCACCGTCTGGGCGGGCGGTTTCGGCCCGACCGGGCCGGGAGCACCCGAGTGGTGATCCACTGGCGCCTGCGCGACGAGGACGGCCCCGGCGGCTACCAGCGCTACGAGATGGTGATCGAGCACGGCCGGCTGACCATCCGGCCCGGCCGCAGCCGCGACGCGCACGCCGTGGTCACCGTGGACCGGCCCGACTTCCTCGCGCTGGTCGACGACCGGGCGCACGGTCCGTCGCTGTTCACCGACGGGCGCCTGCAGGCCAGCGGCGAGATGGCCGCGCTGGCCGCACTGCCGGAACTGTTCGGCGCACCGGCCCAGGCGCTGGCCGGCTGAACCGGCCAGCGCCCCGAAACCGGACTCAGTAGGTGATCGCGGTCGCCGGGTCGGCCAGCAGGGCGCCGACGTCGGCCAGGAACCGCGAGCCCTGCTCGCCGTCCACCACCCGGTGGTCGAAACTCAGCGACAGCTGACACACCTTGCGCGGCACGATCTGCCCGTCCACCACCCACGGCATGTCCCGGATCGCGCCGAACGCGAGGATCGCCGACTCCCCGGGATTGATGATCGGCGTGCCGGTGTCCACCCCGAACACGCCCACGTTGGTGATGGTGATGGTGCCGTTCGACATCGCCGCGGGCGAGGTCCTGCCGTCCCGGGCCGTGGCCGCCAGTTCCTCCAGCGCGACCGCCAGATCACGCAGTCCCAGCGATTCCGCGTCGCGGATCTTGGGCACCACGAGTCCGCGCGGGGTGGCCGCGGCGATCCCGAGGTGCACGTAGGACTTGTAGACGATCTCGCCGGCCGCCTCGTCCCAGCTGGCGTTCACGTCCGGGGTGCGGCGCACCGCGAGGCACACCGCCTTGGCCGCGAAGGTCAGCGGGGTCAGCTTCACCCCGGCGAATTCCGGGCGCTGCTTGAGTTTCGCGCGCAGCTGCATCATCGGGGTGACGTCCACGGTGAGGAACTCGGTGACGTGCGGCGCGGTGAAGGCGCTGGCCACCATGGCCGCGGCAGTGGCCTTGCGGACACCCCGCACCGGCACCCGCCGCTCCCGCGCGGCCGGCTGGTAACCGGCGGGTTCGGCTTGCGGGGCAACGGTTTCCGGGGTGGCCGCGTGTTGCACGTCCTCCCGGGTGATCACGCCCGACGGGCCGGAACCGGCCAGCGCGCGCAGATCGACCCCGAGATCGTGAGCCAGTTTGCGCACCGGCGGTTTGGCCAGCGGCACGTAACCACCGGCGTGCCGCGGTTGCGGACGCTGTTCGGGCACCGGCGCCGATTCCGGTTGCGGCGTCAGGACTTTCGCCGCGGCCGGAGCGGGAGCCGCGGCCTCGACCGGAGCCGGGGCCGGGGTGGCTTTTCCGCCGACCGGTTTGCGGGCCCGCCGGGACACGGTGGCCGTCTTGGGGCCGTAGCCGACCAGGTTGGGCACCGCGTCCGGATCGGCTTTCGCCCGCACCGCACCGTTTGTGGCCGGCGCGGGGGCGGCGCCGGCCGGGTCGACGTCGATGGAGATGATCGGGGTGCCGACCTCCACGGTCTGCCCGGCCCGCACCAGCAGTTCGCTGACCCGGCCCGCGTACGGGCAGGGCAGTTCCACCGCGGCCTTGGCCGTCTCGATCTCCACGATCACCTGGTTGACGGTGACCTCGTCGCCCGGTTTCACCTGCCAGGACAGGATTTCCGCTTCGGTCAGCCCCTCGCCGACATCGGGCAGGGGAAAGTGCTTGAACTCCGGCATCCTCGCCTCACCAGGCCAGCGAACGGTCGACGGTGTGCAGGATCCGGTCGAGGTTGGGCAGGAACTCCTCGTCGATCTTGGCCGGGGGATACGGCGTGTCGAATCCGGTGCAGCGCAGTACCGGCGCTTCCAGGCTGTAGAAGCATTCCTGCTGTACCCGGGTGGTGATCTCGGTGGCGATGGACGCCTCGCTGGGCGCCTCGCTCACCACGACCAGCCGGCCGGTGCGGCGCACCGACTCGAACACCGGCGCCAGGTCCAGCGGGGAGAGCGTGCGCAGGTCGACGACCTCCAGTTCCACGCCGTCCTCGGCGGCCGCGGTGGCCGCCTGCAGACAGGTGCGGATGGACGGGCCGTAGCTGGCCACGGTCACCGAATGCCCCTGCCGCAACACCTTCGAGCGAAACAGCGGGGCCGGGGTGGCCTCGGTGTCCAACTCCGCGCGGCCGGCGTGGTAGAGCCGCTTGGGCTCGAAGAACAGCACCGGGTCGTCGCAGGTGATGGCCTGCTGGATCATCCAGTAGGCGTCCACCGGGTTGGAGCAGGACACCACCTTCAGGCCGGCGGTGTGCGCGAAGTAGGACTCGGGGGACTCGGAGTGGTGTTCCACCGCGCCGATGCCACCGCCGAAGGGCACCCGGATCACGATCGGCATCTTCAGTTTGCCCTGGCTGCGGTAGTGCATCTTGGCCAGCTGGGACACGATCTGGTCGAAGCCGGGGAAGATGAACCCGTCGAACTGGATCTCGCACACCGGCCGGAAACCGCGGATGGCCAGGCCGATCGCGGTGCCGATGATGCCGGACTCGGCCAGCGGGGTGTCCAGCACGCGGTGCTCGCCGAAGTCTTTCTGCAGGCCGTCGGTGATCCGGAAGACGCCGCCGAGCTTGCCGACGTCCTCTCCCATGATCAGCACCCTGGGGTCGGCCTCCATGGCCGCGCGCAGACCCATGTTCAGCGCCTTGGCCATGGTCAGGTTGTGCGTGCGGGGCGCTTGTGCCATGTCCATGGCCGGGGAGTCGATGGTGGGTGCGGCCATCACTGCTCACCTCCGGCGAAACCGCCGACGTACTCCAGGAACTCCGCGCGCTGCGCGTCCAGCGCGGCGCTGGGCTCGGCGTAGACGTTGGCGAAGATGCGCTCAGGGGGCGGGTCGGGCAGGTTGACGGTGAACGCGCGCAGCTCGGCGGCCAGCGCGTCGGACTCGGCCTGGATCCCGGTGAAGAACTCCGGTTCGGCCAGGCCGTTGCGCACCAGGTGCACCCGGACCCGCTCGATCGGGTCCTTGAGCTTCCACGCCTCCAGCTCGTCGGAGAGGCGGTAGCGGGTGGGGTCGTCGGAGGTGGTGTGCGCGTCCATCCGGTAGGTGAACGCCTCGATCAGCACCGGGCCGTTGCCGTTGCGGCACTCCTGCAGCGCCCAGCGGGTGACGGCCAGGCAGGCCAGCACGTCGTTGCCGTCCACCCGGATGCCGGGGAAGCCGTAGCCGCGGGCCCGCTGGTACAGCGGCAGCCGGCTCTGCCGTTCGGTGGGCTCGGAGATGGCCCACTGGTTGTTCTGGCAGAAGAACACCAGCGGCGCGTCGTACACCGAGGCCCATACGAAGCCCTCGTGCACATCGCCCTGGCTGGTGGCGCCGTCGCCGAAGTAGACGATGGTGGCCTCGTCGCCGCCGGCGTCGTGGCCGCCGACCTTGCCCTCGAACCGCTGGCCCATGGCGTACCCGGTGGCGTTGAGCACCTGGTTGCCGATCACGATGGTGTACAGGCCGAACTTGCGGGCGATGGGGTCCCAGGCGCCGTGGTCCACGCACCGGAACAGGCCCATCAGCTCGGTCGCGGGCACGCCGCGGCACCAGGCCACGCCGTGTTCGCGGTAGCTGGGGAAGGCCATGTCCTGGGGCGCAAGGGCCCGGCCGGAGCCGACCTGCGCGGCCTCCTGGCCCAGCAGCGGAACCCACAGGCCCAGCTGGCCCTGGCGTTGCAGGGCGTTGGCCTCCCGGTCGACCCGGCGGACCAGGACCATGTCCCGGTACAGGTCGCGCAGCGCCTCGGCGGAAATGTCGATGTCGAAGTCGGGGTGGGTGACTCGCTCTCCCTCTGGGGTGAGCAGCTGCACCAGGTCGGCGCCGCCTTCACTCGTCGCGCGCAAGCCCGCTATCACCTGTTCCGTGGTAGGTCGGGCGGCGGTGGCGGCCGACGCCCCGGCCGGTGTGGCCGACGTCCATCGCTCTGGGGACGACATGGTTGGGGTCTCCTCGCTCCCGGGCCGTGCCAGTCGCTTGTGGCGACTGGACGCGGACCATTTACGACAGCCACCGCATTCCCCCGGGTGGGGAGTCTCCGGCGACCGTCCGCACTGACGGTTCCCCTCCATCCTGGCATGACCCAGCCCACACAGAACACCGTCGGGGCCGTTTTTGACGCCGCCGATATCCCGCTGAGCAGGGCAAATGTTCGGATGACCAACGGTTGGCCGACCGAGGAACGCGGTGTCCGGGCTGCTGGGGGCCCTCGGCCGTTCGAGTGACGACTCCCCGGGCGCCCGGCCGGGCGCCGTCGTGTCGGTCACCACACTCGGGCGATCGGGCCGCCGGGTGACAGGATCGGGGTGTGGATCGTGACACCGTGACCCAGACCGTTGCCCGCACGTGGGAAACCGACGTCCTGCCCAGCCTCTCCGAGCTGGTGCGCATTCCGGCCGTTTCCCAGTCCTTCGACGCGGACTGGGCGGCGCACGGCCACCTGGCCGCCGCGGTGGAGCACATGCGGGGCTGGTTGCGCGGGCGCGGGCTGCCGGAGGCGTCGGTCGAGGTGGTGACCCTGGAGGGCCGCTCGCCGCTGCTGCTGGCCGACATCCCGGCCACCGCGTCGGGTTCGGCCGCGGGCACCGTGCTGCTCTACGGGCACCTGGACAAGCAGCCGCCGGTGGGCGGCTGGTCGGACGGGCTGGACGCGTGGACCCCGGTGGTGCGCGACGGACGGCTCTACGGGCGGGGCGCGGCCGACGACGGCTACGCCGGTTACGCGGCGACCGCGGCCATCGAGGCGGTGCGCGCGGCCGGTGGGCAGCACGCCCGGTGCGTGCTGCTGCTGGAGACCGGCGAGGAGTCGGGCAGCCCGGACCTGCCGGACTACCTGGAGCACCTGCGGCCCCGGCTGGGCGCGGTGTCGCTGGTGGTGTGCCTGGACTCCGGGGCCGGGGACTACGAGCGGATGTGGCTGACCACGTCGCTGCGCGGCCTGGTGGCTGTGGACGTGACGGCGAAGGTGCTGGAGATGGGCCAGCACTCGGGCATCGTGTCCGGGATCGTGCCCAGTTCGCTGCGGGTGCTGCGGCAGCTGCTGGACCGGCTGGAGGATTCGGCCACCGGCCAGGTGCGGCTGCCCGAGCTGTCGGTGCGGATCCCGGAGGGCCGGGCCGAGGAGGTGCGGGCGGCGGTGGCCGACGCGCCGGGGATGCTCACCCGGGGCCTGCCGCTGACCCCGGGAGTGCGCACGGTCAGCGCCGATGAGGTGGAGCTGGCGCTGAACTCGACCTGGCGGCCGACCCTGTCGGTCACCGGCGCGGAGGGGCTGCCCGCCCCGGCCGACGCGGGCAACGTGCTGCGTTCGCACACCACGCTGTGCCTGAGCTTCCGGTTGCCGCCGACCGCGGATTCGGCCGCCGCGCTGGCCGCGGTGCGCCGGGCGCTGACCACCGATGTGCCCTACGGCGCGCAGATCGAGCTGTCCCGGGTGGAGTCGGCGGATGGCTGGAACGCGCCGGAGCCGGCGCCGTGGCTGCGCACCGCGCTGGACGCGGCGGGCAAGGACGTGTTCGGGGCGCCGTGGCGCGGCATGGGCCTTGGCGGGTCGATCCCGTTCATGGGCCTGCTGCACGAGGCCTACCCGGCGGCGCAGTTCGTGGTGACCGGCGCGCTGGGCCCGGAGAGCAACGCGCACGTGCCGGACGAGTCGCTGGAGCTGGGGTACGCGGCCAAGCTGACCGAGGCGGTCGCGCTGATCCTGGACGCGCACGCGACGAGCGCGGGATAGTTCGGCCTGCTCAACACCGACAGCTTCGGTTGGACGGATCGGATGGCCTGGTCCACGCCTTCGTGATCGGTTTGGCCGGCGGTGATCGCGGGGACCCTCCGCCATCGCCCGACCGACGCAAGGAGACCGCCATGGCCGCGGGGACCGAGCCCGGTACCGACGCCGACCTCGAACACGGCCCGCTGGACGTGCACTCGCCGGACCCGCCGGAGTGGGCGATCCAGGCCGCCGAGGAGGTCGTGCGGCCGGTGGTCGAGCCGGACAGCGGCGGCATGCTGCCCTGGCGGCGGCGCACCACGGTGGCCCCGGTGGTGCGCATCGTGGACAAGTTCCTCGTCGGCACGCTGGATCTGCGCGCGGTGGAGTTCCCGTACCTGCTGGAGTTCGTGCGCTGCCGGTTCGAGCAGACGCCGGACCTGCGGCAGGCCAAGCTGGCCGGGGTGGAGTTCGACGGCTGCTGGCTGCCCGGGCTGATGGCCCGCAATGCCAGCAGCGACAACGACATCACGCTGACCGGCTCCACGGTGTTCGGCCAGCCGATCGACCTGACCGACGGGCGGGTGCACGGTTCGCTGGTGCTGAGCGGTTCGCGGCTGGACAACCCGGGCGGGCGCACCCTGCACGCCGACCGGCTGGTGCTGTCCGGGGCGCTGCTGGCCAACAACCTGACCTCGGTGGGCGAGTTGCGCGTCCCCGGGGTGCGCACCGGCGGCAACGTCAACCTCTCCGGCGCCCAGCTGGAATCCACTGTGGACGGTGGCGCGCTGGACGCCAACGGGCTGCACGTGGGCGGGAACCTGTTGTGCGGCAAGGACCGTGACACCGGCGAGGTGTTCCGCGCGGCCGGCTGGGTGTCGCTGCCCAGCGCGCACGTGGTGGGGGACATGTCGTTGCGGGGCGCGGAACTGCGCCCGGGCGGGGAGGGCGCGCCGACCCGGGGACCCGACGATTCCTATTACGGCACCAGGACGACGCTGATCGCCGATCGGATCCGGGTCGACGGCAACGTCGACTTCGACCGCAATTTCCGCTCCACCGGCACGTTGCGGCTGGTCAATGCGCACATCGGCGGATCGCTTCGGCTCTCCCACGCGCGCATCGACATCTCCGGGGAACGGGAGGCGCCGTACCGGGACTCGGCGGTGCTGGCCGACGGCACCGAGATCGACGGGGACTTCGAGGCCCGGGACGTGCGCATCACCGGCCCGACGCGGTGCTCGGACGTGCGGGTGCGCGGCAGTGTCCGGATGGACGGGGCCGAACTGGTCAACCCGGGCGCGGACGTGTGGTCGGCCCGGCGGTTCTCGGTGGGCAGCACGTTCGAGTGCCGGGGCGCGGACATCCAGGGCACGGTGATCATGCAGGGCGCGGATTTCGGCGCCAACCTGGACCTGCGGGCCTCCACCATCACCAAGCCCGGCCGCTACTCCCGGGACGGCGCGCTCAAGCCGTGCCTGGACATCCGGGCCACCACCATCTCCCGGGACCTGGTCTGCGCCAACGGATTGCGCGACGGCCGGGAGTTCCGGGCCGAGGGGGAGATCCGGATGACCCGGGCCGAGGTGGGCCGGGAGATCAACTTCGACGGTGCGGTGCTGGGCACCGACAGCGGCGGGATCGCGTTGAACGCGTTCGGCGCGCAGACCCAGGAACTGGTGCTGACCCTGGGCAGGGAACCGGCCGGGCGGGTGGTGCTGCGCCAGGCGCGGTGCGCGTCGCTGGCCGACAACAAGATGTTCTGGCACGCCGCGGGCCGGGTGGAGCTGGACGGATTCCGCTACGACGCGCTGACCGTGCCGATCGACCTGAAGGACGACGAGGCGGTGCGGCAGCGGTTGCGCTGGCTGCGCCGGGCCATGCAGGACACCTACAGTCCCAGCCCGTACGACCAGCTGGCCAGCATGTTGCGGGCCAACGGCAACGACGAGCACTCCGACACGGTGCTGATCGAGAAGCAGTGGCGAAGGCACCTCGCGCTGGCCCGCGGCTTTCGCCTGATGGGACCGCTGTTCCTGGTGTGGAGCTGGTTGCAGTGGTCCATGGTGGGCTACGGCTACCGGTCGGTGCGGGCGCTGGGCTGGCTGGCCATGCTGCTGGTGATCGGCACCCTGTGGTTCGGGCTGCACCATGCCCTGGTGCCCATCGACAACCAGGACACCCTGCAGTGGAACCCGTTCCTGTTCACCCTGGACCTGCTGGTGCCGATCGTGGACTTCGGCAACAAGACCCGGTGGGAGCTGACCGGGGCGTCGCAGTGGGTGGCGGCCGCGCTGACCGCGTCCGGTTGGTTGCTGGCCACAACCGTGGCGGCGGGCGCGACCCGCATCCTGCGCCGGGACTGAACCGCCCCGGCCACCCTCGTTCCGGGCGGCCGGGGCGGTTTCCGGAGTTGATCAGTCGACGAGAACCGGTTCTTCCAGACCGGTCTCCTCGGGTGCGTCGGCGTGGTAGTCGCCGCCGCTGGTGGCGTCCTCGGCCTCGCCCGCCCTGGCCGCCCGCACGATCGCGGTCACGATCACCGCGACCACCAGGTTGGCGATCAGCGCCAGCACACCCACGTAGATCTGCACCGTGGACGCCGGGAACGGGTGCCAGCCGAACAACGACAGCTTGCCGAGGGCCAGGGCGGAGCCGCCGAAGTGGCCCTTCCCGGTGGCGGCCGGGATCGTGTAGAGCAGGTACACGCCCCAGGCCATGCCGACCACCCAGCCGGCGATCAGGCCCCAGGCGTGCAACCACCGGCTGTACAGCGCGATGGCCACCGCGGGCAGCGTCTGCAGGATCAGCACACCGCCGATGAGCTGCAGATCGATGGAGAACTGCGGATCGATGGCCACGATGAACACCACCGCGCCGAACTTGACCACCAGCGAGGCCCACTTGGCCTGCCGGGCCTCCTGGGCCGGGGTGGCGTCGCGGCGGAAGAACTCCTTGTAGATGTTGCGGGTCCACAGGTTGGCCGCGGCGATGGACATGATCGCCGCGGGCACCAGCGCGCCGATGCCGACCGCGGCGAACGCGACGCCGGCGAACCAGGACGGGAAGGTGTGGCCGAACAGCACCGGGATGATGGTGTTCGAGTCGGCCTTGCCGGTGGCCTGGTTGACGATCGGCTTGACCCCGGCGGCGACGGCCACGTATCCCAGCAGCGCCAGCAGGCCCAGCACCAGCGAGTAGGCGGGCAGCGCGACCATGTTGCGCCGGATCACGGTGCGGCTCTTGGAGGCGAGCACGCCGGTCACCGAGTGCGGGTAGAGGAACAGGGCCAGTGCCGAGCCCAGCGCCAGGGTGGCGTACTGCAGCTGGTTGTTGCCGGTCAGGATGATCGACCCGGCCGGCTTGTGAGTGGTCGGGCTGACCTTGGCCAGGGTGTGCGACGCGGTGTCGAAGATGTGGGCGAAGCCGCCGAACTTGATCGGCAGGTAGACGATCGCGACCAGGATGACCAGGTAGATCAGCCCGTCCTTGACGAACGCGATCAGCGCCGGGGCGCGCAGGCCCGAGGAGAAGGTGTACAGGGCCAGCACCACGAACGCGATGAACAGCGGCAGGTGGCCCATCAGGCCAGAGCCGTTGAGGCCGATGGTGCGCAGCACCGCCTCCAGACCGGCCAGCTGGAGAGCCACGTAGGGCATGGTGGCCACGATGCCGGTGATCGCGATCAGCAGCGCCAGCAGCGGCGAGCCGTAGCGGCCGCGCACGAAGTCGGCCGGGGTGACGTAGCCGTGCGTGCGGGACACCGACCACAGGCGCAGGGCCGGCAGCAGCACGATCGGGTAGAGGACGACGGTGTAGGGCAGGGCATAGAAGCCCAGCGCACCGGAGCCGAACACCAGGGCCGGGACGGCGACGAAGGTGTATGCGGTGTAGAGGTCGCCGCCGACCAGGAACCAGGTGACCCAGGAACCGAACTTGCGGCCGCCAAGGCCCCACTCGTCGAGGTGGTCCAGGCCGGCGCCGCGCTTCCAGCGGGCGGCCACGAAACCCAGGACGGTGACGGCGAGGAACAGGATCAGGAAGACGACCAGTTCCACGATCTGCGCGCTGGTCACTGGACGTCTCCCTCGTCGAGCTGCCCGGCGTCGAGTTGCTGGGCCGCGAGCAGGTCGGGCTTGTCGGTGCGGACCGGCTCGGTGCGGGTCATGACGTGCACGATCCATACGCAGATCACGCCGACCGGCACGAACAGGAACTGGAACCAGTAGAAGAACGGGATCCCGATGAAGCGCGGGCCGTCGTGGTTGAACCACGGGGTGACCAGCATGAGCAGCGGGATCAGCAGCAGCAGGTTCCAGGCGTTGGGGCGGATGCCGTTGGCGCTCCTGCCGTTACCGGCGCCGTTTCCGTTGGCGCCCTTGGTTTTGGTCGTGCCGGCGGCGGTTCCCGGCCCGGTTTCCGACGCGCTGCCCGACGCTGTGTCGGGCGCAGTGCCGGGCGCTGTGTCGGGGGTGGGCTGGTTGGCGCCGGGAGTGTCTTCGGCGGGTGGGGGTGAAGCGGACGACATCGGACCCTCCGATCGGCGACGGTGACGCGCACGCAGGGCCGGGTGACGCTTGTGGCCGTGATCGGTACGCGCGGGCGATGTTAAGCCGACATGAAAGGGGAGTCACTAGCCCTCGACCGGCGGGGCGGCCGCGTTGTCCGAACCGTGACCATGATTCGGAATTCGGCGGGTGGCGAATCCGGCGGTGACCCGGGCGGGGCGGCGGGGCGCTCGGGTAGCGGCGCGGCGGTGATCGGGGCAGTGATCCGGGTGGCGCGGGCCACTGGCTCGATGTGGTGAAGCCGGGTGATCCGAGTTGCGAGACGGGCGATTCGGTGCGTTCGCGCCGCGCGGGTTGTGCACAGCCTGGGGATAAATTCGTGCACAACTGTGGATGGTTTGCCCGGATCCGCCGGTGGAGGTGATGCGGGTGGTACGGATGTGACTAAATATGTGTATAAACGCCGATCCGCACCCGGTCACCCACGGCCCGGCCGCCGACCCGGCGCCGAGTTGTCCACAGGCCGCGCCGTTCGCCGATCTTGGCGAAGACAACTCGATAGGCTGACCGAGGGCCGTGCCCCCGGGCGGGCGGGGTGTGTCCCAGGGGTTTGTTTCGGCGCCGTGGGATTGCGCGGTGCCGGGCGAGGCGGTGCCGGGCGAGTCCGTCTCCCGGGTTTTCGCGGTGGCTTCGCCGGCGGTTGCCGCCCGGGTCCGCGCCGCCCGGGTCCGCGCTGTGCGGGGCCGGGCGGGCCGGTGCCGGGTAATCCTGCTCGTCCTACCTGTCTCCGGTGATCCAGGCAAGGCAAGCAGGATCACCCGGCATTACGCGCGTTCCAGTTCGGGCAGGCGGGCACGGAGTTCGGCCAGGGAGGTGATGGCCACCGGGGCGGACACGTCGTTGTCGGCGTGCGCGAGGTACACGTCCAGCCAGCCGGGATGGCCGTCGGTGAGCATGATCGTGGTGGGCACCATCGTGTTGGTGGCGCGCTCGGGCGGGACGAATTCCCAGTAGCCGTCTTCGCCGGGGCCGGTCCAGGGCATGTACATCCAGCCCGGCCGCGCGTCGAGCACGTCGCTGACCTGATCTTCCACCGCGAAGCCGCCGACTCGACTCTGCAGCCGGCCGGCGGACAGGGCGCGCAGCCACCACGGAGCGGGCAGCTCGTCGACGACCGCACTTGTGCTGTCGTAGAGCTTGACGACCTGGCTTTCCGGCGCCCGGTGGATCCACGCCCGGCGGGTGTGGGCCGGGCGGCGGGCCGCGCCGATCGGGCCGGTGGGTTCCACCGCGCGCTTCCATTCCAGTTCCACCAGCGGCTCGATGCGGATCGAGCGGTCGACCGCGGTGGGCTGCACCAGCGGCACGGACGGGCGCGCCGGCTTGGCTGGAACCGGTTGCGCGGCAACGGGTTGCGCCGCAGCCGGGTCATCCGGGCGGGGCTGGGCCGGGAGCGGCTGGGTCGGGACGGATTGAGCGGACCGGGGCGGCCCGGCTGGGTTGCCTGCTCCGGTCACGTTGTGCGGGCGCCGGTCGGCCGGCGCGTCAGGGTCGAGAACCGCCATCGTTCACCTCCACGCGGTCGGTGACTGGCCTCAGAACTCCTTCGCGCGGCCTTGCGCGAGACTCACACTCACCAGAATTCAACGCGATAATGTGCTTGCTGTCACGTATTTGTGGGTGACCTCACGCGATTATCATCCGAGTCGTTAACTGCGCGTTCCAACGAAGTTTCGTTTAATGCACGACCACATTCTCGTGCACGGTCACGCAGCCGAACCGGCTGATCACCGGCGACGCACGCGCGCAACGAATCCGCTTGCCCGCCGCGAATCCAAGCACTATCCAAAGATCAACACGCGAGATCGAACGTAGCCGGACAACAGCCGGACAACAAAAAAACGCGCGGGTTCGGGTCGCCCCCGAGCATGACCCGAACCCGCGCTTTCTCCGCCGCGCAACTCCGGCGAACTCCACCGGCCCCGGCCGGTGTGGCCGGATGCGCCCCGCACGCCTCCGGCCTTCCCCGGTTACGCGTCCCGGCGGTTCGCGGTCGCCACCGCGATACCGAACAGCACCACCGCGATACCCGCGAAGTAGGCCAGCGATCCCCACGCCGACAGCGGCATCGTCACGCCCTCGGCCGAGTGTGTCTCCGCCGCCGACGCCCCGGCCGTCAGGAAGTAGTTGGCCTCGGTGAAGGGCAGCCAGTGCTGGATCTTGTCGCCCACCTTGGGCACCAGCGAGATCAGGTTCTCCGCCAGCAGCACCCACACCAGCAGGATCGCCACCGCCCCGGCGGTCTGCCGGACCAGAATCCCCACCGACAGCGCGATCAGCGCGGCGAAGGCGTACACCAGGCCGGAACCGGCCACGTGCCGCCAGTTCGCGCCCGAGTTCAGCGCGGTCAGCGCGCCCGGGTGCATCAGGTGCACCAGCGCCCAGGACGCGAACGCGGTCACCTCGCCGACGATGCCGGCCACCAGCGCCACCAACCCGGCCTTGGCCAGCAGTACCGCGCTGCGGTTGGGCACCGCCTGGAAGCTGGCCCGGATGGTGCCGAACCGGTACTCGGTGGTCACCGCCAGCGCGGCCATCACCATCATCACGATCAGCCCGAACTGGCTGCCCTCCTGGCTGGCCTCCACCGTGGCCGGGAAGTTGTCGTTGGCGTTGGCACTGACCAGCAGGGCGAACCCGACGGTCAGGCCCAGCGCCAGCACCATGCACCACCACGGCGAGCGGGTGGTGAACAGCTTGATTCGTTCTACCGCGAGCAAGGTCATCTCGTCACTTCTTCCCGGAGTGGGTCAGCTGGATGGTGGCGTCGGGGTCGGCCGCCGCGGCGGCGGCCACCGCGGCCGCGGTCGGGTCGGCGGCCAGGGCCGGGGCGTCCGTGCGGTACTCCACGGCGTCCCCGGTGATCCGCATGAACGCCTGCTCCAGCGAGCCGGCCTGGGCGGACAGCTCGTGCAGCACCACGCCGTTGGCTCCGGCGATGTCGCCCACCTGGTCGGTGCTGGCCCCGGGCACGACCAGCGCCTGCCCGTCGACCTGCACCTCGAAGCCCTGATCAAGCAAGGCCAGCCGCAGCGTGTCGGCGTGCGGGCTGCGCACCCGGACCGCGTTGTCCCCGGCCTGGGCGATGAACTCGGCGGTGGTGGACTGGGCGATCAGCTTGCCCCGCCCGACCACGATCAGGTCCTGCGCGGTCAGCGACATCTCCGAGAGCAGGTGGCTGGACACGAACACGGTCCGCCCCTCGGCGGCCAGGCCGTGCATGAACTCGCGGATCCACAGGATCCCCTCCGGGTCCAGCCCGTTGACCGGCTCGTCGAACAGCAGCACCCGCGGGTCGCCCAACAGCGCCGCGGCGATGCCCAGCCGCTGCGACATGCCCAGCGAGAACCCGCCGGCCCGGCGCCCGGCCACCGCGGAGAGCCCGACCAGGCCGAGCACCTCGTCCACCCGGCGGGTGGAGATCTTGTTGGACTTGGCCAGCCACAGCAGGTGGGCCCGGGCCGACCGGTTGGGGTGCACCCACTTGGCGTCCAGCAGCGCGCCCACGGTGCGCAGCGGGCGGTGCAGCGACCGGTAGGGCTGGCCGTCGATGCGCACCGTGCCCGAGTTGGGCCGGTCCAGTCCCAGGATCATCCGCATGGTGGTGGATTTGCCCGCGCCGTTGGGTCCGAGGAACCCGGTGACCCGGCCGGGCCGTACCTGGAACGACAGATCGTCAACGGCCAACGTCTGGCCGTATCGCTTGGTGAGGCCATCCGCCTCGATCATGAAATGCCTCCGTGTCCGTCACTGACCAGTCGCGGGTCCGCGGGGCCGGCAGCCCCGGTCGTCGCTGTTGCCGCATCGTGTTGGGCACAAGCCTGCCCGGTGATCGCCGAGCGCGCGTCCCTCCCCGGTCCCCAACCGGACGCGACCGTGGTCTGAGACCGGCTCATACCTAGGTCGCAGCGGTCACCCGGCAACCCTGACGCCAACCCTGATTCAGACGTTCGGGTGACACCGGTCGTTCTCGCCGACCGGAGCGAACCACCGGTGCAGCACCGTCGCCAGCCCGTCCTCGGTGACCGGCGGGCACACCTCGTCGGCCACCGCGCGCACCACCTCGGGCGCCTGCCCCATGGCTACCCCGTGCGCGGCCCAGCGCAGCATCTCCAGGTCGTTGGTGCCGTCCCCGACGGCCAGCGTGTCGGCCGGGGACACGCCCAGTTCCTCGCGTAGCGCCTCAAGGGCCGAGCCCTTGCTGACCCCGGCCGGCCCGGCGAACAGCCACGCTTCGTCCGCGCCAAGATGCACGTGTACCCCGGGCAACGTCACCCCGGCCAGGGCCCGCGCGAGTTCCTCGGCCGTGCGGTCGGGCCACACCACGGTCATCCGGGTGGTGGGGGTGGCGACCAGTTCGGCGAAGTCGACCACCCGCAGGTTGCCGTGCAGCACCTCGGCCGGGAGCTGGGTGGCGCGGTTGCCCACGCCGAGTTCCTCCACCGTGAACACCGCGTCGGGCAGCGCTTCGCGCAGCAGTTCGCACACTTCCAGCAGCTCGAACATGGTGTGCCTGCGGACTTCGCCGTTGGCCGCGTCCAGCCAGACCGCGCCGTTGGAGCACAGCGCGGTGCCCTTCGCCAGGCCCAGCTCGGCCAGGAAGGGCAGCACGCCGAGCATGGACCGACCGGTGGACAGCACCAGGTGGGTGTCCTCGGCGGCGATCACCCCGGCGATGGCGGCGCGCACCGCCGGGGAGATGGTGTTGTGCGACTCGGTGCCGTCCAGCGGGTCCTCCACGCAGACGGTGCCGTCGATGTCCAGCGCGATCAGCCGGGGACGCCAGTGCGCGGATGCAGCCACGACCTGCACGTTAATTCATTTCCCGGGGCCGGGAAACGAGATTTGCTCAGGCTTCACCGGGGCGTACCAGCCCGGTTTCGTAGGCCAGCACCACGGCCTGCACCCGGTCGCGCAGACCGAGTTTGGCCAGGATGCGCCCGACGTGGGTTTTCACGGTGGCCTCGGACAGGTAGAGCTTGCCCGCGAGCTCGGTGTTGGACAGGCCCTTGGCGATCAGCACCAGCACCTCGCGTTCCCGCTCGGTCAGCGCGTCCAGCACGCCGGCGTCGCGCAGCTCGCCGCCGGCCGCGCCGAGGAAGCGGGACAGCAGCCTGCGGGTGACGCTGGGCGAGACCACCGCGTCGCCGCTGGCCACCGCGCGCAGCGAGGAGACCAGTTCGGCCGGCTGGGTGTCCTTGAGCAGGAAGCCGCTGGCCCCGTTGCGCAGTGCCGACAACGCGTATTCGTCCAGGTCGAAGGTGGTCATGACGAGCACCTTGGCCAGGCCGGGTTCGGCGATCAGCTTGGTCGCGGCCACGCCGTCGAGCACCGGCATGCGCACGTCCATCAGCACCACGTCGGGTTTGAGCTCTCTGGCCAGTTCGACGGCGCGCTGCCCGTCGCCGGCCTCGCCGACCACGTCGATGTCCTCCTGCGCGGCGAGCACCATGCGGAAGCCCATGCGCATCAGTTCCTGGTCGTCGACCAGCAGCACGCGGATCACGTGGGTGACGGTAGCGGGGCCGGTTGCACCGGGCGCACCGGGAAGGTGGCGCGCACCCGCCAGCCGGCGGGATGCAGCGGCCCGGCGTCCAGGGTGCCGCCCAGCACGCTGGCCCGTTCGCGCATGCCGATCAGGCCGTTGCCGCCGGACACCAGGGCCGGGGTGCGCCCGCGGCCGGACAGGCCGGGGCCGTCGTCGCGGACCTCGACCTCGACCAGCCCGCCGACCCGCTCCACCCGTACCGTTGCGCGGGCGCCGGGCCCGGCGTGTTTGAGGGTATTGGTCAGCGCTTCCTGCACGATCCGGTAGAGGCCGAGGCCGACGGTGGCGGGCAGGCCGGTGAGTTCGCCGCGCAGGTCCAGCTCCACCGGCAGGCCGGTATCGGTGACGGTGCGGACCAGTTCGGGCAGGGCGCCGATGTCCGGTTGCGGGGTGCGCTGGTCGGGGGTGTCGCCGTCGCCGCGCAGCACGTCCAGCAGGCTGCGCAGTTCGATCAGGGCCTGGCGGCCGGTGTCGGAGATGGTGCGCACCGCGGACTGGGCCAGTTCGGGGTCGGCCCGGATGGCGTAGGCGGCGCCGTCGGACTGGACCACGATGACGCTGACCGCGTGCGCGACCACGTCGTGCAGTTCGCGGGCGATGCGCGCGCGTTCGGCCGCCACCGCGATGCGGGTGTGCTGGTCGCGTTCGGTTTCCATCAGCCGCAGCCGGTGGCGCACCTCGGCGTCGTAGGCCCGCCGGGCTCCGACGAACTCGCCGAGCACCCAGCTGAAGCCGAAGATCAGCAGGGCGCCGATGCCCAGCGCGGCGGCGTCGGACAGGCCGGCGATCCGCCAGATCAGGAAGATCGCGGTGCCCACCAGCAGGATGCCTGCGTAGAGCAGCGCCGGTTTGCGGCCGACGTAGACGACCAGGGTGTACAGCGAGATGGCCAGGGCCAGATCGGCCGGCCGGATGATCATCTCGTAGTGGTCGTTGACGCTGCCGTGGGTGAGCAGCTGAACCACCCCGCCCGCGGCCACCACGTAGGCGACCAGCAGCGGTTGTTTGCGGCGGAACACCAGCGGCACCAGCATCAGCACGAAAACCGACCAGTACGCCAGCGGGTAGTGGCTGGTGAAGGAGTTCGTCAGGGCGGACAGGTCGAACGCCGCGATCGCGGCGGCGATCACGCTGTCTCCGAACACCGGATGCCGCCGCATCCACAGGCTCAACCTCCGCACCCGACCAGGTTAGGCAGCGGGATGGTCAACACACGTCATCCTGCAGGACGACCCGTGGGAGCATTTGCGCGTGACGACCGGGCCCGAAGCACAGCGGCTGGCCGGTCCCCTGTCGGCCGCGGTGGCGAACCTGTGTGTGCGCTTGCAGCCCCAGGTGGGGCCGGGGACGGCGGCCGGTTTTCGCGAGGTGCTGCGGCGGCTGTCCGCGCCGTTGCAGGTCGCGGTGGCCGGCCGGATCAAGTCGGGCAAGTCGACGCTGGTGAACGCGCTGATCGGCCGCCGGGTGGCGCCCACCGACATCGGCGAGTGCACCCGGCTGGTGACCCGGTTCTCCTACGGCACGGTGGACCGGGTGGAGGTGGTGTTCACCGACGGCCGCAGGCAGGTGCTGCCCTTCGACGCCAACGGCATGATCCCGGCCGATCTGAGCCTGTCGGGTGCGGACGCGGCGCAGCGGGTGTCGCACCTTGAGGCGTATCTGACCAACGACGTGCTGCGCGAGCTGACCGTGATCGACACGCCCGGGCTCGGCTCGCTGGACGCGGTGTCGGTGGCCCGCACCGAGGCGTTGCTGCACGGCGACTCCGGCCCGGTGCTCGAACCACGCGACGGGGACGCCGAGCCGGGCGGAGCCGACGAGCTGGACACGGTGTCGACCAGTGCGGTGGCCGGGGCCGAGGCGGTGCTCTACGTGGTCACCCAGTCGGTGCGCGCCGACGATCAGCAGGCGCTGGCCGCGTTCAGCGCGGCCACGGCCAGCCGGGAGGCCGGGCCGGTGAACGCGATCGCGGTGCTGAACAAGGTGGACACCATCGCCCCGGAGTCGGTGGCCGGGGCCGGCGGGGACGTGTGGCGGGCGGCGGAGCTGCTGGCCGGGAAGCAGGCGGCGCTGCTCAAGCCGCGGGTGGCCGATGTGCTGCCGGTGATCGGGCTGCTGGCCGAGGCGTGCGAGACCGGCGGGTTCACCTCGGCCGACGCGGACGCGCTGCGGGCGCTGGCCGAGGTGAACGAGACCGACTGGCAGACCATGACCATCTCGGCCGATCTGTTCACCAGCTGGGAGGCGCCGGTGCCGGCCGGCACCCGGGTGCGCCTGCTGGAGAAGCTGGATCTGTACGGGGTGGACAAGGCGGTGACCGCGTTGCGGGAGAACCCGCAGCTCACCGCGGGGGCGTTGCGCCGGTTGCTGTTGTCGCACTCCGGGCTGGCCGGGGTGCGGGGCCGGCTGGACGGGGTGTTCCGGGCCCGGGCCGACGGCATCAAGGCGGCGGCCGCGCTGGCCTCGATCACCGCGCTGGCCCACGCCTCCGGCGACGCCGGGGAGCGGCAGCGGGTGCACGACGCGATCGAGGTGCTGCTGACCAAGCCGGAGGCGCATCAGCTGCGCCTGCTGGAGGCGTTGACACTGGTCGCCTCGGGCGCGGTCGACATGCCCGAGGATCTGGCCGAGGAGGTGTTGCGGGTGGGCAGCACGGCGACCGTGGCCGAGCAGCTGGGCCTGCCCGGGCGGTCCATGGCCGATCACGCGGCCTACGCGCTGGAGCGGGCCGGGTGGTGGCGTTCGTTCGCCTCGTTCGGGGCCACCCCGGCGCAGGGCCGGGTGGCGCACGTGGTGCACCGGGCGTACTTCCTGCTGTGGCAGCAGCTTCGGGAACAACTGGGGCAGGCATGACCGAGCAAACACGGGGAACCACGGGGGACGCGGATGCGTCGAAACCCGACGTGACCCCGAATGTCGAACCCGCCACCGTCGCGCCGGCCGGCCCGGAACCGGCGACCGAGGCGTTCGCGGCCTGGGCGGCCAATCCGGCGGAGCCGGCCGACCCGTCGTTCGGGCTGCTGGATCAGGCGCTTGGCGAGCGGCGGTCGCTGGTGGCGTTGTGCCTGTACGCGCTGGACCGGGCCCGCAGTTCCGGGGTGGCGCAGCGCATCGAGCACGGTCTGGCCGAGGCCGGGGTCCTCGCGGTGCGCCCGGACGGGCAGCGGTTCGACCCGTCGGTGCACGAGGCGGGCGGCACCCTGCCCACCCAGGACACCGGTCTGGACGGGGTGGTCGCGGAGACCGAGGTGGTCGGGTTCACCGACCGCGGGCGGGTGCTGCGCGCGCCGGTGGTGATCGTCTACCAGCTGCGGGCGCAGGCGTGAGCTCGCCGGCCAGGATCCCGCTGCCACAGGCGGTGAAGCAGACCGCGCAACAGGTGCTGGCGCTGCTCAGGCAGGGGGACCCGGCCACCGCGGAGTGGGTGGAGCAGGTGCGGGCCCGGCGCCCGGCCAGCCCGACCGTCGTGGTCGTCGGGGAGACCAACCGGGGGAAGAGTTCGCTGGTCAACGCGTTGCTGGCCACGCCGGGACTGTCCCCGGTGGACGCGGACACGGCCACCGCGACCTATCTGGTGTTCGAGCACGCCGACGACTGGAAGGCGCTGGCCTGTTACCCGGGGGAGCTGGAGCCGGTGGCCTTCGAGCTGGCCCAGTTGCCGGCCTGGGTGTCCACGTCGGGCACGCTGCCGGAGGGTCAGCTGCCGCCGCGGTACGTGCGGGTGGCCGGGCCGGTGCCGCTGCTGGACCGGCTGACCCTGGTCGACACCCCGGGGGTCGGCGGGCTGGACTCGATGCACGGGGAGCTGGCCAAGGAGGCGGCGGAGGCGGCGACCGCGCTGTTGTTCGTGGTGGACGCCTCGGCCCCGCTGACCGCCTCGGAACTGGGGTTCCTGCGGGAGGTCGGCGACCGGGTGGAGACCGTGGTGTTCGCGCTGACCAAGACCGACGCGTTCCGCGGCTGGCGGCAGGTGCTGGCCGCGAACAAGGAACTGCTGGCCAAGTACGCGCCCCGGTTCGCCGACGCGGTGTTCCATCCGGTGTCGGCCCGGATGTTCGAGCTGGCCGCGACCGCGCCCAACCCGGACGCGGCGGCGATGCTGCGCGAGCGGGCCGGGATCCCGCAGGTGCAGACCGCACTGCAGGAGCTGGTGGTGGGGCGGTCGGTGATGCTGGTCCAGGCCAACGGGTTGCGGGCGCTGGACACCGGGCTGGCCGCGTGGGAGGCGGAGCTGGCCGGTAGGCAGCGGGCGCTGACCGGGGCCGAGGACGAGGCCGAGGCGTTGCGGGCCCGCCGGGACGAGCTGGCGACGCTGCGCCGCTCGTCCACCCGGGGCTGGCAGGTGAAGCTGCGCGGTGAGGTGCAGCGGGCCCGGGTGGAGACCAATCACGAGGTGAGCAAGGAGATCCGGGATCTGCAGTCCTGGTTCCGCCAGGCCATCGACTCGGCCGACCGGGAGGCGCTGCCGGGACTGCCCGAGCAGGTGGACACCGCGTTGCAGCTGGTGTCCGGGCGCCTGTCGGCCGGGTTGTCCGCGCGGCTGGACCGGGTGAGCGAGGTGTCGCTGGCCGAGTTGTTCTCGGCCGAGGAGCTGGACGTGATCCGGGCCCAGTTCGCCCGGGGCGAGCGGCCGCCGGTGTCGTTGCGGCCGCCGGAGAAGCGCGCGCCCAACGCCGAGGACCGGCTGCTGGTGTTCATGGGGGTGACCGGCGGGTTCGGCGCGGCCCGGGTGGCGGCGCTGCCGCTGGCCGGGCTGGGGGTGGCCGCGTTGAACCCGTTCGTGCTGCCGGCGACCATCGTGATCGGGCTGGGCGCGGGCTGGTGGCTGGCCCGCACCCGCAAGCACGCCGCGGAGAAGCAGCAGATGAAGCAGTGGCTGACCGAGGCGATCGCGGATGCCCGCTCCACCATGGACCAGCTGGTGTCCGAGCAGCTGATCGAGGCCGAGCAGCAGCTGGCGCTGGCCCTGGACGACGTGCTGGGCCGGCGGATCGAGTCGATCGAGGCGGAGCTGCGCGAGGTCGACAAGACCATGAAGCTGGCCGCCGGAGAACGGGCCAGGCAACAGCAGGCGGTGGGCAGGCAGCTGGCCGAGGCGCGGGCCGGGCGGGAGCGCATCGGCGTGCTGCTGGGCGGCATCCGCGAGCTGCGCGACAAGCACTGAGCGCCGCGCTCGCGGCGCCCGGCCGCCCGGCCACCCGATTGGGAATCGTCAACTGGTTGGCTGGGGGAACCGAACCGGCCTAACGTTGGTCCAAGTGCTGATTGCGAGCACGACATCGAGGGCAGGGGACGAGCGTGTACATCGACAACGGGGACGCGGGCGATTCCGGCGAGCTGAAGATCGACGTCGATGGCCACGAGTACACCGAGCAGGAGAACTTCTCCACCAACTCCGATGGTGTGCTGGACAGCTACGAGGTGGACACCGCGGGCGGCGATCACCTGGTCTACTCCGACACCGACCACGACGGCTCGGCCGACGAGGTGACCGAACTGGACGCCCAGGGCGATGTCACCCGGCAGGCCCACTTCGACGCCGCGTCCGGGCACTGGGTGACCGACGGCGGCGCGGACTCCTCGCCCGCACCGGACACCTCCTCGCAGGCCGGGCACAGCGGCGGCTCGGAGTCGATCAGCGTGGACACGGCCACCGGCGAGGTGAGCCTCGGTCCGGCCACGGTGGACTCCAACTCCGACGGCACCCCGGACACCGTGGTGGTGCACGACGCCAACGGCGACACCATCCTCTACACCGACACCAACGGCGACGGCCAGGCCGATCAGGCGGTGGAGATCTCCCCGGACGGGCACGTGGTGACCGCCGAGCACACCGGCGACCACGAGTGGACCGAGACCGAGACCGGTCACCTCGACGCGCAGGGCCAGTACCACGAGGACTCCACCGCGTCCGGTTCGTTCACCCCGGAGGTCGGCCCGGCCGAGAGCGGCCCGGACGGCTCCTCGCCCAGCGGCGCGGTGTCCGACGCGGCCGGCGACGAGCACTGGGGCGACCTGGGCGGCGCGGCCGGCCACCCCGGCCCCGGTGCGGCTCCGAGTGCGGCGGCCGCCGGCTCGGCGGACGGGTTCTGGCACGGGTCGCCGAACTCGGGCTCGGGTGTGGTGCGCATCGACGCCGGCACCGGCCAGTGGATCAGCCCGAACTGATCCTTCCCCGCCGTGGGCGTATCGGGTCGGTAACGGTTGCCCGGCGCTGAACCGATCATGCCGGACCCGGCGGACTCCCAGCGGAAATCCGGGGTACGCCCGGTCCGGCGTGCCCTCCCGTCCCGGCTTGTCCGATATCACCCGGATACCGCAGGGCGGACGGGTGCTTAATCGATAACTTGATTGTTCTTGTGAGAGAAGCGACAGGTTCGCGCTCGTCATCCCGAAGGTGTTGCGGCTAACCTCGGCAGATCCCATAAAGTCCGCACGCCCGAACATCCGGGCGGGGTGGAGCCATCCCCAAGGACGGTGACGTCCCCGGTCGGAGTTCGTCTCCGGTACCGGGTTCGTGGTGTCCAGTCAGGAGACGAGGCGAGATGACCGCAGTGCCAGACGTCGAGGTCACAGCGCAGACCAGCACCCTCGGACTTGATCAGGCACCCACCACGCACTCCCGGCTGCTGGCCTGGGTGCGGGAGGTGGCCGAGCTGACCACGCCCGACCGGATCGTCTGGGTCGACGGTTCCGAGTCGGAATGGGAACGGATGACGAGCAAACTCGTCGAAGCCGGCACGTTCACCCGGTTGAAGAACAAACCGAATTCGTTCTGGGCGGCCTCGGATCCCGACGATGTGGCGCGAGTGGAAGAACGCACCTTCATCTGTTCGCAGGACCCGGCCGACTGCGGGCCCACCAACAACTGGATGGCGCCCGATGAGATGAAGCCGATCATGACCGACCTGTACCGGGGGTGCATGCGCGGCCGGACGATGTACGTCATCCCGTTCTGCATGGGCCCGCTGGAGGCGGACAAGCCGATGCTGGGCGTTGAGCTGACCGACTCCGAGTACGTGGTCGTGTCCATGCACGTGATGACCCGCTCGGGCCGCCCGGCCCTGGAGCGGTTCGTGGCCGCCGATGGCGCCGAGGCCGACTTCGTGCCCTGCCTTCACTCGGTCGGCGCGCCGCTGGAACCGGGCCAGGCCGACGTGCCGTGGCCGTGCAACACCACCAAGTACATCACCCAGTTCCCGGACGAGCGGATGATCTGGAGCTACGGCTCCGGCTACGGCGGGAACGCGTTGCTGGGCAAGAAGTGCTTCTCGCTGCGCATCGCCTCGGTGATGGGCCGGGACGAGGGCTGGCTGGCCGAGCACATGCTGATCCTCAAGCTGATCTCCCCGGAGAACAAGGTCTACTACGTGGCCGCGGCCTTCCCCTCGGCCTGTGGCAAGACCAACCTGGCCATGCTGGAGCCGACCATCCCGGGGTGGAAGGTGGAGACGCTGGGCGACGACATCGCCTGGATGCGCTTCGGCGAGGACGGCCAGTTGTACGCGGTGAACCCGGAGAACGGTTTCTTCGGCGTGGCGCCGGGCACCGACTGGCACACCAACCCGAACGCGATGCGCACCATCGAGCGCGGCAACACGGTGTTCACCAACGTGGCGCTGACCGATGACGGCGACGTGTGGTGGGAGGGCATGGGCGAGGTGCCGCCCGCGCACCTGACCTCGTGGAAGAAGCAGGACTGGACGCCGGACTCGGAGGAGAAGGCGGCCCACCCGAACTCGCGCTACTGCACGCCGATGGCGCAGTGCCCGATCATCGCGCCGGAGTACAACGACCCCAGGGGCGTGCCGATCTCGGCGATCTTCTTCGGCGGCCGCCGGGCGAGCACCATCCCGCTGGTCACCGAGTCTCGGGACTGGCAGCACGGCGTTTTCATGGGCGCCACGCTGTCCAGCGAGACCACCGCGGCGGCCAAGGGCAAGGTCGGCGTGGTGCGCCGGGACCCGATGGCGATGCTGCCGTTCATCGGCTACCACGCCGGGGACTACTTCCAGCACTGGATCGACACCGGCAAGAGCGCCGACGCGGCCAAGCTGCCCAAGATCTTCTACGTCAACTGGTTCCGCCGCGGCGAGGACAAGAGCTTCCTGTGGCCGGGATTCGGGGAGAACTCCCGGGTGCTGAAGTGGGCCATCGAGCGCATCGAGGGCAAGGCCGCGGCCACCGAGACCCCGATCGGCTGGGTGCCGACCATCGAGGACATCGACACCGAGGGCCTTGGCGAGGACCTGGCCGGTATCGAGGCCGCGCTGCGGGTCGACCCGGATGAGTGGAAGGCCGAGCTGCCGCTGATCGAGGAATGGTTCGACAAGATCGGCGACAAGGTGCCCACCTCGCTGCGCGACGAGCTGGCCGCGCTGCGCCAGCGGCTGGGCTGAGCGGGTTTCGGTTTCGTTACCAGGAAAGTCCGTGTCAAGGGGTTGATTCGACAGGCCCCGTCGGCGATGTTGGTTCGGCGGGGCTGGCCATCGGCCACCCGACACGAGTTCGGTGGGGCAACGGCGCCCGAACCGGCCTCCCTCCTCCTCGTCGGTCACCCGCCACATAGGGTGACCGGCGAGGAGGTCTCGTTGTCCGAGCAAAACAATCCGCCGCGGCGCACGGTGGTCAGCTACGTCCAGCGCGGCGGCCGGATGACCGTGGGCCAGCAGCGTGCCTGGGACACGCACTGGGCGAAACTGGGCCGGGAGGTCACCGAACTGCCCGACGGCCCGGTGGATTTCCCCGGCTGGTTCGGCCGGCCGGCGCCGGTGCTGCTGGAGATCGGGTCCGGGATGGGCGAGACCACCGCACGGCTGGCCGCGGTCGCGCCGGAGGTCAACTATGTGGCCGTCGAGGTGTATCCGCCGGGGCTGGGGCAGTTGATGCTGCGGGCGGAATCCCTTGGCCTGACCAATTTGCGGTTGCTGCGCGGGGACGCGGTGGATCTGCTTGGCGAGCACGTGCCGCGCGAGTCGCTGGCCGGGGTGCGGGTGTTCTTCCCCGATCCGTGGCCGAAGAAGCGCCACCACAAGCGGCGGCTGATCCAGCCCGGCTTCGTGGCGCTGCTGGCCAGCCGGCTGGCCGTGGGCGGCACCCTGCACATGGCCACCGACTGGGCCGACTACGCCGCGCAGATGCTGACCGTGTGCGCCGGGGAACCGTTGCTGCGCAACCGGTTCGACGGGTACGCGCCGCGCCCGGAGTGGCGGCCGGTGACCAAGTTCGAGAGCCGGGCCCGCGAGGAGGGCAGGCCCAGCGCGGACCTGATCTTCGAACGCGTGTGACCCTGCTCCGGACCACCCGATCGTGGCGAGGACGACGGCGCTGAGCTGACTGCGAGTCGTTGTTTCACCTGTTCGGGCGATGTGTGGGGGGCTGATTTCTTGACTCGTCTGGCAGTGCCGGGTGACCGGCGTGACCGGGTAAGTTCGCGGGCCGTGACCGCCGTACGTGACGACATCGTGCTCCCCCCGGCCCGTCCGCTGCCGGACCCGGACGCGGCGGACACCACCCGGCCGATGCCCCCGCTGCCCGCGGCGGTCGACCCGCGCGCCGCCGAGGACTTCGTGCGGATGTTCCACGACGCGCACCCGGAAGCCGGGCCGCTGGGCCCGCGGCTGGCCCAGGTGCGGGCCGAACTGGACGAGACCGGCAGCTACCGGCACACCGGTGAGGAACTGGCCTACGGGGCGCGGGTGGCGCTGCGCGATTCGGGCTGGTGCACCAGCGGGGTGCCGTGGCGGCAGTTGAAGGTGCGCGACCTGCGCGGGCTGCGCAACGCCGCCGCGGTGGCCGCCGAGTGCGTGTCGCACCTGCGCCAGGCCATCGGTTCGGGCCCGATCCGCCCACTGGTCAGCGTGTTCGCCGCCGACGCGCCCGACGCGCCGGGCCCGGTGATCTGGAACGACCAGCTGATCCGCTACGCCGGCTACCGGGTCCCCGACGGGACGCTGGGCGATCGCCGGTATGTCGGGCTGACCGACACGGTGCGCCGGATGGGCTGGAAACAACCCTCGCCGCGCGGCCGGTTCGACCGGCTGCCGCTGGTGGTGGAAACCGCCCACGAGGGCCCGAAACTGTTCCCGCTGCCGGCCGAGGTGTGCCGGGAGGTGCCGCTGTCCCACCCGGATCTGCCGTGGTTCGCCGGTCTCGGGCTGCGCTGGCCGGCCGCGCCGGTGATCAGCAACATGCGGCTGAGCATCGGCGGGGTCGACTATCCGGCGGCGCCGTTCAACACCTGGCACGTGGGCAACGAGATCGGCGCCCGCGGTCTGGCCGACGAGGCCGCCTACGGGGTGGCCCGGGAGGTGGCGCAGGCGCTGGGGCTGGACACCTCCAGCGAGCGCACGTTGTGGCGGGACCGCGCGGTGGTGGAGTGCAACCGGGCGGTGCTGCACTCGTTCGACACGGCCGGGGTGACGGTGACCGACCACCACACCGAGGCCGCGCACCGGCTGGCCTGGCTGCGCACCCGGCAGCGGCCGGCCGCGCACCGCCCGGCGTTCCGGGTCGACCCGGTGCGGGCCCAGCGGGCCCGCACCGGCCGGCCCGCCTGATCTTCCTCCGGCCGTTCGCAGTGGTACCACCGTTCTCAGTGGTGCAGAAGGTGGCGCTCGGGGCAGCGATGACCACCGGATGGGCGTGATCGGACTGGGCCGTTGGCCTACCGGAGCGGATCTCTCACCCGAACGGGGAAAAGCAGGTCATCGCACCCAGCGAGACCGCCGGGCCGGTCGCATAGTTGAGGAGTGCGGGAGCAGGCGATGAGTCGTCGGGGGATCGGCAGTGCGCTGATCCTGGGTGTGTGCTTCCTGGTTCTTGGAGCGGCCGGGTGCATCGCGGTCTTCGCGTTCAACCAGGTCGGCGCCGCGGGAGCGCCCCAGGTGACCACCGCGACGGTGCGGGTGGACAGCAACGAGGCAGGCGGGCTGGCCCAGCTGACCACGGTCGGCGCGATCCGGCTGAACTCCGGCCGCACGCTGGCCGCGGGCACCGTGGTCAACACCACCAGCGATCAACTGGCCGCGGCGTCCTCGGCCGCGCCCGCGGTGGGCGGGCAGTTGTCCTGCGCGCTGCGGGTGGGCTGGGCCGACGGCAGCAACGTCATCGACGTGGTCCACTGCACGCCTTCGGACGACAGCGGCTCCTGATCTCGGGCGATCAACCGGTATCCGGCGATCAGGCCCTGGCCGGGATGATCAGCAGCAGCACCGCGCCGGACCCGGTGACGATCTGCACCACGGCCCAGGTCAGGCCCGCGCGCAGGGCGCCGGCTCGCCGGTTGGCCACGGTGGCCAGGCCGCAGCCCGCCGCGGCCGCCCACGGGAACACGAACGTCCAGCTGTGGTTGCCGTGCACCAGCATGGTCACCGTGACGATCAGCACGACCGCCCACACCATGATCGCCAGCTGCGCCGAGCGCGCCGGAGCGCGATAGGGCCGCCCACGCCGGGGCGGTCCGAGCGGTGCCGGATCGGCCATGCGCCCAGTGTCCCGCGAAACCGGCTGTCCCGGGAAACCGGCGCCCGCGGTCAGTTCTTGCGGCCACGCCCGCCCACACTGCCCGCGGTCAGTTCTTGCGGGCCACGCCCGCCCACACCACCGAATCGCTGGGGCTGGCGAAATCCAGCACCGGATCGTCGGCGGTGGATTCCTCCGGGTGCCACAGCGGGGTCCAGGTGGTGCCGGGTTCGAGCAGTTCCAGGTCGCCGAACAGGGCGTCGATCTCGGCGCGCGGCCGCCACGCCACCGGGCTGGAGGACTGCTCGTACATGCGGGCGAACGTGGCCATGTCGGTAGCCCGGGATTCGGGCACGCCGTCCGCGGTGCCGTGCGAGATGACCAGGTAGGAGCCGGGGCTGAGCAGGTCGCGGTAGCGGGCCACGATCTTCGGGCCGCGGTCGATCCCGTCCTCGTCGAGCTGCTGGACGTGCAGCACCGCGAGCAGCAGCAGCGCGATCGGCTGGTCGAAGTCGATCACCCCGGTCTCGCCGATGCGTTCCCACAGGCCGGCCGGGTCGCGCAGGTCGGCGTTGATCGCGGCGTGCCGGCGCGGGTCGCCGTGTTCGTCCAGCAGCACCCGGGAGTGGGCGACGGCGATCGGCTCGTTGTCCACGTAGACCACGGTGGAGGTGGGGTCGATGGCGTCGGCGACCTGGTGGGTCGGGCCCATGGTGGGGATGCCGGAGCCGACGTCGACGAACTGGCGGACGCCGAGCTTGGCCAGGTGGCGCACGGCGCGGTGCAGGAACTGCCGGTTGGCCTTGGCCGCCGGGCGCACGAACGGGAACGCCAGCAGCGCGCGCTCGCCGAACCGCCGGTCGATCTCCCAGTTCGCGGTGCCGCCGAGGTAGTAGTCGTAGACCCGGGCCACGCTGGGATGGTCGAGGTCGACGCCCTGCGGCGGATACTGGTTCCGCGGGAAATCAGTCACCGTAGGTCCTTCGCTGTGTACTGAGGGTTTGTTCATGTTAGCGGAGCGGACACGCCGCGTGGCCGGATTCGGCCCGGCTGGCAGGATCGCCGCATGACTTCCGCGCTGCGCCTGCGGGCCCCGGTGATCCTGCCCTGCGACCCGGCCTGCTCGGTGCTGCGCGAGGGCGTCCTGGACATCGGCCCGGACGGCCGCATCGGCTACGTCGGCCCGGCGGCCGATGCGCCCGAGGCGGCGGGCGAGGTGCGCGAGCTGACCGGCATTCTGTTGCCCGGCTTGGTGAACACGCACGCGCACAGCCCGATGACCCTGTTCCGCGGGTGGGGCGGCGACCTGCCGCTGCTGCGCTGGCTGCGCGAGGTGATCTGGCCCGCCGAGGCGCGGTTGCGCCCGGCCGACGTGCGGGCCGGGATGGTGCTGGGCTGCGTGGAGATGCTGCGGGCCGGGGTGACCACGAGCGCCGAGATGTACTTCCACGCCGACGAGGTGATCGCCGGCGTGCTGGCCGCCGGTTCGCGGGTGGTGTTCGGCGCGCCGCTGATCGACCTGCCCGGGCAGGACTGGCGGCTGGCGCTGCACGAGATCGACAAGCGAATCGACGCCGACGGTCTCCGATTCGGTCCGGGCGAGCGGATCGAACTGGCCTACGGCGCGCATTCGGCCTACATGCTGCCGACCGAGGCGCTGACCGCGATCGCCGCTTCCGCCCGCGCGCGCGAGGCGCTGCTGCACATCCACGTGGCCGAGTCCGCGCAGGAGGACGTGGCGCAGCGCGAGCGGTACGGCTCGGTCCCGAAGATGCTGGCCGAACTGGATGTGCTCGGCGGCCGGGTGCTGGCCGCGCACGGCGTCCATCTGTCCGATGAGGACATTCGGCTGTTCGCCGAGCACGGCGTCGGCGTGGCGCACTGCCCCGGCTCCAACGCCAAACTCGCGTCCGGCACGGCGCGGCTGACCGAGCTACGGGCGGCCGGGGTCGCGGTCGGGCTGGGCACCGACGGCCCGGCCAGCAACGACGACCTCGACCTGTGGGAAGAAGTCCAGTTGGCCGCCATGCTGGCCCGGCTGTCCACACAGGACTCCACCGCGGTGACCGCGGCCGGCGCGCTACTGCTGGCCACCCGAGGTGGCGCCGACGCGCTGGGCCGGGCCGACATCGGCGCCCTGGAACCCGGCCGGTGGGCCGACCTGGTGCTGATGGACGCCACCGACCCCGCGTTCTCCGGCGGCCTGGACGTGCCCGACGCGGAACTGCTGGCCAACCTGGTGTGGGCGGCCGGATCGCGGGCCGTGCGGGAAGTGTGGGTCGCGGGTGAGCGGGTGCTGGCCGACCGGGAGCCGACCCGGGTCGACCGCGCCGAAGCGCAAGCCGCGGTCCGCACCGCGGGCCAGGCCCTGCGCGCCCGGCCGATTCTCTGAGGCCGAACCGCGAGCGGGACGCAGCACCGCACCGCGCACCGACAAAGGGAAAGCCCCGTGCGCCATGGGCGCACGGGGCCTCGGGTCAGGGACGCCATCAGCCGGGCGTCCGGTCGATCACGGGTTGTCCGGGTCCCCGGTCCCCGCCTTGATGGTGTGCACATCCAGCTGCCCCGCCGAACCGGGTCCGGCACAGGCGGTCGCCCCGCTGGGCAGCGCGATGAACATCGAGGCCGTGTCGTCCGGGGCGTACACCCGGTAGCCGCGCACCGCAGTGGGCTGGCAGTTGTCGGTGACACCGGCGTCCACCGAGTGGATCACCGTGGATGCCACCGCACCGGGCGCCAGGGTGACCTGCGAGCCGGCCGAACCGTCCCGGTTGGCGGCCGCGCCGACCTGCTGGCCGTTGTCGCCGGCCACGTAGGACACCCCGGGGAAGCCGACGACGACGCACTTGCGGCTGCTGGCGTTGGTGAAGCGCAGCACGGTCTCCTGCTGGTTCATCCCGGCGTCGCCGCCGCCGAAGGTCAGTTTGAGGTCCGCCGCCGTGCACTCCGCGGTCCGCGCCGGAGCGCCGGAACCGGCCGCACCACCGGAACCACCGGAGCCGCCCGAACCGGAACCGCCACCCCCCGTCCCCGTCGAGGACGAGGCCGAACTGGCGGCCGGCGCGGTGGTGGCGCCGTCGTTGCCGGTGGCCTGCACGGTCGCGCTGCCGTCGTTCGCGGTGCCGCTGGCGGTGAAGTTGCCGTTGCAGCCGGCCAGTCCGACCGCGGCCAGCACGCCGGAGGCGGCCAGCAGGGTGCGGACCGCGATCCGGCGAGTGGTGCTGCTGTTCATCGGTGCCTCCGGGTCAGTCACTGTGGGTTCGCTGTGGGGACATACAGTGGATGTCCGGGCGGGGTCACTCGTTGCCCTGACACCGGCTTTGTGTGAACTACGCCAACTTCACACAACCTCGGGCCGCCTCACCCATCCCACGGCGAACCCGCAGTTCAGGCCGGTCGCACCACGATCTCCGGCAGCTGGGCGTCGGCCGGCGCGCTCACCGCGAAGCGAACGGCGTCGGCGACCGACTCCGGGCGCAGGTAGTGCTCCGGCTGGTATTCGCCACCCTCCGTGGCGCGCACCCGGCGCTGCATCCCGGTCGCGGTGCGGCCGGGGAACACCGTGCTGACCCGCAGCCCGGGCTCCTCGGCCCGCAGCACCTCGGCGTAGGCGGTCAGCGCGAACTTGCTCGCCGCGTACGCGCCCCAGCCGGCGGCGGCTCGTTTGCCCTGGCCGGAGTTGACCAGCACCACGGTGCCGTGCGCGGCCCGCAGCGCGGGCAGCAGCAGCCGGGTCAGCTCGGCCACCGCGACCACGTTCACCTCGAAGGTGTTGCGCCACAACGAAACCGGCGTGTCGGCCAGCGGCCCGAGGTCGGCCACGCCTGCGCTGTGCACCAGCACGTCCAGCCGCTGGATGCCCGCGGTGGCCGCGGCCAGCGTGGTCGCGTCGGACAGTTCGACCGGCCAGGGGCGGGCATCGGACAGGGCGGCGGCCAGTTCGGCCAGCGCGCCGGTGTCCCGGCCGCCGAGCAGCAGTTCGTGCGTGGGCGACAGGGCGTGCGCGACGGCCGCGCCGATGCCGCGGGACGCACCGGTGATCAGGGCGAGGGGCTGCATAGCTGGTCAGCCTAGGCAACACCGAGGATCGCCCAGCGGCGAGCGGCCGGCAACGGCAACTCCCCGCCCACGACGCCGACTCCGTTGCCTACAACGCCAGTTCCTCGCCCGCCCACCGGCGGCGCAGCCAGCGGTCGTGGCTGGCCACCGCGATCGCGCCGGGCGCGCTGTGCAACGCCTCCTCCAGCTCCTCGGCCAGGGCAAGGGAAATGTGGTTGGTCGGCTCGTCCAGCAGCAGCACCTGCGGCGCGGCGGCCACCAGCAGGGCCAGCGCCAGCCGCCTGCGCTGGCCGACCGACAGCGCGCCGACCGGGGTGGGCAGCGCACTGCCGGGCAGCAATCCCAGTTCGGACAACGCGATCCCGTTGCGCGCCTGATCGGTGTAGACCTCCTGGGCGGTGCGCTCGGGCCGGGCGAAGCGCACGTCCTGGGGCAGCAGGCCGATCCGCACGCCGCCCATCCGGGACACCGAGCCCTGTCGCGGGGCAAGGTTTCCGGCCAGCACGTCCAGCAGGGTGGACTTGCCCGCGCCGTTGCGGCCGGTGATCAGCAGCTTGCCGGTGGCGGCCAGATCCAGGCGGTCCAGGCGCAACCGGCCGGGCACGATGATCTCCCGGACCGCCAGCACCGGGCCGCAACCGTCCACATCGGACGTCAGCCGGCCGGTGAATCGCAATGGCGGCGGGGGTTTGCGCACCTGGTCCCTGGTCAGTTCGGCCAGCCGCTGCTGAGCACTGCGGACCCGGCGGGAGATCTGCTGCTGCACCCGCTCGCCGTGGTAGCCGTACTGCATCTTGTCCCGGTCGCGCATCGGCCGGTCGTGGCTGACCGCGCGCGAGGTGACCGCGACGGAATGCCGCAGTCGCACCAGTTCCTGTTGTTCCTCGGCGTAGCGCGCGGCCCACCGGCGGGCCTGGGCCCGCTTGGCCGCCAGGTAGTCGGTGTAGGCGCCGCCGTAGCGGGTCGGGCCGTCCACCGCCGGGTCCAGGTCGACGATGTCGGTGCACACCGCGTCCAGGAACACCCGGTCGTGGCTGGCCAGCAGCACCACCCCGGGCAGCGCGGCCAGGTGCCGTTCCAGGAAGTCGATGGCCGCGTCGTCCAGGTGGTTGGTCGGCTCGTCCAGTAGCACCGCGGCCGGGCGGCGGATCAGCAGCGCGGCCAGGGCCAGCCGGGAGCGCTGCCCACCGGACAGTTCCTCCAGCGGCCGATCGTGGGCCACCTCGGCCAGGCCGAGGCCGGCCAGCACCAGTTCGGCCCGGCGGCCGGCGTCCCAGGCCTCGTGCCGGGTCAGCCACTCCAGCAGTTCGCCGTACTCGGCCAGCGCCCGCGGATCCTCCAGCGCGGCGGCCAGCTCGTCGTGGCGGCGCAGCGCGGCGCGGATGCCGGACAGGGCGTCGGCCAGCACGTCGGCCACCGTCGCGGTGGCCGGGAACGGCGGTTCCTGGTGCAGGAATCCGGTGTCCGGCGGGCGAAGCACCGAACCACCGTCCGGTTCGTCCAGTCCGGCCAGCAGCCGCAGCAGAGTGGACTTGCCGACGCCGTTCTCGCCGACCAGGCCGACCCGCTGCCCGGGGGAGACGATCAGCGAGACCCCGGACAGCACCCGGCGGTCGCCGAACACACGCACGAGATCGTTGGCACGCAAAGAAAATGACACCAGACACCACCGGGTGGAACTCGGTATGGCAGCCCGCCGGGCGATGCCTCGGGCGCGGGCCGGGGTCTGATGTCAGCTGTCCATGATGATGGTCACGATACCGTCCGGCCGGCGGGAGGCAACTCAATTGCCGCCCGCCGGCCGGCCGCGGTCAGTCCTCGCCGTTGATGAACCGCTCCACCGCCTGGTAGGCGTCGGAGTCGGAGTACTGCTCGGGCGGAGACTTCATGAAGTACGAGGACGCCGAGAGCACCGGGCCGGCCAGGCCGCGGTCCTTGGCGATCTTCGCGGCGCGCACCGCGTCGATGATCACGCCCGCCGAGTTGGGCGAGTCCCAGACCTCCAGCTTGTACTCCAGGTTCAGCGGCACGTCGCCGAACGCGCGGCCCTCCAGCCGGACGTAGGCCCACTTGCGGTCGTCCAGCCACGGCACGTAGTCCGACGGTCCGATGTGCACGTCGGCCTTGGCCATCTCGTGCGGGATCTGCGAGGTGACCGACTGGGTCTTGGAGATCTTCTTGGACTGCAGGCGCTTGCGCTCCAGCATGTTCATGAAGTCCATGTTCCCGCCGAAGTTGAGCTGGTAGGTGCGCAGCAGCTCCACCCCGCGGTCCTCGAACAGCTTGGCCATGACCCGGTGGGTGATGGTCGCGCCGACCTGGGACTTGATGTCGTCGCCGATGATGGGCAGCCCGGCCGCGCGGAACTTCTCCGCCCACTCCGGATCCGAGGCGATGAACACCGGCAGCGCGTTGACGAACGCCACCCCGGCGTCGATGGCGCACTGGGCGTAGAAGCGGTCCGCCTCCTCGGAGCCGACCGGCAGGTAGGACACCAGCACGTCGACCTCGGCCGCCTTGAGCGCGGCCACCACGTCCACCGGCTGGTCGTCGGACTCGGTGATGATGTCGGTGTAGTACTCGCCCAGCCCGTCGAAGGTGTGGCCGCGCTGCACGGTGATCCCGAGCGGGGGCACGTCGCAGATCTTGATGGTGTTGTTCTCGCTGGCCACGATCGCCTCGGCCAGGTCCCGGCCGACCTTCTTGGCGTCCACGTCGAAGGCGGCGACGAACTGCACGTCCCGGACGTGGTAGTCGCCGAACTCGACGTGCATCAGTCCCGGCACCCGGTCGGCGGGATCCGCGTCGGAGTAGTAGTGCACGCCCTGCACCAGGGATGCGGCGCAGTTGCCGACGCCGACGATGGCCACCCGAACGTTGCGGCGCTGTTCGCCCATGCCGGGTCCTCCTTGTCTTTTCGTGTGGGACTCCGCACAACCCGATGTGTCGAGCGGTGTCGACGCTGTCACTGCTCGTGCCCGAGTTGCTCGGACCGTTCGTGCTCGATCAGCTCGTTGAGCCAGCGCACCTCGCGTTCGCTGGATTCCAGGCCCATCCGGTGCAGTTCCCGGGTGTACCGGTCGATCTGCTCGCCCGCCCGGGCCAGGGCCGACCGCAGCCCCTCCCGGCGTTCCTCGACCCGCCTGCGCCTGCCCTCCAGGATGCGCATCCGCACCTCGGCCGAGGTGCGGGAGAAGAACGCCATGTGCACGCCGAAGCCGTCGTCGTCCCAGGTCTGCGGGCCGCCGTCGGCGAGCAGCACGGCGAAGCGTTCCTTGCCGTGCGGGGTGAGCTGGTAGACCTTCCTGGCCCGCCGGCCCCACGAGCGGGCGGCGGCGCGGTCCTCGGGCGGGTCGGCGGAGGTCGTCTCCTCTTCGATCAGCCCGGCCCGCTGCAGCCGCTTGAGCGCGGGGTAGAGCGAGCCGTAGGAGAAGGCGCGGAACGCGCCGAGCAGGTCGGCCAGCCGCTTACGAAGCTCGTAGCCGTGCATCGGCGCCTCGTGGAGCAGGCCGAGGATGGCGAATTCGACCACGAGTCACCTCCGCTCGGTCTCGATCGATAGCGCGAGTATATCGGTCCGATACATCAGCGAACGCGACTTCGGGTCAGATGTGGGTGTCGCCACGATTTCGACTCCTGTTCGACGCGCTGACCGGCCGCGATCGGACATCCGGCGGCAATGGTGACCCAAACGGCCCAGCAATCCGACGGTGTGGACACGTACCCTGTCAGGCGTGCGCAATCAACGGCAGGTGGTGGACTACGCGTTGCAGCGACGTGCGCTGCTCGCGGAGGTCTACTCCGGCCGCGTCGGGACCATGGAGGTCTGCGACGCGAACCCCTATCTCCTGCGCGCCGCCAAATTCCACGGCAAGCCCGCGCAGGTCACCTGCCCGGTCTGCCGCAAGGAACAACTGACGCTGGTCACCTGGGTGTACGGCGACGAGCTCAAGCACATCTCCGGTTCAGCCCGCACTGACGAGGAGCTCACCCGGCTGTCGACTATGTTCGCGGAGTTCCGTGTCTACGTCGTAGAAGTTTGCCGGACATGTTGTTGGAACCACCTGGTGCAGTCATACGTCCTGGGAACAGGAGACGTGGACTCCCGCGGCCCGCGCCGCAGGACCGCGTCGGAGTGAGACGCGCGGAAACGCCGTCTGACCAGCACCGAACGCCGCACCCCGGTGGGTGCGGCCATGCGGGAGGCCGTTTTAAGTGACTGACCATCGCGACGACCCGGGACGTGGTCGTGCGCCCCAGTGGCCGACTGGTGAGAGCAACCAGTGGCCGACCGGAGACGACCCCGACCTCGCCCGGCAGCCGCCCCCTGGTCGGCCGGCGGGCGGGCAGCATGCCCAGCCGCCGGGCGGCGGACGGCCAGCGTCCAGCCCCTCGGGTGACGCGGGCGCCACCCGGCGCACCCCACCCGCGGAGCCCCCGCGCCATGGCGGCGGCGACGCACCCCGGCACGATGCCTCTGCCCGGCAAACTCCGCCCGAGCCGACCCGGCGGGGTCCGAACGCGGGCGGCGACCCCAACGGCACCCGGCGGGTGCCCCCGGGCAACCCGCCTCGCCGCGTCGGCCCCGGCCCCCGCACCGGCCCGGGCGCGCCCGGCGGTCCTCCCGGTGGCCCCGGCGCTCCGGGCGGCCGTCCCGGTGGACCGCCGCCCACCACCCGGGTGCCCCCGCCCGGCCCCAACTCGCCGACCGTGCGCAACGGCGCGGCCCCGCCCCCCGGCAGACCCGGTCAGCGCCCGCCTGGGCGGCCCGGCGGTCCGGCCGGTCCCGGCGCGGGCCGGCCCGGCGCCCACCCCGGCGAGGGGCCGACCGACCTGATGCCCCCGGTGGGCGAGCCGGAGTTCGCGCCCGAACCGGCGCTGCTGACCCACCGCGACGACGACTACCTGGACAATGCGGTCACCCCGCTGGACGAGGAGGGGCCGCCCAGCCGGCCGATGCCTGCGGCGGTGGACGACATGGACAAGCGGGCCAAGATCTGGCGCCGGGTGCGGCGCGGTGTGTACATCGCCGGCGCGCTGCTGATCCTCGGGCCGATCGCGGCGTTCTTCGTGATGTACCAGTTCGCCAGCGTGCCCGACCCGGCCGCGCTGGCGGCCAGCGAGAACCAGCCGCTGACCATCTACTACTCGGACGGCAGCGTGATGGCCACGCTGTCCAACGGCACCCGCACGCTGATCGAGCCCAACCAGATCCCGCAGAACGTGCGGCAGGCGGTGGAGGCGGCCGAGGACGAGCACTTCGAGACCGACCCCGGCTTCGACATCAGCGCCATCCTGCGCACCGTGGTCAACCAGGCCACCGGCGGTTCCGGTGGTGGTTCCACGATCACCCAGGAGTACATCAAGGTCGCCACCGGCAACGACCAGCACACGTTGACCCGTAAGGCCAACGAGGTCGTGCAGGCGTTCAAGATGACCAACAGCTACTCCAAGGACGCCATCCTGGCGGCCTACCTGAACACGGTGTACTTCGGCCGCGGCGCCTACGGCATCGAGTCGGCCGCGCAGAACTACTTCGGGGTGAAGGCCGAGCAGCTGTCCCCGTCGCAGGCGTCACTGCTGGCCGGCATGATCAACAAGCCCGGTCTCGGCTGGGACCAGGACACCGAGACGCAGCGGTGGCAGTTCACGATGAGCCGGATGCAGGCCAACAACTTCGTCACCCCGGCCTACTACGCCGCCAACCACACCTCGGCCCAGTTCCCGCAGACGGTGTCCAAGTCGGACAGTCAGGGCACCGGCAAGCTGTCCCCGGTCCGCCAGTACATCGAGGACGCCGTCATCAACGAGCTCGATGCGGACGGCTGGAGTCAGACGTCGTTGCAGAAGAACGGCGCCAAGATCTACACCACGATCGACCCGAACGCGCAGACCGACGCCGAGAACGCGGTCAACCAGATCATGAGCAAGGACACCGCGTTCACCGGCGGCGGCACCACCACGGTGCACGGGCAGACGATCAACAAGTCCGAAGCGGCCGCCATGGTCTCCATGGACCCGACCACCGGCGGCATCATCGCCTACTACGGCGGAGACGGGTCCACGGCCTACGACCTGGCGGCGAGCCCGCATCAACCGGGTTCGTCGTTCAAGCCCTACGTGTTCACCGCGGGTCTGCAGACTCATCCGGACAAGATCGGCCTGCAGTCGGTCTACGACGGAACGGACAAACAGACCATCGACGGGCACCTGGTGCACAACTCCGACGGTGAGGGCTCGCCCCAGATGACCGTGTGGGACGCCATGACCCAGTCGGTCAACACGGTGTTCTACAAGATGGGCGCGGACGACGTCGGCGTGAAGAGCGTCCGGCAGGCCGCGCTGGACGCGGGCATCCCGAACACCATCAACCCGGCCATCGGCGCCCCGTTCGTCTCGCTGATGAACGACACCGGCCAGTACAAGGGTTCGATCGACGGTGGTATCTCCATCGGTCAGTACCCGGTGCGGGTGATCGACCAGGCACAGGGCTACTCGACCTTCGCCGACAACGGGATGTACATCCCGGCGCACTTCGTCAGCAAGGTCACCGACATCAACGACAACAACGTGTTGTATCAGTTCAACACGCCGGCCAAGCAGGCGTTCAGTTCCGATCCGACCACCAACTCGACGATCGCGGCCACCGTGACCGAGTCGCTGACCCAGGTCGCGGCCAAGTCCGGCGGCGGCGGGTTCGCGTTGTCCGGCGGGCGGCCCAGCGCGGCCAAGACCGGTACCCAGGGCTACAACGACGCCACGGGCACCGCCACCGGGTACGACTCGGACGCCTGGACGGTGGGCTTCACCCCGAAAGTCGTGACCGCGGTGTGGTTCGGCCATTCCGATCACATCGCGCCGATCTTCGGCGACTATCACAACGGGGTGGGCGCGGAGAAGGACTACTCGGTGTTCGGCCGGGAGGAGCCTGCTTATATCTGGCAGGCCTACATGAACTCCTATCTGAACAATTCGCCGATCCAGCAGTTCGGCACCAGCAACCTGATCCAGGGCGGCTGGAACTTCGTGACCAACTCGCAGGCCAGCGCCGGTGCCACGGACGGCACGAACGGCGGTTCGGGCGGCTCCAGTTCGGTCACCCAGACCACCGACAACGGCGGCGGGAACGGCGGGTCCACCACCACGGACACCACGGCGAGCCAGCCGCATCACCACACGTCCACACCGCCGACCGGTGATTGTGGACTGTTGTGCACCACTGGCAACACAGGCAATCCCGGCAACGGGGGCAACGACACCGGCGCTGCCGGCCCCGGCGGGGGTTAAACGCAGCGGACCAGCCGGAAGGGGCCGGGCACTGTGCCCGGCCCCTTCCGGCTGGTCCGGGCCGGTTCGCCGGGCCCGGAGTGTCCGGCGCGACAAAGAGCAACTCCTCCTACTCGGACCCGACACGGCGGCCTCTACCATCCGGCAGGTGGCCAGCAGCCAGGCAGACCTGACCGACACCGAGACCGAACCCGACGACGAGCTCACCGACGCCGAGCTCGCCGAACTGGCGGCGACCGACAGCCTCGGTCCCGACGAACGGGTCGTGCCGAGCTGGACCGAATCCATCGGCCGCCAGTCCAGCAAGCTGATCGGCGGGCCGCTGGGCCGGCACGCCGTCCTCGGCCGGCACTGGTTCTGGTCGCCGCTGCGCGCGGTGCTGCTGATCGGCATCGTCGCGCTTTCGCTGAGCTGGTTCGTCAAGGCGCCGTGCGTCCAGCAGTACACCGACGGCAACGGGATCCGGCAGCTGGACTGGCGGGCCAACCGGCAGTACGTGGCGTTCTGCTACTCCGACGTGGTGCCGCTCTACACCGCGGAGCGGCTGGACCAGCCCAGCACCTTCCCGTACAAGACGTCCTGGGTGGACAACCCGGGCACCGCGGCCGCGCAGACCCGGTACATGGAGTACCCGGTTCTGACCGGAATGTTCCAGTGGATGAACGCGCGGCTGGCCCAGGGCTGGGTGAAGCTGGCCGGCGCCACCGGGTTACTGCCCAGCGCGATGACCGTGGTGGTGTATTTCGACATCGGCGCGCTGCTGCTCGGGCTGGCCTGGCTGGTCTGCGTGTGGGCGACCACCCGAACGGCCCGCAGACGCCCGTGGGACGGGCTGCTGATCGCCGCCTCGCCACTGGTCATCGTGCAGGCGTTCACCAACTTCGACGCGGTCGCCGCCGCGTTCGCCGCCGGCGGCATCCTGGCCTGGTCGCGGAAGAAACCGGTGCTGGCCGGGGTGCTGCTCGGGCTGGGCGCGGCGGCCAAGCTGTATCCGGCGTTCCTGTTGTTCCCGTTGCTGCTGCTGTGTCTGCGCACCGGAAAGATGCGCGAGTGGACCCGCTGCACCGGGGGCGCGATCGTGGCCTGGGCGGTGGTGAACGCGCCGATCGCGATCCTCTACCACCCGGGCTGGCAGGAGTTCTTCCGGCTCAACGACCAGCGCGGCGCCGATCCGGACTCGCTGTACAACGTGGTCTCCTACTTCACCGGCTGGCCCGGGTTCGACTCGAACCTGCCCGCGCACGCCACCCCGACGCTGCTCAACGGCGTGATCTTCGTGCTGTTCGCGCTGTGCTGCGCCGGGATCGCCTGGATCGCGCTGTCCGCGCCGCGCAGGCCCCGGCTGGCCCAGCTGGGGTTCCTGCTGATCGCGGCGTTCCTGCTGACCAACAAGGTGTGGTCGCCGCAGTATTCGCTGTGGCTGGTGCCGCTGGCCGTGCTGGCCATCCCGCGGTGGAAGGTGCTGCTGTCCTGGATGGTGATCGACGCGCTGGTCTGGTTCCCGCGCATGATGTACTACCTGGAGCTGGCCAATCTGTCCCAGCACCAGGACGACCGCGGGCTGCCGCAGGGCTGGTTCCTCGGCATGGTGATCCTGCGCGATCTGGCCGTGGTCGGGCTGTGCGCGCTGATCATCTGGGAGATCTACCGGCCGTCGATGGATCTGGTCCGGCTGGCCGGGGACGACGATCCGGCCGGCGGCTTCCTGGACGGCGCCCCGGACCGTTTCACGTTGGGTAGCCGCCGACGGTCGAACCCGGAGCTCGCCACGACCGGGTGACGCGAAGGGGCCGCAGCTCGTACCCAGACGGCGACCGTCGCCGATCCGCCGGTGATTACGGACGGTTGATACCACCGGATGGGTGGTGACCGCTCGCCGTTCAGTGACCACCGTTCGGCGCGTGATGGTCAGGTAACGCTCCGACCACAAGATCGTCCGCGCCATGATTGGCGGTGAGCCTCGCGAATCCGAGTTCGCCGCCGCCACACCCCGACTCGATCCGCCAAGGAGCCACCTCGGTGACCCATGTCCGTATCCACCTGAGCATGCCCGCCCGGGCCCGGGCCGGGCGGCTGCTGGATCTGGTGGTCGGTGACTGGTGGGCGCCCAACCGGCGGGTGGCCGCGGCCGTGCTGGTCGTGGTGCTGTGCCTGGTCGGGGTCATCGCCCTCACCCTTGGGGTGACGGCCGCCCTGGTGGTAGTGGCCGTCGGAGCCACCATGCGCGTGTGCTGCCGGGAGTCGTGACCGCCGCACCGCGCGGCCCGCTGGTCACCGGATCGGCGGCCAGGAACGCGAAGAACAACCCGACCAGCAGCACCGCCCGGCCCCACACGCCGATGACCGTGGCCTGCTCGGCGAACCCGTCGTAGATGCCGTACGGCTTGCCGTAGGTGATCGCGTAGTAGTAGCGGAAGATGCCGACGCCCATGGCCGCGTCGGCGGCGAAGTAGGCCAGCACCCAGCCCCAGCGGATGCGCAGCAGGCAGAACATCGGCACCAGCCACAACGTGTACTGCGGTGAGTGCACCTTGTGGAACAGCAGGAACCCGCACAGCATGGCCGCGGACACGCCGATCCACGGGTAGCTGCCCTCCCGCCGGTAGCGCAGCCAGCCCAGGCCGACGGCCAGGGCGAAGGCGGCCAGGATCAGCGTCGGGGACAGCAGGTCCACCAGTTCCTGGAACGGCTTGTCGCTCGGGTCGGAGTAGGGCCGGAACGCCCAGAACCAGACCGAGTTGGTGGTGATGTCGACCGAGCGGTCCTCCTGGAAGGTGAACGAGGCGCGCCAGCCCGCGTAGCCGAACAGCATGAACGGCAGGTTCACCACGATCGCGGTGACCGCCGTGGACACCGCGACCCACACCGCGCCGGTGATCCGCCGTCGTCCCGGCGGCAGCTCCCGGCCGCTCTCGCCGCCGGTGCCCACGTACAGCATCAGCGGCAGCGTGAACACGATCGGGTACAGCTTGAACGCGAAGCCTAGGCCGAGGAACACCCCGGCCACCACGGCCCGGCGGACCAGCGGTGTGCCCGGCCCGGCACGGCCCCAGCCGCGATGCGCGACATAGGCCGCGGCCACCGCGCAGGCGGCCACGGCCAGGTCCCAGTTGTGGAAGGCGTAGAGCACAAGCGGCGGGCCGATCGCCCAGGCCAGCGCCCGCCAGCGCGCCATCTTGGCCAGCATCCAGGCGGTGACCAGGGCAAACGGGGCGAGCAGCAGGCTGGAGTCGAGCAGGAACTGATGGTCGTTGTGCGCGAACAGCGCGCCGAGCCACATCAGCAGGCCGGTCAGCACCGGGTACTCCACCGTGCCGCCGAACAACTGGCCGGAGGCGTCGATGCCGCCGTGCAGGTAGGGGAAGACGTGCTCGTTGATGTCCCGGCCGACCCAGAGGTACTGGATGTCGGAGTAGCACACGTCCTTGTCGGCCCGCTGCAGGAAACCCACGGTGCGGCCGAGGTGGTCGTAGCTCGGGCCGGCGCAGCGGTCCTTGTTCAGGTAGCCCAGCAGCAGGGTGGCGCCGCACAGCAGCACGATCAACGCCACCGCCAGGTGCCCGAGGTCCCGGCCGGTCAGCGTGCGCCGCGCCGGCCCGGACCGCGCGCCCGGTGCGGGCCGGGGGCCAGGCGGCGCCGCCGGTCCGCCGCGCACCAGGTCCTCCCCGGCCGGGTCCGACCCGGCCCCCCGGTCCTCGCCCATCCGCTCGGTCACTCGCTCCTCGGTCACGAGGAGCAGGCCGCGCGCAGGAACGCGATGTCCTCGGCCTGGCCTTCGGCGGGCGTCTCCACCACCACCGGCGCGGCCGCGGCGCGCACCACGGCGGCCAGCGCGTCGGGTTCGATGGTGCCCTCGGCGATGTTGGCGTGCCGGTCCCGGGAGGAACCGAACTCGTCGCGGGAGTTGTTCAGGTGCACCAGGTCGATCCGGCCGGTGATGGCTCTGGTCCGCTCGACCACGTCCACCAGGTCCTCCCCGGCGGCGAAGGCGTGACAGGTGTCCAGGCAGAAACCGGCGCCGAAGGAGCCGATCCGGTCCCACAGCCGGGCCAGCATGTCCCAGCGGCGGGCCATGGCGTTGTCCCCGCCCGCGGTGTTCTCCACCAGGATCGGCACGGCGAACCCGCCCGACTCGGCCTGCCGTTGGAACAGCTTGACCCAGTTGTCGATGCCGACCGCCGGGTCCTCGCCCCTGGTGACGTGCCCGCCGTGCACCACCAGCCCGCGCGCGCCCACCTTGGCCGCGGCGGTGGCGTGGTCGGTCACGGCCTTGCGGCTGGGGATCCGGATGCGGTTGTTGGTCGAGGCCACGTTGATGACGTAGGGCGAGTGCACGTACACGGCCAGGTCACCGCCGAGCAACGTGTCGGTCTGCGGATGCGGCTGTGGCTTCTTCCAGCCCTGCGGGTCGCCCAGGAAGAACTGGACGACTTCGGCCCCTCGCTCGGCCGCCGCGCCAACCGGGTCGTCGTCGCGGACATGGGCACCGATGAGCATGTCGGCCAGGGTAGCGGGGTGGCCTGTCGGTCCCCGAACCGCCGAGGTGAGCCGGTCGTCGACAGTGCGTGACGAAACGTGTTCACCCATCTGCCCGATGAGGTTACGCCTGGTTTCGGCGTCACCGGACCGGGTTACGTTCGTTCTACTGGTTGGAAGCTACCAGCCGGTATGATCAGCAAGGACATGGGCATGCAGCGACGCTGGGCGAGACTCGCCGCGGCCTCCGGGCTCACCCTCGCGGTGGCCTCCGGCGGCGTGCTGGCGGGGTCAGGGGCGGCCGTCGCCGCCACACCGGTGATCATCGGCAGCTGCGCGACAAGTGTGCAGGGCGCACCGGGCACCCCGGTGGAACTGAGCCCGGCCGCGGTCGTGCAGCCCATCACGAACCTGGTCGACGCGGTACCCATCCTGGGTCCGGGCCTGGCCGCACCGTTCAAGCAGGCCTTCCTGGCCCTGCCGCCGATCCCGCTGGGCGCCCTGCCCACGGGCAGCGGCACGATTTCCGGTGCGCAGGTGGCCAACGCGGTCGTCGCGCAACTGAACAACATTCCGTTGCTCGGCCCGATCCTGGGCACCCTGGTCACCTCGGTCCGCTCCACCCTCACCGACACCTGCAACGTTCTGGTCACCGGGGTGAACGGCGCGGCAGGCGCGGCCCAGGACGGCACCGCGGCGATCGCCAACGGCTCCCAGCAGGTGCAGCAGAGCCTGGGCCTGGCGCCTGCCTCCGGTGGCGCCTCCGGTAGCGGGGGCGGTGCGTCGCAGTCCGGCGGCGGTTCGGGTTCGAGCGGGTCCGGTGGCGGCGGTGCCGCCAGCCAGATGCCGGTCAGCAACTCCGCTCCGGTCGGCGGCCTGTCCGGCGACTCCGGCTACGCGGCCTGGCCCTCGGACCTGCTGGGCATCGGCTCCGCGACCTCGCCGTTCGAGCGCTACGCGGGCATCCCGTTCGCCGAGGCCGGGTTGTTCGCCCCGTCCCCGGGGGTGCGCTACGGCGGCGACGTGAGCGGCTACTCGCCCGGCTACGGCGTGCTGGGCCAGGGCAACAACAACAGCGACGATGTGCAGACCGCGGGGCACGCGACCGCGCTGGGTGGCATCGGCTCGCTGCCCGGCGGGGTGGGCCTGCCCATGCTGCTGGCCGTGCTGGCGCTGTCCGGGGTGACCGCGGGCCTGGTGCGCACCTGGGTGCTGCGCCGGGTGCCTGCCGCCTGAAGTATTTCTTTTCGCAGGGCGGCCGTGCTCGACCCGTTCCCGGGTCGGCGCGGCCGCCCTGTATTCTTGCCGGGTTGCTGACGCAACGACCCTCCTGCCACGGAAAGCCCGTGGCCGCCGAGTCCACAGGAGGTGAGTGGTCCGAATGCGTCATTACGAGGTTATGATCATCCTCGACCCCAGCCTCGACGAGCGCACTGTCGCTCCGTCGCTGGAGAACTACCTCAACGTCATCCGTACTTCCGGTGGAAGTGTGGAAAAGGTCGACGTGTGGGGCAAGCGCCGGCTCTCCTACGAGATCAACAAGCAGGCCGAGGGCATCTACGCCCTGGTCGACGTGAACTCGGAGCCGGACGCCGTCAAGGAAATGGACCGTCAGCTCTCGCTGTCCGAAACGGTGCTGCGGACCAAGGTGCTGCGCCGCGACGCAGTCAGGGCCAGGGCCGCCAAGGCCGCGGCCGCCAAGGCCCAGGCCTGAGTCCACCAGCAGCAGCGGAGGTTTCACCGACATGGCTGGCGAAACGGTAATCACGGTGGTCGGCAACCTCACCGCCGACCCGGAACTGCGGTTCACCCCCTCGGGTGCCGCCGTGGCCAACTTCACGGTGGCCTCCACCCCGCGCACCTTCGACCGCCAGAGCGGCGAGTGGAAGGACGGCGAAGCGCTGTTCCTGCGCTGCAACATCTGGCGGCAGGCCGCGGAGAACGTGGCCGAGTCGCTGACCCGCGGCATGCGGGTCGTGGTGCAGGGTCGCCTCCGTCAGCGGTCTTACGAGACCAAGGAAGGCGAGAAGCGCACCGTGGTGGAGCTGGAGGTCGACGAGATCGGCCCCTCGCTGCGGTATGCCACGGCCAAGGTGAACAAGGCCAGCCGCGGTAGTGGCGGCGGCGGTGGCGGTGGGTTCGGCGGCGGTGGCGGTGGCGGTAACAGCGCCCCGGCCGACGACCCGTGGAACTCGGCTCCCCCGGTGAACTCCGGTGGTGGCGGGTTCAACGACGAACCGCCGTTCTGATCCCCATTTTCTTTCCCCAAGCGCGACACACAGGAGTTCTCTCGTGGCCAAGCCACCCGTGCGCAAGCCGAAGAAGAAGGTTTGCGTTTTCTGCAAGGACAAGTCGGCCAGCTCGATCGACTACAAGGACACCGGGCTGCTCCGCAAGTACATCTCCGACCGCGGCAAGATCCGGGCCCGGCGGGTCACCGGCAACTGCAGCCAGCACCAGCGGGACATCGCCATCGCGGTGAAGAACTCGCGGGAGATGGCGCTGCTGCCGTACACCTCGACGGCACGCTGAGGGGGCGAGAAATCATGAAGCTGATCCTCACCACCGACGTGACCGGCCTTGGCGGGCCGGGGGACACGGTCGAGGTCAAGAACGGTTACGGCCGCAACTTCCTGCTGCCCCGCGGGCTGGCCATCGCGGCCACCAAGGGCGCCGAGAAGCAGGTCGCCTCGATCCGGCGGGCGCAGGACATCCGCCGGGTGCGCGACCTGGACCACGCCAAGGAGCTGAAGACCGCGCTGGAGAGCCTGGGCACCGTGGTGCTGCGGGCCAAGGCCAACGCGGGTTCGAAGAAGCTGTTCGGTTCGGTCACCGTGGCCGACGTGGCCGGTGCGATCCGCTCGGCCGGTGGGCCGGCGCTGGACCGGCGCACCATTGATCTGGGCAACCACATCAAGACCATCGGCAAGCACTCGGTGAACGTCCGGTTGCACCCGGAGGTCACCGCGTCGTTCTCCCTCGAGGTCACCGCGCAGTAGTTCCCGGTCGCGCGGATTTGTTCCCGCGGGTCCGATTCAGGTCGCAAGGCCCTGGCGCTTCGATGCCGATCGAACGCCAGGGCCTTGCTCTGTTCGGCCCAGTGCGAACGCGCGAACGGCTGTGGATGCACCGGTGGAGAATTTCGGTCGCCGAGGCGTCCGCGACACGCCGGGCGCCGATCCTCCGCGACACGCCGACACCCGAGCAGACTATTTTCTCCACAAGTTATCCCCAGGCTTTGACCAGCAGGTTCGGATGGTTGCCCGTGGTTTGTCCACAGGTTGTCCACACTGCGGCGGGCGACTGTCGACCGTCGCGGCGCAGCTACTAACAAGTTCTGCACAGCCCGGTCCACAGGACGAGTTGATGCGCCATGTGGGTGGCCCTAGCGTGCCCTGCCGGGGCCCGCGTTCGACGCGGGCGCGAGGGGACTTGTCGGCCCGCTGCGGTATCACGGCACTGGGCACGAGGGAGAGGACACGAGTGCGGTGGCGCTGACCGACGACCGGGGTGTGGCGGCAGCGGGTTACGAGCGGCAGCCGCCGCAGGACCTCGCCGCGGAGCAGTCCGTGCTGGGCGGGATGATGCTGTCCAAGGACGCCATCGCCGACGTGGTGGAAGTGCTCTCGCCCAACGACTTCTACCGGCCGGCGCACGAAGCGGTGTACGACTGCATCCTGGATCTCTACGGCCGGGGCGAGCCGGCCGACCCGATCACCGTGTCGGCCGAACTGGAGCGGCGCGGCGAGTTGGGCCGGGTGGGCGGCGCGCCGTATCTGCACACGCTGATCGCCACGGTGCCCACGGCCGCCAACGCCGGGTACTACGCGGAGATCGTGGCCGAGAAGTCGGTGCTGCGCCGGCTGGTCGAGGCCGGGACGCGGATCGTGCAGCTGGGCTACAACGGGGCCGAGGGCGCGGAGATCGACGAGGTGGTCGACCGCGCGCAGGCGGCCATCTACGAGGTCACCGAGCGGCGCATGTCCGAGGACTACGTGTCCTTGGAGGAGTTGCTGCAGCCGACCATGGACGAGATCGACGCCATCGCCTCGCGCGGCGGATCGTCGCTGGGCGTGCCGACGGGATTCGTGGATCTGGACGAGGTCACCAACGGCCTGCACCCCGGCCAGATGGTCATCGTGGCGGCGCGGCCCGGTGTCGGCAAGGCGCTCGCGCTGGACACGCCGCTACCCACCCCGTCGGGCTGGACCACGATGGGCGAGGTGGCGGCCGGGGACCAGTTGCTCGGCGCGAACGGCCGGCCGATCCGGGTGGCCGCGGCGACCGAGGTGCTGCGCGACCGCCCGTGCTACGAGGTGGAATTCTCCGACGGCACGGTGATCACCGCCGACGCGCAACACCAGTGGGTGACCGAAACCCGGGCCGATCGCCGATCCACCGGTGGGCGGATCGGGTCCGCGGTGCGCACGACCGGGCAGCTCGCCGCCAGCCTGCGCTGCGGCACCGCCGACGGCCGGGTCGACCACTCGGTCGTCCTGGCCGAGCCGCTGGACCTGCCCGAACGCGAACTGGCCCTGCCGCCGTACGTGCTGGGCGCGTGGCTGGGCGACGGCCACTCCGACAGTGCGCGGCTCACCACGGCCGACCCGGAGATCGTCTGGCACATCGAGTCCGAGGACATCGAGGTGGCGCCCGACGGCGGCCTGGCCCCGGCCCGCCCGGATTGCGGACAGCCGTCGTCCGGGACGCGGTTGAGCCAGGAATGCCGGAACCATCACGGGACCGTCCAGGCCGTCCTGCGGTCGCTCGGGGTGCTGGGCGCCAAGCACGTCCCGGCCGATTACCTGCGCGCTGGGCGCAGCCAGCGGCGGGCGCTGCTGGCCGGGTTGCTGGACACCGACGGCACGGTCACGCCGAGCGGTTCGGTGCGGTTCTCGGTCACCAACCAGCGGCTCGCGCACGACGCCCACGACCTCATCGTCGGCCTCGGCTACCGCGCCACCATGCGCACCAGGCGGGTGCCCGGTCGCAGCGGGGAATCCAGCACGGCGTACACGCTGACCTTCACCACGCACGATCGGGTGTTCTGGCTGGAGCGCAAGCACCTGCTGCACAAGGAGCGGATGGCGGCCCGGCCGTCCCGGGCCGGGCGGCGTTACGTGGTCGATGTGCGGCCGGTGCCCAGCGTGCCGGTGCGCTGCGTCGAGGTGGACGCGCCCGATCACCTCTATCTCGCCGGCCGGTCCATGGTGCCGACGCACAACTCGACGCTGGGACTGGATTTCGCCCGGTCGTGTTCGGTGAAGCACTCGATGACCAGCGTGATCTTCTCGCTGGAGATGAGCCGCACCGAGATCGTGATGCGCATGCTGTCGGCGGAGGCGAGAATCCGGCTGCAGGACATGCGCGGTGGCCGGATGACCGACGACGACTGGACCCGGCTGGCCCGGCGGATGAGCGAGATCAGCGAGGCGCCGCTGTTCGTGGACGACTCGCCGAACATGACCATGATGGAGATCCGGGCCAAGGCCCGGCGGTTGAAGCAGCGCAACGACCTGAAGCTGATCGTGGTCGACTATCTGCAGCTGATGACCTCCGGCAAGCGAGTCGAGTCCCGGCAGCAGGAAGTGTCCGAGTTCTCCCGGCAGCTCAAGCTGCTGGCCAAGGAACTCGAGGTGCCGGTGATCGCGATCAGTCAGCTCAACCGTGGCCCGGAACAACGCACCGACAAGCGCCCGATGCTGGCCGACCTGCGTGAGTCCGGCTCCCTGGAGCAGGACGCCGACATGGTCATCCTGATCAACCGGCCGGACGCCTGGGAGCGCGACGACCCGCGCGCCGGCGAGGCCGACCTGATCCTGGCCAAGCACCGGGCCGGCCCGACCTCCACCATCACCGTGGCCCACCAGCTGCACTACAGCCGCTTCGCCGACCTCGCCGAGGGCTGACCCGAGCGGACCGTAGGTTCTCAGCGGCGGATTCTCCGCGACCTCATCCAGCCGTACGGGGTTCCAGCAGGGCGGCGATCATGGTCGCGGCGTGCCAGCGCTCGAACGCGTGGTGGCTCCAGCCGCGCTCCTCGACCAGGCGTCGGTAGTTCGTGGGCTGGATCTGCACCCAGAGCATGTCGGTGGCGGCCTCCTCCGGGACGTCGGGCCGCAGTGATCCTGTCGCGGCGACCGCTGCGACGATGCCGCGGGCGCACTCCAGCAGCTCCTGCTGGCTTGACTCCAGCAGTCGCGCCAGTTCGGGGTCGGTCCCGGCGACTTGCTCGAGCACGAGTTGCAGCGGCCCGAGCCGCTGTGAGATGGCGGCGGTGAAGGCAGCGAACTCCTCCAGCAGCCGGTGCGCGTCAGGAATCGCCAGGAGCTGGTGGAAGCCTTCGTCGTTGGCGGTGAGGCGGCCGCCCGTGGCCGCCCACTGGCGGGCGAGCGCGAACAGTTGGGCCTTGTTGCCGACTCCGAAGACGGTCGGGCGTGAGACGCGGGCGCGGGCGGCTATCTGCTCGATCGTGGCACCGGTGTAGCCCGCCTCGAGGAACACCTCCGCGGCGGCCGCTACCACGATCTCGCGGGTACGGCGGGCGGCCTCCTCGCGCAGCGGCGAGCGATACGTGCGCTGGGTCCCTTTGACGTGTGCCATGCTATTTGGATATACTCCGAGTCAAGTCATTCAACTTAGGGTCAACTCATTTTACGAGCAGGAGGCGGACTTGTCGACGTCGGCGGTTCTCAAACAGTGGCGGATCCTGGGCTTCGGCAAGCACCCGGAGATCGGTGCGGCGGTCCAGGCGCGCCTGCGGGAAGCCGGCCTGGCGGCCACCATCGTGGTCCTCACCGACGACGAGACCGGCGACACCCGGTTGATCAAGGAGTTGGGCGACGTCGAGTACGACGGCGTCGTGATCGGCAGCTTCATCAGCGGCCAGGACCCTCAGCTTCCGCCGACCGAGGAGACAAGCCTCTGGTTCAACCGGGTGCTCAACATCATCCACGCCCACGCGCCGGCCACCCAGATCATCCTGGTCCGCAACCCCGGTGACGCGCTGCCCGCGATCAGCCGCGTGCTCGGCTGAGCCTGGAAGACCGCCCCGAGGGCAGTTCGCGACAGCACGACCCCGCTTGCCTGGATCGCTGGAAGGATCACCGAGATGAAGATCGGAACGCGTTGACCCATGGCCGCTGTTATGGACCTGACCGGCAAGACGGTGATCGTCACCGGCGCCTCCTCCGGTATCGGCGCGGCCACCGCGCGGGCCCTGCACGCCGCAGGCGCACGGCCGGTGCTCGCCGCGCGCCGGGCCGACCGGCTGGCCGCGCTGAGCGCGGAACTCGGCGGTGCGCTGGCCGTGCCCACCGATGTGACCGACCCGGCGCAGCTGCGTGACCTGGTCGCGGCCACCCTGGACCGGCACCATCGCGTCGACGGGCTGGTCAACAACGTCGGCGCCGGCCTGCACGCGCCCTTGGCCGAGGTTGATCCGGCCGAGTACCGCGAAATCCTCAACCGCAACGTGGTCAGCCTGCTGGCCATGACCCAGTCCGTGCTGCCGGCCATGCGGGAGCAGGGTTTCGGTCGGATCGTGAACATCAGCTCGGGCGCCACCCGCATGGTCCTTGCCGGCGACGGTGCTTACGTGGCCACGAAATCCGCGGTGAACGTGCTCAGCGCGGTATTCCGTGCGGAGCTGGCGAGCGACGGGATCGCCGTCTCGCTGCTGCTGCCCTCAATGACCGCGACCGAGTTCGGCAACGGCATGTTCCAACTCGGCGTCGAACCCGCGCCTGGCTTGGTGGTGCACCGCCCGGAGTACGTGGCCGGCCTCATCCTGCGACTGCTGCGTACCGGCGAGGACACGTTCGACATTCCGCACGGCCCGGAACAACCGGACATCGCCCGCATCCCGGCCTGAACGACCGGCCAAGGACGTCAGCCCGGACGGGCCAATGCTGATCAGCGCGGACCCGATGCCCGACGGCGGATGTCCACGATCGGGTGAGCGTTGGGTCAAGATCGGGATTCGCGGGCGTGTGCGTCTTGAACCGGTGAGTGGACCGGACCACTCTCGTGCCATGGGCGTCACGGACGCGCCGGCCACCGGGTCGGTGTGGGGCGAGTTGGTCGACGAGTTGCCGCTGGGTGTCCTGCTCATCGACTCCGACGGCGTGGTGCAGGCCGGCAACGAGCGGGCCTCGGAACTGCTCGGCTGCACGGTGGCGCAACTGCGCACCGGCGAGCGGCCCGACAACTGGTGGGTGCGGGACGAGGGCGGGGCGGCATTGCCCGCCACCGCGGACACCGTCGGCCAGGTGCTGCGCGCCCGGGCCTCGCTCGCGATCCCCATGGTGGTCGGCATCGGCGACGATCCGCCGGTCCGGCTGTGGGTGTCCTACCACCCGATCGGCCAGCAGCGGGTGCTGGTGGCGCTGCGGCCGGTGCACACCGACATGGGCACCGCGCACAGCATGCTCGACCCGCTGACCGGCCTGCCCAACCGAGTCCTGCTCACCGACCGGCTGGACCAGGCGCTGATCCGCGCCCGCACGCACGGCACCCTGGTTTCCCTGATACTGCTGGACATCCGGCGGATGGGCGCGATCAACGCCGAGTTCGGCTTCCGGCGGGGCGACGATCTGCTCGTGTTGGTGGCCGGGCGGTTGCGGGGCGGGCTTCGCGCCGACCACACCGTGGCCCGGTACTCGGGCAACCGGTTCGCGGTGATCGCCGAGCATCCCACCGGCACCGGCCGGCCGATCGCGGCGCAGGCCACCGAACTGCTGGGCCGCTCGGCCAAACTCGGCTCCGAGCGGCTGCGGCCCAGCGCGCGGGCGTGCTGGCTGACCACCGACGGGAACATCCCGGCGCACCGGCTGCTGGCCCGGCTGGAGACCCGGCTGGCCGGGGACACGGACTTTCCGCAGCCCCGGCCCGCGGAATAGCGCCTACATCGAGTGCAGGCCGGGCGTGGTGTCCGGCAGGACGCCGCCGAGGCCGGGCACGTCCGAGAGCATCGCGGGCACGGTGCCGGAGCGCACCACGTTCGGGCCCGGGTGGTGGTGGCCGGTGGGGGCCTGGGCGCCGCTGGCGATGCCGGCGCCGAGCAGCAACAGGCCGCCGGTGAGCAGCGCGGTGCGCAGGGCGCGGGTGAAGGTGCGCATTGGGGATTCTCCTTGGTGCTCCGAGGTTTGCCGGCGTGCTCGCGCCGGTCGGGGGCGGGTTGCGCCGAGGGGCGCGGGGATCAGCGGTGCGCAGGGTCTGAAGGGCCCGGAGGGTCAGCCGGGGAGCGGGGCCGAGCCGGCGGGGCGGGGAGCGCCGGAGCTGGCTTTCGGGCCCGCGCCGGTTCTGCCGCTCGCGCCGGTTCGCATGGCAGCTCCGGGTTTCCGGGCCGCGCCGCAACGAACGGCAGTGCCGGTTTTCGCGCCGAAGGTGTTGTGTGTGGCCGGGCCGTTGTGTATGCCGGGTCCGGTTTGTGTGGCCGGGCTGGTTTGCGTGGCCGGGCCGGAAAGGGCGGCGCTGGTGGGGACCGGGGACGCCGTGCCTGATTCGCGGCCCGGACGGTGGCCGGTGAGCCAGATGGCGTCCCGGCGGGCGGCCTGGGCAACTCCGGCCGGGCGAGCGAGCAGCGCTACGCGAGCGGGGTGGGCTGCGCTGGCGGGACGAGCTGCGCTGGCGGGGTGGGCGGTGGGGCCAGGGGAAGTGGTGGGCGGTTCGCCGGTGGGCATGGACAGTGCCGGCAGGGCCGTATCGAATCGGGCAGTGCCTGGCGCCGTGGTGCCCACCGGCGAACCGGGATCGGTGCTGCCGTCGTGGGGCGGGGTGGTCGCGGCGGCGCCGGCAAGCCAGGCCGCGGCGGGGCTGGAGAGTCCGGCAACCGACAGCACCGAGACAGTCGGCCGAACGGGTCGGCGATGGTCTCCCAGCTGCTGGTTCCGGCTCACGGCTGAGCCAACCTCCCTGTGCCACAACGGTTTCGTGTCGAAATGTCGACGCGGCGACACTGCCATCTTCGGCGGCGGGTGCCCAGACCTCGCGCCCCTTTATGCCCGGATCGTGTGAAAAACACTGCGTGGTTCCCGGTCCGACGAAGAGTGCCCATCACCCGTCTGACATGCGGATGGGCCCGGGAAGCCGTCGCTTCCCGGGCCCATCTGTTTCGGAGGAAAACTCACCGATCAGGTGATGGCGGCTGGTTGTCGCCTCGGGCCTGGCCGGTCAGTGTCCGCAGCGTCTCAGGCCGCGGAGTTCGTGTCGAGTCGGCCGGACGCGGGCTCAGATCGCGGACCCGCTGGGCAGGCCGGCCAGGAAGTTGCCCGCCGCCGCGTTGGCCGCGGGGACGGCCGCACCGGTGGGCAGGTCGCCGGTCAGGCCGGTGGCGCCGGGCAGGGCCGGGGCCTCGGGCAGGAACGGCACCTTGGGCAGGTTCGGCAGCGACAGGTCCATCGGCGCGGCCGCGGACTGGGTGCTGGGCAGCGCGCCCAGGTGGGTCAGCGAGCCGGCGGCGGGCAGCGAGCCGAGGCCGGCGGTGGGCAGCCCCCCGGTGGGCAGGTTGGCCGAGGGCAGGGTCGCCGAGGGCAGCGCCGGGGCCTTGGGCAGACCCGGCAGGCTCACGCCGCCCAGGCTGGGCACCTTGGGCAGGTTCGCGGTGGGCGCGTCCTGCTCGGCCGGGAGGCCGGCCAGCGGCAGCTCGCCGCGCAGCGAGGTCACCTCGGGCACGGCCGGAACGGCGGGCACCGCGGGGACGACCGGGACGGCGGGCAGCGACACCACCGGGATCGACGGCACGGCAGGCACCACCGGCAGGGCCGGGGCGGACTGGGTGCTCGCACCGCCGAGGCCGGGCAGGCTGGGCAGCTCGGTGGCGCCGAGCAGGCCGGTGGCCGTCGGCAGGTTCAGCGCGCTGGTCGCGGCACCGGCCGGGGCGGCGTTCAGCACGGTCTGGCTGACCTTGGCCAGCACCGGGGCGGCAAGGTCACGAGCCGAGGACGCGGCGCCCAGCGGGGCGGAAACCGCGCCAAGCGACGGCACGGCACCCAGCGAGGGCACTGCACCCAGCGGCAGGGTCTGCTCGGCCTGGGTGCTGGGCTGCGCCGCGTGGGTCAGGTTGGACAGCGCGGGCACGGCCGGGACCGCGGGAACCGCGGGCAGGCTGGGCAGGCTCACGTGCGGCACGCCGGGCAGGCTCGGCGCCGAGTTGACCGCGGGCACCTTGGGCAGTGCGGCGGGCAGCGAGGACAGCGAGGTCACCGACGTGGCGGCGGGCAGCGAGGACACCGCGGGGACGGAGGGGAGGGCCGGGACGGCGGGCAGGCCGTTGCCGTCCAGCAGGTTGCCGGAGAAACCGTGCAGCTCGGTCAGCTCGCTGGTGGTCGCGATGGTGCCGACGGTGGACTGCACCGTCTTCACCGCGCTCAGCGCGCCCGGGCCGGAGTCGATGAGGTGTGCCACCGGGACCGCCTTGACTGGAGATTCGCCGCCGGTCAGGTCACCAGCGACGCCGGACACGGGGTTGCCCGCGGCGGTGCCGGCCAGGCCGGTCAGGTCCGCCGGGGCGGCTGGGGTGACGTTCTCGCTGGCAGACGCGATCCCGGAGCCGATCACGAACAGGCCGCCGGTGACAACCGCGGTCTGCAGACCACGCTTCGCCCAGGTGTGCATTCGTATTTCTCCTTTGTGGTTTGTTTCCCGGTAGGGATTTCAGTCCGGAATTTCAGGGAATGTGGATGCGCCGGATGTGGGCGTCATCCACCGGGGAGCGGCGGCGCGGCCTGATGCGAATAGACGCGAGATGGGACGCGTCCGGCCTGGGGCCGTCGGCGCGCGAAAATCGCGCTACCGCGGGCCGCGCGGGGACGAGTGTCAGTCGGGCGTGACGCCGGGCTGCTTGCCCGGGGTCACCGACGCGAACGGGTTGCCCTGGTTACCAGCCACGGAGGACAACCGGCCGGGCAGACCCGGCTGGACGAACTGGGCGCCCAGCGCGGAACCGCCCGGCCCGGCGCAACCACCGCTGCCCGCGGTGCCCGCGCCGGCCGGCACGAGGCCGGTGTTGTACTGCTGGCCACCCGGCAGTCCGGGCAGGTCGTGACCGCTGTGCCGGACCGAGGCCGGCACGCTCGCGGACCCGGTCCGGTGGGCGGCCGGAGCGAACCACGTTCCGGCGGCCCCGGCGGTCTGGCCGACCGGTGCGCCCGCGACACCGCGCGGGGCGCCGATGACCGCCGGGGCCGGAACGGGGGCGCCTGCCCTGCTGGGGGCGGGCGCCCGGAACTGACCGGCGAGCGGGTTGCCACCGAGCGCGTCGAACTCGGTGACCGCGTCGCGCAGTCGTTCGGTGACCAGGGACAGCCCGGAGGTGGAGCGCGCGTCCGAAGTGGACAGAGCGGTCGGCCAGGTTCCGGGCAGGGTCCTCGGCAACGCTTCGGGCAGCACGGAGGGCACCGCCGAAGGGACTGCCGAGGAAACCGCGGACGGCGCCGCGGCGGGTACCGCGGAGCCGAGATTCGCGGTGGCCGCAAGGGATCCGGTCACCGCGGGCACGATCGCGCCCGCCGGCGGGGCCACCGGGCCTGCCGCGGCGACCGATGGCAGCACCGGCGCCGGGACGGGCAGGGTGTCCGCGCTGGCGGACGCCGAGGAGATCAACCAGGCCGCGGCGGTGCCCGCTACCGCGCCACCGAGCACGAACAGAGCTCGCGAGAGCAGCCGCGGCATGCCGCGCCGTACCCTGCTCGTCTCGCTCATGCGCAACCGCACCTCGTGATCTCGGAAATACGACATTGTCGGTCGAATTCGCTTTGCCGGTGATTTCCTCCGGCACGCTCGGCAGAGATTGCCATCCGGCGCGGGATCCGCGCAGCTTCACCCGGCCAAGATCCCCGGATCGTGTGACAAACACAGAGTGTTTTCACCCGACACGGTAAGTAGTTAACCGGCCGGGACACCGCCTCGGCCAGCCGCACCGCTTCGTTCGGCCCGCCCGATACGGTTGAGCAGTGAGCACGCCCAGGCCGTCCGCCAACAGCCAGCACGCCGACGTCACCACCCGGATTCCCCGCCTGCTGCGAGTCGGTGCCGCGCTGAGCTGGCGCTGGCTGCTGGTGATCGCCGCGCTGGGAGTGTTCTTCTACATCCTGGGCTACCTGTCGCTGGTGGTCATCCCGGTGGCCATCGCGCTGTTGCTGTCCGCGCTGCTCGCGCCCGCGGTGGCCTGGCTGGTGCGATACCGGGTGCCCCGGGCGCTGGCCACCGCGCTGGTGATCATCGGCGGGCTGGCCGTGGTGGGCGGGGTGCTCACCTTCGTGATCACCGAGTTCTCCAACGGCCTGCCCGCGCTGTCGGTCAAGGTCAGCGACGGTGTGTCGCAGATCAGCGGCTGGCTGGAGAACGGGCCGCTGCACCTGAGCCAGCAGCAGCTGCACAGCTTCCTGAACAAGCTGACCAGCGCGATCGGCGCCGACCAGGTCGGGCTGACCAGCAGCGCGCTGACCACCGCGGCCACCGTGTTCGAGGTGCTCGCGGCGATCCTGCTGTCGCTGTTCACGCTGATCTTCTTCCTGCACGACGGCGCGGGCATCTGGCGGTTCCTGCTGCACGCGGTGCCGGCCGATGTGCGCGACCGGGTGGACGTGGCCGGGCGGCGCGGGTTCGCCTCGCTGGTCAGCTACGTGCGGGCCACCGCGGCGGTGGCCGTGGTGGACGCGGTCGGCATCGGGGTGGGCATCGCGATCGTGCGGGTGCCGCTGGCCGCGCCGCTGGGCGCGCTGGTGTTCCTGTCCGCGTTCGTGCCGATCGTCGGCGCGGTGGTGGCCGGGGCGGTCGCGGTGCTGGTGGCGCTGGTGGCCAACGGGCTGATCCCAGCCGTGATCGTGCTGGCCATCGTGATCGCGGTGATGCAGCTGGAAAGCCATGTGCTGCAGCCGTTGCTGCTGGGCCGGGCGGTGCGGCTGCACCCGCTGGCCGTGGTGCTGGCCATCGCCACCGGGGTGGAGGTGGGCGGGATCGTCGGCGGGTTGCTGGCGGTGCCGCTGCTGGCCGTGCTCAACTCCGGCATCCGCTCGCTGCTGCACGATCCACCGCTGGACCCGGACACGGTCGCGCCGCTGACCCCGGCCAAGAAGGGCAGGGCGGTGGGCCGCGGCGGGCACGAGACCGAGTCGACCGACCAGACCGAACCGGCGCGCTCGTCCGAGCCGGTCGAGGCGTCCGAGCCGGTCGAGGCGTCCGAGCCGGCCGAGGCGTCCGAGCAGAACTGACCACGCCGATATGACCGCACAGTTATGACCGCGCAGGCCGCCGGGCCGGAGGCCCCGATCGCCAAGGACCCGCTCACCCCGTGGTGGCGGGCGGCGGTGGTGCTGCGCCTGGTGACGTTCTGTTTCGCGCTGGCCGCGTGCGCCTACTACGACCCGGCCTACGCCCGGCCCACGCTGGGCTGGGTGGCCATCGGCGCGCTCGGGGTGTGGAACCTGGCGACCGCCTACTGGTACCTGCGGGAGAACTCGCGCTGGTTGTGGCTGGTCGTGGTGGACCTGGTGGTGGGCTGCGCGATCACCGTGACCTCCCGGTTGGTGTACACCCCGGATCAGTTGCACGGGGCCGAGCCGATCCCGCTGCTGACCACGATCTGGGTCAGCGGGGTGCTGGCCACCGGGGCCATCCGCACCGGGCCGGTGGGCGGGGTGCTCTTCGGTGTGGTGCTGGCCGGGGTGAACTTCGGCACGCACGGCTACATCGACCTGGATCTGCTGCGCGACGCGGTGCAGCTGCTGGGCATCGGGTTCGTGATCGGCCTGGCCACCGCGACCGCCCGACGCTCGGCCCAGCTGCTGGCCCACGCGCTGCGCGCCGAGGCGGCCACCGCGGAGCGGGAGCGGCTGGCCCGCACCATCCACGACAGCGTGCTGCAGGTGCTGGCCCGGGTCCGCAGGCGCGGGGCGGACCTCGGCGGGGAGGCGGCCGAGCTGGCCCAGCTGGCCGGGGAGCAGGAGGTGGCGTTGCGCTCGCTGGTGGCCGCCGCGCCGCCCGAGTCGACCGTCGACGGAGACGTGGATCTACGGTCGTATCTGCAGATCCTGAACACCGAGCGGGTCGCGGTGGCGGTGCCGGGGACCCGGGTGATGCTGCCCGCCGGGGTGGCCGCCGAACTGGCCGCGGTGGTCCACGCGGCCCTGGACAATGTGGCCGGACACGCTGGTCCGCAGGCCCGGGCCTGGGTGTTGCTTGAGGACCTCGGGGACGCGGTGGTGCTGTCCGTGCGCGACGACGGCCCGGGCATTCCGGCCGGCCGGCTGGATCAGGCCGAGGCGGCGGGCCGGCTGGGTGTGGCGAAGTCCATGCGCGGACGGGTCGGGGAATTGGGCGGAACCCTGGCACTGACCACCGCGCCCGGGCAGGGTACTGAGTGGGAGTTTCGGGTGCCCCGGAAGCGGTCGCGACGCAAGGGAGGTTGACCGGGTGACCATCTCGGTGATGGTCGTGGACGACCATCCGCTGTGGCGGGAGGGCGTGGCTCGGGACCTGACCGAGCGCGGCTTCGACATCGCGGCGACCGCGGGCGACGCGGACGCGGCGGTACGCATCGCGCGCACGGTGCGGCCGGACGTGGTGTTGATGGATCTGAACCTGGGCACCGGGTCCGGGGTGACGGCGATACTGGCCATCACCGGCGAGCTGCCCAGCACGCGGGTGCTGGTGCTCTCGGCCAGCGGCGCGCACGAGGACGTGCTGGAGGCGGTGAAGGCCGGGGCGTCGGGGTATCTGGTGAAGTCGGCCTCGGCCGAGGAGCTGGTGGACGCGGTGCGCAAGACCGCGGCCGGGGATTCGGTGTTCACCGCCGGGCTGGCCGGGCTGGTGCTGGGCGAGTACCGGCGGATGCTGGCCGCGCCGAGCGAGACCGAGACGCCGCAGTTGTCCGAGCGGGAGACCGAGGTGCTGCGGCTGGTGGCCAAGGGGCTGACCGCGCGGCAGATCGCGGACCGGTTGTTCATCTCGCACCGGACGGTGGAAAGCCACGTGCAGTCCACGCTGCGCAAGCTGCAGTTGCACAACCGGGTCGAGCTGGCCCGGTACGCGATCGAGCACGGTCTGGCCGATCCGCCGGAAAAGTCCTGATTTCTTGCGGCAGCTAAGACTTCCTGAGCGCAGCGACACGGCGCTGGCCGCCAGGACGCGCGGCGAGATCGAGGTGACGGTGGGCAGTTTCGAGGACCATCGCTGAAGAAAACCACGTCGGCGGGTGTCGTTGCCGTCACAATGACTTATGCCGAACAACGATGTTCTCGCTCCGGACAGTGATCTGGACCTGTTCGCCGACGATGCTCGCCTGAACCCGTATCCGCTGTATGACCAGTTACGCGACCTCGGCCCGGTCGTGCACCTGACCCGGCACGAGGTGTACGCGGTGCCCCGGTACGCCGAAGCCGCCGCGGTCCTGGACAACTGGCAGCGCTACTCCTCGGCGCAGGGCGTGTTCATGAACCCCGCGCTCAACGAGCAACTCGGCTCGCTGATCACCCTGTGCCTGGACCCGCCCGAGCACACGACGGTGCGCGAACTGCTCGGCCGCCCGATGCGCGCCGACCGACTGCGCGAGCTGCGGCCGCAGTTGCGGGCCGAGGCCGAGTCGATCGTGGACACGCTGGTGGCGCGGGGAAGCTTCGACGCGGCCACCGAACTGGCCGAGCACCTGCCGATGAACGTGATCTCCGGGCTGGTCGGGCTGGGCGAGCACGGACGGCAGAACATGCTGCGCTGGGCCGCCGCGACCTGGGAGTCGCAGGGCGTGCCCAACGAGCGGGTGGAGCAGGCGGCGCCGATCGTCGGTGAGTTCATGGAATTCGCGGCGGCCCAGGCGGTGCCGGGCAAGATCGAGCCCGGCGGGTGGGCCGACCGGCTCTACACCGCGGCCGAGGCCGGGGAGATCCGCCGCGAGCAGTGTCCGATGATGATGATCGACTACGTCACGCCGAGCCTGGACACCACGATCTACGCCATCTCCAACGCGGTCCGGCTGTTCGCCGAACACCCGGACCAGTGGGACCTCATCCGGGCCGACCCGGGGCTGGTGTCGCACGCGATCAACGAGACGTTGCGGCTGGAAAGCCCCGTGCAGCAGTTCTCCCGGGTGGTCACCGAGGCGCACACGCTGGGCGGGGTGCGGCTGGCGGAGGGTGACCGGGTGCTGGTGCTCTACGGCTCGGCCAACCGGGACGAACGCAAGTATCCCGACCCGACCCGGTTCGACGTCACGCGGAAGCCGACCGATCATCTGGCCTTCGGGCGCGGCGAGCACGCGTGTGTCGGCATGCAGTTGGCCCGGTTGGAGATGGACGCGATCCTGCGGGCCCTGGCCCGGCGGGTCACCCGGTTCGACATCGAGGACGCGGTGCCGGTGCTGAGCAACGCGTTGCACGGGATGGAGCGGCTGCAGGTTTCGGTGAGTTGATCCCGCCAATTGATGCACAGGCGATTGGTCCTAAGCCGGGGTGAGGATGGCTCGGGCCGCTTGTTTGGCGGCGGCGGGGTTCGCGGTGGTCAGGGCGGCCCGGGCGGCGTCCTGGCAGGTGGCCAGGTCGACAGCGGCCAGCGCGGCGCCGACCCGGCGGACGGCGGGGGCGTTCATGGACACGCTGGTCACGCCGAGTCCGGCCAGCACGCAGGCCAGGGCCGGGTCCGCGGCCGCCTCGCCGCACACGCCGGCCGGTTTGCCGGCCGCGGTGGCGGCCTCGCCGACCAGGGCGATCAGGCGGAGCAGGGCGGGCTGCCACGGGTCATTGAGCGCGGCCACCGCGCCCAGCTGCCGGTCGGCGGCGAAGACGTACTGGGCCAGGTCGTTGGTGCCGAGGCTGATGAAGTCCACCGCCTGGAACACCTCGGGGGCGCTCAACGCGGCCGCCGGGATCTCGACCATGACCCCGGCCCGGGCGATGCCGGCCGCGCGGGCGCGGTCGGCGAACCAGGCCGCTTCCTCGGCGGTCGCCACCATCGGGGCCATCACCGACACCTCGGCCCCGCTGTCCTCGGCCGCACCGGCGATCGCGGCCAGCTGGCGGTCGATCAGGCCGGTCCGTTCGCGGGCCACCCGCAGGCCGCGGACACCGAGGGCGGGGTTGGGTTCGGGGTCGGGACTGAGGAACTGCAGCGGCTTGTCGGCACCCGCGTCCAAGGTCCGGACGATCACTGGTTTCCCGTGAAACGGGGCAATGACCTGGGCGTATGCCTCGCGCTGGGCCGCTTCGGACGGTTCGGTCTCGGCACTGAGGTAGCAGAATTCGGTCCGGAACAGGCCCACGCCCTCGGCTCCGGCGGCGGCGCCGGCCTCCGCGTCCTTCGGGCTGCCGACGTTGGCCAGCACCTTCACCCGGTGGCCGTCGGCGGTCCGGCCGGCGCCGTCCCACTCCGCCGCACCGGCCGCGTCGGCCGCGTGGATTTCGATCTTTCCGGTCAGCGCGGTGACTTCGCCGGTGTCGCCGTCGACTTCCAGGCCGTCGGCTTGCGTGTCGAGCAGCCCGGGGCAGGCGACCACGGCCGGGATGCCCAGCGCCCGGGCCAGGATCGCGGTGTGGCTGGTCGGGCCGCCTTCCTCGGTCACCAGGGCCAGGACCAACGTCGGGTCGAGGCCCGCGGTGTCGGCCGGGGCCAGGTCGCGGGCCACCAGCACGCTGGGGCCGGACAGGTGCGGCACCCCAGGCGCGGGCGCGCCGGACAGTTCGGCGATCAGCCGGTCGCGGACGTCGGCGATGTCCCGGACCCGCTCGGCCAGGTAGCCGCCGGCCGCGGCCAGCGCGGCCGAGAAGGTTTCGGCCGCCTCGTAGACCGCGCGCGGGGCGGGCAGGTCCTGACTGGCCACCAGCTGTTCGGCCGAGGAGACCAGGGCCGGGTCGGCGGCCATCATCGCGGTGGCCTCCAGCACCTCGCGGCCCGGGCCCTGCGCGAGTTCGGCCGCCGCCTCCAGCCGTTCCGCTACCAGCTTGGCCGCAGGCGCGATGCGCGCGGCTTCGGCGGCGGGGGCGGCGGGGGCGGGACCGGACGCGGGTTCGGGCAGTGGCTCGGCCACCCGGACCACCGGGCCGGTGGCCCGTCCCGGGCTGACGCCGACACCGTTCAGGCGCTCACTCGACATGGTCTAGACCATACCTCCCCAGCCGCTCGCGGTCACCGGTGCTCAGGCGGCCTCGCCCAGCGCTCGCACGACCTCGTCCAACGACGGATTGACCAGCCAGACCGTGCCCACGTTCACCGTCGGCACGGTCTCGTTGCCGCTCGCGGCCGCGCGCACCGCGGCGGCCGCCTCCCGGTCCTGCCAGATGTCCACCGAGCGAAACTCAAGTTCGGCCCGGCGCAACTCGGCGTGCAGCATCGCGCTGAACGGGCAGCCGGGGCGGGTGTAGACGACGATCTCGGGATGCTCAGCCATGTCATCCAGTGTGCCCGCCCGGCCGGGTGCGGTGGCGCCCGCGGCCGGTCAACCCCGGGTCAACCCCGGGATTGACGTGTTCCGCGCGGCCGCGCGGGATCGTGACGAGCATGAGTAGCGCTGTTAACATCGTCATCGGGGTGGTCATCCTCGCGCTGGTGCTCTACCGGCAGCTGCGCAAGCGCACCGTCCGCGCGGACAGCCGGCCGGCCGTCCTGTTGATCCTGCTGGTGCTCGGCGTGTTCGAGCTGGGCACGTTCGGCAAAACCCATTCGCTGTCCGGCATCGCGCTCACCATGCTGGCCGTCAGCCTGGTCATCGCCGCCGGGTTCGGCGTGCTGCGCGCCTACACGGTGAAGCTGTGGCGCGAGGAGGGCACGTTGTGGCGGCAGGGCACCTATGTCACCGCCGCGTTGTGGCTGGTGGCCATCGGCGTGCACTTCGGCGTGGATCTGCTGATCGAGAAGGAGAATCCGGTGCCCGGCCTGGCCTCGGCCGCGCTGCTGCTCTACATCGCGGTGTCCTTCGGGGTGCAGCGGCTGGTGGTGCGGGCCCGGGCGAACCGGCTGGACGCGGCCGCCGCGGCCGGTCCCCGGGCCTGACTCACACGCGCTGCAGTTCCCGTTCGTCCTCGCCCGGCCGCCCGGCGCTCTCGTGCGCGCCGACCCGCTGTTGCCACCGGCGCAGCGGGCCCGGCGCCCACCACGCGGCCCGGCCCAGCAGCCGCAGCACCGCGGGCACCAGCATCATCCGCACCACGGTGGCGTCCAGCAGCAGCGCCACGATCATGCCGACACCGAGGAATCGCATGGTCTGCAACGAGGACAGGCCGAACGCGCCGGTGACCACGATCAGCAGCAGCGCGGCCGAGGAGATCATCCGGCCGGTGCGCACCAATCCCGTGCGGACCGCGTCCACACTGGACTCGCCCGCGTTGCGGGCCTCCACCATCCGGGACAACAGGAACGTCTCGTAGTCGGTGGACAGGCCGAACACCACCGCGCCGATCAGCACCACCATGCCGGCCTGCAGTGGCTGTGGACTCACGTTCAGCAGGCCAGCGCCATGCCCGAGCTGGAACACCCCGACCAGCACGCCGAACGTGGCGCCCAGGCTCAGCGTGCTCATCAGCACCGCCTTGATCGGCAGCAGCACCGAGCCGAAGGCCAGGAACATCAGCACCAGAGTGGCCGCGACCAGAATGCCGATCATCAGCGGCAGCCGGTCGGTGATGGCCTTGACGCTGTCCACCACCTGCGCGGAGAACCCGCCGACCAGCACCTGCGACCGGCCGGGCGCGGGCAGCGCGCGCAGCCCGTCGACCGCGTGCTCGGCGGTTTCGCCCAACGGATCGCCGGACAGCTGCGCCGACAGCAGGGTCACGCCGTCCCGGGATCCGGCCACCCGCACGCCGGACACTCCAGGAACTCGGTCGGCACCGGCCACGAAGTTCGCCAGCTCGGCCTGGCCGACCGGGCCACGCAGCACGATCTGGGCCGCGTGGTCGCCCGAACCGGGGAAGTCGGCGCTGATCGTCTCGGCCACCGCGCGGGTCGGGTCGCCGGGCGGGAGTTGTTTCTCGTTGGCCGCGCCGAACCGGATGGACAGGAACGGGGCGGCCAGGATCAGCAGCACGGCCACGATAGGCACGGCGAACCGCAGCGGGCGGCGCAGCACCGCGCCGGCCAGCCGGGACAGCCACGTCGAGCCGGCCGCGGGCTTTGGGTTGCGGCGCCAGGGAACCGACCAGGTGTCCACCCGGTGGCCGAGCACGCCCAACAGCGCGGGCAGCAGGGTGACCGACACGATGGCGGCGATGGCCACCGCGGACATCCCGCCGTAGGCCATGGATTTGAGGAACCCGACCGGGAAGACCAGCAGCCCGGCCAACGCCAGCACCAGCAGGGTCGCGGAGAACGCCACGGTGCGCCCGGAGGTGGCCATGGTGCGGCGCACCGCCTCGGCCGGGGTGCGGCCCTTGGCGAGTTCCTCGCGGAACCGGCCGACGGTGAACAGGCCGTAGTCGATGGCCAGGCCCAGGCCCAGCAGGGAGACCACGTTGGGCGCGAAGCTGTTCACGTCCACGCCCAGGGAGATGATCCGCAGCACGCCCAGCGAGCCGAGGATGGCCAGGCCGCCGACCAGCACCGGCAGCAGCGCGGCGACCACGCTGCCGAAGATGACCACCAGCAGGATCAGGGTTACCGGCAGGGACACCGCCTCGGCCAGTTCCAGGTCGGAGCTGGACCGGTCGGTCATCGCGGTCTGGACCGGCACGGTGCCGCCGATCTGGGTGCTCAGGCCGGACACCGCCAGCCGGTTCCGGATGGCCTGGTAGGCGGTTTTCTGCTGGTTGGCGGTGCTCGCGTTGAGGGTGATCACCGCGAGGGCGTGCCGCTTGTCGGCGGTGATCATGGTGGGCGCGTGGGTGTCCCAGTAGGAGGTCTGCGCGGCCACCGCGTCCCGGGGCAGGGTGTGCAGGGTGGTCAGCGCGGCCTCGGGCAGGCCGGCCGAATCGACGGTGCGGCCGGCCGGCGCGGTGTACACCACGACCACGTCGCCCTCGGGCTTGCCGAAGGTCTGTTGCACCAGGTTGGTGGCCTGGGAGGACTGGCTGGACGGGTCGTCGTAGCCGCCCTGGGAGAGCTTGTCGAACACGCCGGAGCCCCACACGCCGCCGAGCACGGTCACCGCGGCGACCAACGCGATGACCAGCCAGCGTCTGCGGTAGACCACCGATCCCCAGGTCATGAACATGCTCCGGCCCCTCCCGGTGATTGGTGTCCGGCCGCCTCACCAGATACGTTCGGTCGAACCGGACACCGGCGGTTAACACTGTTTACAATCACTAGGGACAGAGTACCGACGGTGAACACTGTTTACCAAGCAAGCGGAGCGGGTTATGACCGAAGCCACACAGACCGCGCGATCGGGCCGGGGGGAGCGATCCCGGGCCGAAACCGACCGGCAGATCCGGACGGTCGCCCGCGATCTGCTGGTCACCCGGGGCCGGGCCGCGGTCACCCTGCGGGCCATCGCCCGGGAGATGGGCATCACCGCGCCCGCGCTGTACCGCTACTACGACTCGTTCGAGGACCTCATCCGCCAGGTGTGCGAGGACATCTGCGTGGACCTGGCCGAGGAGCTGGCCGGTGATCTGGCCGCCATCCCCGAGGACGACACCCCCGGCCGGGTGTTCGCGGTGTGCCGGGGTTTCCGGGCCTGGGCGGTGCGCCATCCGCGCGAGTTCACCCTGGTGTTCGCCAGCCCGGACACGCGCAGCGAGCCGGCCGGCGGGGCGGCCTGTGCCGGACTGAACGACCAGGCCACCGACCCGTTCGGCCGGATCTTCCTCACCGTGGCCGGTCAGGTGCTGATCACCCGGGAACTGGCCGTGCCGCCGGACGAGCAGGTGCCCGAGACGCTCTACGGCGACCTGGACGAGTTCCGCCGCAGCCTGATCGGCACCCTCTCGGCCACCGGGCTGAACATCCCGGAAGAGGTGTTCTCGCTCGGCGTGGTCTACGCGATGCTGCGGTTCTGGGTGCGCCTGTACGGGCAGGTGGCGCTGGAGGTGTTCGGCCGGTTCCCGTTCCCGGTGGCCGATCCGGAGCCGATGTTCGAGTCGATGCTCAACGAGCTGGCCGCGGAGTTCGGCCTGACCGCATAACCGGCGGACAGGCCGAACTTCCGGCTACAGCACGATGTTGACCAGCCGACCGGGCACCACCACGACCTTCTTGGGCGTCCTGCCCGCGACCAGCGCGACGATCTTCTCCTCGGCCAGCGCCGCGGCCGACACCGCGTCCCGGTCGGCGTCGGCGGCCACCGTCACCCGGGAGCGCACCTTGCCGTTGACCTGGATCGGGTACTCCACCGAGTCCTGCACCAGGTAGCGCTCGTCGGCCTCCGGGAACGGGCCGTGGGCCAGGCTGCCATCGTGGCCCAGCGCCTTCCACAGTTCCTCGGCCGCGTGCGGGGCCAGCGGGGCCAGCATCAGCACCAGCGGCTCGGCCAGCGCCCGCGGTGTGGCCTCGGCGGCCGAGTACGCCTTGGTGACGTGGTTGTTCAGCTCGATCAGCTTGGCGCCCGCGGTGTTCAGCCGCAGCCCGGCGTAGTCCTCGCGCACCCCGGCCACCGCCCTGTGCAGCGCCCGCAGGTCCGCTTCGGACGGTTGGTCGTCGGAAACCCTGGCCTGGCCGGTGTTCTCGTCCACCACGTTGCGCCACAGCCGCTGCAGGAACCGGTGCGCGCCCACCACATCCTTGGTGGCCCACGGCCGGGACACGTCCAGCGGCCCCATGGACATCTCGTACAGCCGCAGCGTGTCCGCGCCGTAGCGGGCGCACATCTCGTCCGGGGAGACGGAGTTCTTCAGGCTCTTGCCCATCTTCCCGTACTCGCGGTTGACCCGTTCGCCGTTGTGGAAGTACTGACCGTCCTTTTCGGACACCTCATCGGCCGGCACGTAGACGCCGCGGGCGTCGGTGTAGGCGTAGGCCTGGATGTAGCCCTGGTTGAACAGCCGCCGGTAGGGCTCGGCCGCGCTGACGTGACCCAGATCGAACAGCACCTTCTGCCAGAACCGGGAGTACAGCAGGTGCAGCACGGCGTGCTCGACCCCGCCGACGTACAGGTCCACCCCGCCCGGATCGTCCGGCCCGTGCTCGGCCGCGCGCGGGCCCAGCCAGTAGCGCTCGTTCTCCGGCGCGCAGAACTCTTTTTCGTTCTCCGGATCGGCGTAGCGCAGCTGGTACCAGCAGGACCCGGCCCACTGCGGCATGACGTTCACGTCGCGCCTGTAGGTCTTGGGTCCATCGCCCAGGTCCAGTTCCACCTCGACCCAGTCGGTGGCCCGGGCCAGCGGCGGCGAGGGCTGCGAGTTCGCGTCGTCCGGGTCGAAGGTCTGCGGCGAGTAGTCGTCCACCTCGGGCAGCTCGATGGGCAGCAGGTGCTCGGGCAGCGCGTGCGGCAGGCCGTCCTCGTCGTAGACGATGGGGAATGGCTCGCCCCAGTAGCGCTGCCGGGCGAACAGCCAGTCCCGCAGCTTGTACTGCACGGTGCCCTCGCCGTGGCCGTGCTCCTCCAGCCAGGCGATGATCGCCTTCTTGGCCTCGGCCACGTCCAGGCCGTCCAGGAAACCGGAATTGATCGCCGGGCCCTGGCCGGTGAACGCCTCGCCGTCGAAGTCCTCGGCCGGCTGCACGGTGCGGATGATGGGCAGGCCGAACACCGTGGCGAAGTCCCAGTCCCGCTGATCCTGGCCGGGCACCGCCATGATGGCGCCGGTGCCGTAACCCATCAGCACGTAGTCGGCCACGAACACCGGGATCCGCCGGCCGTCGACCGGGTTCACCGCGTAGGCGCCGGTGAACACGCCGGTCTTGTCCTTGTTCTCCTGCCGGTCCAGCTCGGATTTCATGGACACCGCGCGCCGGTAGGCGCCGATCGCCTCGGCCGGGGTGGCCGCGCCCGCGGTCCATCGTTCGTCCACATCGGACGGCCAGGCATCGGCGACCATGGTGTCCACCAACGGATGTTCGGGCGCCAGCACCAGGTAGGTCGCGCCGAACAGGGTGTCCGGCCGGGTGGTGAACACCTCGACCTGCTCGCTCCCGACGGCGAACCGCACCCGGGCGCCCTGCGAGCGGCCGATCCAGTTGCGCTGCATGGTCTTGACCTTGTCCGGCCAGTCCAGCCGGTCCAGGTCGTCGACCAGCCGGTCGGCATAGGCGGTGATGCGCATCATCCACTGGCGCAGGTTGCGCCGGAACACCGGGAAGTTGCCGCGGTCGCTGCGGCCGTCGGCGGTGACCTCCTCGTTGGCCAGCACCGTGCCCAGCCCAGGGCACCAGTTCACCGGGGCCTCGGACAGGTACACCAGCCGGTGGTTGTCGATCTCCCGGCGCTGCTCGACCCGGCTCAGCTCACCCCAGGCCCGCCCGTCCGAAGTGGACTTTTCACCCGCCGCGAAAGCCGCTTCCAGCTCGGCGATCGGCCGCGCCGTCTTCCGCTCGGTGTCGTACCAGGAGTTGTAGATCTGCAGGAAGATCCACTGCGTCCAGTGGTAGTAGTCCGGTTCCGCGGTGACCACCCGGCGGCGCTCGTCGTGGCCGAAGCCCAGCCTGCGGATCTGCGCCAGGTACCGGTCGATGTTCTGCATGGTGGTGGTGCGCGGGTGCTGGCCGGTCTGCACCGCGTACAGCTCGGCCGGCAGGCCGAACGCGTCGAACCCCATGGTGTGCAGCACGTTGCGGCCGGTCATCCGGTTGTACCGGGCGTACACGTCGGTGGCGATATAGCCCAGCGGGTGGCCGACGTGCAGGCCCTCACCCGAGGGGTAGGGGAACATGTCCTGCACGAACAGCTTGTCCTCGGGCAGCGGCGTCGCGGCCAGCGCGCCGACCGGGTTGGGCGCGTGGTAGATGCCGTGCTCGGTCCAGTAGTCCTGCCACCGGCGCTCCAGCGCGCCGGCCAGCTCGGCCGTGTAGCGGTACGCGGGTACCTCGTCCGCGGCCGGGTCGCCCGCCGCGTCCGTCGCCGCGCTCGTCGCCGCTGTGGCGCCGTCAGTCATCGCCGGTGTCCTCCTGGTCTGGGTGCCTGCGTCCGAACAACAGAAAACCCCTCAGGCCACGTCGTTCAAGGCCATGAGGGGTCGCCGCGCCGACCTCTTCGGGAATCTCCCGTGGATCAGCGCGGCTCGCTAAGGAGCAGGCGGGCCGTGCCCATAGCTCCAGAGTATCGCACGCACCGAATGAGACGAAGCGCATACCGGCACCCGGGGCCGCGCGGCGGACCGGCGGTGGGCGCTTACGCTGACCCGGTGAGTTATGTCGCGCTGCGCGTCGTGCTGCTGGTGGTGCTGGTCGGCTTCGGAACCGCGGTCGGCTCGGTCGGCCTGCTGGGCTGGCGCGGACGACTGACCCGGATGAGCAGGGCCGGTGTCCGAACCCCCGGCGCCCTGCGCAGCGACAGGGCCTTCACCCTGGCCAACCGCGTGGCCGGCCCGCCCTCGATCGTCGCGGGCCTCGTCTCGATCGTCTGCGGCGTAGCCGCCCTGTTCCCGCCGAGTTTGCTGGCCGTCATCGTCATCGCGGTCATCGGCCTGATCGGCTCGGTGCTCATCTCAAGGGCCGGTGGAGTCCTCGGCGACCGAGCCGCCCGCACCGTCCCCGCGCCCGAACCGCCCCCCGCGGCCGCCGGTTGCGCGGGCTGCGCCTGCGGCGCCGGCGGTTGCGGCGCCCCCGCCCAAGCCTGAACTCAGTTCCGGTGCACGTCTCCGGGATGCGTGGCCAGTAGCGACCTGGGCATCCCCTGACGCCGCAACACCCGCCCCCACAGATCGACTTTCGGCGGGGTGAGCACGTCACTCGGCAACGCGGGCACCACGATCCAGTCCTCCCGGGCGATTTCCCCGGCCAACTGCTCGCTCTCCCAGCCCGCATAACCGGCGAACACCCGCAACCCGCGCAGTTTCGGGGCCAGCGCGTCCGGATCGGCGTCCAGATCAACCAGCGCCACCGGCCCGCGGACCCCGATCACCCCGGTGATCTCGGCCGCGTCCTCGCCGGTGTTCAGCGCCGCCAGGCACAACGCGGTCTTCTGCTCCACCGGCCCGCCAACGAAAATCGCCGGTGGCCGGGTCGCGTGCGACCCCCAGTTCGGCAGCACGTCAAGGACGGCGACCTCACTGGGCCGGTTCAGCACAACCCCAAGCGTGCCCTCGCCCCGATGATCGATGATGTAGACCACGGTCCGCCGAAAATTCGGGTCGGCCAAGCTGGGCGCCGCGACCAACAGGGTCCCGGGTTCGACGTCGTCATCCGGTCGCACAACGACATGATCCCACCCCCCGCACCGGCAGCAGTCGGACGGCCGAGCCAAAGCCCTGGACGCCCAACCGCAAGAGCCGAACGACCCGATCCCCACACCCAGCAAAGCGGGAAGCATCGCCCCCGCGAGTCGGGAACACAAGCGATACCGCAACCGCCGAGCAGAGCAGCCAAGTCAGATGTACGCCCGGGGCGGGGCAAACCGCCCCCCACGTTCGGAAGCGAAGCAAACCCAACCCGCGAAAGCACGGAGCAGACCGAAACCGACCGAACCAGCAAGCCGGAAGCGAAGCGAACCGGCCCAGCGAAAGCACGGAGCAGCCCGGAACCGACTGAACCGGCAAGCCGGAAGCGAAGCGAACCGGCAAAACGTTCGGGAGCGAAGCGAACCGAACCCGCGGGGCCCGGGGGTCGTCCCCCGGAGACGATGGCGAGCGCCCCAGCGAAAGCGCGGAGCGCTGAGCAGACGTAGCCCAAAGCGAGGGCCGGCGCACTTGGTCGCCTCTCGGCGGCGTTGCGCAGTGTGGCTCCAGCCGAACGGTATTCCACAAGGGCGGTTCTAATGTGGGCCCGGGGGACACGAAGTGCGCCGACCAATCGATCCAACGCGCGGGAAGGCCGTTTCGTTCCCCGTCGTGCGGATCTTTTCCGGGTTTTTCGGCTGCCCGTTGGCGTCAGGCCGCTTCGGTTCGCCGGTTGATCGCGAGGAACCCGGCCATGCCGATGAGGTACAGCGCGGTCGCGGCGAGCACGACGCCGGGGGCCCGGCCGCTGATCGGCACCACGGTGGCGGCGATGGCGATGGCGACGACCTGGGTGATGTTGAACAGCGTGTCGTAGAGAGCGAACACCCGGCCCCGGGTTTCGTCGGCGATGTCGGCCTGTACGGCGGAGTCGACGCACAGCTTGATGGTCTGGCCGGCGGCGGTGAGCAGGAACGCGGCGAGCAGGATGGTGGGCAGCACCATGGGCAGGCCGAGTCCGATCTGGGTGGCCGCGGCCAGCACGAGCGATCCGCAGACGGCCCGCACCCGGCCGAATTTCCGCACCAGCCGGGCGGTGCACAGCCCGGCCACGAGCAGTCCGGCGCCGCCGCCGACGGCGACTTCGCCCAGTCCGGCCATGCCGGCTCTGAGCGGGCCGACGTCGTGGAAGCTGTAGCGCAGCAGCAGCACGGTGATCAGCAGGGACGCACCGAACGCGGCGCGGTGGGCGAACAGGGCGACGAATCCGGCGGCGACCCGGGGCGCCCGGCGGGCGGCCCGGCCGCCGTCGGCCAGGCCGCGGGCGACCGCGAGCATGGTCTGGGTGGGCTCGTCGACCCGGTCGGGTCCCAGTGCGCCGCGGGCGAACCGGCCGGCCGGGACGACCGCGAGCAGCGAGCCGAGCACGGCCGCGCCGGTGACCCAGCCGGAGCCGACGTTTCCCGAACCGGCCAGTCCGCGCAGGCCCACCGCGCAGGCCGCGCCGACCACGGAGATCACCGCGCCCAGCGTGGTGGCCAGCGCGTTGGCCTCCACCAGGTGCTTGTCGGCGACCACGTGGGGCAGGGCGGCGGACAGGCCGGAGTTGACGAACCGGCTGATGCCGACCGCGATCAGCGCCCCGGTGTAGAGCGGCAGCCCGGACAGCCCGGCCGCGACGGCGACCGCGGTGACCAGGATCAGCAGGCCGCGTAGCAGGTTGGCGGCGATCAGCACCCGCCTGCGGTCCCACCGGTCCAGCAGCGCCCCGGCGAACGGGCCGACGATCGAGTAGGGCAGCAGCAGCACGGTGAAGCCGCCGACGATGGCGGCCGGGTCGGCGGCCCGCTCCGGGTTGAACAGCACCGCCCCGGCCAGCCCGGCCTGGAACAGCCCGTCGCCCCACTGTGCGGCGAACCGGCTGGCCAGCAGCCGCCGGTAGCCGGTGAGCGCGATCAGCCCGCGCAGGCCCACCCGGGCCACCGGTGGGAGATCCTCGACGCGGGCACCGTCGGTATCGGTTTGCCCACCGGAAGCAGCCACCTGGCCAGCCTAAGCGCCCGGCGTGTGTCCGGTGAAAAGTCCGGATGGCCGGAACACGTCAGGCAGGTGGCTCGATGCCGTGCTCGCGGGCCCACTCGGTGAGGGCCGCGACCGCTTCCTCGTGCTCGAGCGGGCCTCGGTCCAGCCGCAGTTCCTTGAGGAAGCGCCAGGCCTGGCCGACCAGCGGGCCCGGGGGCAGGCCGAGCAGCCGCATGATCTCGTTGCCGTCCAGGTCCGGCCGGACCCGGGCCAGGTCCTCGGATTCGGCGATCCGGGCGATCCGGTCTTCCAGGTCGTCGTAGGAGGCCTGCAGGGCCGCGGCCTTGCGCCGGTTGCGGGTGGTGCAGTCGGCGCGCACCAGCTTGTGCAGCCGGGACAGCAGCGGGCCGGCGTCGGTGACGTAGCGGCGCACCGCCGAGTCGGTCCACTCGCCCTTGCCGTAGCCGTGAAACCGCAGGTGCAGGTACACCAACTGGGCCACGTCCTCGATCACGTCCTTGGCGTAGCGCAGCTCCCGCAAACGCTTGCGGACGAGCTTGGCCCCGACCACCTCGTGGTGATGAAAGCTCACCCCGCCGCCGGACTCGAACCGGCGGGTGGCCGGTTTGCCGATGTCGTGCAGCAGCGCGGCCAGCCGCAGCACCAGATCGGGTTCCCAGCCCGCGGCCCGTTCCAGGTCGACCGCCTGCTGCAACACCACCAGGGAGTGCTCGTAGACGTCCTTGTGCTGGTGGTGCTCGTCGATGGCCAGCCGCATGCCGGGCACCTCGGGCAGCACCTGCTCGGCCAGGCCGGTGTCCACCAGCAGCCGCACGCCCTCCGTGGGGTGGCTGCCCAGCAGCAGTTTGGACAGCTCGGTCTGCACCCGTTCGGCGGTGATCCGGGCGATCTGGCCCGCCATCTCCTGCATCGCGGCCAGCACCCGGGGGGCCGGGGCGAAGCCGAGCTGGGCCACGAACCGGGCGGCCCGCAGCATGCGCAGCGGGTCGTCGCCGAAGGACTCCTCGGGCGGGGCCGGGGTGTCCAGCCGCCGCGCCAGCAGCGCGGACATGCCGTCGTGCGGGTCGACGAACCGCTGCGCGGGCAGGTCGACGGCCATGGCGTTGACGGTGAAGTCGCGGCGGCGCAGGTCACCTTCGATGGTGTCACCGAAGGTGACCTCGGGGTTGCGGGTCACCCCGTCGTAGGAGTCCGCGCGGAACGTGGTGATCTCGACGATCTTGTCGCCCTTGCGGGCGCCGACGGTGCCGAAGGCGATGCCGGTGTCCCACACCGCGTCGGCCCAGCCGGACAGCAGCTTCTGCACGGCCGGCGGGCGGGCGTCGGTGGTGAAGTCCAGGTCGGTGCCCAGCCGGCCCAGCAGCGCGTCCCGCACGCTGCCGCCGACCAGGTACAGCGCGTGCCCGGCCGCGGTGAAACGGTCGGCCAGCTGCGACACCACCGGGGATATCCGCATCAGCTCGGCGACCGCGGTGCGCTGGGCGGCGGCCCGGTCCTGGGCGCTCGCGTCGGGGTTGTCGGACAGTGAAGCGGACATGAGGGTCGAGGATATCTGGCCGCGATGGCGCGCCCGTCCGCTCACCCAGGGTTGCCGGGCCCGCCACCGGCCGCTCGGTGATCATGGTCGTCGCACTACCATCGGAGCATGTCTGGCTCGCCTGGCCGGTCCGGCGGTTCCAAGCCGGGCCGGCGTAACCGTCGGTCCGGCCGCCGGTTGCGGACGGTTGAGGAAACCTCGGCCGGTGGGCTGGTGGTGGACCGCGAAACCGGGCGGGCGGCGCTGATCGGCCGGCTGGACCGGCGCGGCGTGCTGCTGTGGTCGCTGCCCAAGGGCCATCTGGAGCCCGGGGAGACCGCCGAGCAGGCGGCCGTACGCGAGGTGCGGGAGGAGACCGGTATCACCGGCGCGGTGATCAGGCGGCTGGGCGAGATCGACTACTGGTTCGTGGTGGAGAACCGCCGGGTGCACAAAACGGTGCACCACTTCCTGCTGACCGCGCTCGATGGTGAGCTGTCCGACGACGACGTGGAGGTCACCGAGGTGGCCTGGGTGCCGCTGGCCGAGCTGGACCAGCGGCTGGCCTACACCGACGAGCGGCGGCTGGCCCGCCGGGCCCGAAAACTGCTGGGTGATCAGCTGGGTGATTTCGGTACCGACGGCCAACGTGAACGCGGTTCGGACGTCGACCACAATGGGCGGGCCCGGGCGGGCCGCCTGGACAAGCGGATCGGCCTGATCCTCCCGGACGGGCCGCGCAACCACACGGAAACCGACATCGACACGGAAATCGACCCGGAGCTGGCGTGAGGAGTCTCGGCCGCCGAGCGGCGGCGATGCTGGTGTGTCTGCTCGCCGCGGTGCTCGCCCCAGGGCTCGCGCCGTCCGGCGGGGCACGCGCGGCCGCCGACCCGATCACCCCGACCAACGGGCTGAAACTGACCATCACCTCGATGAGCCCGCGCGAGGTGAGCGCGAACAACACCAACGTGGCCGTGCAGGGCACGGTGACCAACATCAGCGACCGGGTGATCACCGAGGTGAAGGCCCGGCTGCAGCTGGGTGACGCGGTGACCAGCGACAAGCAGCTCTCCGACGCCGAAGCCGGGGCCGCCCCCACCGACGCGGCCACCACCGCCTACCAGACGGTGACCAGCACGCTGCAGCCCGGCCAGACGGCCAGCCTGTCGCTGACCGCGCAGTTGCAGGGCACGGGATCGCTGGACATCAGCAAGGCCGGGGTGTATCCGCTGATGGTCAATCTGCAGGGGTCGCCCGCGTACGGCGGGCAGGCCCGGCTGGCCGCGGCCAGCCTGCTGCTGCCGGTGACCTCGGTGCCCGGCGCGGTCCCGCCGGCCGGCGCCGACCGGAACCGGCTGACCCTGCTGTGGCCGCTGGTGGACGACCAGCCGCGGGTGATCGGTGTCGCCGGCAACGGCCAGGAGGTACTGGCCGACGACTCGCTGGCCGACTCACTGGTGCCCGGCGGCCGGCTGTTCGGGCTGGTGCAGTCGGTCAAGGACGTGTCCGTACAGAATCCGGCGCTGCTCTCGGCGATGTGCTTCGCCATCGATCCGGACCTGCTGGCCACGGTCCACGGCATGGCGGGCGGCTACCAGGTGCAGACCGCGACCGGCACCAGGGCCGGCGCCGGGGCGACCGCGGCCGCCGAGTGGCTGAACATGCTGAGCAAGCTCACCGCCGGGAACTGTGTGCTGTCGCTGCCCGAGGCCGACGCCGATCTGGTGGCGCTGAGCCGGGCCGGCGCGACCAACCTGGCCAAGCTCGCCCTGGATGATTCCACCGAGATCAGCTCGGTGCTGCCTGGCACCACCCCGCTGTCCGGGGTGGCCTGGCCCTCGGACGGGGCGCTGGACGACGGCAGCGCGCTGGCGCTGGCCGGAATGGGCGTGAACACCGAACTGCTGCAGCCGGACGCGGTGGCCGGCGCCGCCACCGGCTCGGTCAGCCTGCAGGGCCTGCCCGCCAACCGGTCGCACGCGGTGCTGATCGACCAGGCGGTGTCCGGGGCGCTGGCCGAGCAGTCGGCCAATCCGTCCAATGTGGACGTTTCCGGGGTGTCGGCGCAGAACGGGATCGCCGCGTTGACCTACCGGACGCTGTTCGCGCCCGGCTCCGGGCAGACCGAGCTGATCGCGCCGCCGCGCCGGTGGAACAGCGCGCAGAACGAGCTGGAGTCCTACCTCGACGTGGTCGGCGGCACGCTCTCGGCCGGCGGGGCGACCCCGGTCGGGCTGGCCACGCTGGCCGCGGCCGCACCGTCCGGGCCCAGCGTGCGGCTGAGCTATCCGGCCGCCGCCGCGGCCGCCGAGATCCCGGCCTCGGTCACCGGCAGGGTGGTCACCGACGACGCCGCCCAGCAGGACATGCTGGCCGCGATGAACCGGGACCACGCCAACCCGGTGACCACCCCGACCCAGCTGATCGGCCCGCTGCGGGTCGGGCTGCTGCGCGCGGTGTCCGGCGCCTGGCGCACCAACCATCAGGGCGCGGCCGTCCAGCTGTCCACCGTGGAGCAGGAGTTCAGCAGCGTGCGCGGCGCGGTCAGCGTGGTGGCCACCAACCAGACGTTCTCGCTGGGCTCGCAGTCCTCCCGGCTGCCGGTGGCGGTGACCAACTCGCTGCCGGTGGACATCGTGGTGCAGGTCGACCTGGCCGGACAGTCCGGGCTCGCCGCCTCCGCGGTGCGCCAGACCATCCTGGCCGGCGGCAGCACCACGCTGTACCTGCCGGTGAAGATCTCCCGGTCCGGCCGGTTCAGCGTGGAGGTGTCGGTGACCACCCCGGGTGGCACCCAGCTGGGCCACTCGGCCCGGTTCGAGGTGGTGTCCGGGGCGTACGGCACGATCATTCTGGTCATCACGGTCGCGGCGTTCGCCATCCTGGTGCTGCTGTCCATCCGGCGGATCTATCGCAGGCTGCGCAGCTCCCGGGAGGCGACGCCGGACGAGCAGGACCTGCCGACCCTGCCCGGCGAGCCGACCGTGCCCAACGTGCCGACCGTGCCCAGCACGGCGGTGGACACGCAGGAGCCGGTCGAACATTGACTTCGGGACTGGATAGCGAGCCGTTGACGGTTCCGTTCGAACGGGTGACCGACAACGGACCCGGACAGCAGCCGTCGCTGGCCAAGGCCAGCGGCTCGATGGCGATCGCCAGCCTGGTCAGCCGGATCACCGGGTTCGTCCGGCAGGTGCTGCTGGTCGGCGTGATCGGCATCGGCGCGGTCAACGACTCCTACACGGTGTCCAACAACCTGCCCAACATCGTCTACGAGCTGCTGCTGGGCGGGGTGCTGGCCAGCGTGGTCATCCCGGTGCTGGTGCGGGCGCAGACCGAGGACTCCGACGGCGGGGACGCGTTCGCCCAGCGGCTGCTCACCGTGGCCTGCGTGGTGCTGGCCATCGGCACGGTCATCGCGGTGGCCTGTGCGCCGCTGCTGACCCGGCTGTACTTCTCCGGCAGTGGCTCCGGTGGCGGCAGTGGCTCGGACAATCCGGCGCTGACCACCGCGTTCTCCTACCTGATCCTGCCGGAGATCCTGTTCTACGGGATCTTCGGACTGCTCTCGGGCATCCTCAACGCGCGGCACGTGTTCAAGCCGGCCGCCTGGGCGCCGGTGCTCAACAACGTGGTCATGTTCGCCACCCTGGCCGTCTACGCCCTGGTGCCCGGGGAGATCTCGCTCAACCCGGTGAAGATGGGCAGCGCCAAGGTGCTGGTGCTGGGCGTGGGCACCACGCTGGGCGTGGTGTTGCAGGCCGCGGTGTTGGTGCCGCCGCTGCGCAGGATCGGCTTCAGGTTCCGCCCGCGGTGGGGCTGGGACAAGCGGTTGTCCACGTTCGGGCGGCTTTCGGCCTGGCTGATCGCCTACACGCTGGTCAGCCAGGTCGCCTACGTGGAGCTGACCAAGATCGCCACCGGCGCCGAGACCGGCAGCATGACCATCTACTCCAACTCATGGCTGCTGCTGCAGGTGCCCTACGGGGTGCTGGGGGTGTCGCTGCTGACCGCGATCATGCCCCGGCTGTCCAGGGCGGCGGCCACCGGCGATCTGCCCGGCGTGGTGGACAACCTGTCCACCGGCAGCCGGTTGTCCGCGGTGATGCTGATCCCGCTGTGCGGGCTGATCACCGTGCTCGGTCCGGAGATCGGGGTGGCGCTGTTCTCCATCCGGTCCTCCCAGTCCGGCAATGCCGTCGAGCTCGGGCTCAGCCTGACGACCTCCGCCTTCGGCCTGGTGTTCTACGCGATCACCATGCTGCAACTGCGGGTGTTCTACGCGATGAACGATGCCCGCACGCCGACCGTGATCAACGCGATCATGGTGGTGGTCAAGCTGGTGCTGTTCGTGGGCTGCGCGCACTTCCTCGACCCGCACCACCGGGTGTACGGCCTGACCTTCGTCAACGCGCTGGGCTTCCTGGTGGCCGCGGTGATCGGGGAGGTCTGGCTGCGCAACCGGATCGGCGCGCTGGACACCGGCCGGGTGGTGCGCACCATCATCAAGTCGGCGGTGGCCGCGGCCTGGGGCGGGGCCGGGGCGCTGCTGGTGACCAAGGGCCTGGACCTGGCCTTCCCCGGCTCGCTGCACCTGCGGGCCTGGCTGGCGCTGATCCTGGGCTCGCTGGTCGGGCTGGGGTTGTCGTTCGCGGTGATGGCGGTGCTGCGCATGGCCGAAGTGAAACCGGTGGTGCGCCGGTTGTCGGCGTTGACCCGTCGGGGTTGACCCGACCGGGGGGTGTTCGCGGCCCGGACCGACACAGCGTTTTCCCGTAGGCTCGGCGATGCGAACGGTACGTGGGTGGCCGTCGGTGGTAGTACCGGAAAGGAGCCCAGCCTCGGGGAAGGCACGGGTAGTGGAAACGAGGGCGCGGTGAGCAGGCCGATGAATCACCCCAGGGGGAATGGTGCTCCGGCGGGCAGAGCGATGACCAACGCCGGAGCGGGTACCGGGCTGCGCGCGGGCGGGGTGGTGGGTGACGGCCGGTATCGATTGCTGGCCCAGTTCGGCGTGGACCGCCGGGCCAACGCGCACTTCTGGCGGGCCCGCGACGGGCAGCTCAACCGCGATGTGGCGCTGACCGTGCTGGCCGGCGACCTGGCCGACCAGGCGGCGGCGGGTGCGGCCGGCCGCACGCTGGAGCGGGCCATGCACGCGGCCACCTTCGCGCACCCCGGCGTGGCCCGGGTGCTGGACGTGCTCAACATCGGCGGCGGCGTGGTACCCGGCGAGGGCCTGCTGGGCATCGTGGTCGCCGAGTGGACCCAGGGCACCGATCTGATCGACGTGGTCGCCGACGGCCCGGTGCCCGCGGCCACCGCGTCCCGGCTGCTGGAACCGCTGGCCTCGGCCGTGGAAAGCGCCCACCACGTGGGCTTGGTGCTCGGCGTGGACCACCCGCAGCGGGTGCGGGTCACCCCGGACGGCGCGCTGCGGCTGGCCTTTCCCGGGCCGCTGCCCATGGCCACGCTGCGCGACGACGTCAAGGGCCTTGGCGCCCTGCTGTACCTGCTGCTGACCGGCCGGTGGGCGCTGACCGCCGGGCCGGAGACCATTCCGGGCGCGCCGACCGGGCCGGACGGCACCGTGGTGGCGCCCAACCTGCTGCGCCCGCTGGTGCCGGCCGAGCTGTCCAGCGTCGCGGTGCGCAGCATGGAGGACACCGCGGTGGGCGGCATCCGCACCAGCGCGGCCATCCTGCAGGTGCTGGACCGGGTGATGGAGGCCGAGGCGGCCACCGCGATGTTCGACCGGGTCAGCGACCACGGCCCGGGCGAACCCGGCGCGCCGGCCGAGCCGGACGACGCGGTGTGGACGACCAGGAAGCCGGTGACCGGCCGCACCCACCGGCGCAAGCTGGGCGTGTCCATGATCATCCTGGCCGTGGCCACGCTGGCCATCGTGGTCTGGATGGTCACCTCGATCATCGGGTTCTTCGCCGGCAGCTCGTCCTCCAGCGCGGTAGGCCCGACCGCGGTCACCACGACGACCACCCAGGTGGCAGCCACCACCACCCCGAGCACACCGGCCAGCACCTCGGTGGCCGCGGCCATCCCGGCCACCCCGGCGAGCGTGAAGGTCTACACCGAGTCGGGCACGGCCGACAACGCCGGGAAGGTGGGCCGGGTGAACGACGGCGACCCGGGCACCGTGTGGAAGACCGACCTGTACAAGAAGAACTTCCCGGCGCTGAAGAGCGGCGTCGGCATCATGGCCACCTTCGGGCAGCCGACCAAACTGGCCGAGGTGGACATCGACTCGCCGAGCCAGGGCACCGTGGTGGAGATCCGCACCGCTGCTTCGGCCACCCCGAACCTGGCCGACACCCAGGTGGTGGGGCAGGCGACGCTGACCAACGGGCACACGGTGATCCAGCTCAACCAGGGCCAGCCCAGCCAGTACGTGCTGGTGTGGATCACCTCGCTGGCCGCCGACGGCAGCTCCTACGAATCGGGCATTGCGCAGATCAGCTACGTGGCGGCTCAGTAGAACTCCGGTAGCCGTGGGGCGGGTCTCACTCGATAGTCTTTTCCGGTGACCGCTGCTGCCAGCTCGGATGCCGACCTCATCGCGGCCCATGCCGCCGGTGATCCCCGCGCGTTCGGCGAGCTGGTCCGCAGGCACCGGGACCGGATGTGGGCGGTGGCGCTGCGCACCCTGCGCGATCCGGAGGAGGCCGCCGACGCGTTGCAGGAGGCCTTCATCTCGGCGTTCCGCGCGGCCGGCTCGTTCCGCGCCGAATCCCAGGTGACCACCTGGTTGCACCGGATCGTGGTGAACGCCTGCCTGGACCGGATGCGCAGGCGGGCCGCGAAACCCACGGTGCCGTTGCCGGATGCCGGGCCGGGGGAGCCGGTCGCCGCGGGGGACGCCATCGCCGACCGGGAGACCCGGCTGGTGGTCGCCGACGCCCTTGCCGAACTGCCCGAGGAGCAGCGGATACCGATCCTGCTGGTGGACGTGGAGGGCTATTCGGTGGCCGAGGCGGCCAAGCGGCTCGGCGTGCCGGAGGGGACGGTGAAGAGCCGGTGCGCGCGGGGCCGGGCCAAGCTGGCGAAAGTTCTCGGGCACCTGCGGAACCCGAGTGCGGATGCGAACGTCCCAGTTGACGCGGTTGATTCGACCGTGCGGGTGGTAGCCGACCCGAGGGCAACGCGGGGGACACGTCAGTGGGAGGGCCGATGACGGGCATGCAGCGGCGTGGCAGTACGCCGGCCGGGCCGCCATGGCCGACCGACCTACTGGCCGATCTGCACGCCGGGGTGCTGGAGGAGGCGGAGGCGGCCCGGTTGTGGCCGCTGGTGCGGGCCGATCCGGAGGCCGGCGCCGTCCTGGACGCGCTGGACGCGACCGTGGCCGACCTGGCCGCGCTACCCCGACAACCGCTCGCGCCGATGCCCGAGCGGTTCGCCGCACGTCTGGACGCGGCCATCGCCGCCGAATCCGCCGCCCGGGGCTCAGCCACCGCGACGGCCACCGCGCCGACTCCGCCGCCGGACCGGCCCGCGGCTGTTCCCGCCGGCCAACCGCTCGCGCGGGTGGCCGATCTGGCCGCGGCCCGCCGACGACGGGCCCGGCGGCTGGGCTGGGCCGGTGGGGTGATCGCGGCCGCGGCCGCGGTCGCCGCCGTGATTGTGGTGGTCGTGGCGCCCAAGTCCGGCACCGGCGGGCAGGCGGTGGCCGTGGCCCCGCCCCCGGCGTCCACCTCGTCGCTGAACTCCGGGCAGCTCAACGCGGCGGCCGCGCTGGCCAATCTGGGCCGCTCGGACTACGGCACGCTCACCGACCCGGACAAACTGGCCGCCTGCCTGTCGGCCAACGGCGCCGACCCCAACCAGCGGCCGGCCGGGGGCGCCCAGATCACCCTGGACGGCAAACCGGGCGTGCTGCTGGTGCTGACCACCGGGCAGACCGGCCGGTTCCGGCTGCTGGTGGTGGGCCCGGACTGCGCCGCGGGCAACCCATCGACGCTGGCCGACACCGAGGTCGGCGGGGTGCCGCGGGCCACGCCGACCCGCTAGAAGAGCTGCGGAACAACCGGACCCTACGATCGCGTTGACACGATTGCCCGCCGAAATGGGACGGGCAGACCAAGTTTTCGCGGAGGTCCGGCAGTGGCAGCAGACGAGACCCGGAACGTGATCATCATCGGTTCCGGTCCGGCGGGATACACCGCGGCGGTCTACGCGGCGCGGGCCGAGCTGGCGCCACTGGTGTTCGAGGGCACCCAGTTCGGTGGCGCGCTGATGACCACCACGGACGTGGAGAACTTCCCCGGCTTCGCCGAGGGCATCATGGGCCCCGAGCTCATGGACCAGATGCGCAAGCAGGCCGAGCGGTTCGGCGCCGAGCTGAAGTCCGAGGACGTCGAGTCGGTCGAGCTGGGCGGCGACGTGAAGTACGTCACGGCCAACGGCGTGCGCTACGCGGCCCGCGCGGTCATCCTGGCCATGGGCGCGGCCGCCCGCTACCTGCACGTGCCGGGCGAGCAGAAGCTGCTCGGCCACGGTGTATCCGCGTGTGCGACGTGCGACGGCTTCTTCTTCCGCGACCAGGACATCGCGGTGGTCGGCGGCGGCGACTCGGCCATGGAGGAAGCGACCTTCCTGACCAAGTTCGCCCGATCGGTGACCATCGTGCACCGGCGCGAGGAGTTCCGGGCCTCCAAGATCATGCTGGAGCGGGCCCGGGCCAACGAGAAGATCCGCTGGCGCACCAACGCGAGCCTGACCGAGGTGCTCGGTGACAACACGGTCACCGGCGCGCGGCTGACCGACACCCGGACCGGCGAGACCAGCGAACTGCCGGTGACCGGCGTGTTCATGGCCATCGGCCACGACCCGCGCAGCGAACTGGTGCGCGGCCAGGTCGACCTCGACCCCGAGGGCTACGTGCGGGCCGCCCACGGCACCCACACCAACCTCAACGGCGTGTTCGCCTGCGGCGACCTGGTCGACCGGACCTACCGGCAGGCCGTCACCGCGGCCGGCACCGGCTGCTCGGCGGCCATCGACGCCGAGCGCTGGCTGGCCGAGCAGGCCGAGACCGAGCCGATCGAGCCGGTGGACGCGGCAGCCGTCCCCACGGCCTGACCGGCACCCCGAGACCAACCACAACGTTCGAGACCCACAAGGAGACAACATGGCCGGCGGCACCGTGACCGTGACCGACAAGACCTTCCCCGACGACGTGCTGACCAGCGACAAGCCCGTGCTGGTCGACTTCTGGGCGACCTGGTGCGGCCCGTGCAAGATGGTCGCCCCGGTGCTCGAGGAGATCGCCGCCGAACACGCGGACAAGATCACCGTGGCCAAGGTGGACATCGACGCCAACCCCGGCATCGCGCGGGACTACCAGATCATGTCCATCCCGACGCTGATCCTGTTCCAGGGCGGCCAGCCGGTGAAGCAGATCGTGGGCGCCAAGCCGAAGGCGGCGCTGCTGTCGGATCTGGCCGACGTGCTCTGATTTCTTACCGAATCCTGGTGGCCCGCACCTCCCCGACCAGGGAGCGGCGGGCCACTTGGGTGTACGGGGCGCGTCCGCTTGGCCGCGCTCGGTATCCCGCCGGTATCCCTGCGTATGCTTCGTCGGGTTACAGGGCACAATGAGACGTCACGATCCGCACGATCCGCGCCGCCGGGTGTCCCGACGGTGCCCGAGCCGAGCGAGGGTGCATGCAGGTACTCCGTCGCGGTGACGTCGGACCGGCGGTTGCCGAGATCCGGTCGAGCCTCGCCGCGCTGGGACTGCTGTCGGACTTCGACGGGCCCCGCGATGCCGCCGTGTTCGACCGCACGGTCGAGCACGCGGTGCAGGCGTTCCAGCAGCAGCGTGGGTTGATCACCGACGGCATGGTGGGGCCGGCGACCTTCCGGGCGCTACGCGATTCGATGTACCGGCTGGGCGGCCGGCCACTGGCCTTCATGGTGTCCCAGCCGATGACCGGGGACGACGTGTCCGCGCTACAGGAGCGGCTGCTGGAGCTGGGCTACGACGCCGGGCGGCCGGACGGGACCTTCGGGTCGCAGACCGAGCGGGCGCTGCGCAACTTCCAGCGCGACTACGGCCTGGTGGTGGACGGCATCTGCGGTCCGGCCACGCTGCGCTCGCTGCGCCAGCTGGCGCCCAAGGTGCGTGGCGGCCGGCCGGTGTTCCTGCGCGAGCAGGAACGGGTGCGCCAGGCCGGGCCGCTGCTGCGCGGCAAGCGCATCGTCATCGACCCCGGGCACGGCGGCCCCGACCGCGGGGTGACCGTGGGCGGGCTGGCCGAGGCCGACCTGATGTGGGACCTGGCCCGGCGGCTGGAGGGCCAGATGGTGGCCACCGGCATGGAGGCGCTGCTGACCCGCAGCGCCGACCGGTGCCCGACCGACCAGGAGCGGGCCCACTTCGCCAACGAGACCGGGGCGGATCTGTTCCTGTCCCTGCACACCGACTCGAACGCCTCACCCAACGCCTCCGGGGTGGCGTGTTTCCACTTCGGCACCGGCAACGGCACCACGTCCACGCTGGGCGAGGCGCTGGCCGGGTTCATCCAGCGCGAGGTGGCCGCGCGCACCGGCATGATCGACGGCCGCACCCACCCCAAGACCTGGGACGCCCTGCGGATGACCCGGGCCCCCGCGGTGCGCATGGAGATCGGCTACCTGACCAACGCGGCCGACCGGTCCAAGCTGGCCGACCCGACCCTGCGCGACGTGGTGGCCGAGGCGATCCTGATCGCGGTGAAGCGGCTGTACCTGCTGGGCGAGAACGATCAGCCCACCGGCACCTTCACCTTCGAGGACATCCTCCGGCACGAACTGGCCAAGGCCGAGTAGCCAACCCCGGCAGGGCACGGCGTGGCTAACCCTGGTAAGGCGCGGCCCGGACCAGGTTCGCCGGTGCGTGGGCGAGCAGATCCAGCAGATAGTCGGCGGCCGGGAAGATGATCTCCGGCGTGAACAGCTCCAGCACGTTGGGCAGCTGAGCCAGCCGGAAGAACACGTGCACGCACTCGTCACCGAACGCGATCCGGGTGCCGTTGGTGGCCTGCGTCCGCGCATCCGCCACAAACCACGCGGCCAGCGCCGGCGAGAACAACGCACGCGCGTGCTCCTCGTCCGGACACACCACACCGAACTGCGCGTCGAACTCCGGCACGCCGACACTCAGCATCCGGTCAGCGGCGATGTAGGAGCAGTGCAACAGGTCGCCGCCGACCCCGTACTTGCCCACCCATTCGAGGTGGCCATTCACGATCGGCTGGTCGTGCTTGCCGATCAGCGCGTGGTCCTTGCGCGGAATCACCCCGATATTCGGTTTCACGGCCGGGGTGATCGCAATGGAGACCCGCATGTACTGCATGTAGTACATGCGATAGCTGGCGCTGTCGGGCAGTGCCACTGGGCCGGCGTTGGCCCGTTGCCCCATCCGCTCGGTGAACACCTTCAGGGTCGCGCCCCGGTAGGGACCGTAGAGCTCGTCCCCGCCGTCCTTCTCCCAGTGCCGCCGGGTGCCGCGGTAGGCGATGCCGAGCTTCCCGAAGTACTCGGTGAGTTCTTCGATCCGGTTGGCCGTCACAGTGCTCCTAGATCGGTTCCACGTTCCCGTCGTCCGGTTCACCGGTCGGCCAGCTCGGGACCGGCTGGACGCCGCCTTCGTCGGGCTCGGCCGGGGCGCTGTTCTTGTATTGGGTGTAGGCACCGGGATCGGCGCTGTAGGCCACGGCCTGACCCGCCTTGTCGCCCAGGCCGAAGTCCTTGTTGGCCAGGTTCGTCCCGGCCTTGAGCAGGTCGATCGTGTCCATGCTTTCCGGATTGTCCATCGTGCTCTTGCCCGGCAGGCCGACTGTGCCGAGTGCGCTTTCCCCCGCGGCTTCCTTGACCTTGTTGCCCAGGTTCTTGCTCATCGCCTCGCTGAAGATCTGGCCGGCGGTCTTGCCCTCGGTCGAGATGTCCTTCAGCGCGCTTGTCCCGGCCCCGGCCCTCGTGACCACTTCGTCGCCGACCTTCACTTCCTTTGCCATGAACTTCTCGAGGCCGAGATCCTTGAGCTTGGTGAGGATCCGCTTCAGCAGGTTCATGATCCGGGTGAGGAGGCTGGTCGCTTCTTCGACCTTGCTGCCCGCCTGTTCGGCGCCGAGTCCGACCTCGGTCACGGTCGCACCCATGGCAGCGCCCTCGGACGCGCCGAGAGTGACCGGGGCCGCGGCTTGCGCGGCGATCCAGGTGACCACCACGTACTCGACCACGCTGGCGATGATGCCGTTGACGATGTCGTAGGCGGCCTGCATCAGCATGCCGCTGATCTGCAGGAGAGTGGCGATGTGCCCGGCGCTGGTCGCGGTCTCTTCGATGCTCTGCTTGGTGGCGCTGATCCGCTGCCCGGCGGCGTGCGCGGTGTCACCCTGCCAGTTCTGGCCGCCGGCCATCGCGGTCTGCTCCACCTGAGCGGCCAGCTGATTGCAGCTGTTGGCCACCGCGTCGAACTTCTGCGCGCGGTCGGACAGGATGTCCGGGTTGCCGGTGACCAGCTGCAGGATCTCCTTGAGCGGGTAGAACACGCTCTCCAGAAAGCCGAGTCCCTTGGAGATCAGGAAGTTCAGCGGATCGCTGGCCGCGTTGATCGCATCCGAGGCGAAGCTGGTCGCGTCCGACGCCGTGGAGGTGATGTCGGACGCAACCGCTTCACCATCACCCTTGGTCGCATCGCCGGCCAGGTTCCACCCGTCCTTGAACAGCGGGTAGGCACTGCCGACGCCGGGCGTGTTCTTCAGGAGGCTCTCGCCGCCGAACTGGGCGGCCCACTGGCCGCCGAAGGTGGTGGGCGGTGTGTCGCTCACGCCTGTGCCTCCCCCGGGCTCAGTTTCTGCATGGTCTGCTGAATCTGCTGGTCCACCTGCTGGTAAGCCTGGGCGGTGCTGACCATCGCCGAGCCGGTGAAGTCCAGGTGCTGGCCCAGGTCCGTGAGGTGCTGGTTCAGATCGGACAGCATGCCCAGGTACATCTCGTAGAGCCCGCATTCGATGCCCAGCAGCCCCCAGGCCGTGGTCGGCACCTCGGCGGCGGACACCTGCTGGGCGATGCTGGACGAACCGCTGCCGTGCTGGGATATCTCCCGGCCCGCCGTGGCCAGTTGCTGGTGGTCTACCTGAAATCCGCTCACCAGGCCTCCTCCCGGGTCACCGGCGCCGACTGGTCCTCGTCCGCGGGTGCGGAGGGCCGCCCGGCCGGTGCCGGCTGGGACGCGGGCGCGGGCGGTTCGGTTTCACTGAACTGGGCGAATGCCGCTTCCTGGGTCTTCAGCACCCGGTTGAGCAGGTCGGTGTTGTCACCGAGCTGCTCCTGCAGGATCCCGGCCTGGCGGCGGGCCGCGGCGGCCACTGCCTGGCGCAGCGCCTGCATGGTGGCCGAGGACAACTGGGCCGGGCTGAGCTTGCGCGACTCTTCGGAGAACGTGATGTTCTTCACCGAGCCACCCGGGCCGGCCACCACGGTGACCGCCCGGTCCGGGGAGGACGCGCTGGCCTCCACCGCCGCGATCTCGGCCTGCATATCGCCCATCCGGGCCATCCGGGCGTCGGTCTGCTCCCTGGTCCGGCGCAGCCGTTCCAGCTGCTGCCGGAGCGCTTCCATCTGGTTGTCCAGCGACGGGTTGCTCACTCTTCGGAAGCGTAAGGCAACTGACCGCGCTCGAAGGGCCTTTTGCCCTGATTAGCCCGTTAGGAACCCAGACTGGGTACCGGGCTGGACTCGGTGATGCTCACCGTGGACAGCAGCTGCTCCAGCGCGGCCTCCACGTCTTCCTTCCACGACAACGCGGTGCGCAGCTCCAGCCGCAGCCGGGGCCAGCGCTGGTGCGGGCGCACCGTCTTGAAGCCCACCGAGCGCAGGAAGTCGGCCGGGGTGACACAGCTGCTGTCCGGGCCGGGCTGGGCGTCGCCGAACGCCTCGATCGCCTTGACCCCGCGCCGGGTCAGGTCCTTGGCCACCGCCTGCACCAGCATCCGGCCCAGCCCGGCACCGGCGAAATCGGGCAGGATGCGCAGCACGGTCAGCAGCACGGCATCGGCGCTGACCGGGGCTGTGGGGAAGGCCACGGCGCGGGGTACGACCGAGGGCGGGGCGTACATGGCGTACCCGGCCGGGACGTCCTCCACGTACACGATCCGGCCGCAGGAGCCCCATTCCAGCAGCACGCTGGACACCCAGGCTTCCTTCTCGAAATCGGTCTGGCCGTAGAGCTCGGCTTCCTCGCGCAGATGCGGCGCCAGCTCCCAGAACACGCAATGCCGGCACTGCTTGGGCAAATGCTCCAGGTTGTCGAGCGTGACGCCGACGATGTGTCGGGACACCTGACCTCCCCTGGCGTTGCCGTGACCGGTGAATCATATGTGGCTGTGACGAGCGCCGGAAGGCGCGGACCCGCACTGGGACGACAGTTACACTCGGACGATCTACCCCCGGCCTGCGGAGGGTCCATGACCAGCCCAGCTCACCCCGACGGTGCCAGCACCGAACGCGGTCTCGACCCGCATCTGCGACGGTACGCGGCCCGCGCGGCCGGGATGACCGCATCCGAGGTACGAGCTTTGTTCGCGGTGGCCAACCGGCCCGAGGTGGTCTCGCTGGCCGGTGGCATGCCCAACCTCTCCGCGCTGCCGCTGGACTCGCTGTCCACCGAGATCGGCAACCTGATCACCAGCGACGGCCTGGTCGCCCTGCAGTACGGCTCCGGCCAGGGCGTGCCGGAGCTGCGCGAGCAGATCTGCCAGGTGATGGCGCTGGAGGGCATCTCGGCCCACGCCGACGACGTGGTGGTGACCGTGGGCTCGCAGATGGGCCTGGACATGGTCACCCGGATCTTCTGCGATCCCGGTGACGTCATCCTGGCCGAGGGCCCGTCCTATGTCGGCGCGCTCGGCTCGTTCGCCGCCTACCAGGCCCAGGTCGTGCACGTGGCCATGGACGAGCACGGGCTGCAGCCCGACGCCCTGCGCACCGCGCTGGCCGGCCTGGAGTCCCAGGGCAAGCGGGTGAAGTTCCTCTACACGATCCCGAACTTCCACAACCCGGCCGGCATCACCCTGGCCGTGTCCCGGCGCGCCGAGATCGTGGAGATCTGCGCCCGGCACGGCGTGCTGGTGGTGGAGGACAACCCGTACGGGCTGCTCGGCTTCGACGGCCAGATCTACCCGGCGCTGCGGTCCTACGACCGGGACAACGTCGTCTATCTCGGCTCGTTCTCCAAGACGTTCGCGGCCGGGCTGCGGGTCGGTTGGGTGCTGGCGCCGCACGCGGTGCGGGAGAAGCTGGTGCTGGCCGCCGAGTCGGCCACGCTCTGCCCGCCCACCCTCAACCAGCTCATCGTCAGCCGGTACCTGAGCACGCACGACTGGCAGGGGCAGATCAAGTCCTTCCAGCGCAGCTACGGCGAGCGCCGGGACGCCATGCTCTCCGCGCTGGAGCAGTACCTGCCGGCCGGGTGCAGCTGGACCAAACCGGACGGCGGCTTCTTCGTGTGGCTGACCGTGCCGGAGGGGGTGGACACCAAGGCGATGCTGCCCCGCGCGGTCACCGCCCGGGTGGCCTACGTGTCCGGCACCGGTTTCTACGCCGACGGTTTCGGCAGCAGGCAGATGCGCCTGTCGTTCTGCTACCCGACCCCGGAGCGGATCCGGGAGGGCGTGCGCCGGCTGGCCAATGTGCTGGCCGATGAGATGGAGCTGTACCGCACCTTCGGGCCGGTGTCGCACCGGGCACTGTCGGGGCCGCAGTCGCCCGCCCCGGATACTGCCTGACATGACCGGAGAACGATGGGTGGCGGTGCTGTCCGGCGGCCTGTCCCACGAACGTGACGTGTCCCTGCGCTCGGGCCGGCGGTTGTCGGCCGCGCTGCGCGAGAGCGGCCTGGTGGTCGACGAGTGGGACGCGGACGCGCGACTGGTGGAACGGCTGCACGGGGACCGGCCGGACGCGGTGATCGTGGCGCTACACGGCGGCGAGGGCGAGAACGGCGCGGTGCAGAACGTGCTGGAGATGTTGCGGGTGCCCTATGTGGGCACGGATCCGCGAGCGTGCCGGCGAGCCTGGGACAAGCCGACCGCGAAGGCGGAGCTGACCCGGGCCGGGCTTTCCACACCGGACTGGGTGGTGCTGCCGCACAGCACGTTTCGCGAACTGGGCGCGCAGGCGGTGCTGGACGCGATGGTGGACCGGCTGGGTCTGCCGCTGATGCTCAAGCCGGACCAGGGTGGCTCGGCGCTGGGCGCCCAGGTGGTGCGCGAGGCGAGTGAGCTGCCCGCGGCGATGGTGGGCTGCCTGGCCTACGGCGACACCGTCCTGGCCGAGCGGTTCGTGCCGGGGGTCGAGGTGGCGGTGACCGTCATCGACACCGAGGACGGCCCGCTCGCGCTGCCGGCGGTGGAGATCGTGGCCGAGCACGGCGTGTACGACTACACCGCTCGGTACACCGCCGGGCTGACCACGTTTCACGCCCCGGCTCGGCTGGACCCCGCGATCGCGACCGCGGTCGGCGACTTGGCGGTGTCGGCCCACCGGTTGCTGGGTCTGCGGGACGTGTCCCGGACCGACGCGATCATCGACGCCAGCGGTCAGGCTCAGTTCCTCGAAGTGAACGTGTCCCCGGGACTGACCGAAACCTCGTTGCTGCCGATGTCGGTCGACGCGGCCGGCCGGTCACTGGGCGATGTGTTCGGTGGACTGGTCGACCGCGCGGTGGACCGCGGCCCGGCCAAGTACGCGCCCTGACCGTTCCTCGGTTTCACTCACTCGTCGCCCGCGATGGTTGGCGGTTTCACGTGGAACCGCCAACCCCGGGTCGACTTACTTCACTAGCCAAGAATCTTGGCGAATTGGTGCAATGGCCTCAAAAAAAGGGGCACAGCAAGGTCGTCACCGTGACGAAAGGGGCTGGTGTCCCTGGACGTCCGCTGATCATGTCTGATTTGTCTGATCTGGCGACATGATTTCGACAATCCGCTCCAAATCGTCGACCGAGGCGAACTCGATCGAGATCCGGCCCTTGCGCTTGCCCAACTCCACCTTGACCCGGGTGTCGAAGCTGTTCGACAGCCGATCGGCCAGGTCCTGCAGACCCGGCGCCTGCATCGGCTTACGCGGCGCGGGCTTCGGCTTGCGATCGGGCGCGCTCTTGGCGAGCGTCACCGCCTCCTCGGTCGCCCGCACCGACAATCCCTCGGCCACGATCCGCGCCGCCAGCTCCTCCTGCGTCCCTGGCTCCTCCAGACCCAGCAGTGCCCGCGCGTGCCCGGCGGACAGCACGCCCGCGGCCACCCGCCGCTGCACGGGAAGGGGCAGCTTCAGCAACCGGATCATGTTCGTGATGACCGGGCGGCTGCGGCCGATCTTGCTCGCCAGTTCCTCGTGGGTGACCTCGAACTCCTCCAGCAGCTGCTGGTAGGCCGCCGCCTCCTCCAGCGGGTTGAGCTGCACCCGGTGGATGTTCTCCAAGAGCGCGTCGCGCAGCATGGCGTCGTCCGCGGTCTTGCGCACGATGGCCGGGATGGCGTCCAGGCCGGCCCGCTGCGAAGCCCGCCAGCGGCGCTCGCCCATCACCAGCTCGTACATGCCGGTCGGCTGCTCACGGACCACGATCGGCTGCATCAGGCCGAACTCGTTGATCGAGTGCTCCAGCTCGGCCAGCGCCTCTTCGTCGAAGTTCTGCCGCGGCTGCTTGGCGTTCGGCTCGATCTTGTCGATCGGGATCTCGCGGTAGACCGCCCCGGCGACCACCGGCTCGACTCGTTGCAGCGGAGCGCTGGCGCCCCCGCTCACCGGAGACGGGATCGTCCCGTTGGCACCACCGGCCGCCGGCTGGCCGGGCGGGGGGCCGCTGGGAATCAGCGCCGCCAACCCCTTGCCCAGGCCACCCTTGCGTTCGGTCATGTCGTTTTCCTCTCCGCACCACGCTCGGCCAGTTCCTTGGCCGCGTCCAGATAACACATCGCACCCCGGGAACCGGGGTCATAGGCCAGCACGCTCTGGCCGAAGCCGGGCGCCTCGGAGACCTTCACACTGCGTGGGATCACCGTGTTCAGCACGGTGTCCCCGAAGTGCTCGCGCACCTCGCTGGTCACCTGGTCGGCCAGTTTGGTCCGGCCGTCGTACATGGTGAGCAGGATGGTGGACACATCCAGCGACGGGTTCAGGTGCGCCTGCACCAGCTCGATGTTGCGCAGCAGCTGTCCCAGACCTTCCAGCGCGTAGTACTCGCACTGGATCGGGATCAGCACCTCCTGCCCGGCGACCAACGCGTTCACCGTGAGCAGGCCGAGCGAGGGTGGGCAGTCGATGAACACGTAGTCCGGGGCCAGCTCGTCCAGCGCCTCGGCCGAGAGCGCCTCCTTGAGCCGGGACTCCCGGGTGGCCATGGCCACCAGTTCGATTTCGGCACCGGCCAGGTCGATGGTGGCCGGCACACAGAATAGGTTCTCCGACTGGTCGCTGACCTGAGCCGCCTCCGCGATGGAGGTCTCGCCGATCAGCACCTCGTACACCGACGGTGTGCCGGACCGGTGCTCGACGCCCAGCGCCGTGCTCGCGTTGCCCTGCGGGTCGAGGTCGATGACGAGCACCCTGAGTCCGTGCAGTGCCAGGCCGGCGGCGATATTCACCGCCGTGGTCGTCTTGCCGACCCCGCCCTTCTGGTTGGCGATGGACAGCACCCGCCGGTGTGTGGGCCGGGGGAGTCGTAGGTCCGGGTGCAACACCCGGGTCGCCCGCGCGGCCTCCTCGGCTATCGGCGTCCAGTGCGGATTGCCGTCCGCTTCCTGTTGGTCAGAGTTCACCGTCACCGGGGACCTCACCTCCTTGTCGTCTGGGGCTCGATGTCGAGGGCCGCCGCCAGTTGTCGTTTCACGTGGAACATCCGCCGCGTTGGTCTTGGACTGCTGCGGGCGCACGTCACCGATCCTTCCTTGTCCGCCGTCGGTCGTCACGACCAACTGGCCGGTGTTCGGAAATCATCACAACAACGGTGGTCGGAATCGCCAGCACGTCGCCCCCACACGCGGCCACCGAGGGCCGTCCACCACCCAACCGCTCAACCTCACCCGCGTCACGGGTGATTTCCTCCGCTGCGCTCGCCCCCTTGAGTGCTACCAGTTTTCCACCAATCCGCAGCAGCGGCAGGCACCATCCGGCCAATTTCGCCAGCGGCGCCACCGCCCGGGCGGTCACCACGTCTGCTCCACCCAGTCGCTGTCGAATGGGTACCTCTTCGGCCCGGCCGCGGACCACCTCGATCGGCAGGCCGAGTTCGTCCACCACCTCGGTGAGCCACGCGATCCGCCGTGCCATCGGCTCCAGCAGGGTTACCGCCAGATCGGGCCGGGCGATCGCCAGCGGCACGCCGGGCAGTCCGGCGCCCGAGCCGACATCGACCACCGAGGCGCCCTCCGGGATCTGTTCACCGATCACCGCCGAGTTGAGCACGTGCCGATCCCAGATCCGGTCCACCTCGCGGGGGCCGATCAATCCGCGGGGCACTCCGTGCTCGGCGAGCAGTGTCGCGTACCGCGACGCCAAGGGGAGCCGGTCGCCGAACACCCGGTTCGCCTCCGGCGGGGCGGGTGCGTCAGCCACACTCATCCGTCACGTCCATTCGTCGTTTCACGTGAAACCGTCGATTCCGGAGCCGGAACACCTATTCTCCGCGACCGCCGTTCCGCCCTCGCACCCGGGCCAGTGCCGTCACCAAGACACAAAAAACGCGGCCCGTTTCACGTGAAACGGGCCGCGCTCTTCGGTCAGCGAGGTTGGTCAGTCCTTAGTGAACACCACCACGCGGCGCCGGGGCTCCTCGCCTTCACTCTCGCTGTGCGCGCCCTTCACCACAGCGACCGCGTCGTGCACCACCTTGCGCTCGAACGGGGTCATCGCCTGGAGCTTAACCTGCTCGCCGGTGCGCACCGCTTCCTCGGCCGCCGTTCGGCCGAGTTCGGCCAGCTCGTCGCGGCGGGCCGCCCGCCAGCCCGCGATGTCCAGCATCAGCCGGCTCCGCACACCGGTTTCCTGCTGCACCGCCAGGCGGGTCAGCTCCTGCACCGCCTCCAGCACCGAGCCGCGCTGACCGACCAGCTTCTCCAGATCGTCGCCACCGTCGATGCTGATCACCGCGCGGCCGGCCTCGACATCCAGATCGATGTCGCCGTCGTAGTCCAGGACGTCGAGCAGGCGCTCCAGATAGTCGCCCGCGATGTCGCCCTCACGCACGAGCAGATCGTCGCCCGACCGCTGCTCGCCCGACCGCTGCTCGCCCGACCGCTGCTCGCCCGACCGGTCCTCGCCCGACCGGTCCTCGCCCGACCGCTCGTCACCCGACGGCGAGTCGGACACGGGGGGCTCGTCCGTCACCTCGGGTTCGGCTGCCGCCGTACCCTGCAACGCCTCCGACACGTTCTTCTCCTCTCCAGAACCGGGGGTGGCCTCAGCCGCGCTTCCGGTCCTGCTTCTTCCGCCGGGATCGGTCCGAGATCAGACCGGGAATCTCTGAACCACCGTCGCCGCTGTCCTGTGCGCCGCCGTTGGTGTTCGCCGACTGGCTCGGCGCGCTGTTGCCGTTCTTGGCCCCCGGCTTCGCCGGGTTGGTCTTGTTCTGCGCCGACTTGGCCCCCGGCTTGCCGGCGGTGCCCGGCTTGCCTGCGGCGGCCGGCTTCGCGCCGGTCGTCTTGCCCGTGCCGGAACCGGCCGAGTCGGCCGCGGTCGTCCTGGTGCCCGGCTTGGCCGCCGGCTTCTGCCCCGGCTTCGGTGCGGTACTCGACGTGGTCGCGGCCGAGGAGGCCGGTGCGGACTCGGTGGTGCCGGTGCCAGGGGAGGTGGTGCCGGTCTTGGGCCGGGCCGGCTTCTGCCCGGGCTTGGGCCCGAGGTTCGCCCGGGCCTCCTGCGCGGCCGCCTTCTTCTCCGCTTCCTCGCGGTCCATCCGGGTCATCACGAAGTGCTGCTGACCCAGCGTCCAGCCGTTGTTGGACAGCCAGTACAGCAGCAGACCGACCGGGAAACCGCCACCGAAGACCAGCACACCGAGCGGAAACACCCACATGGTCAGCTTGCCCATCATGGCCGCCTGACCGGTGGCCGGCGTGCCCATCGCCTCCTGCCGCTGCACGGACAGCCGGGCGGTGAAGTGGGTGGCGATACTGGCCAGCACCATCAGCGGGATGGCCACCGGCGCCACGCCCCAGTGCCACCCGGGGCTGCCGCCCAACGAGCCGATGCCGAACAGCGCGTCGCCCAGGTGCGCGCCGAACAGCTTGGCGTCCAGGTACGACTGCACGTCGTGGCTCTTGAAGTAGTACACCTCGGTGGTGCCCGGGCGGAACGAACGCAGCACGTGGTTCAGACCCAGGAACACCGGGATCTGCAGCACCATCGGCAGGCATCCGCCCAGCGGGTTGACCCCGTGTTCGCGCTGGAGCTTCTGCATCTCCTGCGCCTGGCGCTGCCGGTCGTTGGCGTACTTCTTCTGCAGCTTCTTCATCTCCGGCGCGAACTGCTGCATCTTGCGCATCGACCGGACCTGCGCGATGGCCGGCTTGAGCAGGATGGCCCGCAGGGTGAAGACCAGGAAGATGATGGACAGCGCCCAGCCGATGGCATTCGAGTCGCCGAGGATGTGGCCGAACACCCAGTGCCAGCACCACAGGATGAACGACACTATGTAATAGATGAAGTCGAACACGGACTACTCCTCGACTGGCGACGTACTCGTTCGGCCCGCGTGGGGGACCGATGGCTCTACGGGGTGATCATCCGATCGGGACTCCGATCGTGGTTCGAGTGTCCGCGGCGGCACCGGGTCGTAACCGCCCGGGTGCCAGGGCCCGCACTTGAGCAACCGGCGCACCGCCAACCCGGTGCCACGCACGGCGCCGTGCACCATCAGCGCTTCGGCGGCGTAGGCGCTACAGCTCGGATGGAACCGGCAGGCCGGCGGGAGCAGGGGGGAGATCCACCTGCGATAGAAGTTGACCGCCACCAGCAACGTGCGGGCCACGGGCCCGACCGCCGCCGACGGGGAAGACTGCGTTGACCTCACGCCGCATCGCCACTCAGCCGGAGTCGACGGAGCGCACTGTCCAGATCCACCGCCAGCTCGGCACTGGCCGAGCCCGCGGCAGCGGGAAGCGCCCGGACTACCAACGTGCAGCCGGGGGGCAGGGTTCCGATCCGGTCGTACATCAGGTGCCGCAATTGGCGGGTGACTCGGTGCCGGACCACCGAGTTGCCCACGGCTTTGCTCACGACAAAGCCCACCCGAACGGGAGAAGTCCGCGTACGGGTGGGCATTGACGAGTTCGGCTCCGCCTGCGGTGTGGTCACCAGCGCATGCACGACCAGCCGGGGACGACCGGCACGACGCCCCCGGCGGACCACCGTCCCGAACTCCTGGCTGTTGGTCAGCCGGGCGGCCGCGGGGAGCACGGCAGCGGGTGCCGGCAGGCCGGCGCTCAGGCCGACAGCTCGGCGCGGCCCTTACGCCGCCGCGCGGACATGATCGCCCGGCCGGCACGGGTGCGCATGCGCAGCCGGAACCCGTGGGTCTTGGCGCGACGACGGTTGTTGGGCTGGAAGGTGCGCTTGCCCTTGCTCACGGTCGGTCTCCCGGCTTCTTACTACTGTTCAACGGTCTGGTACATGTCATAACGTTCATGACCTGTCCTCCCGGCGAGCCGGATCCGGATGGATCGGCCAGCTGGACGCGGCCAGGCATGACAAAGGCGCCTGCCGCAAACGGGAGACCTTACGAGACTACGCACCGCTCCCGGCCTCACCAAATCGGGGGTACCGGACCAGGTCGGACTGCACCTTGATCGGTCCCCGCCGATACTTGCTGCGAAGGGCTCTTGTGGCAATTGGCGGGGCTTGTTAGCGTGCCCCTTCTGTCGCGAGCGTGGGATGAGGGAGTCGCCGCGGCCGGATAGCGGGAACGTCGAGCCACTGCGGGTCCGGGGTGCCGCGATGCCCCATATTCGTGCACAGTTGTGGACAACCCTGTGGATACCTCTACACTCGGCCCTCCGCCGTCACCGTGGATGCGGCCTATGCGCGTGCGCGGCTGACCGGGGTTCGAGAACGAGGGGAGGGAAACCCGCAGGTGTCCGACCAGAGCAATCTCGGCCCGGTGTGGGACGAGGTCGTGCAGGAGTTGTGGGAGACCACCTCGCCGCAGCAGCGCGCCTGGATGCGGGTGACCCGACCGATCGGGCTGCTCGACGGCACCGCACTGCTGGCCGCGCCGAGCGACTTCGCCAAGGAAGCCATCGAGCGCGCGCTGCGCGACCCGATCACCGACGCGCTGTCCCGCCGGCTGGGCCGGCCGGTGTCGCTGGCGGTCAAGGTCGATTCGGCGCCGCTGCCGCCGGTGGCCCATCCCCGAGCGGCCGAGGCTCCGCTGCCGCCCATCGCCTGGCCCGCCACCGACGGTTCGCAGGCGCCCGCGGCCCCGGCCACCACGCTCAGGCCGATCGGTCACGCGAGCCCGGACGGCGCGTCCCGGTCGCCGGGATCCCAGTTGTCCTCGTTTCCGCCGCCGGCCAACGGCAACGGTCTGCCCACCACGCCACTGCCGATCGAGCACGAGGCGCCGGAGGCGACCGAGACCGACACCGAAGAGGTGGACGAGGAAGCCGAGGGACTGGCCACGGCCAACGAGATCTGGCCGACCTTCGCCCGGCAGCAACCCGCGCCGCCGACCCAGCCGTTCACCGCACCGGCCAAGCCGCAGACCTCGCAGACCCGGCTCAACGAGAAGTACACGTTCGACACGTTCGTGATCGGCTCGTCCAACCGGTTCGCGCACGCCGCCGCGGTCGCGGTGGCGGAGGCGCCCGCGCGGGCCTACAACCCGTTGTTCATCTGGGGCGAGTCCGGGCTGGGCAAGACCCACCTGCTGCACGCGGTGGGGCACTACGCGCAACGACTGTTCCCCGGGATGCGGGTGCGCTACGTGTCCACCGAGGAGTTCACCAACGACTTCATCAACTCGCTGCGCGACGACCGCAAGGTGGCGTTCCAGCGCCGCTACCGCGATGTCGACGTGCTGCTGGTCGACGACATCCAGTTCCTGGAGGGCAAGGAAGGTACTCAGGAGGAGTTCTTCCACACCTTCAACACGCTGCACAACGCGAACAAGCAGATCGTGGTCTCCTCCGACCGGCCGCCCAAGGGACTTGGCACGCTGGAGGACCGGCTGCGCACCCGGTTCGAGTGGGGCCTGATCACCGACATCCAGCCGCCCGAGCTGGAGACCCGGATCGCGATCCTGCGCAAGAAGGCCGCGCAGGACCGGCTGGCCGCCCCGGCCGAGGTGCTGGAGTTCATCGCCGAACGCATCGAGCGCAACATCCGGGAGCTGGAGGGCGCGCTGATCCGGGTGACCGCGTTCGCCTCGCTCAACCGGCAGCCGGTCGATGTGCAGCTGGCCGAGATCGTGCTGCGGGACCTGATCCCGGACTCCTCGGTCCCGGAGATCACCGCGCCGCTGATCATGGCGGTCACCGCGGAGTACTTCTCGGTGAGCATCGACGACCTGTGCGGGCCGGGCAAGACCAAGGCGCTGGCCACCGCGCGGCAGATCTCCATGTATCTGTGCCGCGAGCTGACCGATCTGTCGCTGCCCAAGATCGGTCAGACGTTCGGCAACCGGGACCACACCACGGTGATGTACGCGGACAAGAAGATCCGCAAGGAGATGGCCGAGCGGCGGCGCATCTACGACCAGGTGCAGGAGCTGACCTCCCGCATCAAGCAGCGCGCCCGCGCCTGACCGCCAGGCACACCGAGGCCGGTTCCCACGTCGGGGACCGGCCTTCGTCGTCGCTGTGGCGGGTGAGATCCGGTGCGAACGGCCGCTGTGGCGGGTGAGATCCCGGTGCGAACGGCCGGACTGATCCCTTGGCCGCGCAACGCCGGGACGGCCGTTTCGGCCCGCCGTGTCCAAGGCAGGGGGTAGCTGAGAAAAGACGGCGGCCGCGGCGGCCCCGGGCGCACCGCATACCGGCGCCCGCGGCGGCCCGCATACGGCGCCGGCGGCGGCCCGCGTACCGGAGCCCGCTCGGCCCACCCGCGCCGGCGCCGATCGACGCGCCAGCCGATCGCCCCAGCCTGGTCTCGGGCCGCCCGACCGGCCCGCCGCGCGCCGCTCGTTTCTGGCGGGCCGGTCGGCCGAATCCACCACCTCGCCCAGAAAACTCCGTTCTCGGGAGCGCCCATCCGGGCCCTTCCGAGAACTTTTTTGGCGCCCCTCCGAGCTGTTTCCACACCCGCCGAGCCTGGGGACCGAGCCACCCACATCTGGGGATGGAACTGTGGAGAACTGGGGACAACCCGTGGACAGTTCTTGGAGCCCGCCAATCCATCCACGGGCGGCCCGAGTAGTCCACTGAGTTCCGCCACGGCAATCCACACCCGACCCGCCCCGCTGACCAGCGCGAACGCCGTCACTCCACAGACTCCACAGCCCCTACTGTTACGGCTCTTTTTTTCTCTTTAAGAGAAGAAAAACAAAAGAAAGAGAGGGGCTGTGGACATGTGGAGCACCGCACGGCAACCGCCGTCCGAGTGGTCCGTTCGACCACGCAGAGCCATCGCCCCGAATCGACGAGACGGCCGGGCAGGCTCTACGGTGGGGACTCCACACACGCTTCGCCGCTGTCGCGCCGATCCATCGTCGAAGGACCTCTGCCGTCCCCGCCGCGATGCCCGGGCCGCGGGCGGCTTTCAGGGAAGTTCACTTTCGAACCTGCGAGAGGACGTTCGATGAAGATCCGCGTCGAGCGGGACGGACTTGCCGATGCCGTCGCCTGGGTAGCCCGCAGCCTGCCGTCCCGGCCACCGGTGCCGGTCCTGGGCGGTGTGCTCATCGACGCCAGTGGCGAAGGCGGCGACGCGCTCACCGTGGCCGGTTTCGACTACGAGGTCTCGGCCACCGTCGACGTCCCGGCCACCATCGCCGCCGAGGGCAAGGCCCTCGTCTCCGGCCGGCTCCTGGCCGACATCACCAAGGCGCTCCCGGCCCAGCCGGTCGAGATGTCGGTGGACGGCGCGCGGGTCGCCATCACCTGTGGCAGCGCCAAGTTCAGCCTGCCGACCATGCCGGTCGAGGACTACCCGCAGCTGCCCGACATGCCGCAGCGCGCGGGCCAGGTGCCCGGCGAGGTGTTCGGTCAGGCCGTCGCCCAGGTGGCCATCGCGGCCGGCCGGGACGACACGCTGCCGATGCTCACCGGGGTCCGGCTGGAGATCGCCGAGGACAAGCTCACCCTCGTGGCCACCGACCGGTTCCGGCTGGCGATGCGCGAGTTCGAGTGGCAGCCCACCGGCGACGTGACCGACACCCAGGTGCTGGTCCCGGCCCGCACCCTGGCCGAGGCGGCCAAGACGCTGGGCAGCTCGGGCACCACCGTGGAGATCTCGCTGGCCTCCGGCGACGGTCTGCTCGGTCTGGCCGGTTCCGGCCGGCGCGCCACCTCCCGGCTGCTGGACGCCGAGTTCCCCAAGTACCGCCAGCTGTTGCCCAGCGAGCACGCGGCCGCGGCGATCGTGGGCATCGCGCCGTTGGTCGAGGCGGTCAAGCGCGTGTCGCTGGTCGCCGAGCGCGGCACCCAGGTCCGGCTCGAGTTCGGCGAGGGCACCCTGCGGTTGTCCGCGGGCGGGGACGACGAGGGCAGCGCCGAGGAGGAGCTGGCCGTCGAGTACGAGGGCGACCCGGTCACCATCGCGTTCAACCCGGCCTACCTGCTGGACGGTCTCGGCGCGCTGCACACCGAGCGGGCCCACCTGTCGTTCACCACGCCCAATCGCCCGGCACTGGTCAAGCCGGTGGGGGAGGATGGCGAGGTGCTGCCCGGGTACCTGTACCTGCTGATGCCGGTCCGCCTGCCCGGCTGAGCCAGCGTCTGAAACGATCGAGACTCCAGACGACCCGCAAGCAGGAGGGACTGCGACCGTGCAGCTCGGACTCGTCGGCCTTGGCAAAATGGGCTTCAACATGCGCGAGCGGATTCGCCGCGCCGGGCACGAGGTCATCGGTTACGACCGCAATGCCGATATCAGCGACTCGACGTCGCTCAGCGATCTGGTCGACCGGCTGGCCGCCCCGCGCATCGTGTGGATCATGGTGCCGGCCGGTGACCCGACCAAGGAGACCGTGCGCGAACTGTCCGGTCTGCTGCAGGCCGGGGACATGTTGATCGACGGCGGCAACTCGCGGTTCACCGACGACAAGGAGAACGCCGCGCACCTGGCCGAGAAGAACATCGGCTACCTGGACTGCGGGGTGTCCGGCGGGGTGTGGGGCCTCGAGGTCGGTTACGGCCTGATGGTCGGCGGCACCGACGAGGACGTGCAGAAGGCGATGCCGATCTTCGACGCGCTGCGTCCGGAGGGTCCGCGCGAGGAGGGCTTCGCGCACGCCGGCAAGGTCGGCGCCGGGCACTTCGCCAAGATGGTGCACAACGGCATCGAGTACGGCCTGATGCAGGCCTACGCCGAGGGCTACGAACTGCTGTCCGCGGTGGACGAGGTGACCGACGTGCACGCCGTGCTCAAGGCGTGGACCCGGGGCACCGTGGTCCGGTCCTGGCTGCTGGACCTGCTGGTCAAGGCGCTGGAGGAGGACCCGGACCTGGCCAAGATCTCCGGCTGGACCGAGGACTCCGGCGAGGGCCGGTGGACGGTCAACGAGGCGATCGACCACGCGGTGCCGCTGCCGGTGATCTCCGCGGCGCTGTTCGCCCGGTTCGCCTCCCGGCAGGAGGACTCGCCGGCCATGAAGGCGGTGGCCGCGTTGCGCAACCAGTTCGGCGGCCACGCGGTGCACGCGGCCGGACCGGCCTCGCCCCCGGCCAGCTGAACCTGCCGCGGTGCACGTAAGGCATCTCCAGGTCACCGACTACCGGTCCTGGGCCCAGGCCGATCTGGCCTTCGACCCGGGACCGAGCGTGCTGATCGGCGCGAACGGGCAGGGCAAGACCAACCTGGTCGAGGCCATCGGTTACCTGGCCACGCTCGGCTCGCACCGGGTGGCCACCGACGCGCCGCTGATCCGGCACGGCGCGAGCCGGGCGGTGGTGCGCGCGGCGGTGGTCAACGAGGGTCGCGAGCTGACCGTGGAACTGGAGATCACCCCGGGCCGGGCCAACCGCGCCCGGGTGAACCGGGCGCCGGTGAGCAAGCCGCGGGATGTGCTGGGCATCGTGCGCACCGTGCTGTTCGCGCCGGAGGATCTGGCGCTGGTGCGCGGGGATCCGGGTGAGCGCCGCCGGTTCCTGGACGAGCTCCTGGTATTGCGCGCGCCCCGGTACGCCGGGGTGCGCGCGGACTACGAGCGGGTGCTCAAGCAGCGCGGCGCGTTGCTGAAAACGGCGGGCAGCGCGAAACGGGCCGGCGGCGAGGGCGATATCCGCACCCTGGACGTGTGGGACGGGCACCTGGCCGAGCACGGCGCGGCGCTGCTGGCCGGGCGGCTGGACCTGGTGGCCGATCTGGCGCCGCTGGTGGCGGCGGCGTATGCGGGGGTGGCCCCGGAGTCGCAGCCCGCCGAGATCCGGTACCGGTGTTCGCTCGGTGACGCGCTGCCCGGGGGATTTGGCGTGCCGGGCGGTCCGCGCGCCGATCGGCAAGCGCTTGCGGAGGCGTTGCTGACCGAACTGGGCCGGATGCGGCCGCAGGAGATCGATCGCGGGGTGAGCCTGGTCGGGCCGCACCGCGACGATCTGGAACTGATCCTGGGCCCGGCCCCGGCCAAGGGATATGCCAGCCACGGCGAGTCCTGGTCGTTCGCGTTGGCACTGCGGCTGGCCGCCTACGATATGTTGCGTGCCGATGGCGCCGAGCCCGTGCTGGTGCTGGACGACGTGTTCGCCGAGCTGGACCGGCGGCGGCGGGCCCGGCTGGCCGAGGTGGCGACCGCGGCCGAACAGGTGCTGGTGACCGCGGCGGTGGAGTCCGATGTGCCCGCCGAACTGGATGGCGTGCGCTACCGGGTGGCCGAGGGGCAGGTACACCGTGACGAATAGCAGGTCTGCTGATTCACCGAAAGGCACACAACGGGTGACCCGAGCGGGTGAGGCGGGTACCACATCTGGGGATAAACCTGTGGATAGTGTGGATAACAAGGTCACCCAGGGGTCCCGAACCACCACCGACCGGGACAATTCGGACAATATCCGTCCACGAACCGGTGGAAAATCGGACGAGGAAAATCCACGCGGAGTGGACCTGGCCCATGAGGCGCTGCGTGCGGCCCGCGAAGCGGCCAAGGCCCGCGGCCGCTCGCCCGGGGAGCGCACCGGCAAGGCCCGGTTCATGCCCACCGGTGACCGGCGGCGCCGGCGCTGGTCCGGATCTCGCCCGGACGACCGGGACCCGCAGCCGCTGGGCCGGATCGCCTCCCGGCTGGCCACCGACCGCGGCTGGTCGGCCCGGCTGGCCGGCGGGCAGGTGTTCGGGAAGTGGGCAGCGCTGGTCGGCGAGGAGGTGGCCGAGCACGCCCGGCCCACCGCGCTGCGCGAGGGCGAGCTGACCGTGCAGGCCGACTCCACCGCATGGGCCACCCAGCTGCGGTTGTTGCAGCGGCAGCTGCTGGCCCAGATCGCCAGGGGCGTGGGCAACGGCGTGGTGAAGCGGCTGAAGGTGGCCGGGCCGACCGCGCCGAGCTGGCGGCACGGGCCCCGGCACGTCCCCGGCCGGGGCCCGCGTGACACCTACGGGTGACGCCCGGCGGGGCTCCGCCTGACGGCGACGCAGAGTGTTTCGAACGCTGTTGCCGCCGTGCGCACACTCATCGGATCGGATCCGTCGCTCTGTGAGCTTTTCAGGGGTGTCCTTGGCCCACTTCTGAACGGGTGGTCAAGTAGACTGGAATGAGCGAGATGGACGGTCCAGTCGTGCGAGTCGGTTCGAGGAGACAGCGAGGCCCTGTGGCAGCCAACAAGAACGAGTACAACGCATCGTCGATCACCGTCCTTGAAGGTCTGGAAGCCGTCCGCAAGCGGCCCGGCATGTACATCGGGTCCACCGGTGAGCGCGGCCTGCACCATCTTATCTGGGAAGTGGTGGACAACGGCGTCGACGAGGCGATGGCCGGCTTCGCCAGCCGGGTCGACGTGGTGCTGCGGGCCGACGGCGGCATCCAGGTCACCGACGACGGCCGTGGCATCCCGGTGGACATGCACCCGGTGGAGAAGCGCCCGGCCCTCGAGGTGATCATGACGACGCTGCACTCCGGGGGCAAGTTCGGCGGCGACTCCTACGCGGTGTCCGGCGGTCTGCACGGCGTCGGCGTCTCCGTGGTGAACGCGCTGTCCACGCGGCTGGACGTCGAGATCTGCCGGGACGGCTACACCTGGACCCAGTCCTACGAGCACTCCGCGCCCGCGCACGCGATAAAGCAGGGCGAACCGACCGGCCGAACCGGCACCACCATCACCTACTGGGCCGACCCGGACATCTTCGAGACCACCGAGTACAACGCCGAGACGGTGGCCCGCCGGCTGCAGGAAATGGCCTTCCTGAACAAGGGCCTGACCATCGTCATGCGCGACGAGCGGCTGACCGAGGGCGAGGAGGACGTCGACGCCGGCCGCACCCGGACCCGCACCTTCCACTACCCGGGTGGGCTGGAGGACTTCGTCCGGCACATCAACGCCACCCGCGAAGCCGTGCACCGCAACGTGATCGCGTTCGACGCCAAGGGCGACGACATCGAGGTCGAGGTCGCCATGCAGTGGAACACCGGGTACTCGGAGTCGGTGTTCACCTTCGCCAACACGATCAACACGCACGAGGGCGGCACCCACGAGGAGGGCTTCCGGGCCGCGCTGACCCGGGTGATCAACCAGTACGCGCGGGACAAGAAGTACCTCAAGGACAAGGACGCCAACCTCTCCGGCGACGACGTGCGCGAGGGCCTGGCCGCGATCATCTCGGTCAAGCTCAAGGAACCGCAGTTCGAGGGCCAGACCAAGACCAAGCTGGGCAACACCGAGGCCAAGTCGTTCGTGCAGAGCACCTGCAACGAGTGGCTGGCCGACTGGTTCGACCGCAGCCCGGCCGACGCCAAGTCGATCATCACCAAGGCGGTGTCCTCGGCCCAGGCCCGGATGGCCGCGCGCAAGGCCCGCGAGCTGGTGCGCCGCAAGACCGCGCTGGACATCGGCGGCCTGCCCGGCAAGCTCAAGGACTGCCGGTCGAACAACCCGGCCGAGTGCGAGCTCTACATCGTGGAGGGCGACTCGGCCGGCGGCTCGGCCAAGGAGGGCCGGGACTCGCTGTACCAGGCGATCCTGCCGATCCGGGGCAAGATCATCAACGTGGAGAAGGCCCGCATCGACCGGGTGCTGAAGAACACCGAGGTGCAGAGCCTGATCACCGCGCTGGGCACCGGCATCCACGACGAGTTCGACCTGGCCAAGCTCAAGTACCACAAGATCGTGCTGATGGCCGACGCCGACGTGGACGGCCAGCACATCTCCACCCTGCTGCTGACCCTGTTGTTCCGGTTCATGAGGCCGTTGATCGAGAACGGGCACGTGTACCTGTCCTGCCCGCCGCTGTTCAAGATCAAGTGGCAGCGGGCCGAGCCGGAGTACGCCTACTCCGACCGGGAGCGCGACGCGCTGCTGGAGCAGGGGCTGGCGGCCGGCCGGAAGATCAACAAGGACGACGGCATCCAGCGGTACAAGGGTCTTGGCGAGATGAACGCCCAGGAACTGTGGGAAACCACCATGGACCCGAGCAACCGGCTGCTGCGCCAGGTGACCCTGGACGACGCGGCCACCGCGGACGAGTTGTTCTCCGTGCTGATGGGCGAGGACGTGGAAGCCCGCCGCTCGTTCATCGTCCGCAACGCGAAGGATGTCAGGTTCCTGGATGTCTAACGACGCCACAGCGTCGTTAGAAAAGATCTTCTGTCAGGTCGTTGAAAAAGATCTTCTGTCAGCCAACAACGCATAACCCCGGGAAGGCCGACCGTGACCGAAACCCTGCCGCCGGAGGGCGACCGCGTCGAACCGGTCGATCTCCAGCAGGAGATGCAGCGCTCGTACATCGACTACGCGATGAGCGTGATCGTGGCGCGTGCCCTGCCGGACGTGCGGGACGGGCTCAAGCCGGTGCACCGCAGGGTGCTCTACTCGATGCACGAGAACCGGCTCTACCCCGACCGCAGCTACGTGAAGTGCTCGCGCGTGGTCGGCGACGTGATGGGCAACTATCACCCGCACGGCGACTCGTCGATCTACGACACCCTGGTCCGGCTGGCCCAGCCCTGGTCGATGCGCTACCCGCTGGTCGACGGCCAGGGCAACTTCGGCTCGCCGGGCAACGACCCGGCCGCGGCCATGCGGTACACGGAATCCCGGTTGACCCAGATGGCCATGGCCATGCTGCTGGACATCGAGAAGGAGACCGTCGACTTCAAGCCCAATTACGACGGCAAGACCGAGGAACCCGAGGTCCTGCCCTCGCGCATCCCCAATCTGCTGGTCAACGGCGGGGGCGGGATCGCGGTCGGGATGGCCACCAACATCCCGCCGCACAACCTGCGCGAGGTCGCCGACGGCGTGGTGTGGGCGCTGGAGAACTGGGACGCCTCCGAGGACGAGACCCTGGCCGCGATGATGCTGCGGATCAAGGGCCCGGACTTCCCGACCCGCGGCCAGATCCTGGGCACCAGCGGCATCGAGGAGGCCTACCGCACCGGCCGCGGCTCGGTGCGGATGCGCTCGGTGGTGGAGATCGACGAGGACAGCAAGGGCCGGGTCATCCTGGTCGTCACCGAGCTGCCCTTCCAGGTCAACCCGGACAACCTGGTGGAGAACATCGCGCAGCTGGTGCGCGACGGCAAGGTCGTGGGCATCTCGGACATCGCCGACGAGTCCAACTCCCGCCGCGGTATGCGCATCGTGGTCACCCTCAAGCGGGACGCGGTGGCCAAGGTGGTGCTGAACAACCTCTACAAGCACACCCAGCTGCAGTACAACTTCGGCGTCAACATGCTGGCCCTGGTCGACGACGTGCCGCGCACCCTGCGGCTGGACCAGATCATCCGGCACTACGCGGCGCACCAGGTCGACGTGATCGTCCGGCGCACCAAGTACCTGCTGCGCAAGGCCGAGGAACGGGCCCACATCCTGCGCGGTTACGTCAAGGCGCTGGACCTGCTGGACGAGGTCATCGCGCTGATCCGGCGCTCGCCGTCGGCCGACGAGGCCCGCCCGGCCCTGATGGAGCTGCTGGACGTCGACGAGATCCAGGCGACCGCCATCCTGGACCTGCAGCTGCGCCGGCTGGCCGCCCTGGAACGGCAGCGGATCGTCGACGAACTGGCCGAGATCGAGATCCAGATCGCCGACTACCGCGACATCCTGGCCACCCCGGTGCGGCAGCGCCAGATCGTGCGCGACGAACTGATGGAGATCGTCAACAAGCACGGCGACGACCGGCGCACCCAGATCATCCCGTTCGACGGGGACGTGTCGGTCGAGGATCTGATCGCGGTCGAGGACGTGGTCGTCACCATCACCCAGACCGGTTACGCCAAACGGACGAAAACCGATCTGTACCGGGCGCAGAAGCGTGGCGGCAAGGGTGTGCAGGGCGCGCAGCTCAAACAGGACGACATCGTGGCGCACTTCTTCGTGTGCTCCACGCACGACTGGATCCTGTTCTTCACCAACAAGGGCCGGGTCTACCGGGCCAAGGCCTACGAGCTGCCCGAGGCCAACCGCACCGCGCGCGGCCAGCACGTGGCCAACCTGCTGGCCTTCCAGCCGGACGAGCAGATCGCCCAGGTCATCCACATCTCCAACTACGACGACTTCCCGTACCTGGTGCTGGCCACCCGGACCGGGCTGGTGAAGAAGAGCAGGCTGGCCGACTTCGACTCCAACCGCTCCGGCGGCCTGATCGGCATCAACCTGCGCGAGGACGACGAACTGGTCGGCGCGGTGCTGTGCGCGGGCGAGGACGACCTGCTGCTGGTGTCGGCCAACGGCCAGTCCATCCGGTTCCACGCCACCGACGAGGCGCTGCGGCCGATGGGCCGGGCCACCTCGGGTGTGCTGGGCATGCGGTTCAACGCCGGGGACACGCTGTTGTCGATGGGCGTGGTGGTCGAGGGCCGCTACGTTTTGGTGGCCACCAACGGTGGGTATGCCAAGCGCACGCCGATCGAGGAGTACCCGGTGCAGGGTCGCGGCGGGAAGGGTGTGCTGACGATCCAGCACGACACGCGGCGTGGCAAGCTGGTGGGTGCCCTCATCGTGGACGTGGACGACGAACTGTACGCGATCCAATCCTCCGGCGGTGTGATCAGGACCAACGCCCGGGAGGTGCGCAAGGCCGGCCGGCAGACCAAGGGAGTGCGGTTGATGAACCTCTCCGATGGCACCGAGCTGATCGCGGTCGCGCGCAACGCGGACGAGCCGACGGACGTCGTTACGAACGGGGCCGACACTCCCGCCGCCGAGCCGCAGGCGCCGGAACCCACCGATGACGACAACGCCACCAGCTAAGGACCGCACGTGACCCAGCCCGAGAAGCCGGAAGCCGAATCCTCGTCGACGAAGAAGACGAGTGGCACGGAATCCGGGACCGTCCGGATCGCGATGGAGGAAGCGAAGTCGTCGGCCGCGGGTTCGACCACCGCCGCTTCCGGCGGCGGTTCGGCCAAGGCCGGCTCGACCCCGTCGTCTTCGCCTTCGTCCAGTTCGCCCGGTGGCGCCGGTTCGTCCAGCCCGACTGGTTCGTCCGGTCCGACCGCGACGGTGAAACCGGCGGGCACGGCCTCGGGTGCGGCAGCGAGCGCCGCGTCCGGTGCGGCGACCGGGTCCACGTCCAGCGCGGCCGCCGCGTCACCGGCGAGTCCGGCGGCCGCGAGCACCGCATCGGGCACGGCCGCGAGCGCGGCTTCGGGCACGACCTCCGGCGCGGCTTCGGGCGCGCCCAAGGCCAGCGCCGCGCCGACCACCCCGGTGAACCGGCCGAAGTCGGGCACCGACGGCGGCGACGTGACCTCCTCGGCCCCGCCGCCCTGGCAGCGGGTGGCCGAGGACAACCGGTACGCCGAAGAACACAGCACGGGTGAGCAGGCGACCCGGTTCGAGGACTGGGGCTACCAGCGCAGCCCGCGTTCGGACGCCTACACCAGCGGAGTGATGGAGGAGCGGGCCAACGCGACCGCGCCGACCACCAACTTCCGCCCGGTGGTCACCGGCAACCCCGCGCCGGCCGACCCGGGCCGCACCACGGTGAACCTGGGTGTCGGCCAGTCCCCGCGGGCCGGTTCGTCGACCCCGCCCAGCCAGGCCCCCAGCGCGCTGCGCCGCCCCGGCCGCGGGCCGCGGCGAGCCAGCCTGCAGGTCAAGCGGGTCGACCCGTGGTCGGTGCTGAAACTGGCGTTCGTGCTGTCGGTCGCGCTGTTCTTCGTGTGGCTGGTCGCGGTCGGCGTGCTGTACGGGGTGCTCGACGGCATGGGCGTGTGGGACAAGCTCAACGGGACGTACACCGAGTTCGCGCAGAACACGACGACCGGCAGCAGTGGTCCGCTGATCACGGCGGGGCGCGTGTTCGGCATCGCCGCGGTCATCGGCGCCATCAACATCGTGCTGTTCACCGCGCTGGCCACCGTGGGCGCGTTCGTGTACAACGTGTCCGCCGACCTGGCCGGCGGACTGGAAGTGACCCTGGCCGAACGGGAGTGACCCGGTTTGGGAACGGACGCGGAGGTACGGTAATGTCCTCCGTGTTCCGGGGGCCTATAGCTCAGGCGGTTAGAGCGCTTCGCTGATAACGAAGAGGTCGGAGGTTCAAGTCCTCCTAGGCCCACGAGCCGTTCCGGCAGCGGACGTCCGCGCTGGTGGCTACGGTGTTTGTCAGGGGGACGATCCCCCGAACCTTCCGCGGATCGGGCCGGGAGCCCGGCGTCTGGTCTGCGGCTTCGCTGCCTGGGTTCGGGGCTACAGTGGGAACTACATAGTCTTTCTCAAGGTCCTGTGTGCCGTTTCAAGGAGGCTCCTGTCGTGAAGAAGATCATCGCGCTTGCGGCTGTGGCTGGTGCCGTGCTGTTCATCGTTCGGCGCCAGCGTTCGGCCAAGGCCGAGGCCGACCTGTGGCGCGAGGCCACTGCTCCCGCCGAGAAGTGAGCCAGCCCGGGTCAGGACCGGCGGTCCTGACCCGACCGGGGACGTAGCTCAATTGGCAGAGCACCGCCTTTGCAAGGCGGGGGTTAGGGGTTCGATTCCCCTCGTCTCCACCCATATGACTGACCTGCGGGTCTGGTTGGCGTTGTGTGTCATTGCGCGAACCGCATCAGGGACAAGATCTTGCGTCTCCAACTCGTCGAGCGTCGGGTAGAACCCGGGAGATCGGCGATCAGGTGGACAGTGGGCTCGCGGGAACCGCGGGTGCCATGCGTCGTGGCTCACCGGCTTCCTCCCCATCGTGGTCACCGGCCGCGTCATTGTTGCGGGTGGCCAGGGGTGTCGGGTGGTCGAGGGTCCAGCACTCTGTCGCGGTCGGGCAGTAGTTATTCCAGGGGGCTTGTGCTCAGGCCGCTTCACCACGGTGACAGCGATCTTGGCGGGCAAGCCGCGGGTCTGTGCGAGGCGCTGAGCCTGACAGCTGTTGTCGAAAAAAGCCAGTCCATCGTGTCAAAAACAACAAGTTGACTATGACGAAAACCGCCAGTTGATCTCGTCGGAAAGCTAGACTGGTGGCATGTTCGACTACCGTGCTCGCGTCGCTGATGGCGAGTTGTCTGAGCGGCTGACCTCGATCGGTGCTGTTCTCATCGACGGGCCGAAGGGCTGTGGGAAGACGGAGACGGCTCTCCAGTTGGCGAGGAGTTCGGTCCGCTTCGACACAGACCCGAACGCACGAGCCCTCCTGGGACTCAACCCCGCCGACCTGTTTGATCAAGAGACACCGATCCTCTTCGATGAGTGGCAGCGTGCACCCGAGATCTGGGACCAGGTGCGCCGGCATGTTGATGACCTCCGCCGTCGTGGCCTGTACATCCTCACCGGCTCAGCCACCCCGAGAGACGAGCGCGAGTTGCACTCAGGCGCGGGCCGCATCGGCACTCTCCGGATGAGACCGATGAGTCTGTTCGAGTCGGGCCACTCAACGGGCGAGGTGTCGCTCGCCGCCCTACTGGGTGGCACCGAGCAAAGAGCTAAGCGGACCGCAATGACTGTCCCGGGCCTCCTGGAACGAATCGTCGTCGGTGGCTGGCCAGCGCTGCTCGACCAGTCAGAGCGGACCGCCCGGGGCTGGCTTGCCGACTATCTCACCCAGATTGTCGAGGTAGATCTTCCAGACCTCGGGGTCGGCCGGCGCGCTCCTGACCGACTACGCCGTACGCTCAAATCGCTGGGACGATCGGTCGGCACTGCGATCAAAATCAGCGCACTCGGCGCAGACATCGCCGGCGCTGACGGCCGGACGCCGGCCAGGGAGACGGTGAATTCGTACCTCGACGCACTCGATCGGCTCAAGCTGACGGAGAACTCGCCGACGTGGAAACCGCACATGCGATCGCGCACCGAACTACGGGAGGCGCCGGTCCGCTACTTCATTGACCCGTCACTGGGCACCGCGGCACTACGGGTCGGATCGAAGGGTCTGCTGGCCGATATCGAGGCCGCCGGACTCCACTTCGAAGCGATGGCCATGCGCGACCTCCGCATCTACGCGCAGCCGCTCGACGGCGCGGTGTACTCCTGGCGGGAGTCCCATGGCCGCAAAGAAGTCGACGCCGTCATCGAAACACCGGACGGCTGGGCCGCGTTCGAGGTCAAACTGACTGGCGATCAGACCGTTATCGATCGGGCTGCGACAAGCCTCCTCGACTTCGCGGCGAACGTGGACACTGCAAAGCACGGCGACCCCTCTGCGCTTGTGGTGGTGACCGCGACCGGAGGGGGCGGCAAACGAGCCGACGGTGTCCATGTCGTACCGATCTCGGCTCTCGGACCATAACTGTGCGGGCGCGCTGCACCCGGAGCGCGATCCCACGATCCTTGAGTGGCGATCGAGTCGCCGCTCATCGGGAACCACCCGCAGCCAGACGACGGGTGCCCACCGGGCGGATCCTGATCTCAGGTCATCTCCGAGCCAGCTCCAGTCCTCACCCCACACCGCCGACTCCATGGCCGCAATTCGACGCAGGTCGTGATCCGCCGTGACCTGGCGCAGCACAACGGCAGCCGGTGGCGCTGGCTGCGTGCTCATATTCGCGGTGCGCCCGATGAACACCGTTTCTTCTTCTTCGGGCAAAAAGCCAGCCGCCCGTAGGCGATCGGGGAGGTCAGGTGGCAGGTCATGAGCACGGGTCTTCCATTCGACCGCTTCGTCCCGCTCGGCGAAATACTCGCGCTGCCGGGCGATCAGCCGATCCAGTTCCACGCCGCTCGTTCCGATGTCCCGAGGCGTGGCGATGAAGCCACGGAACTGGCCGACGACGCGTAAAAAGGGGGCCGTCCTGCTCGCATCTCACTCCGCGCGTGGGTTGGCGGGTATCCCGCGAAGTTGCTCGTCATACGCCGCAAGCAATGGGCCGATGCTGGTCACAGCTCAGACCCTACGGACTGCGACAATTCCATTTCCGTTATCAGGCGTGGTGTTCACGCGGTCGGCGACGACTGGTGCTCTCGTCACCCCCACGTGCCACTGACCCCATCGAGTCACCGACTCAGGCGAATGGCCAGGCCGTCCAGGAGTGAGCGCAGGCCCAACTCGAAGAGGTTGTCCAGGATCAGGTCGTAGCCGGTTTCGGCCAGTTCGGTGAGCATTCTGGCGAAGCTGGGGTGGCGGCCGGAGTTCATGATGGCGGCCAGTGCCGGGGCCTGGTTGTCGATCCAGTCTTCTTCGGTGAGGCCGGATGCGGCCAGCGCGTGTTGTTCGCGTTCCAGGTGGATGGCCATGCCTTGGATGAAGCTGAAGAACAGCACATGCAGGTCGCACAGGTCGGCTGCGTTCAGCTCGAACGGCGCCAGTGCGGTCAGAGCGATTTCGGCGTGGGTGGCCAGGTTGGGCAGCGGCATGGGTCTGGTGATCGGCGCGAGCTGGGCCAGCCAGGGATGGTGTTTGTGCACCGCCCACAGCGTGCGGGCGCACAGTTCGAGTTGGGCGCGCCAGCCGCCGGGCAGCCGGGCCGGGTAACCGTGTTCGCCGTAGGCGGCGTCGGACATCAGGACGATCAGCTCGTCTTTTCCGGTCACGTATCGGTAGGGGGCCATGGTGGCCACGCCGAGGCGGGCCGCCACGCCGCGCATCGACAGCACGGCCAGGCCTTCGGTGTCGGCTATGGCGATGGCGGCGCGGATGATTCGGTCGCGGGTGAGGTCCGGTTGGCGGGGGCGAGACTTCCCAACCGGCGGGCGGCTGGGGCCGGCGACCACGGTGCCGGAACGTGGCTCGGGACGGACCAGACCTTCATCGCGCAGGAGCGCCAAAGCCTTGGTGGCGGTGGCCGTCGCGACGCCCCACTCGGTGGCGATTCGGCGGGTGGAGGGGACCTTGCCGCCGGGGACCAGTTCGCCCTGGGTGATGCGGCGACGGAGTTCCGCGGCGATGCTGCGGTAGCGCGGTTCGGCGGCCATGAGCCGGTCCTGTCTGTGCTAGTACAGCCCAGCTACTGTGCTAGGCCAGTTTTGGCACTGAAACGCCGTTCTGTGCATTGTTTGTCGGGTGAGGCAGGTTGCGTACAGCGTATCCCGATGGAGGTGCACGATGCGGAGTGTTCTGGTGTCCGGGGCCGGGATCGCCGGTCCGGCGATGGCCTACTGGCTGCGGCGGAGCGGGTTCTCGGTGACCGTGGTGGAGCGGGCGCCCGGGCCGCGGGTGGGCGGGCAGGCGGTCGACGTCCGCGGGGTCGCGCTCGATGTGGTGGATCGGATGGGGCTCGGGGAGCTCGTTCGGGCGGCGCGCACGCGGATGCGGGGAATGTCCATGGTGGACGGTGCGGGAAACGAGTTGTTCCGGTCCGAGGAGTCGACGTTCAGCAGTGGGCGGTTGGACAGCGAGGATGTCGAGTTGTTGCGGGAGGATCTGGTGGCGATGGTGCACCGGGCGACCCGGGACAAGGTCGAATACGTCTTCGATGACTCGGTGGTTTCGTTGGCACAGGACGAAAGTGGGGTTCGGGTCGAGTTCGGGTCGGGTGCCGCGCGGACCTTTGATCTGGTGATCGGGGCGGATGGTCCGCATTCCGTGGTGCGCCGGCTGGTGTTCGGTGCGGAGCGGGAGTTCAGCGCGCATCTGGGGCAGTACCTGGCGATTTTTCCGATGGACAACGTGCTGGGGCTGGACAACTGGCAGCTGTGGTTCCACGACCCGGAATCCGGGACCGGGGGCGCGATCTATCCGGTGCGGGACAACACCGAATTACGGGTCACCCTGGGATTTGCCGCGGAGCCGTTGACCTACGACCCGCGGAACATCCAGCAGCAGAAGCAGATCGTTGCCGAGCGGCTGGGCGGGGTGGGCTGGCGCGTGCCGACCCTTCTGTCCGCAATGGACGGTGCGCCGCACTTCTATTTCGATGCCATGGCGCAGATTCGCATGGACCGCTGGACGAGCGGGCGGGTGGCGTTGGTCGGGGACGCCGGGTACTGCGCCTCGGCGTTGTCGGGGCAGGGGACCAGTCTGGCGTTGGTCGGCGCCTATGTGCTCGCCGACGAGTTGAGGCGGGGCGAGTACGGGCAGGCGTTCGCGGCCTACGAGCGGCGGATGCGGCCGTTCGTCGCGGTCAATCAGGCGCTGGCCACCGAGAACCCGGGCGGTCCG
>DASZNF010000034.1:0-115193 GCA_035551355.1 Pseudonocardiaceae bacterium | reverse complement strand
CGACCGCCATGAACAGTCCGATCTTGGTCGCCTTCACCGGGACGCCGACCGCGCGGGCACTGTCCTTGCGCCCACCGACCGCGAAGATCCAGTTGCCCACCTTGGTGCGCAGCAGAATCCAGGTGGCGATGGCGACGAATGCCAGCCACCAGAACACGGTGATGTTGACCGAGCCCCCGAAGATCGGGATGTTCGAGGCGAACACCGCCTTGGCCGAGCCGAACCCGGCCATGTTCGAGATGTCGTTGGTGGCCACGTTGCCGGTCACCAGCCGGGTCACCGCGAGGTTGATCCCCTGCAGCATCAAGAACGTCGCCAGTGTCACCAGGAAGCTGGGCAGTCCGGTGCGGACCATCAGATACCCGTTGAGGAACCCGGTGCCCACCGACACCGCCAGCGCGACGAGCACACCCACCCACACGTTCATGCTGAGCTGGTAGGCGACCATCGAGGCGCACAGCGCCGAGGTGATCACGGCGACGCCCGCGGAGAGGTCGAACTCGCCGCCGATCATCAGCAGCGCCACGCCGACGGTGACGATGCCAAGGGTGGCGCTCTGGTAGAGCACCGTGGCGATGGAGTCGGTGTGCCGGATGGTCGGCGCCATCACCACGAAGAACACGATCACGATGACCGCGCCGATCAGCGAGCCCACCTCGGGCCGGCCGAAGAACCGGCGCAGCGGCGACCGGCGGGTCACCTGGGGCCGGGCGCCCGCGGGTGGCGCGGTCACCGGTGGCTCCACGGTGGTCATGGCGCGCTCACCTGGTCCCGGCAGCGGCGTACTTGGCGACCGAGGCGATGTTGCTGCTGTCCACGAAGCTCGGCCCGGTCAGCACCGGCTGGGAGCCACCGCCGGAGATGTCGCCGTTGGTCTTGTACAGCCACAGACCGTCGATGGCCAGGTAGCCCTGCAGGTAGGGTTGCTGGTCCACGGCCCACTGGACCTGGCCGGACTGGATGGCGCCGACGAGTTGCTTGTTGGTGTCGAAGGTGGCGATCTTGGCCTTGCTGCCCGAGGACTGCACCGACTGGACCGCGGTGAGAGCCTCGGGGGCGCCGAGCGTGACCACGTAGTCGATGCTCGGGTCCTGTTGCAGCTTGGCCGTCATGGTCGACTGCACCGAGCTCATGTCCTGGCTGTTCACGTAGAGGATGTCGGTCTTGCCGGTGAACGCCTTGGCCAGCGCGGCACACCGGGTTTCCAGGGCCACGTTGCCCTGTTCCTGGATCACGCACAGCGCGTGCTTGGCGCCGACCTGGTTCAGCCGCTGACCGAATGCGGTGCCGGCCAGGCTCTCGTCCGAGCCGAAGTACTCCAGCAGCCCCAGCTGCTTCCAGTAGTCGATGCCGTCGTTGAGGCCGACCACCGGGATGCCGGCCGATTTCGCCGCGGCCACCGCGCCGCGCATCGCGTCCGGCTTGGCCAGGGTCACCGCGATGCCGTCCACTTTGGAGTCGATCGCGTTCTGCACCAGGGTGGCCTGGTTGCCCGCGTTGGGGTCGGAGGAGTACTTGAGGGTGACATTGTCCTTGGCCGCCGCGTCCTGGGCGCCCTTGCGCACCAGGTCCCAGAAGGTGTCGCCAGGCACCGCGTGGGTGACCAACGCGAAGGTGTAGTGCGGCAGATTGACCGCGGCGTTGTTGGCCGACTTGGCCCCGCCGGTGCTGGAGCACGCGGCGAGCACGGCGGTGACACAGGCGAGGAAAGCAATGAGGGTGACAGCCCGACGAGACCGGTGCATGTGTTCTCAGACCTCTCTTCGTTGAGGGGATTGAACTTCCGGGGACTGAGGAGTTGGCGGGGGGTGGGGCGGTGTCTCCCTTCGGCTGGAGCAGTCCGACGGCGGTGTCCACCGCGGCGGCCCCGCCGTCGTCGGACGGGTAGAACAGGGTCCGGGCGGCGATGATGCCCCTGACCGTGGGCAGCCGCAATGCCCGCTGCCAGGCGGCGAACGCCGCGTCCGGGTCGGCCGGGACCTCACCGCCCAGCAGCAGCGCGGGCAGCGTGGAGGTGGCCATCATGACCAGTTTCCCTGACGGGCCAACCAGTTCCGGCGCCGGCGCCCGGCCGGCCGCGCGCTGCGCGATCCGCTCCGGGTGGTGTGCCCGGACGTCCACCAGCTCGGCGGCCCGGTCAGCGAACATCGGTCCGCCGTGGGTCTCCGAACCAGCCCATGGTCAGCACCTCGCGCGCCGCGGTCACCCCGACCATGTAACTCTCACGGGTCAGACGAGTCAACAATATGTCCTGACATATTTAGTATCCAGGTCACCTCGCACCACCACGAGCGACGGCGGCGGGACACCGCCGGTCACGTCGACCAGCGCCGGGGTGGTCTCGGCCGGAGTGGCCCGCCCCGCGGTGCTGTTCGGGGTGCGTATCAGTGCCCGTTCAGTCCACGATGGAGTGATCGATATGGCGGCCATGGTCCTGAGCCCCTTCGCTTCGGACCGACCACGATCCCCGTCGCGGACACCGATGTCCACGGGTGTCGCCCGGTCAGCACTCGATGACGTTCACGGCCAACCCGCCCCGCGCGGTCTCCTTGTACTTGACCTTCATGTCGGCGCCGGTCTCGCGCATCGTCTTGATCACCTTGTCCAGCGACACGTAGTGCCTGCCGTCGCCGCGCAGCGCCATCCGGGCCGCGCTGATGGCCTTGATGGAGGCCAGCGCGTTGCGTTCGATGCACGGGATCTGCACCAGGCCGCCGACCGGGTCGCAGGTCAGCCCGAGGTTGTGCTCCATGGCGATCTCGGCGGCGTTCTCCACCTGTTCCGGCGTGCCGCCCAGCACCTCGGCCAGTCCGGCGGCGGCCATCGAGCAGGCCGAGCCGACCTCGCCCTGACAGCCCACCTCGGCCCCGGAAATCGACGCGTTTTCCTTCAGCAGCACGCCGATCGCGCCCGCGGTGAGCAGAAACCTCGCCACCCCGTCGTCATTCGCGCCGGACACGAACCGCGCGTAGTAGTGCAGCACCGCGGGCACGATGCCGGCCGCGCCATTGGTCGGCGCGGTGACCACCCGGCCGCCGGAGGCGTTCTCCTCGTTGACCGCCAGCGCGAACAGGCTCACCCAGTCCAGCACCCGCAGCGGATCGGTGGCGTAGTGCTCACCGGCCAGCCGCCGGTGCAGTTCGGCCGCCCGGCGGCGCACCTTGAGCCCGCCGGGCAGTTCGCCGTCGTGTTCGCAGCCGTTGCGCACGCAGTCCTGCATGGCGGTCCAGATGCGGTCCAGTTCGGCGTGGATGTCGGCGTCGGTGCGCCAGGACAGCTCGTTGGCCAGCATCACTCCGCTGACCGGCAATCCGGTTTCCCGGCAGCGGGCCAGCAGGTCGGCGCCGCTGGCGAACGGGTGCGCCACCGGGGTTTCGTCGACCACGATCCGGTCCGCGCCCGCGGCCGACTCGTCCACCACGAACCCGCCGCCGACCGAATAGTAGGTACGAGCACGCAGCACATTCCCGGCCGCGCCCGTCGCGGTGAAGATCATCCCGTTGGGGTGCGCGGGCAGCGAGCGCCGCCGGTGCAGCGTCAGATCCCGGTCCGGGTCGAACTCGATCTCCTTGTCCCCCAACAGCTTGAGCCGACGCTCGCGGCGGATGACGGCGACCCGTTCTGGCACGGAATCGGTGTCCACGGTGGCCGGGTCCTCACCGGTCAGGCCGAGCAGCACGGCCCGGTCGCTGCCGTGCCCGTGCCCGGTCGCACCCAGCGAACCGAACAGTTCCGCTTTCACCGCAACGGTGTCGGCCAGCAGCCCGGCCTCGTGCAGGCCAAGGGTGAACTGCCGGGCGGCCTTCATCGGTCCGACCGTGTGCGAACTGGACGGGCCGATACCGATCTTGAACAAATCGAAGACGCTGATGGTCATGCCATCACCCGGAAAATCGATCGGCTCGCGCGCATGACAGGCTCCTGCACTCCGGGGCACGGGAATCGCCCGCGCCGGTCAGTTGCCTCCCCCTCTGTCATGAGCCTGAGAGCTTCGCCGCGGCGAGCGCGGTTTGCACCGTGGGCGAGACGTGCGGACGCCTCTTTTCAGAGTTGCCTGGCCCGGGCGGTAGGGATGCCTGAGAGTTTCCGGGGAGGATTTGCTCCTTCGGCGCCACGATCCGGCGATCTCCGCTGGCCGTGGGCTCTCCCGCGCGGGTTGAAACGGCGGTGACGCTGTTGTCGCGCAACGGTATGGCGGCCCGGAACCCGGTGTCAAGCAGGCCGTCGCGCCCTCAGCAGATCAGGTACTGGCAAGTGGTGGTGGCCGTCGATGAGGTCGGCGGCTTGGGCGCGGTGTGCGTCGGGCTGGCAGTGGTCGGCCGGGTGGTGACCACCGAGTGAGTGCTGGGCGGTGCGGCGGCGCTGTGGCCGGCCTGGCTCTGCGTGGTGGTCGTGGTGGTCGTGCTGGTCACCGTGGTGGTGGCCAGGTCGGTGGCCACCGGCACGACCAGCGCGCTGGTCGTGGTGACGCCCGGGTTGGCGGTCATCACCACCGGTATGTCGCCGGGCCCGGCCGACGTCTGGGCAGCCTTGGGCGACAGACCACCGGTGAAGCCAATGCAGACCAGGGCGACCACGGTCGCGCCGGCAATCGCGCCGACTGCGACTCGACCCTGCCCGCTCATGTCCGCGAGCACCACGATTGCCTATCGGGTGATCGCCTTGTGGTCAAGCTGATCCGCGGAAAAGACCACGATGGGCGGTCGAATTGGTCGGCTGTGTCACACTGACGCAACCAGCGGCGCCCCCGCCGAGTCCGGCACCCGCACCATTTCCCGCAGCCGGGCCAGAGTCTGTGAGTCGGCCGGGGTGTAGCTGACCAGCCGGGTGCCTGCGCGGCGGCCCAGCCACAGGTGGGTGTAGTCCAGCCGCAGCAGGCCGACGTCCGGGTGCAGGTAGCGCTTGGTCTGGTTCTCCACCCCGGACACCTCGTGCTGCTGCCACATCCGGTCGAATTCCGCGGATTCCTGGCGCAGCTTTTTCACCAGGCATTTCCAGCTCGGCTCGGCCACGTGCTCGGCCATGGCCGCGCGGAACTGGGCCACCATCCGCATGGCCGACTCCTCCCAGTCCAGCACGCAGGCCCGGGAGCGCTGGTCGAGGAAGCAGCGCTGCAGCGAGTTGCGCTGTTCGAAGGGCAGCTCGGAGATGCCGCCGACCATCAGGTCGTAGCTGCGGTTGAAGGCCAGGATGTCGGTGCGCGAGTTGAGCACGCAGGCCGGGTACGGGTTGAGCTGGGCCAGCATCAGGTGCACCGGCGAGGGCACCGCACGGCAGTCCCGCACCTCGGCCGCCTCGGGCAGTCCGGCCAGGGTGAACAGGTGGGAGCGTTCGATCGGGTCCAACCGCAGGGTGGTGGAAACCGCGTCCAGCACCTGCTCGGAGGCGTTGATGTCGCGGCCCTGCTCCAGCCACGTGTACCAGGTGACGCCGACCCCGGCCAGCTGCGCGACCTCCTCGCGGCGCAGGCCCGGGGTGCGCCGCCGGCCGCCCGGCGGCAGGCCGACCTGGTCGGGGGTGACGCGCTCGCGGCGGCTGCGCAGGAAGGCGGCCAGTTCGCGCCGGCGCACCTCGTCGGAGGTGTGCGAGACGGCGGGTGCCGGACTGGACAGCAACGAGGTCATGACTACTACTGTGACACGTCGGCGAACCTATTACCAGGTGTTTCGAGTACCAGGATAAACAGGCTCCTGGTACCAGTGTGGAAACCGTCGCATCCTGGTTCCCATGACATCGAGTCAGACTGTCTCCGCCCGGCCGAGAACCTCGGCCGGGATCGCGGGCGGAAAGCACCGGACCGCCGGACTGACCTCCGCGGGCCTGGTCACCCTGTTGCTGGGCGCCGCGCTGCCCATGATCGACTTCTTCATCGTCAATGTCGCCCTGCCCACCATCGACGCCACCCTGCACGCGAACAACGCGACGTTGGAACTGGTCGTCGCCGGGTACGGCATCACCTACGCGCTGCTGCTGGTGCTGGGTGGGCGGCTGGGCGACACGTTCGGCCGGCGCCGGCTGTTCCTGTTCGGCCTGGCCGCGTTCACCGTCACCTCGCTGGCCTGCGGGCTGGCCCCCACCGCGTTCTCCCTGGTGCTGGCCCGGGCCGCCCAGGGCGCGGCCTCGGCCCTGATGCTGCCGCAGGTGCTGTCCACCATCCAGGCCACCACCTCCGGCCAGCGGCGCTCGTCCGCGCTGGGCTTCTACGGCGCCACCGGTGGGGTGAGCACCGTGGTCGGACAGCTGCTCGGGGGCCTGCTGGTGTCGGCGGACATCGCGGGTACCGAGTGGCGGCCGATCTTCCTGGTCAACGTGCCGGTCGGGCTGGCCGGGCTGATCATGGGCCTGCGCACCGTGCCGGAAACCCGGTCCACCACGCCGGTCCGGGTCGACCGGCCGGGCACCGCGCTGCTCGCGATCACCCTGCTGTCGCTGCTGATCCCGCTGATGGAGGGCCGCGCGGTCGGCTGGGCGCCGTGGACCTGGGCCCTGCTGGCGGTCTTCCCGTTCGCGCTGGCCGCGTTCGTGGTGGTCGAGGTGCGCGCGGAACGGGACGGGCGGGTGCCACTGCTGCCGCCGTCGGTGATGCGGGTGCCCAGCATGCGCCGGGGCCTGCTGCTGGCCGCACCGTTCTTCACCGGCTTCGGCGGATTCATGTTCGTCTACGCGCTGACCCTGCAGGACGGTCTGCACCTTGGCGCGTTCGGCTCCGGTCTGGCGCTGACCCCCATGGCGCTGGGCTTCCTGGCCGCCTCGCTGATCAGCAGCCGGCTGGTCACCCGGTTCGGCGCCAAGGTGGTGCCCTACGGGGCGACCATCCAGGGCATCGGCCTGGTGATCCTGGCCGGGCTGGTGCTGGCCAACTGGCCGCACCTGACCCCGCTGAGCCTGGCGCCGGGCATGGTGGTGGTCGGCTTCGGCCAGGGAATGACCATGACCACGCTGTTCCGGGTGATCCTGTCCCAGGTGCCGGTGGAGCGGGCCGGGGTGGGCAGCGGCGCGCTGGTCACCACCCAGCAGACCTTCCTGGCGCTGGGCGTGGCCACCCTTGGCACGCTGTACGCCGCGCTGTCCGGCGGCTCGCTGGGCATGCGCACCGCCTTCGTGCTGGTGCTCGGCGTGATGGTGCTGGTCGCCGCGGTCCTGTCGGTGTTCGGCCACCGGCTCCCGGATCCGCGCCGCTGAGCCAATCTGGCCCGCGCCACCGAGGGGTCAGCCGATGCCGTCGCTGATGATCTGCTGGTACGTGGCGACGGCATCGGTTGCGGTGCGGGTCAGGCTGGGGTCGTCGAGCACGTTCACCGTGTACAGGCCGAAACGGGGTTCGTAGGTGCCCCACTCGTAGTTGTCGGTGATGCTCCAGTAGTTGTAGCCGATCACGTTCAGGCCGTCGGCGATCGCCTGCTTCATCCAGTAGATGTGCTCGGTCAGGTGTGCCGAGCGGGTCACGCCGTCGGACCGTGGTTGCCCGTTGTCGGTGGGCATCCCGTTTTCCACCACATACAACGGAAGCGCCGGAACCTTCGCGTGGTAACTGTGCAGGGCTTGGTAAAGCCCCTGCGGATCGGGCTTGATGTTCCACACGGCGCCGGTCACCTCCTCGATCACGGTGAGGTTGGTCAGGCTCAGGCCGTAGTAGTAGTCCAGGCCGATGAAATCGAGTTTGTCGGTGACCTGGTCGAAGAAACCCGCGTCGTTCAACGGTTCCAGCGGCGGCGGCAGGTAGGCCAGGTTGCTGGTCACCAGCGCGCCGGGGTCGAGTTGGTGGATCAGGTCGTAGGCGCTTCGGTGTGCCTGCACCAGATGCGTCTGCATCAACGCGATCTGCACCGGGTTCATGCTCCGGTACTTGGTTTCGTTGGACAGGTAGATCGTGGGCTCGTTGATGGTGATCCACAGGACGCCAAGACCGGCGTACCGGGACACCACACGCCGGGCGCTGGTCAGCCAGTCGGCGACCGTGTCCTCGGTGTCCCAGGCGCCCTGGTCGGCCACCCAGCCCGGATACACCCAGTGGTCCAGGGTGATCATCGGGGTCATCCCGGCGGCCCGCACGGTCCGCACCACATCGTCGTAGTAGGCCAGCTCGGTCTGATCGAGCACGCCGCGCTGTGGTTCGATGCGGGCCCATTCCACGCCGAACCGGTAGGTGTTCACGCCCATCGCGGCGGCCAGTGCGATGTCGGCGGCGTAGCGGTGCCGGAAGTCGACCGAGTTGCCGTAGGGATCGGAGATGCCGGATTCCCTGGCGTCGACGTAGCGACGCCAGTTGCTGTCCGGGGCGTAGCCCTCGCACTGGAAGCCGGAAGAGGCCACGCCCCAATGGAAGGCGCTCGCCGCCTGCGCCCGGGGGGCCAGCGCGACACCGGCCGACGCGGCCAGCAGCGCGGCCGCCGACCCGGACAGCATCGAGCGGCGCGAGATCAGACGTGAATCACCCTCACGTTCGTCCACGTCACTGATGCTCCCACGAGCGTCAATCCCGGTGACTCAGCGTGCCGCCGGGGCCAGCTCGGCGAACGGGATGGCCGCCTTCGGCTCGGCCTGCACCTGCGCCGGGTGTTGCCACAAACCCTTGCGCCGCAACAGGGGTAGCACGCCCTCGCCGAACCAGTAGGCCTCCTCGAGGTGCGGATGCCCGGACAGCACGAACTCGTCGATGCCCAGCGCGTGGTACTCCTCGATCCGCTCGGCCACCTCGGCGTGACTGCCCACCAGCGCGGTGCCCGCGCCGCCGCGCACCAGACCGACCCCGGCCCACAGGTTCGGGTAGATCTCCAGGTCGTCCGCGTTGCCGCCGTGCAGGTCCAGCATCCGCCGCTGGCCCTCGGACTGGCTCTTGCGCAGCCCCTCCTGCACTCCGGCGATCACCGCCGGGTCCAGCGCCGACAGCAGCCGCTCGGCCTCGGCCCAGGCCTGCTGCGCGGTGTCCCGGCTGATCACGTGCAGCCGGATGCCGAACCGCGGCGTGCGCCCTTCTTCGGCCGCCAGTTCCCGAATCCGGCCGATCTTCTCGGCCACCTGCGCCGGCGGTTCTCCCCAGGTCAGGTACACGTCGACGTGCTTGGCCGCGACCCGGCCAGCGGCCGCCGAGGAACCGCCGAAGTAGATCTCCGGCACCGGATCGGGCAGCCGGTTGAGCTTGGCCTCCTCGACCCGGATGTGCTTGCCGGACAACGAGACCCGCTCACCGCGCCACAGTCCGCGCACCACCGACAGGAACTCGTCGGTGCGCTCGTAGCGCTCGTCCTTGCCCAGGAAATCGCCGTAGGCGCGCTGTTCGTGGTCCTCTCCCCCGGTGACCACGTTGAGCAGCAACCGGCCCGCGGAGTGCCGCTGGAAGGTGGCGGCCATCTGCGCGCCCAGCGTCGGGCTGATCGAGCCGGGGCGAAACGCCACCAGGAACTTCAGCCGCTCGGACTGGCTGGCCAGCATCGCCGTGGTCAGCCAGGCGTCCTCGCACCACGCCCCGGTCGGGGTGAGCGCGCCGACGAAGCCGAGTTGCTCGGCACTGCGGGCGATCTGGCCCAGATAGGCCAAATTCGCCGGGCGGTCGCCGCCGGCCGTGGTGATGTCCGTGCCGTGCCCGCCGCCGACCAGGTAGCGGCTGTCGCCGTAGGTCGGCAGGAACCAGTGGAAGGTCAGGCTCATGATGCGCTCCGGGTCAGATCTGGCCGTGCCGGGGAGGCGGCGTGCCATTCAGCGAGTACCGGCCGATGTGCTGGATCTTCCAGCGGACCGGGTCGTGCAGGGTGTGCGTGCGGGCGTTGCGCCAGTGCCGGTGCAGATTCAGCGAGTCGAGGGCCGAGCGGGTGCCGGACACCTCGAACACCGCGTCGGCCACACCCACCGCGACCGGATCGGCGAACGCCTTGGCCGCGGCCACCGCGATGGACGCGGCCGCCGCGGTGTCCCCGGTCAGGTCGGCGCGAGCCGCGTCCACAGCCCGGCCCGCCTGTTCCAACAGTGCTTCGGCGGCGCGGACCCGCAGCTCCAGTTCGCCGAACCGCTGGATGGTCAGCGGGTCCTCGGCCGCCGAATCGGCCCCGCTCTCCGACCAGGGCCGGGACTTGGTGCGCACGAACTCGGCCGCGTCGGTCAGCGCGCCGCGGGCGATGCCCACGTCGATCGCGGCGTGCATCAGCTGCGCATGCGCGCCGAACAGCTGCGGTCCGGTGAAGGTGAGGTGGTAGGGCACGACCCGTTCGGCCGGCACCCGGACGCCGTCCAGTTCCACCTTCCCGCTGGCCGTGGTGCGCTGGCCCATCCCGGCCCAATCGTCCACAACGGTCAGACCGGGCGTGCCGGCCGGCACGTACGCGGCGACCAGTTCGCCGGCGGAATCGCGGGCCAGCACGGAGATCCAGTCGGCGAACAGCGCGCCGGTGGCGTAGTGCTTGGTGCCGTCCAGCCGGAAGCCGCCGTCCGGATGCGGGCTCAACCGGGTGCGGTAGTCCTGGGCGTGTTTGGTGCCCAGTTCCGACTGCGCGTTGCCGATCCGTTTGCCGGCCAGGATTTCGGCGAAGAAGAACTCCCGTTGGTCCGGGCTGCCGGCCGAGCGGAGGGCGTTGACGTAGACGAAATGGCTGTGCGGGATCTGCGCGATGTTCGGATCGGCCGTGGCCAGCAACCGGATCACCTCGGCCAGGGTCGCACTGGCCACGTCGGCGCCGCCGAACTCGCGGGGCACGGTGACGGCCAACAGGCCGCTGGCCGACAGCTCGGCCAGCTGCGTGTGCGGCAGTTCCCGATGTGCGTCCCGGTCGGCCGCACCGAGCCCGAACCGTGCGGACAGCTCGGCCGCGACCGCGATGGCCTGCGTGTCCCCGGCGATCCGGGTGGCGACCGGGTTCCCGGCGATCAGGCCGGTCATACGCCGATCGGCTCGGCCACCGCGGCAGAGGTGTCCAGTTCCGATTCCAGCTGCCGCACGATGGGCAGCACGTGCTTGCCGAAGTAGGCCACGTCCTCGTGGTAGTGCAGGAAACCGAGCAGCAGCAGGTTCACCCCGCGCCTCTTGTACTCGATGATCCGCCGGGCGATCTGCTCCGGCTCACCGATCAGCTTGCTGCGGAAGCCGTCGTTGTACTGCACCAGATCCTCGAAGCTGGAGTCGGCCCACATGCCCTTGCGGTCCGAGGTCGAGCCGCCGGCCTGGGCCACCGCGTCCCGGAAGCCGTGCACCGCCTCGACATTGGCCTTGGCCACGATCTCCCGCAGTGTCTCCCGCGCCTCCCGCTCGGTGTCCCGGGCGATGAGGAAACCGTTGAGGCCGAAGCGAACCGAGCGGTTGTGCTGCCGGGCCGAGGCGTTGACATCAGCGATCTGCTCGGTGATGCCGTCGAAGTCCTTGCCGTTGCTGAAATACCAGTCCGACACCCGGCCGGCCATGGTCCGGGCGGCGGTGGAGTTACCACCCTGGAACACCTCCGGGTGGGCCCGGCCGGGCACCTCGACCGGCTTGGGCTTGAGGTCGTAGCCGCGCAGCCGGTAGAAGTCGCCTGCGAACTCGGCATTGTCCTGGGTCCAGCTTTCCCGCAGCACCCGGATGAACTCCTCGGAGCGGCGGTAGCGCTCGTCGTGTTCCAGCCACGGCTCACCCAGCGCGGTGAACTCGCCCTTGAACCAGCCACTGACCACGTTCACCGCGGCCCGGCCGCCGGAGAGGTGATCGGCGGTGGAGATCAGTTTGGCCAGCACCGCCGGGTGCCACAGGCCCGGGTGCACCGCGGCGATCACCTTCAGCCGCTGGGTGGCCAGCAGCAGCGCCAGGCTGAAACTGGTCGACTCCTGCTGGTAGGCCGCTCCGTAGCTGGCCATGTAGCGCACCTGGGACAGCGCGTACTCGAAGCCGTTGTTCTCGGCCAGCACGGCGAGTTCCCGGTTGTACTCGTAACTCCAGTCGGTGCGCTGCTCGATGTCGCTGGTCACCAGGCCGCCGCTGACGTTGGGTACCCAGTAGGCGAACTTCAGCGGTTCGGGATTTGCCTGCTCGGTCATGGCCGCCACCCTCCACGGCGGCCTTCGGTCCGTCAACAACGAGCGGAAAGTGTTCCAGCACAAGAGAAAGTGTCGGTTGCCGAGCTCATCGGCAGCCGATCTACTCGGTGTCCGCCGGACCGGTCTGCCGCGCCCCGTCCTGCCACACCTCGCGCACCGCCCCGGGCAGTGCGTCGGGCCGCACGGCCAGGTCCAGCGCGTCACCCTCGACCACCACCAGATCGGCCCGGTAACCGGCGGCGAGTCTACCCAGTTCCTCGCCGTAGCCAAGGAGTTCGGCCGCCGAGGAGGCGGTCGCGGCCAGCACCTGGGCCGGGGACAACCCGGCGTTGTGCAGCAACGGCAACTCCTCGAGATTCGTCCCATGTGGACCGACACCGGAGTCCGTGCCCATGGCGATGCGCACCCCGGCCGCCACCGCCGCGCGCACCGACGCCAGGTGCACCTCGGCTACCTCCTTGGCCTTGCGCAGCACCGATTCCGCGATGTCCATGCCCGCGTCGGCGGCCCGGATCACCGCGATCGGCGCGATCAGCGTGGGCACCAGCCAGGCCTTTTTCGCCAGCATCAGCTCGATCGCTTCGTCGTCGAGGTAGATGCCGTGCTCGATGGAGCGCACCCCGGCCCGCAGCGCGTTCTTGATGCCGGCCGCGCCCTGCGCGTGCGCCATCGCGTACCGGCCCTGCATTTGCGCCTCGACGACCACCACGCGCAGTTCCTCCTCGGTGAACTGCGAATGCCGCGGATCATCCCGCGGGGACAGCACTCCCCCGGTGGCGCACACCTTCAACACCTGCGCCCCGGCCCGCAGCAGTTGCCGGGACACCCGGCGCAGTTCGTCCGGGCCGTCGGCGACGGCCGAGGGACGGCCGGGGTGCGGCAGGTGCAAGGGCGCGAACATGCCCGAGGGCGCCCAGCCGTCGCCGTGCCCGCCGGTCTGCGAGATCAGCCCGACCGAGATCTGCAGCCGGGGGCCGCGGATCAGCCCGTCGGCGACCGCCTGCTGGATGCCCAGGTCGGCGCCGGCCGCGTCGCGCACCGTGGTGATGCCCAGCTTCAGGGTTTTCTCCAGGTTCCGCACGGCCTCGTAGAACTGGTAGGAGAACGGCCGCTGCACCCGCGCGGCCAGGCTCAGGTTGCCGGAGGCGGTGACGTGCACGTGGCAGTCGAACAGGCCGGGCAGCAGTGTGGTTCCGGTGCAGTCCACGGCCTGGTCGCCGTCCAGGTCGGTGCCGACGGCGATGATCCGGTCGTGTTCGATCAGCACGTCGGCGCGGGCCGGTGCGGCGCCGGTGCCGTCGAACACCTGGCCGCCGGTGAACAGGGTGCGGGTCATCCGGCGGTCTCCACGGATCCGGGTTCCGGTTGCGGGGCCCGGGCGGCCGCGAGTCGTTCGATGCCGGCGGCGATGGCCAGCACCACCAGGTTCGCCCCCAGCCCGACCAGGCCGACGTTGAACGTGCCGAACAGATCCGTTTCCCAGAAGGTCAGCCAGATCACCACGATCTCGCCGACGATCAGCCCGGCCAGCACCGGCGCCTTGCCCACCGGCACCTTGCGCAGGAAGGCCAGTCCGTTGCCCGGGGCCAGTTGCACGGTGCCGGAATAGGTCAGCAGCAACAGGTTGGCCAGCAGACCGGGCCGGAAGATACCCAGCAACAAGGCCAGCCCGCAGGCCACCACCACGGTGAGGTGGTTGACCCGGACCTGTTGCCGATCGGTTCTCACGCGCGCGATGTTGCGCGCCACCAGAGAGGAGATGCCGATCAGGATGCCCGCGGCCGGCACCATCGCGGTGGCGATCCCGGCCACCACGATCAGGCCGAGCGCCCACGGCGGCAGCAGTTGTTTGCTCAGCGTCAGCAGGATCGCGTTGGAGTTGCTGCCTTTGGCCAGCACCAGGACCGCGGCGAAGCCGACCAGCATCGGCACCAGCAACAGCACCTCGTACAGCGGAATCCAGATGTAGTTGCGGCGCAGCACCCTCGGGTCGCGCGCGGACATCAGCGCCGGCCAGGTGTGCGGCAGGGTCATGAAGCCGACGCCGATCGCGGAGACAAGCATGCTGGTGAAGTACCAGGTGTGGTCGTTGCTGCCCGCGTGCACGATCAGCGAACTCGGGTGCAGTTGCTGGATTCGCTGGAATATCCCGGAAATCCCGCCGTGGAAGTGCGCGGGCACCATGACCAGGATAAGTAGCAACGCGACCAGCATGATCACGTCCTTGAAGTAGGACGTGGTGGCCACCCCGCGCATGCCCGACCACAGCACGAACGCGACGACCAGCACGCAGCCCACGATCATGCTGACATTGCTGGACGTGGCGTCCCCGGTGACCAGTTTGACGATCAGGCCGAGCCCGGTGATCTGCAGTTGCAGGTAGGGCAGCACGAACACCACGCCGAGCACGGCGGCCAGGGTGCCCAGCAGGCGGCTGTCGTACCGGCCCTCCAGGAAATCGCCCTGGGTGAGATATCCGTTGCGGCGCCCCAGGTTCCACAACCGGCGGGCCAGGAAGAACACCAGCAGGTAGCCCAGCGGGACGTAGGGCAGCGCGTAGGTGGCGGCCACCCCGCCGGAGAAGGCCAGGCCGGCCATGCCCAGGAAGGTGAAGGTGGTGAAGATTTCCCCGGCCTGCAGGAACCACATGGTCAGCGCGCCGAACCGGCGCCCGCCCACGGTCCACTCGGTGATCTCCGCCGTCGGTTTGCGCCGGCCCAGGAAACCGAGGACGCCGATCAGCACGATTCCGGCGAAGGCGAAGACCAGTGCGGCGCTCACGGCTGGTCCTCCTCCGGGTCGCGGGACATCACCCGGTCGGCGGCGAACAGGCTGATGGTCAGCAGCACGCAGGAAAACCCGCCCCAGACCAGCATTCTGGGCAGACCGAACCACAACTGGGTGGTGTTGACGAACGGCAGGAACGGCATCAGCACCAGGGCCAACACCGGTATCACCGGATACAGGTAATAACTGCGCACGATGCCTCCCGGGAAATGTCAGTTTCGGGTTGCGGCGGCGAGCCTTCGAACGGCCAACTCGGCCAGGAGGGCGGCGCCGTCGGGCAGCACGGCGTCGTCGAACCGGGCGAGCGGGGAATGGTTGAACGGCGCGGATTCCGGCTCGGCCGACCGGCTCGCACCCAGGAACACATACGCCCCGGGCACTTCGTTGAGCACCCGGGAGAAATCCTCGGACGCGGTCGCCGGGTTGGCCATCGCGGAGAACCGCTCCGGGCCGAACACCTCGCCGATGGCGCCGGCCAGGAATTCGTGTTCCCGCGCGTTGTTCACGGTGACCGGGTACTCCGAGACGAACCGCACGTCGGCCTTGAGCCCGTGCGCGGCGGCGATGCCGGTGCACAACTCGACCGCGGCCCGCGCCATCCTGTCCCGGCCCGCGGCGGAGAAGGTCCGCACGGTGGCGTCGAAACTGGCGCTGTCCGGGATGATGTTGCGGATGGTGCCTGCGTGGAACTGCCCGACGGTGACCACCACCGGGTCGAACACGTCGAACTGCCGGGTGACCATGGTCTGCAGCGCCAGCACCATCTCGCAGGCCACCGGAACCGGATCGGCCGCGGTGTGCGGGGTGGACCCGTGGCCGCCGGAGCCGAGCACGGTCACGTACAGGCCGTCGGCGGCGGCCATCAGCGGACCGGGCCTGCCGGAGAACATTCCGGTGGGCAGGCCGGAAGCCAGCACGTGCAGGCCGTAGGCGGCGATCACCGGCGCCCCGGCCGCGGTCAGCACGCCCTCGGCGATCATCCGGCCCGCGCCGTCCAGGCCCTCCTCGCCGGGCTGGAACATGAACACCACGTCACCGGGCAGTTCCTCGCGCCGGGCGGCCAGCAGCCGGGCCGCGCCGATCAGGCCCGCGGTGTGCAGATCATGGCCGCAGGCGTGCATGGCGCCCGCGATCGCGGAGGAGAACGGCTCGCCGGAGTCCTCGGTCAGCGGCAGCGCGTCCAGGTCGCCGCGCAACAGCACCGCCGGGCCGGGCCTGCCGCCGCGCAGCACGGCGGTCACCGAGCTCAGTTCGGTGCCGGTGCTGATCTCCAGGGGCAGTCCGGCCAGCGCGTCCAGCACGGCGCGCTGGGTCCGCGGGAGATCAAGGCCGACCTCGGGATGGCGGTGCAGCGCGCGGCGCAACGCGACCAGCTCGCCCGCGATGGCCCCGGCCTCGGTTCGCAGGCTCATGAAACCTCCCCGCCGCCACGGATGGTCTGGACATCGCCGGCCGATGTCTCATCACAACATAGGTGCCCGGAGTTCACCTGGCTTGATCGGTGATCAGATATTCACACTTGGATCAACGTCCAAGTCCTCGGCCGCCGAGGTACCGGTCTTCAGTTGCCGATGTAGTCGTAGTGGCCGTTCAAGCTGCCCGGGGCGGGAGTCACCGGGGTCAGCGCGTTGTACGGGCGCACGGTCTGCCTGGTGACCGCGCCCTTGGTCCAGGTGATCGGCGCGGCCACCGCGCCCGGGCCGGCGCCCTTGGTCACCCAGTTCATCAACGGGGTCAACAGATCCAGGTTGACGGTGTTGTCCGGACCGGTCAGGCAGTGATTTCCGTTGGGCACCATGTAAAGCCGGGTGAATCGCTGGCTGGCCGCGAACCCGCCCGCGGTGCGCTCGACCTGTGCGTAGTAGTCCAGCGTGGACCACGGGGAGATGGCCTGGTCGGCCCAGCCGTGGTAGATGATCAGCTTGCCGCCGTGCGCGGCGAACGCGGACAGATCCGGATCGTTGGCGTCGTAGAGGGTCTTGCCCAGCTTCTCCAGCTTGGCGAACTCGGCGTCGGTGAACGGCAGGTCCTTGAGCGTGAAGCTGTCCGGCGGGTTGTCGGTGAACGCCATGTACTTCAGGTAGTTCAGCGCCAGCTGCCCGGCCTCGGTGTCACCCGGGGCCGCGGTGTCGGCGGCCGGTTTGACCAGCCAGTCCTGCCAGGCCAGCTCCGAACCGTAGGGCTCGCCGCCGTTGTACAGACTGCGCCCGGCCGGATCGCGCGGCCCCTGGTACAGCTCCCGCACGGTCTTGACCTGGGCCGGGGTCAGGCAGGTCGCCTTGTCCTGCCCGGCCGGACAGGTCAGGGTGCCCGGGTCGAACGCGCACTTGCGCGGATCGGCGATCACCCCGTCGGCGTTGCCGCACGCCTTGACCACCGCCGCGTGCAGCGCGGGCAGCTTCTCCTGGGTGAGCACCTGGTAGCCGTCGGCACCGGTGTTGGCCCGGGCCAGCCAGGTCTCGTAGAAACCGCCCAGCGGGGCCCAGTTCTGCGCGGGCGCGCCGGCGATGATCCCGTTGAAGTCGGTGGGATAGCGCTGAGCCAGCATCAGCGCCTCGCGGCCGCCGTCGGAGCAGCCGTCGAAGTAGGAGTGCGCCACCGGGCGGTCGTAGTAGCGCTGGATCAGCGCCTTGGCCACCTTGGCCAGGCTGTGCTCGGAGGTGCGGCCGAACACCAGGCGCAGCGCCGGATCGTCGCGCGCCCACAGCCCGTCCACACCGCTTGAGGTCAGGTGGCCCTCGTCGTCGGCAGCCAGCACCAGTTCCCCGTTGGTGGCCGGGGCGCAGCCGGCCGACGCGCCGGGCAGGTTGGTCAGCGGGCCCTGGCCGCAGAACCCGCCGCAGCCTTCCTGCAGGTAGTCGCCGTGCCAGTTGGTGGTGGGCAGCTTGACCTCGAAATAGGTCTGCGGGCTGGTGTAGCCCCACACATCGCAGTAGGCCTGCCCGTTGGCCTGGTCCACGGTGGCCGAGACCAGGCGGCTGGGCGCGTCCGGCACGTGCGTGAAGTCCTCGCCGAGCAGCCCGGCGCAGTCCACCACCGGCGTGACCAGCCCCTGTGGGCTGGGATTGGCCGCGACCGCGGAGCCGACGCCGGCCGAGACGAGCACCACGAGCAGCGCGGCACAGGCGAGCAGCGGTCGACGACGCGTGGACCACAGGTGAGAAAGGGCAGCCAACCGCACGGTGAAGAGTAATAGCAGATGGATGCACCTGCTGTGCGCCCAATGTGGAATCGGCCGCATTGGCTCAGGTCACGCCATCAGGAACGGACCAGCCGGGCAATCGCGTCGTTGGCCTCACGGAGTTTCTCCTCCGCGTTTTCGCCACCCTCGGCAATCGCCGCTGCCACACAGTGACCGAGGTGCTGCTCGATCAGGCCGAGGGAGACCGCCTGCAACGCCTTGGTGGCCGCGGAGATCTGGGTGAGGATGTCGATGCAGTACTCGTCGCTTTCCACCATGCGCTGCAAACCGCGGATCTGGCCTTCGATCCGGCGCAATCGCCGCAGATAACCGGCTTTGTCCTCGCTGTAGCCGTGCATGCACCCCTCCGCGCTCCTCCGACCTTTCGAGTGTATACCCCGTGGGGGTAGGCGTTTCTTGGCGCGCGCCAAGTATTCATGCCTGAAGATGGGCGCATGACGCAACCAAGCGGGTCGACCGGACCGGGCGATGCGCCTGCGCGCGTGCTGGTCATCGAGGACGACGCCCAACTGTCGGCGATGCTGGCGCGGCTGCTGACCGAGGAGGGCTACCAGGTCTGCGCCGCCCGGGACGGCCAGCAGGGCCTGCACCACTGCCTGTCCCAGCGGTTCGACGTGGTGGTACTGGACCGCGGCCTGCCGGTGGTGGACGGCCTTGACCTGCTGCGCACGCTGCGCCAGCGCGGGGTCACCACCCCGGTGCTCGTCCTGTCCGCCCTGGGCAACCCGGCCGACCGGGTGGCCGGGCTGGACGCGGGCGCCGAGGACTACCTGGCCAAGCCGTTCGACGTGGAGGAGTTGTTCGCCCGGCTGCGCGCGCTGCGCCGCAGGCACCTGGACACCGCTCGATCGCTGCCGCTGCCCGGCTGGCGGCTGGACCTGGACTCCCGTGCGGTCGTGCCGGCCGCCGGCGGTGAACCGGTGCGACTGTCCGAACGGGAGTGCGATCTGCTGGCCACGCTGGCCGCCCGGCCGTCCCGGGTGTACTCCCGGCGCGATCTGCTCAGCCTGGTGTTCCCGGATGCGGCCAGCGAGATCGTGGTCGACACCTACGTGCACTACCTGCGCAAGAAGCTGGGCCGCAGCGTGGTGGCCACCGTGCGCGGGCGCGGTTACCAACTGGGCGCGCGATGAGCCGTCCGCACCGGGCCGACGCCGCGATGCTGCGGCGCACCACGCTGCGGCTGGGCCTGCAGGTCACGCTGACCGTGGCCGCGATCGTGCTGCTGCTGGGCGGAGTGGCCGTGGTGGTGGTGCTGGACAGCCAGCAGCACGACGCGAACACGCTGGTCACCGACACCGTGCAGCGCGCCGACGATGTCAACGATCCGCCCTCGGACGTGTGGATGACCATCCAGAATCCGGACGGCACACACGCCAGCACGCTGGGCACGCCGAGCTGGCTGCCCGACGAGGCCGCGATACACGAAGTGGCCACCGATCCCGACAAATCCTATGTGGACACCCGGACCGTGCACACCCACGATCACGCCTACCTGGTGCGCACCCAGCGCCGCGGGCAGCTGGTCGTGCAGGCCGCGCTGGACATGCACGCCGACGCCCAGGAACGCGACCGGCTGCTGATCGCGCTGCTGGTGTCCGGTTGCCTCGGCCTGGTGCTGGCCGCGCTGGCCGGAGTGTGGCTGGGCCGGCGCGCGGTGACCCCGCTGTCGGCCGCGCTGGCCCTGCAACGGCGGTTCGTCGCCGACGCCGGGCACGAGCTGCGCACCCCCCTGACCCTGCTGTCCACCCGGGCCCAGCTGATCCGCCGGGATCTGGCCGGCAACACCGATTCGGACACTTTGCGCTCCGATGTGGACGGACTGGTGGCCGACGCACGGCATCTGACCGCGATCATGGAGGATTTGTTGCTGGCCGCCGATCCGCGCGGCGAATCGCCCCGGGAACCGGTGGACCTGGCCGAACTGGCCACCCGCGCGGTGGCCGCGGTGGATCCGGACGGCAACCGGGTGTGGCTGGACGCGACCCAGGCTCAGGTGCAGGGCTCGCCGACCGCGCTGCGCCGGGCGCTGACCGCGTTGCTGGACAACGCCACCCGGCACGCCAGCCGCGCGGTGCGGGTGTCGGTGCGGCCGGACGGGCCCAACGCGGTGGTCGAGGTGCGCGACGACGGGCCGGGCATCGACCCGGTGGTGCTGCCCCGGATCTTCGACCGGTTCGCCTCCGCAGGCGACGCCCGGCCCAACGCCTCCCGCCGGTACGGGCTGGGACTGGCCCTGGTCAGCGAGATCGCCACCCAGCACGGCGGCGGGGTGCAGGCGGAGAACTCCGAGGGCGGCGGTGCGCTGCTGCGCCTGACGATTCCGTTGGGGTGACAGGGTTTCCTACACCGTGTCCCGCCACAGCGCGATCACCGCGATGATCACGCCGAGGGACAGCGTGGCCAGGATCTGCGAGCGGGTGTCGGGCAGGATCGCCATGCCGATCAGCATCAGTCCGATCACCACGATCACCAGCCAGGCCAGCACCGCGATCAGCGGCCGCTGCGCGCCAAGCGATCCGTCCATGCCGCGCAGTTTCAGGTAGGCCACCGCGATGAACAGCCACACCAGCAGGCCGACCGCGCCGGAGGAGTCGACCAGCACCAGGAACACCCCGGTGGGCGCGGCCGCCTGGATGGCCACGGTGATCAGCCCGAGCACCGCGGTGAGAATCACCGCCCGGGTGGGCACTGCCGACTCCGACAGCTTGCGCATGCCCTTGGGCGCATCTCCTTGTCCGGCAAGGAAAAACGCCATCCGGGAGGCGGCCCACAGCGAGGAGTTGAGCACCGTGACCAGGGCCAGGAACACCAGCACGTCCACGATCTGCCCGGCCCGGGCCACCCCGAGCGCGGACAACAGCGCGGCGAACGGACTGCTCCCGGTGGCCGAACCGTTCCACGCCACCATGGTGACCACGATCAGCACGGTGCCCACGTACAGGATCGTGGTGGTGGGCAGCACGGTGGCCATCGAGGCGCGCACGGTTTTCCGGGGGGTGCGGGCCTCGCCCGCGGCGATGGACACCATTTCCAGGCCGGTGTAGGAGAACACCGCGACCAGGATCGCCGCGAGCACCGAGGTGCCGCCCTTCGGCAGGAAACCGCCGAGGTCGACCAGGTTGGCCGTGCCCGGGGAGTTGGTGCCGGGCAGCAGGCCGAAGATGGCCAGCAGACCGGCGATCAGCACCACGGCCAGCACCACGACCTTGATCGCGGACAGCCAGAACTGGGTTTCGGCGAAGACTCTGACCGGCGCCAGGTTGGCTCCGGCGAAGATCACCATCAGGGCCACCGACAGCACCCAGGGGGCGACGCCGGGCAGCCAGATGTGCGCTATACCGCCCGCGCCCGAGCATTCCACGCCGACGGTGACCGCCATCAGCCACCAGTACAGCCAGCCGATGGTGAATCCGGGGATCCAGCCGAATGCGCGGGTGACATATCGGGCGAATGAACCGGTGGTCGGCTCGTCCACGGACAGCACGGTGAGCATTCGCATAACCGCGATACCCAGCAGTCCGGCGATGAGATAGGCCAGGATGGCCGCCGGCCCGGTGGAGGCGATGATTTGCCCGCTGCCGACGAAGATTCCGGCGCCGATGATGCCGCCGAAAGCAATCATGCTCACGTGGCGTGAGCGAAGCGATGCGGAAAGTCGGGTCGGCCGACGTGCTACGTGACTGTGCACCGCCGCCATGAGGTCCTCTCCTTCGTCCGCGTTCATCCGCGGCAGGCGGCGTCGGTTCGCCCGATCGAACGCGGCCCGACCTCGGGTCGGGCGCTCACTTTCGGCCATTGATCGCACCGTGTCAAGAGGAGGGACACGGACGGTCGACAATGCGTGCCGGTTCAAGGGAAATCACCCGCCGAGGCGAAGCGCTTCGCCTCGAGTGGACTCGAACGGCAATACCGCCGAACGGGTGACATTCACCAACGGCCGACAAGAAATCGTAACCTGCTGGTTATGTCCGGCAATTCCCGGCGACCGGCAATCGATTACCGGGAAGGCGCATTACTGGCAACGGTCAGTTCTCCGGATGCCATGGGATGCCGAGTTCGAAGGCCAGCGCGGTCAACTCGGCCCGCCGCCGCCTGCCCGTCTTGTCCCGAATGCGATCCAGGTAGGAACGCACCGTGCGGATGCTGATCTGCATGATCTCTGCGATGTCCGCGTCCCGCTCCCCGGCCGCGACCAAGGAGAGCACCTGGCGTTCCCGGTCGGACAGCTCGATCGGCGGGCCGGCGTGCCGCTGGCCGGAGGAGTTGAGCACGAACGCGGCCAGCGCGGGCGACACATAGCTGTAGCCGGCCGCGACCTCCCGGACGGCCCGAAGGATCTCCGGCCCGTCGGCGTCCTTGGACAGGTAGCCCCGCGCCCCGGCGCCGATCGCGGAGAGCACCTCGGACTGGCCGGCGTGCGCGGACACCACCAGCACCCGGTGTCCCATGCCGACGATCTCCAGCACCGCGGCGGCATCCCGCATGCCCGGCAGCTTCAGGTCCAGCACCACGACGCCACCGGTCGGCTGGCGGCCGGCCGCGAAGTTCGCCACCGAATCGGCCACCACACCAAGCCGCATGTCCGGTGTGTCGGCCAGCAGCCTGGCCACCGCACCGCGATACAGCGGATGGTCCTCCACCACGCCGACCAGAATCGGCCCGGTTGACCCGGAATCCGCTCCAGCACGTGCCTCGGTCACATCCAGCCCCAAGTCCGCATACTCCCAGCAACCGTGAAGCTGACCGCAGGATGCCTGATAAAACCTTTGCCGTGAGCATACTTCGCGCCGCTGAGATTCTCAGACCGGGCAACGGGCATCCGAGCCCGCCCGGTCAGAGCAACTGCCGGGAAGCGTCCAGCACCTCCTGAAATCGTTGCCGGCTCGCCTCCTTCAGTTGTCGCACACCGTCATTGACGGCGGAACGGACCAATGACCCTAGTGTGATCGCGTCCGCCGACTCAACCACCCCGGGCCCGAATTCCACCTCGGCCACCTCGCCGGTGCCCAGCACGGTCACGGTGACCTCGTGATACGGCGAACTGCCCGGCACCCGCAGCGCCTCGACCTCACGTTGCGCGAGCAGCACCGCCTCCCGCTGGGCCCGCACCCGGTCCAGCAGCTCCGCCGCGTCAGTCTCCGCGTTCATCGCCCGCCTCACCGCTCCCGTCCCGGGACAACCCGGCCGCATCCGCTTCGATCGTGGTCAACAGCCCTTGCAGGGCGCCGAAATGGGCCGCCAGCGCGTTACCAGCCAGCTCGGCCAGGGTCACCGCGGCCGGCCGGCTGACCGGTCCGGCCAGCAACTCGGCCACCACCGGATTGGTCTCGGCCACCACCTGCCGGTAGGCGTCCTGCGCGGCGGTCACCAGGGTGCCGGCCACGGTGAGCAGGGCCGCGCCGTGCTCGATCTCGCCGGTGATCCGGTGCAGCTCGGCCAGCGAGTCCGCCAGCTGCGCCCCGGCCTGCTCGGCCGTCCGGCCCGACCACTGGGTGTCCAGCCGCTGCTTGCCCACGCCGAACTCGTCGTAGAGGTCCGAGAGCCGGGCCGCGGTGCCGAACAACGCGTTGGCGTGCCGGGCGATCCGCTCCCCCGAACCGGTGAGGATGCTCGGCAGCAGCGCACCGGGGCCGCCGGCCGGATCGGCCGCGTCCATCGCGTTGGAGCTGGGCAGCTCAATCACCGGCCCGGCCGCCGATCGGGCGGTACAGCCGCAACCAGGCCGAACTGCCGAAATCCAGGTACAACTGGCCGTTGTTGTACAGCCGGCCGCTCGCCGCGATGCCCAGCGTGGTGCGCCGGGTGCGGGCGTCCGGGCCGGGCTCGATCAGCACCACGTCCCCGTCGTGCACCCCGCCCGGCACCTCGGCCAGCTCGCGCACCGCCCCCCGGAACACCCCGATCAGGCCCAGCGCGACCTGGTGTCCGGCGTCCTCGTCCAGCCAGGCCGCGAAGTCCACCGCGTCCTCGGTCGGCACGCCCGCGCTGCTGCCGGCCAGTCCGGCCAGCGCCAGGTACTCCAGCACGGCGCGCACCGAGTTGGGCCGCCCGCCGGCCCGGGGGGCGTCGGCGACCGCGTGCGCGGCCAGCCGCTCGGCCACCCCGTCGGGCCAGATGTCGGCCCCGGTACGGCGGCGCAGCGGGCCCGCGGTCACCCGGCCGGCCAGCGCGTCGGTGTGCAGCAGCCGGGTCAGCACCGCGCGCAACGCGGTGGCCTGCCGGTCGCGCAGCGCGCCCGCGGTGCGGGCCAGGTCGCCGCCGATCCCGGCGAACGCGCCCGGATCAAGGCGCAGCTCCTCCAGATCGACCACCACACGGGCGGCGCGGGCGATGATCCCGCCGATGTTGCCGACCGCGGACCGCATCGGGTCGGGTCCGACCGGGTCGGTGGAGGTCATGGCGCACAGAGTAGGTCGGCGTCCGTTTCGTCTGGACGGCAGAACTACCCACCACCGGGTGTCGAGATCGCTCGCGTGGAGACCTCGCCCGCGCTCCGCGTCAGGGCGAACCGACTCGACGACCGGTAGGAACGGGAGAACGTCTGCCGAGCCGGCCCGCTGCCTCGATGGTGTTCCGCCAAGGGAACCGATGCCAGCGCGCGACTGCCCCGTTCGCATTGGCGGATGCCCGGTATCCCTGCCTGGGGGGCAGGGAAATTCGCTGCGCCGGGAATTTTACTTCTCGGCGTTGTTGCACAAGCTAGCATGAGCTCGTGGCAAACCGATGAATTGGGGTCGCTATGCCGGTTACATGGGGACTCGGCGAGAATCTCGGCCGATTCAGGAAGGCACGCAACCTTTCCCAGGAGGAACTGGCCGAATCGGCGGGTGTCGCCGTCGACACGGTGGCCAGGATCGAGCGCGGCGAGCGCCAGACCACCCGGGCATCGACGTTGAACAAGCTGGCCCGCGCCCTGGGCGTGGAGCCATCCTCACTGCTCGGCGTGTTGCCGCCGCCGACCGAACCGGCCAGTGACGATGTGGTGGACCTGCGCAGGGCACTCACCGTGTCCGCCGAGATCCCCGGTTTGGCGGATTTCGCTGAATCGGCCGAAACCGTTGGGCCAAATGAGTTACGGAACACTCTCACCTACGCGTGGCGGGCCTATATAGACGGTCGTCATTCGGAGTTGTTGCACACCTTGCCAACTCTGCTGACCGATACTCGCCGATTGATTCATGGATCAGCAGGCGAGGTCCGGTCCCGGGCTTACTCGGTGTTGTCCGGCGCGTATCGGTTGGGCGCGGGCACCGCCGGCCGGTTCGGATTGGACGATCTCGCCTTCACCGCGGCCGAGCGGGCGGTCGGCGCGGCCCGGCAGTCCAACGACGTGGAGATCGGCGTGGCCGCGTCCACCCGTTACCTGGTGTGGGTGCTGATCCGGCAGGGCCGGACCACCGAGGCCGAACGGGTGGCCGTGCGTACCGCCGAACGGGTCGAACCGCGAATGTCCGATCGGGACAGTCGTGCGCTCGGCGTCTTCGGAAACCTGTTGTTCAACGCGGCTTCCGCGGCCCTGCGCGGCGAGCGCGGCGAGCGCGCGGACGAACTGTTGCGGGTGGCCCAGGCGGCCGCGGTGCGGTCCGGCCGGGACGAGGCGACCGAGGCGGCCATCTTCGGCCCGCACGTGGCCGGCATCCAGGCGGTGGAGCTGGCCGTGCGGATGGGCGACCCGGAACGGGCGCTGCGACTGGCCGACTCGGTGCCGGTGGCCAACGGCCCGGTGCCCGCGTTCTGGGCCGCCGGGCACCGCATCCACCTGGCCGCGGCCTCGGTGGAACTGCACCAGGAACGGCGCGGGGTGGCCCAGCTGGCCGAGGCGAAGTCCATCGCCCCGGACTGGGTCCGCTACCAGCCGCTGGGCGCGGCGGTGATGCGGGAGATCGTGGACCGGGCCCCGCGCCGGCGCAACGAGGAGTTCGCCGAACTGGCCGAGCACTACGGGGTGGTCGCCTGAGCCTGGCCCTGCTTGGTCCGCAGGGTGCGGTCGGCGACGGTCATCAGGATCAGCACCACGCTCACGCCGACCATGATCCAGCCGATCAGGTGCAGGCCGTGGTCGGTGACCTGGGTGTGGAACACGATGCCGGTGATGGCCGAGGAGCCGATCGAACCGAGGTAGCCGAAGGTGCGCAGCAGACCCGACGCGGTGCCCAGCTGCTCCTCCGGCGCCTGCCCGTACAGCGCGGTCTGGCTGCCCGCCGCCACCGCGCCCATCGCGACGCCGAAGACCACGGTGATCGCGATCAGCAGGCCGATCCAGCTCGACGAGCTCAGCAGCAGCACCCCGGCCGAGGCCACGCCACAGGTCAGCGCGGCCACGATCAGCGGTGAGCGCACCAGGTTGCGGCGGGACACCGGCGAGATGACCACCGCGGACACCGCGGTCATGGGCAGCAACAGCAGGCCGGACGCGGTCTCGGACAGCCCGCGCACCGCCTCGACCCACTGGGTCAGGCCGTAGAGCACCACGTAGACGCACAGCAGGACCAGGCCGAAGCGCAGGTAGGTGCGGGTCAGCGCCTTGTTCCTGGCCAGCAGGCGGACGTCCAGGAACGGCGTGGCGGCGCGCAGTTCCCAGGCGACCAGGGCGGCGCCCATCACCACGGTGACGCCCAGCAGGTACCAGTGCGCGGTGGGCAGGTCGTAGAGGAACAGCAGCAGCGCGACCATGCCCGCGGCGAACCCGAGGATGCCCGGCACGTCCAGGTCGGCGGCCACCTGCCGGGCGGTCCTGGTGCGGTCGAACGGAGCGTCCCGGGGAATCCAGAGCAGGGTCGCGGCCAGCACTATGAGCGCGACCGGCACGTTGGCGAAGAACACCGAGCGCCAGCTCAGCGCACCGACCAGCAGTCCGCCGACCGGCAGGCCCAGCGACCCGGTCGCGGCACCCGCGATCTGCAGGCCGCCCAGCACCCGGCCGGGCGGTTCGGCCAGGCCCGCGGCCATGGCCCGGCCGCGCACCAGCACCATCGCGGTCGGATAGGCGCAGGAGGTGCCGAGGCCGATCAGCACCCGGGACAGCAGCAGGGTGAGCATGTCCTGGGCGAAACCGCCGACGAGCCCGCCAAGGCCGACCAGCACGATCCCGGTCAGGAACACCCGGCGCGGGCCGAACACCTGGGCCGCCTTGCCCGCGGTGGGCTGGGCGATGGCACTGGCCAGGTACAGGGCGGTGACCAGGACAGCGGTCTGGCCGACCGGGACGTGCAGCCCGTCGGCGATCGGCACCAGCGCGGTGGCGATCAGCGAGCTGTTGACCGGGTTGAGGGCCGAGCCGAGGAACAGCGGGGTGTTGAACCGCCAGGGAAACGCGCGGCCGGCCACCTGGGCCGTGGCGCGCTGCTGGTCGGTGGTGGATGGCTCGGATGAATCGGAGTTGGTCACTGATCTCCTCTACGGGACAGCAGGCCGGCCCGGCGTTGTCACAGCAGGCCGGCCAGGCGTTCGATCAGGGGGGCGGCCGCGTCGAGCGTGGCGATCTCGTCGGCGGTGAAGGATTCGGCCAGCGCGTTGGCCAGCTTGTCGACCAGAGCGCTGCGGCCGGACTGGATCGCCTCGCGGCCGGCCTCAGTGAGAGTGAGGATCGCGCGGCGGCCGTCGTTGAGATCGGCGGTGCGCCGGACCAGGCCCATCCGCTCCAGACCGCCGACCGTGGCCCCCATGGCCTGCGGAGTGATCTGCACCTGCCGGGCCAGCTCGGCCGTGGTGGCCGGACCCTGCCGGTCCAGGCGGGACAGGGCGGTCAGCTGCGGCCCGGTCAGCTCGCCCTCGGACATCGCCTCCTGGACGCGTCGCTTGAACGCGCCGATGCCGATGCGCAGCCGGGTCGCGGTCTCGTGGGTGACGGTCTTGGTCGCTCCTGTGCTCACACTTAGAAGGATAAGCTTCTCAACCCAGATTGGCAAATTCAGCCTTCTCAGTTGAGGATGACAAGGCTGTTGTTTGCAGAGATGGCTGAGGAGGCGGGGGTTCTCAGTGGCAGCTGACAAGGCTGGCCTTGACCACGGTCAGGCTCGGGCACAGCTCGACTGGCCGTTCTCGGAGACCGGCTGTCTAGAAGGGCACCCAGAGAGTGACCCGGGTGCCGTGTCCGGGCTTGGACTCGACGCTGGCCGAGCCGCCGACCTCGTGCAGCCGGGCCGAGATCGAGTGGCTGATGCCGAAGCCGGGCGGCCGGGAGTCGGTGTCGAAGCCATCGCCGTGGTCGCGGGCGATCACCGCGATCCCGCCCTCGCGTTGCTCCACCCGCAGCACCACCTCGGCCGTGCCGGCGTGCTTCATGGTGTTGCGCATGGCCTCGCGCACCGCGTCCCGCACCGCGAGCCTGCGGTTCTCCGACAGCGAGGCGTCGTCCACATCGCTGAACACCAGTTGCGCGCGCAGCCCCTCCCGGGCCATCTCGGCGGCGATCCCGGCCAGGTCCTCGCCCAGTCCGGCCGGCCCGGCCTCGGCCTCGTCGTCCAGGCTGCGGCGCAGTTCGATGGCCTGGGCCCGGGCGATGCCGCGCAGTTCGGCCAGCGCGGCCTGGGCGCTGGGCAGGTCGGTGGTCCCGCCGGGCAGTGGCAGCGCCATCGCCTCCAGGGTCTGCAGCACGGTGTCGTGCAGCAGCCGCCGGTTGCGGGCCTGCTCGGCCTCCCGGCCCCGGTGCAGGCCGAGGCCCAGGGTCAGCCGGGTGCCAAGGCCGATGATCAGCAGCATGGCCGTTGCGGTGACCGTCGCGGCCACCTCGCCAAGCAGGAAGCCCGCCCAGGCCGCACCCCCGGCCCAGTCCGACGCGGTGTGCCCGGCCGCGAACCGTTCGACCAGCAGCATCGGCACGCTGATCAGAAGCAGCCCGAACCCGGCCGGCATGCCCCAGGTCAGGGTCCACAGCGCGACCGTGCCGACCAGGTACATCCAGGTCACCGGCGCGGCGTCGACGAACTGCGGGTCGGGCACGGTGAACGCGACGAACAGGTTGAGGGCCACGGCCAGCACCGCGTCGCCGAGCAGCAGCAGCCGCGACCACGAGCCCCGGATGCCGGGCACCCGCAGCACCCACGCGGCCGAGGCCAGGTTGACCAGCACGGACAGCGCGACCACGGTGATCACCGGCCAGGCGTGGTTGCCGCCGTTGGCCGCCAGGTAGGACAGCAAACGCATGGGCACGGTGAACACCCGGAAGATCAACGGCACCAGCACCACGTACCGGGTGGCCCGGGCCAGCAGCGCATCGGTCGCGGGTCGCGCGCCGGAGCTGGACATCTGCGAGATGCGTCGCCAGCCGGGCTGCGGGGTGGGGTCGACGAACTGCTCGTGCAACTCCTGGGGCACGTCGGCGATGACGCTGGCGCCGCTGCGCATCAGGGAGGTCAGCAAGCCGCGGGCGCGGGAGGGTTTCCCGGTCGTGTCCGTGCCGCTCATCGCAACTCCCCGTATCCGTGGCGCAGCCATCCTGTCAGTTCGACCGGTCGCATGGGACCGCGTCGGCCGGGATAAGTACGACCGTGCTCGTCCGGGGCTCCGGGCGCGTCCGTTCAGTGCGCGCGCTTGTCCGGGTTCTCCTGGTGCCGGGACAGGTGCAGCAGCAGCCCGGCCCGGGTGGCGTGCACCGCGGCCTCGGTCCGGCCGGCGACGCCGAGCTTGGCCAGTAGGTGCTCCACGTGCTTGGCCACGGTGCCCGGCGCAATGGACAGCCGGTGCGCGATCTGCATGTTGGTCCAGCCGGCCGCGACCAGGGTCAGCACCTCCAGTTCCCGCACGGACAGCCCGTGCGGGAGTTCGGCGGCGATGTCGCCGACCCGGATCTCCTCGCCGATCCGTTCGCAGGTGACCAGCCGGACCTCGCCGGCGGGCGAGCGCCACCAGAACCAGGAGGACAGCGCGTCGGCCGCGGCCAGGCCGCGGATCTCCCGGGCCAGGTGCTCGGACAGCGGGGGCACGGCGTCGGGTTTGCGGTAGCCGGACGGGGTGAGCACCACGGTCTGTTCGGCCGGCAGCACCTCGGGCGGGCACAGGCCCAGGTCCGTCAGTTCGCCCAGCATCACCCGAAGGTGGGACAGGAAGCGCACGGCGGTGTCGGTCGGGTGACGGCGGTCGTCCACGCTCAGGTGCAGGCTGCCGGTGTAGAAACCGCGCCGGTTGTGCAGGCACACGGTGACGCCCTCGGTGAATCCGGCCGGGGCGAACACCTCGCGCACCGAGTAGCTGTGCTGGTAGCCGGGCACGTCCCGCCAGCGCATCGGGGGCCCGGCCTTGCGGCGCATGAACAGGTAGGCCGGGTCGTCGCGGACGAACTTGTCGTTGAGGTGGGCCTCGACCGCGGGCAGGTAGCCGTCGTTGGCCAGGCTGAGATGTTCCAGCGAGCCGGTGCGAGCGGCGGACACCGAACCGGCGACGAAGGGCACGACGGCGTGCAGGGTGGTGAGGATGTCCGCGGCGCGGTCCTCCCGGCTGCCCGAGCTGCCCAGGATCGCGCCCAACTCGGCGAACAGCTCCGCCTGACGAGCCGCCATCACTCCCTCCGCTCGCGCGAACCCCCCTCGCGCATCTGTGCAGGCGAGTGTACCTTCGGGAGGCGAAAAGGCAGATCAGGAACCCTGATTCGATTCAGGGTCAGCGGGCCACTGGAATGCGCGCTCGTTCGTCCTGCGCGGCCAGCAGTCCGGTGCGAAACGCCACGGCCACCGCGTGCGCCCGGTCCCGGGCCTCCAGCTTGCGCAACACGCTCTTGATGTGCGTGCGCACCGTCTCCACCGACACGAACAACGACTCGGCGATGGCCTGGTTGGGCAGCCCGTCGGCGACCAGCTGCAGCACCTGGTACTCCCGGTTGGACAGTCGCCGGGCCCGCGGGCCGGGCGGGGGGGCCGGTTCGGCCGGGCCGGCCACCCGGGCCAGGGTCGGGCCCAGGTAGCGGCGATCGGTGTGCACCCGCCGGATCGCCTCGGTCACCTGATCACCGGGCGCGCTGCGCAGGATCAGCCCGTGCACCCCGGCGGCCTGCATCGCGGACACGAACCTGGCATGCCGGTAGGGCTCCCGGACCAGCATCAGCGCGGTCAGCCCGGCATTGCCGCGGGCCAGCAGGTTGACCAGGTGCGCGTGCGGATCCAGCACCGCGTCCACCACGACCACGTCCGGCCGCACCCGTTCGCACAGTTCCACGGCGCCCTGCGGATGGCCGATCGAGCCGAGCAGGTTCAGCCCGGGCTGATTGCGCAGCCGCTGGGCCAGCCCCTCACGGAACAGCGGCACCTGATCCACGACCAGAACGCCGAGCGGTTCGCCGCGCACCGGTACCAGCGGGGCCCGGTGCGGGCCCAGCGGGTGCGCACGATGTACGGCATCGCCGGAATGGCCGTTTCGCCACATCTGCGATCCCCTCCCCTGATTCTCTGAAACCGCGTCGGACCAGTTCGGAGGGGGTGCCATTCCACCGAACCGGTGGACGGTCGACGCTAATCAGCGGGGTCCGGGACAGCCAGGGTGGTACGTCGAACTGCGTATCGACACCACCACCCACACGGGCGAGAGGCCACCGGCGCGCAGCACACCGCGCGGGCGAAGACACTGATGTTAGATACGACCGACCTGCCACCACAGGGCGGGCGGCAAAGTCGGACAAGCCGGTCAAACAAGGTCGGGAGGACTGCACAAGGTGGTCACACAGGGCAAATCGGCCAGCTCGGCCGGTCTGCACGAATCCGTGGGATATGTCCTCAAACGGGTGTTGCTCGGCCGGCCGCTGGTCAACGAGCAACTGAAATCCGAGCGGCTGTCCAATCCCATCGCACTGGGCGTGCTGTCCTCCGACGCGATGTCCTCGACCGCCTACGGCACCGAGGAAATGCTGATCGAGCTGCTGCCCTACGCGGGCTTGGCGGCGTTCAGCCTGCTGCTGCCGTTGACCGGCATGATCCTGGTGATCCTGGTGTTGGTGGCCGCGTCCTACCGCCAGGTGGTCATGGCCTACACCAAGACCGGTGGCTCGTATGTGGTGGCCCGCAACAACTTCGGACCCAGAGTCGCGCAGATCGCCGCGGCCGCGCTGTTGATCGACTACGTGGTGACGGTGGCCGTGCAGTGCGCGGCGGGCACGGTCGCGGTGGCCTCGGCCATTCCCCAGCTCGGGCACTACAGCCTGGAGATCACCATCGGCGTGGTGCTGGTGATGTGCTACATCAACCTGCGCGGGCTGCGCGAGGCGGGCCGGCCGTTCGCGATTCCGGCCTACTTCTTCGTGTCCATGGTGCTGCTGATGATCGTGGTCGGCGTCGTCAAGGCCGTCCTCGGCGATCTGCCGCGGTTCGACCCCACGCAGTTGCACGGCGCCTACCCGGTGAGCAAGGGCAACGGTTTCGTGGCCGGGGCGACCCTGTTCGTGCTGCTGCGCGCGTTCGCCAACGGAGGTTCCTCGCTGACCGGGGTGGAGGCGATCTCCAACACGGTCAGCGCGTTCCGCAAGCCGGAGGGCCACAACGCCCGCAAGGTGCTCACCGTGATGGCGCTGCTGCTGGGCCTGATGGTCGGCGGGGTGTCGCTGCTGGCCTACCTGACCCACGCCATGCCGTATGAGGCCGGGTATCCCTCGGTGCTGTCCCAGGAGGCGCAGGCGGTCTACGGCTACGGCTGGTTCGGCACCGCCATGTTCTGGATCGTGCAGGCGGCCACCGCGCTGATCCTCTACACCGGCGGCAACACCAGCTTCAACGGTTTCCCGTTCCTGGCCAGTTTCGTCGCCTCGGACCGGTTTCTGCCGCGCCAGCTGACCAGGCGCGGGCACCGGCTGGTGTTCTCCAACGGAATCATCGTGCTCACCGTGTTGTCCGTGCTGCTGTTGCTGGTGGCCGGCAGCAACGTCAACAACCTGGTGCCCTTCTACGCCATCGGCGTGTTCACCGGCTTCGCCATGGCCGGTTACGGCATGACCAAGCACTGGCTGAACAACCGGGAACGGGGCTGGCGCAAGAAACTGGCCATCAACCTCTCGGCCGGCGTTCTGTCCACCATCGTCGTGATCATCTTCGCCATCGCCAAGTTCACCGAGGGCGCCTGGCTGGTCGTGGTGGTGTTCCCGATCCTGGTGTTCACCCTGATCCGGCTCAACCGGGAGTACCGGGTGGAGTCGGCGATCCTGGACCGGGTGCTCGACCAGCAGGTGAAGGCCACGGTTTACCCGAACCACAAGGTGTTCGTGTTCGTCAACAGCCTGGATCTGGCCGTGCTGGAAGCGCTGCGCTACGGGCGCGGGCTGCGGCCCTCCGAGCTGAAGGCGGTGCACTTCATGCTGGACGAGGTGCACGCCAACCGGTTGCGCGACCGCTGGGAGAAGATGGACGTGCCGGCCACGCTGACCGTGCTGGACTGCCCGGACCGCCGGCTGAGCCGGGCCGCGCAGGACCTGGTGCTGCACGCGATCGGCGACGGCGGCGACACCGGGGTGACGGTCCTGCTGCCCCGGCGCACCTACGCGCCACTGCTGGGCCGGTTGCTGCACGACCGTTCGGCCGACCGGATGGCCCGGGTGATCAGCCGGGTGCCGCAGGCCGCCGCCACGATCGTGCCCTACGACGTGCAGTCCCGGATTCGCGCGGCGTTCCCGGATCTGCCCGAGGAACGCATCACCGGCGCGTTCGAACGGCTGCTGAACCGGCTGATCGGGGACGAGCCGGAGGTGCGCGAGCACATGGAACCCAAGGCGGGCAAGGATTCCACGCCACTGGGTTCGCTGATCCCGGGCCGGCAGGCGACCGTGTCCGGGCGGTTGAGCGAAATCGAGGTGGGCCGGCACCGCGGCCGCAGCGTGCTGGCCTGCGAGTTGCGTGACTCCACCGGTTCGGTGAAGGTGCGGTTCTCCGGCGAGCATCCGGACATCGAGGCGGGGCAACGGATCCGGCTGCGCGGCCGGGTGCGGCTGGAACCGGCCGACGATTCCATGGTGCTGGTCGATCCGGCCTACGAGGTGCTTGAGGACCCGTACGCCGAGGAAATGCCGGAGTCCCACGACTCCTGACCTGTTTACAGACCAAAGTCGCTGTTTGCCGCCCATTTCCGGTGTTAGCGTCCGCCTCCGGGTCGTGCCAGGACAATCACGACTCACCCTGCATCCCGGAGGAATCTCAATGCCCAGATCGACTCAGCGGTTATTGGCCGCCGCGGTCGGCACGGCGGCGGTGCTGGCGCTCGTCGCCGCCCCGGCCGCGGCCGCCGCGCCGAGCACCGCCGCGCCGTTGACCGCGGACCAGGCCGCCGCGCTGGCCCAGAACACCGACACCCCGGTCGTGGTGCTGTTGCGCGACCAGCCCGCCGCCGGCCAGGCCAATGTGTCCGGCACCGGCGCCGCGGCCACCCAGCGGGCGCACGCCATCGCGGGCGCACAGACCCCCGTGTTGTCCGAGTTGTCCCAGGTGCACGCGCAGAAGGTGCACAGCTACAACCTGCTGGACGCGGTGTCGGCCACCGTGTCCAAGGCCGAGGCGGCCCGGCTGGCCACCGAGCCGAACGTGGCCGAGGTCGTGCCGGACGCGTTGATCCGCGGCGGCGCCCCGCAAACGGACCAGACCGCCCGAGCCGCGCAGCCGGCCACCGCCGCGCCCGCGTCGGACAGCCAGGTGTGTCCCGCACCGGGCAAGGTGATGCTGGAGCCGGAGGCCCTGGCCGACACCCACACCGACTCGGACGATCCGACCGCGAAAACCGCGCGTGGACTGGGTTTCACCGGTTCCGGCGTGCGGGTCGGCTACATGGCCGAGGGCATCGACGTGAACAACCCGGACTTCATCCGGGCCGACGGCAGCCAGGTGTTCGCCGACTACCAGGACTTCACCGGTGACGGCACCAATGCGGCCACCAGCGGCGGCGAGGCGTTCCTGGACGCCAGCGCGATCGCCGCACAGGGCAGGCAGGTCTACGACATCCAGAACTTCGGCGCGCACCCGCTGCCGACAGCGTGCGACGTGCGCATCGAGGGCGTCGCGCCGGGCGCGTCGCTGTACGGCTACAAGGTGTTCGGCCAGAACAACTACTCCACGACTTCCGGTTTCCTGCAGGCGATTCAGTATGCGGTGACGGTCGACCACGTGGACGTGCTCAACCAGTCCTTCGGCTACGACCCGTTCCCGGACACCGGTTCCGCCGACGCCATCCGGCTGGCCGACGAGGCCGCCGTTGCCGCGGGCGTGACGGTCACCGCGTCCACCGGCGACGCGGGCAGCACCAACACCCAGGGCTCTCCGGCCAGCGACCCGGCGGTGATCTCGGTGGGCGCGTCCACCACGTTCCGCTGGCTGGCCCAGACCGACTACGCGGCCTACCAGCAGTTCGCTACTTCCGGTTGGTTGAACGACAATGTCAGCTCGCTGTCCTCCAGCGGGGTCAACCAGGCCGGGCGCACCATCGACCTGCTCGCCCCTGGGGACAGCAGTTTCGCCTTGTGCACACCGAATCCGGACCTGTACGAGGACTGCGCCGACTTCAACGGCAATCCGTCCGATGTGGAGCGAAGCGGCGGCACCAGTGAATCCTCGCCGCTGACCGCGGGCGCGGCCGCGCTGGTGATCCAGGCCTACCGGCAGGCGCACCACGGCGCGAGCCCGAGCCCGGCGCTGGTCAAGCAGATCATCACCAGCACCGCCGACGACCTGACCGAGCCGGGCGACGAGCAGGGCGCCGGCCTGCTGGACAGCTACCGGGCCGTGCAGGCCGCACTGTCGGTCGGAAACCCTTCCGGCGCAACGGGTTCTTCGTTGCTGACCAGCACGACCCAACTGGACGCGACCGGCGCGCCGGGCAGCACCCAGCACTGGCAGATGACCGTCACCAACACCGGCGCCAGCGCGCAGACGGTGAACCTGTCCGGCCGCGATTTCGGTGCGGCCCATGACATCGCGAGCGGCAACGTGACGCTGTCCGACTCGGCCAGCCCGCATTTCGCCGACTGGTCCGGGGTGCCCAACAACTACGGCACACTGACGTTCACCGTCCCCAAAGGCGCGGACCGGCTGTCCGCGTCGATCGCCTACCCGGCCGATCCGAGCGCCTCGCTCAACGCCCGGGTGCGGTTGATCCTGATCGACCCGCTGGGCCGGTTCGCCGCGCACTCGCTGCCGCAGGGCGTTGGCAACTACGGCAACGTGGACGTGCGCTTCCCGGCCGCGGGCAGGTGGACCGCGATCATCTACAGCCGCACCACGGCCAGCGGTGGCACCGCGGGCAAGGTGGTATTCGGCGCGAGCACCGCGAACACCGCGTCGTTCGGCTCGGTGAGCCCGAGTTCGCTGCGACTGGCCCCTGGTCAGAGCGGCACGGTGACGGTGACCGCGCCGGCCCCGGCTTCCCCCGGGGACGCCAGTGGTTCGGTGGTGTTGTCGGCCGGTGGGCAGCAGACCTCGGTGCCGATCGTGCTGCGCAGCCTGGTGCAGCCGAGATCCGGCGGCGCCTTCCACGGCGTGCTGACCGGTGGCAACGGCAGGCAGACCAACCTGGGGCAGACGAACTACTACCAGTTCGACGTGCCCGCCGGGCAGCGCGATCTGTCCGCGAACGTGGACCTGACCAACGACGCCGGCGACAACGTGGCCGCGTTCCTGGTCGACCCGGCCGGGAACACGGTGGCCACCGGCGCCAACCGGCTGACCACCGCGTACAACCCGACCACCCGCGCGGGCAGTAGCACGCCGGTGACCCAGACCGACCTGTACACCCGCGCTCCGGCGGCCGGCCGGTGGACGCTGATCATCAACTACGCGGGGGCGGTCGTCGGAGACGAGTTGTCCCAGCCGTTCACCGGGAAGATCGGCTTCGACACGGTGGACGTGCGCGCGAACCTGCCCAGCGGTGCGGTGCTGGCCGCGGGCCAGTCGGTGACCGTGCCGGTCACCGTGCACAACACCGGAACCGCCCCGGAAGACGTCTTCACCGACGCCCGGCTGGACACCGTGCAGCCGGTGAGCCTGGCCGCACTGGAGCCGACCACGCTGCCCCTGCCGATGCCGGCCGACGCGCCGTCCCCGGCGTGGCTGGTGCCCAGCGAGACCTCGGGCATGGTGGTGACGGCGAAGGCGAGCCTGCCGGTGTCGTTCGACTTCGGTTCCAACGCGGGCGATCCGGACCTGCCGTCGTTCGTCAACGGCACCACCGCGGTCGGCGCGGACCTGGGGCGGCCACTGGCCAGTGGCGTGTGGTCGGCCAACCCGGGTGAGCTCGGCCGGGGTGGCGCGAACGGTTCTCCGGCGGGCACGGTGTCGCTGTCCGCGGTGGCGCTGACCAAGGGATTCGACTCCTCGGTCAGCTCGACCGCGAGCGACCTGTGGGCGAATTCCGTTGCCCTGTCGAATTCCCTGCATCTGGTGACCGTCCAACCGGGACAGTCGGCGACCATCCCGGTGACCATCACCCCGTCCGGCCCGAAGGGCTCGACGGTGCGCGGCACGTTGTACGTGGACGATCTGGTGGTGGGCAGCTCGGCGGTGCTGAACACCGCGTTCGCCGACCCGGCCGACACCGAGCCGAACGGTGACGAGCTGACCGGCCTCCCGTACAGCTACCGCGTCGGCTGAGCGAATCCCCCGGGGCTGGATGGTTTTCCGCCCAGCCCCGGGGAGTTCAGCCGGATTTGTCCCACATGCCACCGTGCGCCGCTGCGCGCAGGTCGCGCAGGGCCGTTGCGGCATGGACCGGAAACGGTTCGCCGTTGTCCGACCTCATCCAGCGCTCAACGGCGACGGAGAACGCGAGCATCCCTATTTCCGCCCCCAGCCGGGCGGTCAGCTCGTCCGCCCCCCGTTCGCGCAGGGCGGCGCTGACCGAGGCGGCGATCCGGGCGCGCTTGAGCAGTCCTCGCTCCCGCACCTCGATGTTCGCCGCGGCCACTCGCACGCGCTGGGCGGCCCTTGTCCGTTGCCGCGGGGTCAGCGCGACCTCGGCGGCCGTGAACGCCGCAGTCAGGCACTCGGTGATCGTCGCGTCCGGGGAAGCGGTCCGGATGCCGTCGGCGAACAGCCCGGCCAGCACGTCTTCGCCGCCGAACAGGACCTCCCGCTTGTCGGCGAAGTGCCGGAAGAACGTGGCCCGGTTCAAGCCGGCCCGATCCGCGATCTGCGCGACGGTCGTTTCCTCGTAGCCGTTCTCCGTGAACAACTCCAGCGCGGCGGCCTCCAGACGTTCCCGCGCGTCCGGCGCCCATCTGCTCATGGTCTCCAGCCTAAGCGAGGCGACCCGGTCGCATCATTTGGGAAGATTATGCGACCGAGTCGCATCGATAGGGTTATAGTGATGCGACCGGGTCGCATCAGCGTTCCGGTCGCAGCCTCCTCACCCGAGGCACGACCAAGGGAGAATCTCCATGCGCGTCTTCGTCACCGGCGCTTCCGGCTGGATCGGCTCGACCGTCGTCCCCGAACTCATCAGTGCCGGCCACCAGGTCCTCGGGCTGGCCCGCTCGGACACCTCCGCGAAGGCAGTCGCCGACCTGGGCGCCGAGGTGCTGCGCGGCGACCTGAACGACACCGACGTGCTGCGCGCCGGCGCCCTCGACAGCGACGGCGTCATCCATCTGGCCTTCGTCGTGCCGAGCGTGACCGAGGCGGCGACCCGGACCGACGCCACGGCCATCGAGACGTTCGCCGCGGCCCTCGGCGGCTCCGGCAAGCCCCTGGTCATCTCCGGCGCAACGCTGATCACCCCTGGCCGGCCCGCGACCGAGCGCGACGAACTCGTCGCCGCCGGGCCCATCGCCGCCCGCATCGCCAACATGAGGACCGCGCTCGCGACCGCGGACCGGGGTGTGCGCAGCTGCCTGGTCATGCTGCCCCGTTCGGTGCACGGTCAGGGAGAACGCCACGGCTTCATCCCCCAGCTCATCGCCGCGGCCCGGACCAGAGGCGTCTCCGGATACGTCGGCGACGGGGCCGCCCGCTGGCCCGCCGTGCACGTGCGGGACGCCGCGCGCCTGTACCGGCTGGCCATCGAGCAGGCTCCGGCCGGCACGGTGCTCAACGCGGTCGGCGACGAAGGCGTGCCCGTCCGGGAGATCGCCGGGACCATCGGCCGGCACCTGAACCTGCCGGCCCGGTCGCTGCCCGCCGAGGAATTCGGTGGCATGCTCGCGCACATCCTCGGCACCGACATGCCCGCCTCCAGCACCATCACCCAGGAACTCCTGGACTGGAAACCCACCCAGCCCGGCCTCATCGAGGACATCGAACAGGGCCACTACTTCAGCTGATCGCGCGCGGTTCTCGACGTTCCGGCCGGCCTGCCGGGGCTGGGCGGGTTCCGCCCAGCCCCTTGGGGTTCAGTCACCGGACTCCGGCGCCTGGAAGTTCAGCTCCGGCCGGTTCAGTCACTGAAAGTTCAACCCTGGGGATACGGGCCGACGTATTCGCGCGCCGAGGCGATCCGCTCACCCCGAGCCCGCAGCACCAGCACGATCGGCACTCGGGTGACCTCACCGCCGGCCATGGTGACCCTCGCGCGGTACTCGGCGATCACCATGTCCGGATCGGCGCCGTCGTGCACCACCAGGTCGGTGATCTCGTCCACCCCCATCGAGCTGCGGGCCCAGCCGCCGGTGTACGCGGCACGAATGGCCTCGCGACCGGAAAATTTGCGGTCGCTGAACGGAAGTTCGTGAACCGCGTCCTCGGTGTACACGTCGAGCAGTTCGGGTTCCCGGCGCAGCACCATCTCGTGGTAGGCGGCCAAGGCCGCGTGCGGACCGGTCAGCTGGGCGGATGCGGACATCGGGCGACTCCCCTGCGCGAACCTCGACCTACAATCGGAACCGTGACTCCAGTTCGGCCCCAAGGGAAATATACGGAACGTGCGTTCCGGATGTCAACGGGCTCCCGCGCATGACCACGCAGCCCGGCGCGGCCACCTCCGAGCCTGGTGGCAAGCGTTTGCGAGCGGACGCCCGGCGCAACCGCGCCCGCATCCTGGAGGTCGCACAGGAGGTCTTCGCGGCCGAGGGGGTCACCGCGCCGATCGACGACATCGCCACCCGAGCCGGGGTCGGCGTTGGCACCATCTACCGGCACTTCCCCACCAAGGAAGCGCTGTTCCACGCCATCCTGGCGCACCGGGTGGACAGCATCGTGGCCGACATCCACGCGCTGGCCCAGCGGCCCGACCCGGGGTCGGCCTTCTTCGAGCTGTTCTCCCGGGTGCTGGAGTCCGGGCTGATGAACAAGGACCTGTTCGACGCGATGGCGGCCAACACCGCCGACGGCGCCCTCGCCCTGTCGGCCGAGCACGGCGCGGCCATGATGGACGCGCTGGGCGAGCTACTGGACAAGGCCCAGCGGGCGGGCGCGGTGCGCACCGGGATCACCGCGGCCGACGTGAAGGGCCTGATGATCGGCGCGCACGCCATCCAGCGCCACCACTCCGACGATACGGCGGCCACCGCGCGCCTGGTGGAAATCATCTGCGACGGCCTGCGCCCACCCCGGCACTGACACCGGCGCATCGCCACGGCCTGCGCGCACCGCAGCAGTCACACCGAGTCACGTTTCCTGGCAGTTTACACAGGAAGCACATCAATCCAGATAATGTCCCGCGTCGTGCGTCTTCCTGCCATCGATCACCACAACCGCCGCGCATTTCTCGGCATGATGTCCGTCGGCCTCGCGGTCGCCATCACCGGCTGTTCCTCGGACGACACCACCAATTCGGTCAATCCGGCACCAAATGGAGTGCCGCCGGCCACCGACACTTCCGCGAACGCGATTCCGGTCGCCACCAGGCCACTGCCACCCATTCCGCCGCCGCATCCGGGCCCCTCGGTCAAGGTCGACCACGCGCCCATCGCGGGCCACAAGATCGTGCTCACCGTGGATGACGGGGACAACGCCGACGTGGTCGCCGGCTACGTGGATTTCGTGCGCCGCACCGGAATCCATCTCACGTTCAGCCCGAACGGCACCTACGCCCACTCCTGGGCCCCGCACGCCGACATCATCAAACCCCTGGTCGCCAACCAACAGGTCCAGGTCATGAACCACACGTTCAGCCACCTCGACCTGCGGAAGATGACCGACGCCAAGATCACCGAGGAACTCGAACGCAACGACGAGTGGGTGCAGCAACACTTCGGCATCACCACCCGCCCCTACTACCGCCCGCCATTCGGTTTCCACAATGCGCACATTGACGGCGTTGTGTCCGGTTTGGGGTATACCCGGACGGTCATGTGGAACGGTTCCTACAGCGACTCGGAAATCATCACCCCGCAGTACCTGATGCAAATGGCCCAGAAGTATCTGCAACCCGGAGTAATCCTGCTCGGGCACGCCAATCACCCGACCGTGCTGGGCCTGTTCGACCAGCTGACCGCGCTGATCAAGCAGCGCGACCTGACCCCGGTCACCCTGGACGAGATGTTCGGCACGTCCAGGGCAATCGGGTGAGAACTCAGTGCAGGTCCGCGATGGCCGACTGGATCGCCCGGTGGAAGGTCGGGTAGGCGTAGATCATCGAGGCCAGCCGGTCGGTGGGGACGCGTCCGTGCACCGCGACCGCGAGCGCGGACAGCACCTCCCCACCGCTCGGCCCGGCCGCGGTCCCGCCGACCAGCACGCCCGCGTCCGCGTCCTCCACCACCTTGATCAAGCCCTTGGCCCGGTGGATGAACCCGCGCGTGGAGTAGGCCAGATCGGTCAGGCCGACCCGCACGTTCAGGCCCTGTTCGCGGGCCTGCTCCTCGGTGATGCCGACCGCGCCGACCTCCGGGTCGGTGAAGGTCACCCGGGGCAGCGCGTGGTACTCGGCGGCCGGACCGCCCTGGCCCAGGATGTCCCGCACGGCCACATCGGCCTGGTACATGGACACGTGGGTGAACGCGCCCTTGCCGGTGATGTCGCCGATGGCCCACACACCGTCGGCCACCCGCATCCACTCGTCCGGGTCCAGAAACCGCGCCTTCGGGTCCAGACCAACGGTCTCCAGGCCGATGTCGGCCAGGTTGGTGCGCCGCCCGGTGGCCACCAACAACGCATCGGCCCGCACCTGCCCGTCGGACAGGTCCACGGTGAACTCGTTGCCATCGTGGGAAACCGACGTGGCCGAGCTACCGGTGCGCACGGTCAGGCCCTCGTCGGTGAACACCTCGGCGAGCAGCTTGCCGGCCTCGGGCTCCTCCAGCGCCAGCAACCGCTCGCCCGCTTCCACCACGGTGACCTTGCTGCCGAACCGGGCGAACACCAGCGCCAGCTCCAGCCCGATCGCGCCGCCGCCCAGCACGCACAGCGAGGCCGGCACCTCGCGGGTGGTGATCGCCTCCCGGTTGGTCCAGTACGGGGTGTCGGTCAAGCCGGTGATCGGCGGCACGTTCGGCTCGGTGCCGGTGTTGAGCACGATCGCCCTGCCCGCGGTGAAGTCCTCGCCGTTGACCGACACGGTGTGCGGGCCGGACAGCCGTGCCCTGCCGCGCACGAACCGGCCGCCCTTGTCGGTGAACCGCTTCACCGCAACCGCGTCGTCCCAGTTGTCGGTGGCCTCGTCGCGAACCCGGTCGGCCACCTTGGTCCAGTCCGCCTCGACGGTGTCGGTCCCGGCGAACTGCGGCACCCGGCGGGCCTCGGCCAGCGCGTCGGCCGCGCGGATCATCATCTTGCTGGGAACGCAGCCGTAGTAAGGACATTCGCCGCCCAGTAGCCGGGCGTCGATCCCGACCACCGACAGCCCCGCCGCGGCCAGCCGCCCGGCCGCGTCCTCGCCGCCCGGTCCCATTCCGATCACGACGACATCAACGTTTTCCGCCATGGCCAGAGCATGTCACGGGGAATGATCGGGTGCAGTGGTTAGATTTTGTCGCCAAGGGCTAACCCAGGGCGTCGAGCGATTGTTCCGGAGACATGGCGGCGGAAATGCCAGGGGAATCAGCGGACGGTGGCGAGCTGTCGCGCCGGGTCGGTGACCCGTACGTGATCCAGCAGGTGTTCGAGCAACTGCACCTGCTGCTGGCGGCGACCCAGGGGCCGGAGCACCGGATCGCGGCGGCCACCAAGGCATACCGGGCGATCACCGCGCGGCCGAACATGACCGGCATGCTGTACGGCGATGCGTTTCCGGAAACGCGGGGCCAGCAGATCGAGGCGATCCTGGACCGGGTGTACGCATCGGGGGAACCGGAGTCGCTGTACGAATACCGCGCGCAGATCGATCTGCCCGGCGCCGGTGGCCGCGGCGAGTTTTTCATGGATTTCAACGTGAATCCCTGGCGAGCGGCGGACGGCACGGTGATCGGGACGATCATCGACGGGACCGACGTGACCGAGCGGGTACGGGAGCGCCGGGCCCGGCGCCGCAAGACCACCGAGGCGGAACGCGGCCTGGCCCGGGTCGGAGACGGAATCACCGTACTGCAAAGGGAACTTCTGCCCGCCGGGGTGCCGGTGCTGCCCGAGGTGCAGCTCGCGGCCAGCTATCTGCTGGCCGACGCCGACACCGCGGCCGGCGGCGACTGGTTCGACGCGTTTCCGTTGCCGGACGGGCGGGTCGCGCTGGTGGTCGGCGATGTGGTCGGGCACGGGGTGACCGCCTCGGCCACCATGGGGCAGCTGCGCATCGTGCTGCACGAACGGCTGGTCGCCAGCCGGGACGTGGGGACCGCGCTGGCCGCCCTGGACACGGCCGCGGCCCGGATCCGGGGCGCTCGCGCGGCCACCGTCTGCGTGGTGCTGCTCGATCCGGCCACCGGCGTGCTGACCTACTGCACCGCGGGTCATCCACCGCCGTTGATCCTGTCCACCGCCGGGGAAAGCCGTTACCTGCCGGCCACCGGCGCCGGGCCGATCGGGGTCGGGGCACAGTTGGGCGCCGAGTCGGTCGGCACGGATCGGTTGGCCGACAACGCACTCGTGCTGCTCTACACCGACGGGATCCTGGAGCGCCCGGGCCGGGATCTGACCCGCAGCACGGCCGAGCTGGCGCAGGTCGCGGCCGACATCGCCGCCGATCGCGCGCTGCGCGACGGCACCGGCTCGGTGGTGGAACGGGTGTGCGGGCAGACCCTGGAACTGCTGACCCGGGCCACCGGGCACACCGACGACATCACCGTGCTGGCCGGCCAGCGCGTCCCCGCGCCCCGGGAGCTGACCCTGGAACTGGCCGCCACCAGCGCCTCGCTGACCCCGATCAGGGAACGGCTGGACGAATGGCTGACCGGCACCCGGGCCGGCAGCGACGACGGGGACGCGCTGCGGCACGCGGTCGTGGAGCTGGCCACCAACGCGGTGGAACACGCCTACCTGGACGCCCCGCGGGTCGACTCGGTCACCGTCAGCGCTGCCCTCGCCGCCACCGGCGAGGTGCGCATCCAGGTCGCCGACCGGGGCCGCTGGCGGGACCCGGTGCCCTCCCCGGACCGGGGGCTGGGCCTGCAGGTGACGGAGGCCCTGGTGGACGCCTTGCAGATCGAGCACGACGAGTGGGGCACCATGGCCACCGTGCGGCACCGGCTGAGCCAGCCGGCCCGGTTGCTGACCACCGAGAGCCTGAGCTGGACCGTGACCGGGCTGGCACCGGACCGGTCCCGGCCGTTGCTCATGCTGGACCAGCCCTCGGCGCCGAGTCCGCGCATCCGGATCGACGGACCGGTGGACTCGACCACCGCGGGCGAGTTCGCCCGGGCCCTGCGCACCGCGGGCGCTACCGGCACCCGTTCGCTGACCGCCGATCTGACCGCGGTCACCCACCTGGCCAGCGCCGGGATTTCGGTGCTGTACCAGGTGATCGAGCTGCACCGGGCCAGCCACACCGAGCTGCGGTTGTATGCCCCGGAGGGCACCACCGCGGACCTGATCCTGTCGCTGGTGCGGCTGGCCCACGTCACCGATGATCCGGATTATCCGTTGCGGGCCAACGGCTAGTCGCTAGATCGCCTCCAGATCTCGTTCCACCTCAGCGAGTTCGGCCGCGGTGCCCTGCACTTTCGGTCCGGTGAACCACTTCCGGGCCGAGACGAACCACCACACCGCCGCGCCACCGAGCACGACCAGGAAGGCCACCGGGGTGTAGTTGAACGTCTTCACGGTGATCGGCGCTGCCTGCGGCAGCATGAACAGCACGAAGATGAACACCACCCAGATGCTGGCCACGATGCCCACCGGCCGGCCCCACCGGCCCAGGTGCCAGGGCCCACGTTCGAACCGGTTTCCCTTGAGCACACGCAAGAACACCGGGATCACGTAGGCGACGTAGAGCCCGACGGTGGCGATGGAGGTGACCGCGGCGTACGCGGTGGAGCTCCACAGATAGGGCAGGGCCAGGATGAACGCGCCGACGACGGCCAGCCACACCGAGTTCGTCGGCGTGCGGGTGCGCTTGTTGATCTTGTGCCAGAACTTCGATCCGGGGATGGCGCCGTCCCGGGCGAAGGCGTAGATCATCCGGGAGTTCGCGGTGACCGAGGCCATGCCGCAGAACAGTTGCGCGCCAACGGCGATCAACAGCAGGAACTCGCCGGTCTTGGTGCCGGCCGCGTCGATGAAGATCTGCGCCGGCGCCACCCCGGTCGCGCTGTTGAGCTCGCCGCTGTAGTCCTGGATGGCGAAGGTCAGGCCGATCAGCAGCACCCAGCCGGCCACCAGGGACACCAGGATGGAGTTGACGATGCCGCGCGGACCGGACCGGGCGGCATCCCTGGTCTCCTCGGTCATGTGCGCCGAGGCGTCGTAGCCGGTCAGCGTGTACTGCGCGTTGAGCAGGCCGAGCAGGAACACATAGGGCGCGAAGCCCCAGCCGGTGTTGTTCACGAAGTGGCCGAACACGAAGCCGGCCGACTGGTGGTGGCTGGGCAGGATCAGCACCGCGCCGACGATGATCGCCACGCCGACCAGGTGCCACCACACACTGACGTTGTTGAGGACGGCCACCAGCCGCACGCCGAAGGTGTTGAGCAGGCCGTGCACGATCAGGATCGCGGCCAGCAACAGGATGGTGTGCGGCGGGGTCGCGGTGAATCCGGCGGTCAGGTCGAGGAAGGCGTTGAGGAACAGGGCCGCGCCGAAGTCGATGCCCGCGGTCACCGCGACCTGGCCGATCAGGTTGAACCAGCCGGTGAACCAGGACCAGGCCGCTCCCCCGCGTGGCGCGAGTTTGGCCGCCCAGTAGTACAGGCCCCCCGCGGTCGGGTAACTGGAGCACACCTCGGCCATGCCGAGGCCGACCAGCACCACGAACACGCCGACCAGCGGCCAGCCCCAGATCATGGTGGCCGGTCCGCCGGTGTTCATGCCGTAGCTGTAGAGCGTGAGGCAGCCGGAGAGGATCGAGATGATGGTGAAGGAGACGGCGAAGTTGGAGAATCCGGACAGCGTGCGGCGCAGTTCCTGGGCGTAGCCGAGCTGGTGTAACCGGGCGTCGTCGTCGGACAGTTCCGTTGGTGGGGACGAGGTGACGGATGAGTCGGACACGGACCCTCCTCGACGCAGTGGGTCGGCAATGGATCGACAGCAGTCCTTTGAAGTTGGTCCCCGGTGGACGGGGTGTCAATATTCAGCCTTGTAGTTAACGAGAAGTCAACAGTGTTGACAGGAGCTTCTACGCTCAGGTACGAACACGTAATGGATCGGGATCGATCCATTGGCCGGAAGGAACCCATGCGGGGCAACGAGGAGCTGACCGTCGAGCGGCTGCGGGTGCTGGTCGACGAGGGCGAGGTGGACACCGTGCTGGTGGCCATCACGGACATGCAGGGGCGATTGCAGGGCAAGCGCTGCGCGGCCCGGTTCTTCCTGGACGAGATCGTCCCGCACGGCACCGAGGCATGCAACTACCTGCTCGCGGTGGACGTGGAGATGAACACCGTCCCAGGCTTCGAGATGTCCTCCTGGGAACGCGGCTACGGCGACTTCGTGTTGCGCCCGGACTACGCCACGCTGCGGCCCATCCCCTGGCACGAGGCCACCGTGCTGGTGCAGGCCGACCTGGAGTGGGTGCCCGGCGGGCAGCAGACCGGCCCGGTGCCGGCCGCGCCCCGGCAGGTGCTGCGCCGCCAGCTCGACCGGCTGGCGCAGCGCGACCTGGCCGCCTACGTGGGCACCGAGCTGGAGTTCATCGTCTTCGACGAGACCTACGAATCGGCCTGGGACAAGCACTATCGCGATCTTCGCCCGGCCAATCAGTACAATGTGGACTATTCTCTGCTGGGCACCGGACGGCTGGAACCGTTGCTGCGCAAGATCCGCAACGACATGACCGATGCCGGGATGTACGTGGAGTCGGCCAAGGGCGAGTGCAATCCCGGCCAGCATGAGATCGCCTTCCGCTACGCCGAGGCCATGACCACCTGCGACAACCACAGCGTGTACAAGACCGGCGCCAAGGAGATCGCCGCCCAGTCCGGCCGCGCGCTGACCTTCATGGCCAAGTACAACGAGCGGGAGGGCAACTCCTGCCATATTCACCTGAGCCTGCGCGGCGCCGACGGCTCCCCGGTGTTCGCCGGGGACGGCCCGCGCGGGATGTCGAAGCTGATGCGCCACTTCCTCGCCGGGCAGCTGGCCGGCCTGCGCGAACTGACCTACTTCCTGGCGCCGAACATCAACTCCTACAAGCGGTTCGCCGAGGGCAGCTTCGCGCCGACCGCGGTGGCCTGGGGCTATGACAACCGCACCTGCGCGCTGCGAGTGGTCGGCCACGGCGACTCGCTGCGCATGGAGAACCGGGTGCCCGGCGGCGATGTGAACCCCTACCTGGCGGTGGCCGCGCTGATCGCGGCCGGGCTGCACGGGGTGGACAACGAACTGCCCCTGGAGGAGGAATTCCTCGGCAACGCCTACGATTCGGCCAAACCGGCCGTGCCGCGCACCCTGGCCGCGGCCGCCGACCTGTTTGGCGACAGCGAGATCGCCCAGCGCGCGTTCGGCCCGGATGTGGTGGCGCACTACCGTAACGCGGCGAGGGTGGAACTCGCCGCGTTCGACGCGGCGGTGACGGACTGGGAAAAGATTCGTGGCTTCGAACGGATGTGAGCACGGCATGGCGCCGTTGATCGGGATCACCAGCTACGCGGAGCGGACCAGCTTCGGGGTGTGGGACGTGGACGCCGCGGTGCTGCCACGCACCTACGTGGACGCGGTGGTGCGGGCCGGGGGCATTCCGGTGCTGCTGCCGCCGGCCGGGGCTGGGCAGGCCGAGCTGGTGCGCAGGCTGGACGGGCTGATCCTGTCCGGCGGCGCGGACGTGGTGCCCGCCCGCTACCACCAGCCCACGCACCCGGAAACCATTGGCACCCGGCCCGAACGCGACTCCTTCGAGTTCCGGCTGGCCCGCGGCGCGCTGGCCATCGGCCTGCCGGTGCTGGGCATCTGCCGCGGGATGCAGGTGCTCAACGTGCTGCTCGGCGGCGCGCTGACCCAGCACCTGCCGGAGAAGGTGGGTCACCAGCGGCACCGGCCGGAGCTGGGCGTGTTCGGCCCCAACCAGATCACCCTCACCGCGGGCAGCCGGGTCGCCACGATCCTCGGCGGGTCCGCGCCCGCGCGCTGCCATCACCATCAGTCGATCGACACGCTGGCCAAGGGGCTGATCGCGGCCGGGCAGGCCGAGGACGGGGTGATCGAGGCGATCGAGTCACCCGGGAGGGAGTTCGTGATCGGCGTGCAGTGGCATCCCGAGGAGGACGCCTCCGACGACCGCCTGGTGGCCGCGCTGATCAAGGCGGCGACCGAGCGGGCCAGCGTGACCACCCCGGTGGTGGTGCCGGCATGACCACCGTCGACGTGCTCAACCCGGCCACCGAACAGCTGGTCACCACGGTCGAGCTGGCCTCCGAGGCGCAGGCCGACGAGGCCATCGCCCGGGCCAACGCCGCCTTCCCGGCCTGGCGGGACGTCGCCCCCGGCGACCGGGCGAAGTTGTTGCGCCGCTTCGCCGACGCGGTGGCCGCCGATGTGGATCACCTGGCGGAGTTGGAAACCGCGAACTCCGGGCATCCGATCGGCAGCGCCCGCTGGGAGGCCACCAACGCGGCCGAGGTGTTGCACTACTACGCCGCGGCGCCGGAACGGTTGCTGGGCAAGCAGATTCCGGTGTCCGGCGGGGTGAACCTGACCTTCGCCGAGCCGCTGGGCGTGGTCGGCGTGATCGTGCCGTGGAACTTCCCGATGCCGATCGCCTCCTGGGGTTTCGCCCCGGCGCTGGCCGCGGGCAACACGGTGGTGCTCAAACCGGCCGAGCTCACCCCGCTGACCGCGATCCGGCTGGGCGAACTGGCCCGGCAGGCCGGGCTGCCCGAGGACGTGTTCACCGTGCTTCCCGGCAAGGGATCGGTTGTGGGCCAACGGTTCGTGACCAATCCGCTGGTGCGCAAGATCGTGTTCACCGGGTCGACCGCGGTGGGCAGGCAGCTGATGGCCGGGTGCGCCGAGCAGGTCAAGCGGATCACCCTGGAGCTGGGCGGCAAGAGCGCCAACATCGTGTTCGCCGACGCGGACATCGAAAAGGCCGCGGCCGGCGCGCCGGGCGGGGTGTTCGACAACGCGGGCCAGGACTGCTGCGCGCGGTCGAGGATTCTGGTGCAGCGCAGCGTGTTCGACAAGTTCATGGAGCTGCTGGAGCCCGCGGTGCGCGCGGTGACCGTCGGCGACCCGAGCGACCCGGCCAACCAGATGGGCCCGCTCATCTCGGCCGGGCACCGCGAACGTGTAAGGTCCTATGTGGACGACACGGTGCACATCGCGTTCCAGGGCGAAGCGCCGCAGGGCAAGGGATTCTGGTTCCCGCCCACGGTGCTGGCGCCGGTGTCGCCGGGCGACCGGGTGGTGACCGAGGAGATCTTCGGCCCGGTGGTCACGGTGCTGCCCTTCGAGGACGAGACGGACGCCGTCGAACTGGCCAACGACAGCGAGTACGGCCTGTCCGGGTCGATCTGGACCCGGGACGTGGGGCGGGCGCTGCGCGTGTCGCGCGGGGTGCAGGCCGGGAACCTGTCGGTCAACTCGCATTCCTCGGTGCGGTACTGGACGCCGTTCGGCGGGTTCAAGCAGTCCGGGCTGGGCCGCGAACTCGGCCCGGACGCGCTGGATTCGTTCACCGAGACCAAGAACGTCTTCATCAGTTCGGAGGAGTAGACAGCATGGCAGAACGCCTGGCCGGACGGGTCGCGGTGGTCACCGGCGGCGGCGGGGGCATCGGGTTGGCCTCGGTGCGCCGGATGGCTTCCGAGGGCGCGAAGATCGTGGTCGCCGACGTGGACGAGGCGGCCGGGACGGCGGCGGCCAAGGAGGTGGACGGCAAGTTCGTGCGCACCGACGTGGCCGACGAGGAGCAGGTCCGCCATCTGTTCCGGTCCACTGTGGACGAGTTCGGTTCGGTGGACATCGCGTTCAACAACGCGGGCATCTCCCCGGCCGACGACGACTCGATCCTGACCACCGGGCCGGAAGCCTGGGAGCGGGTGCAGCGGGTCAACCTGACCTCGGTGTACCTGTGCAGCAAGTACGCCATCGAGCAGATGGTCAAGCAGGGCAAGGGATCGGTGATCAACACCGCTTCGTTCGTGGCCACCATGGGCTCGGCGACCTCGCAGATCTCCTACACCGCGTCCAAGGGCGGGGTGCTGGCCATGAGCCGGGAACTGGGCGTGCAGTTCGCCCGGCAGGGCATCCGGGTCAACGCACTGTGCCCGGGGCCGGTGAACACTCCCCTGCTGCGCGAGTTGTTCGCCAAGGACCCGGAGCGGGCCGCGCGCCGGCTGGTGCACGTACCGGTCGGGCGGTTCGCCGAGCCGGAGGAGATCGCGGCCGCGGTGGCCTTCCTGGCCAGCGACGATGCTTCCTTCATCACCGCGTCCACGTTCCTGGTCGACGGCGGGATTTCCAGCGCCTACGTCACCCCGCTGTGACCGCCGCGGACGAGGCGCTGCTGCGGCCGGTCCGCACCGGCAACGCCTTCGAGGAGACGGTCGAACGGTTGCTGGGCATCATCAAGCTCGGCGTCGTCGGCGTCGGCGAGCGGTTGCCGTCCGAGCGCGAACTGGCGACGCGGCTCGGCGTGGCCCGGGTGACGTTGCGGGACGCGATCCGGGCGCTGGCCGAGGCCGGTTTCGTGGAGTCGCGCCGGGGCCGTTATGGCGGCACGTTCGTCACCGAGCCGCGGCACACCCCGGTGCGACGCCGCGACCCGCGCCCGGCCGAGGAAGTGGCGGACACGTTGCTGCTGCGGGATGTTCTGGAGACCGGCGCGGCGGCCGCGGCCGCGCTGCGGACCCTGGCCCCGCACCAGCGCCGCGAGCTGCGCGACCGGCTGGCCGAGACCGATGGCGCGGAGCTGGCCGAGTACCGGCGCAAGGATTCCCGGCTGCACCTGGCCATCGCCGAGGCCACCGGATCGGCCTCGCTGACCACCGCGGTGGCCGAGGCCCGAATGCGGATCAACGAGCTGCTGGACGAGATTCCGTTGCTACCGCCCAACATCGGGCACTCCAACGCCCAGCACGAGGCGATCGTGGCGGCGATCCTCGGTGGCGATCCGGAGGGGGCGCGGCGGGCGATGGCCGAGCATCTGGAAGGTACCGGCGCGCTGCTGCGCGGTTTCCTGGGATGACCCGGCTCCTGGGTTCGCGGGCCGAGCCTTGACCACAGTACCGGATAATTATCCGGTACTGTGGTCGGCGACCGGTCATTGTCCGGAGTGGACCAGGAGTTGTTTCGATGAGCAGGCTGGACAGCAAGGTCGTCGCGATCACCGGGGCGAGCAGCGGTATCGGCGCGGCGACCGCGGTGGAACTGGCGAGCCGGGGTGCGGCGGTCGCGCTGGGCGCCCGGCGCACCGACCGGCTCGACGCGCTCGTGGCGCGCATCCGCGCCGACGGAGGCCGGGCCGAACCGCTGGAGGTCGACGTCACCCGGCGCGCCGATCTCGAACAACTGGTGGCGCTGGCCGTGGACCGGTTCGGCCGCCTCGATGTCCTGGTGAGCAACGCCGGAGTCGCCCGCACCGCGCCCATGGCCGAGCTCGACGTCGACGACTGGGACGCGATGATCGACGTCAACCTGCGCGGCGTGCTGCACGGCATCGCCGCTGCGCTGCCGGCGTTCCGCGGCCAGGGACATGGGCACTTCGTGACCACCGTGTCGACGTCCGGGCTGAAGATCGTGCCGACGCAGGCCGTCTACGCGGGCACCAAGAACGCCGTGCGCACACTGCTGGAGGCGCTCCGCCAGGAGTCCACGGACGGGACACTGCGCACCACCTCGATCTCGCCGGGCTTCGTGCACACCGAACTCGTCGACCACGTCGAGGATCCGGAGCAGCGCGAGCAGGCCCAGCACGCCGTGGCGACCCTGGGCATCAGCCCCGACGCGGTGGCGCGGGCCATCGCGTTCGCCATCGAGCAGCCCGAGGACGTGGAGATCGGCGACATCACCATCCGGCCGGCCCGGCAGGGCTGACCGGCAGGGCTGAGCGGCTTCTCGGGCTCTCCGGCAAACTCCAACCATCCGGTTGCAGATGGGCGGGGGCGGTTGTAGCCTGAATTCCAACCGGATGGTTGGAGTTGAGGGAGTGGGCATGGCGGGGACACGGGTGGCGGTCGTGACGGGGGCGGCCGCGGGGATAGGGGAGGCGCTGGCCTGGCGGTTTGCCGAGGACGGCAGCAAAGTTGTGCTGTCCGACCTGGGGACGGGGGCACCGGCGGTCGCGGAGAAGATCGTGGCGGCGCATCCGGAGTCCGATGCCGTCGGGGTGCGGACGGATGTGACTGATCCGGCGGCTTGCGATGCGTTGGTGGCCACCGCGGTCGATCGGCATGGGCGGTTGGATGTGCTGGCCGTGGCGAGTGTGGTTCCGGCGCCCCGCGTACCGCTGAAGGATCTTGATCCGGCCGACTGGGACCGGGTCATGACCTACAACGCCAAGGGGCCGTTTCTGTTGTCCCGCAGCGCAATTCCGGCACTGACGGCCCCGGGCGGGAGCATCGTCTACGTGTACTCGGGGCACGCTCAACTGGGAGCGCCGGAACGGGCCGTGTACAGCGCGTCCAAGGGGGCGCTGGGATCGATGATCAAGAGTCTGGCGCTGGAGCTCGCACCCGAGCGGATCACCGTGAACGGAGTCGCGCCGTTACACGTCGAGGCGCCGCTCAACGTGGCCGGGCTGGAAGCGGTGGCGACCGAAGCCGGGATCACCGTCGAGGAGGCCGCCGCGCGGCGGGACAGTGCGATTCCACTCGGCCGCCAGGCCACCGCGCGGGAGGTGGCCGACGCGATGGCCTTCCTCACCTCACCCCAGGCCGCCTACATCACCGGCGCGATCCTGGACATCAACGGCGGCATCCTGATGCGCTGACGCGGTTATCGCGTGCGCCGACGCGGTTATCGCGCGGCGCGCAGGAAGCCGTGCCAGGCCGCGGGGTGATGGTCGGCATAGCGCAAGAACAGGAACGAGTTGCTGACCAGCGCTGCGACTGGTCCAGCATCGGCAGTCTCCTCGATGATCACCGGGCACCCAAATTAGCCGTGATTCACCGTGATGACGTGCGAAAACACCGAGCCCCACTCGAAGGTAGGAGCAGGATTCCTGAGTGGAAATGTGGAATCAGCCGGTCAGATCCGTGTCCTGCTGGGTGACCTTGTCCGACGCCGGGGCCGACTCCGGAGACTTCTCGGAGCCGTCGTCCTCGGACCCGGCGGACACCGGGAGCAGCACCGTCGCGGCGGGCGCGTCGGCGGTGGCCGCGGCGCCGTTGAGTTCGCCGCTCTCGGCCGGGCTGGCGGCCGAGCCGTCGTCCTGCTTTCGCTTGTTCCTGTTGCGGGCCAAGCCAAGCGGGTCGCGGCGCAGCATGGACACCCCGGCCAGGATGGCGACCGCGCCGACCCAGACCATGTGCCACCAGCTGTTCATGGCACTCTCGCCGTCCGGGTAGTACACCAGCAGCACCAGCACCGAGAGCCCGGCGGCAAAGGCCAGCCAGCGGTCCTTCCACGGCGCGGCACAGAGAATGCACAGGCCCCAGGTGAGGTACCAGGGCAGCGTGGGCGGGGCGATGATGGCCACGGCCAGGAGCACGAAACTCATGCGGCGAACGGCTTCCGCGCCACCGACGCGGGCCTTCCACCACTGCCGCACCGCGATGATCACCAGCACCAGGATGCCGATGTCGCGGGTCATGTTGGTGAAGGGCTGCTCGGGCAGCGAGCCGAAGATGCCGACGACGTTGTGCAACATCTGCCCGATGCCGGTGGGCAGGTTGACCCAGTTGACGATCAGGGTGGGCGCGTTGAGCGCGCCGATCCAGCCGAAGTTCTGCCACGAGACCAGCATCGCAAGCCCGAACACCACGACGAACACGCCGAGGCTGGCCGCGCAGGCACGGATGAAACGTCTCTTCAGCGGGCCTTCCAACCGCCCGGCCCACACCCAGACCAGGAACGGCAGCGCCACACCGGCCGTGGCCTTCACCGCCATGCCCAGGGTCACCAGCGAGATGCCGGCGACGTGTTTGCGGTCCAGGGTGAGCATGGTGCCCGCGGCCAGCAGGCCGATCATCAGCAGATCGTTGTGCGGGCCGCCGACCAGATGGATGATCACCACTGGGTTGCAGGCGATCAACCACAGCGCGACGGACAGCCGCCCGCCCAGGTGGCGAACGAGGCCGGGCATGGACCAGATGACCAGGCCCAGGCCGATCATCAGGACCAGGCGCATCAGCACGACGCCGAGGATCAGGTGCTCGCCGGTGGCCCACACGACGAGCTTGGCCAGCAGGATGAACAGCGGGCCATAGGGCGCGGGGGTGTCCTGCCAGAAGGGGTGCACGTTCAACGCGATGGCGTCGTTGAGCACCGAGGGCCCGTAGGCGTAGGGATCGATGTGCCGGAGAGCTTCCTCGCCCTGACCCAGGTAGGAGAACACGTCCCGGGTGAAGCTGGGCGGGGAGATGATCATCGGGGCGACCCAGGTAGCCGCGACGAGCAACACGCCGCGGCCGCGCACCTTGTGCGCCATCACGTCCCGGCCGAGCCGGACCCAGGCCCACACCAGCAGCGCCACACCGGTGTACACCAGCACGTCGGCGATGTAGCGGCCGTGTCCGTAACGGATCCAGGACAGCGGGCCGTTGCCCAGTATCGGGTCCTGGATCAGGTCGCCGCCCGCGCCCAGGATGCCCAGCACGATCAGCGCGGACGCCAGCAACCCCAGCAGCAGAGTGCGCCGAGGCAAACCGGTGCCACGCACGCCGTCCAGCGTGGCTTGCGGCGGATGAAGGGAACGCTCCGCCTCGCGCGCGGCCCGCTCCCCGGGAGCATCCTCGAGGTCTGCTGGGCCACCCGCCGACTGGGTTACCTGGGTGTCGGCCATAACCACGTCATGCTCCCACGTGCCGATTGCGGGCACGTGCGGACCCACGGTTTTTCCCGCCCGCTGTTACCCAATGGCCATACAAAACGGACATTCCACCCATACGATAGACCCTCCCCGTGTCCACCCGCGACACGCGGCCCGGGATCATCCGAACCATAAATGGCGCGGCGATAAGATTCTCCACATGCCGCGGGCAAAGTGCCCCGAACTTCCGGCCAGAATGGCCGGACATCATTGCGGCGAAACGGAGTATCAGTGGCTCAGAAGACCATCGTTCATCTCATCGACGACGTCGACGGCGGCGAGGCGGACGAGACCGTCACCTTCGCGCTCGACGGTGTCGAGTACACCATCGACCTGTCGTCGGGCAATGCCAACGGACTCCGCACCAGCCTCGCCGAGTTCATCGACGTCGCTCGTCGGGTCGGTGGCAAGGCCGCCGGCGCGATCAAGGCGCGGTCGACCGGCGGCACGGACCGGGCGGAGAACCAGGCCATCCGGGAATGGGCACGCAATGCCGGACACCAGGTGTCCGAGCGCGGGCGAATTCCGGCCGGCCTGATCGCACAGTTCCGCGCGGCGCAGAACGCCTGAACGCGAGCAGACCTCGGGCCCGTTGTTCCCGTTTCCGAACGGTGCAACAACGGGCCCGAACTGTGTTTGCCGCGAATCAGCTCTGGCTGACCGAAATGCCCATGGAGCGAGCGGAACCGGCGACGACCTTCACCGCGTCCTCGATGCTGTTGGCATTGAGGTCGACCATCTTGCGCTCGGCGATCGAACGCAGCTGGGTGGTGCTGATGCTGCCGGCCGTCTTGTGCCCCGGGGTTTCCGAGCCGGACTTCAGGCCCAGTTCCTTGCGGATCAGGAAGCTGGTCGGCGGGGTCTTGTAGCGCAGCGAGTAGCTGCGGTCCTCGAAGACGGTGACGACGACGGGCACGATGTCACCACGGTTCGCCCCGGTCGCCTCGTCGTACTCGAGCTTGACGTTACGAGTGTTGACCCCGGTCGGACCGAGCATCTTGCCCAGGTCGACCATGGCGGCGTTGCCCGCCTCCAGTTCGAGGGTGGCCTCGAACGTCTTCTTCAGCTTGGGAGGCATGGAGAAACCTCTCTATAACCCGTCGTGTGTGTGAAAACGCAGAACAGTGCGTCGTCTACTGTAACCGATCGACCCCGGCGACCACGAAACGGCCACCGCGACGGCGGCCGAATGGCAGGCTGAGCCCGTCCAGCGCAACCTGGCGGGGGGTTCGCACGTCTTCACCTGCGGCAAACCGCATGCGGCGCACGCTGGTAACGCGCCCCTAACAGGGGAAGGGAGCAGAGGTGGACGAGCGATCACGCGGGTCCTGGGACCAGCAAGGACGCCCTCGTCGTGCGGTTCCGCCCGGTTCTCGGGCCGGTCAGGGACAGTCGAGGGGGCAGTTCGGTTCGGATCCGCGGCGGCAGCCACCCCCGCCGCCCGGACGTGGCCGCCCGTCCCAGGACTCGCCGATGCCCGGTCACACCCGCGCGCTGCCCAGCCCGGCCGCGCCGCCTCCCCCCGCCGCGCCCGGCCACCCCGGCGCCGCCCGGCACGCCCGCACCGCGCTGCGCATCGCCCGCGGTGCGGTGGCTCTGGTCTCGGTGATCGTGCTCGGCGTGACCGGTTACGCCTGGGCCAAGACCCAGGCTGCGGACAGCGGGCTGACCAAAGAGGACGTGATCGGCACCAACGGCGAGGCGCCGGCGGACGGCTCGGTCGACATCCTGCTGGTCGGCATGGACTCGCGCACCGACGCCAAGGGCAACTCGCTGCCCGCCGCCCAGCTGGCCGCGCTGCACGCGGGCCCGGACACGGGCGAGATCGACACCGACACGATGATGCTGATCCACATTCCCAACGGGGGCGGCCAGGCGATCGGTGTCTCCATTCCGCGGGACTCCTGGGTGAGCATCCCCGGGCACGGCATGAGCAAGATCAACTCGGCCTACGGCATCGCCAAGAACGCGGCGCTGTCCTCCTACAAGTCGGCCGGCCGGACCGACACCTCGCAGATGGACGTGGACTCCAACGCGGCCGGGGCCAAGCTGGCCATCCAGACCGTGGAGCAGCTCACCGGGGTCAGCATCGACCACTTCGCCTCGGTCAACCTGGAGGGCTTCTACCAGATCTCCAACGCCATCGGCGGGGTTCCGGTGTGCCTGCTGCACGCGGTCAACGACACCCAGTGGTCCGGCGCGGTGTTCCCGGCCGGGCAGTTCACCGTGCAGGGCGTCCAGGCGCTGGAGTTCGTCCGGCAGCGGCACAACATCCCCGGCGGCAGCACGGACCTGGAGCGCGAACAGCGACAACAGGCCTTCCTGGCCAGCATGGCGCACAAGATCCTCTCCGGGGGCGTGCTGACCAGTCCGACCGAGCTGGACAACCTGATCAGCGCCATCCAGGGCGCGGTGTCCATCGACTCCAACTGGGACCTGCTCGGGTTCGCCCAGCAGATGTCCGGGATGAGCTCGGGCAACATCAAGTTCCAGACCATCCCCACGGTCAACATCGACTACACGCCGCCCGGCTTCAGCGGGGTGAGCGCGGTCGAGGTGAACCCGACGGCGGTGCAGTCGTTCATCAAGGGGACGGTGGGCGGACCGAGCACGACCGCGCCGAGCAACGTCAACTCGGCCAGCTCGTCCAGTAGCGCCACGACGAACCCGAACGCGGGCAACTCGGCGATCACCGTGTCGGTGCGCAACGCCTCGGGCGAGACCGGCCTGGCCGCGAACGTGCTGAAGGCGGTCGGCAGCCAGGGCTTCACCGAGGGTGACACCGGCAACACCACCTCGCGGTCCAGCTCGATCATCTACTACCCGTCCGGGGAGCGGGCCGACGCGGAGGCGGTCGCCTCGGCGCTGGGCGGCAACTTCACCCTGGCCGAGGGCAGCAGCGTGAACAGCGGCTCGGTGGTGGTCTACCTCGGCCGCTCCTACAACGGCCCGACCTCGGCCACCGGCAGCTCCTCGGGCTCGTCCGGTTCGACCGGCTCGACCGGTGGCACGGCGGGCACCACCAGCGCGGCGCCGCCTTCGGGTAGCACCGCGCCGATCACCGACAGTGGCACCGCACCCTGCGTCAACTGACCAGCCGCGCCAATTCCGCACCCACCCAGCGGAGCACTCGAACGGCCGCGTGTTACCCGTACGACTCACCCGAATGGGTGAAGTTGGGTACACAGGGCAGGTAACCCGCGTAAGCGATCGCGGTTTACCTACTCCCAAGTTCAGCCCCTCCGGCAACATCGCGGGATAGCGATCAGCCGGAGCGGCGAACAGGAGTAGAGAGGCGGGCCAGCAGGCCCGTAGTCCATGGGGTGGAGGGCACCAACCGTGCACATCGACGCAGCCAGTTACCAACGGGTTCTGGGCGACGAGCTTCGCAGGGTGCGCAAGCAGCGCGGGTGGACCCGCAAGCAACTGCAGAACCGGCTCCAGTCGGACATCTCGCTGCAAACCCTGGCCACCTACGAACTGGGCACCCGGCAGTGCTCGGTGGTGCGCCTGGCCGAGCTGTGCATCGCGCTGGACGTCCTGCCCCAGGACGTGCTGTCCCGGGTGCACGACCGGGTGTTCACCGGCGACCGGCCCGGGCACATCCGGGTCGACCTGATGGAGGTCGTGCACGATAACCAGGCCGAGTTGCTGCCCCTGCGCCGCTGGGCGACGGACCGGCTGCAGCAGAACCACGACGGCCGGAGCCGCGAGGTGCACCTGGATCTGGCCGCGCTGGAGCAGATGGCCGAGCTGTGCGGGCTGGACACCGTGGAGCTGATCGGCAGGCTGCGTCGACTGGGCGCCTAGACAGGTCGACCGGGCACCTAGACAGACAGCGCCCCTGTAGACAGACAGCGCCCCTGAGCCGTTGCGGGCGCAGGGGCGCTGTTTCCGGCCCGGCTCAGGCCGGCTGTCAGGTCAGTTCGAAGTCGGCCGGGTCGAGGGTGCGGGTGTCCAGCCAGTAGCGCCAGGTGAAGCCCGGCCAGATGGTCCGGTTCACGCCCTTGGCGTCGAGATACCAGCTGGTGCAGCCGCCCTGGGTCCACACCCCGCGCACCAGCTTCCGCTGCATCTCCTCGTTGAACCGCTCCTGCACCTCCGGCTTGACCGCGACCGCCTCCGCCCCGGCGTTCCCGGTCAGCCCGATCGCCTGGGCCACGTAGCGGATCTGCGACTCGATCATGAACACCACCGAGTTGTGGCCGAGGCCGGTGTTCGGGCCGAGCAGGAAGAACAGGTTCGGGAAACCGGCCACGTTGATGCCCAGATGGGTGCGCATGCCCTCGGTGGCCCATTCCTTGGCCAGGTTGCGCCCCTCCTGGCCGATCACCTCGATGCCGTCCCAGGCGTCGGTGACGTGGAAGCCGGTGCCGAAGATGATCGCGTCCACCGGGTACTCGGTACCGTCCGAGGCGACCACGCTGTGCTCGCGCACCTCGGCCACGCCCTCGGTGACCACGTCCACGTTGTCCCGGTTCAGGGCCGGGTAGTAGTCGTTGGACACCAGCACCCGTTTGCAGCCCATCCGGTAGTCCGGGATCAGCTTGTCCCGCAGGGCCGGGTCGTCGATCTGCTTGCCGATGTGCCGCTTGGCGATCTTTTCCGCGGCCTGCAACAGCTTCGGGTGCCCGTTGAAGCCGATCGCGCGGGCCTCCAGCATCCAGTACAGCGCGTTGCGGTAGAGCCGCTGAGCGGCCGGGAACAGCTTGAACAGGGTGCGGGTCCAGACCGGCATGGGGTGGTCGGGTTTGGGCATCACCCACGGCGGGGTGCGCTGGAACAGGTGCAGTTCGGCCACGTCCGGGGCGATCCGCGGGACGAACTGGATGGCGCTGGCGCCGGTGCCGACCACCGCGACCCGCTTGCCGCGCAGGTCCACCGAGTGATCCCAGGTGGCCGAGTGGAAGGTGGGTCCGGCGAAGGAGTCCAGGCCGGGCAGTTTGGGGACGTTGGGCAGGTGCAGCGCGCCCATGCCGGACACCAGGAACTGGGCGGTGAGCTCCTCGCCCTTGGTCGAGCGGATGTGCCAGCGGCGCTCGTCGGCGTCCCAGCGCGCCCCGGCCAGCTCCACGCCGAACCGGATGTGCCTGCGCAGGCCGTAGCGGTCGGTGACCTGGCGCAGGTAGTCCCAGATCTCCGGCTGGGTCGGGAACGAGCGGCTCCAGTCCGGGTTCTGCTCGAAGGAGAACGAGTACATGTGCGACTGGATGTCGCAGGCGCAGCCCGGATAGGAGTTGTCCCGCCAGGTGCCGCCCACGTCGTCGGCCTTCTCCAGGATGACGAAGTCGTGGATGCCTGCCTTCTTGAGCTGGATGCCCATGCCCAGCCCGGAGAATCCGGTGCCGACGACGGCGACCCGCACGTTGTCCATCTCTCGCTCCGTCCCTGAGAAGCCCTCGCGTCCGTGAGAAGCCCTCGCCGAGGGTTACCCGAGCGTAGCTTACCATCGGTAAGTTTACTTGCGGTAGGCTTGCGTTCGTGTCGGTAAGCAGCCAGACCCAGCCCGCCCGGCGCCGCCGGATGCCCCGCGCCGAGCGGGAGAACCAGATGATGGCGGTGGCGGAGGAGGTGTTCGCCGAACGCGGTTACGTGGCCTCGTCCATGGACGAGATCGCCGAGCGCGTCGGAGTCTCCAAACCGATGCTGTACGAGTACTTCGGCTCCAAGGAAGGGCTGTTGGTCGCCTGTGTGCGCCGGGCCAGGGCCGAACTGCTGCGGGTCACCACCGAGGCGGTGGCCGACGCGCAGGGCCCGGAGGAGATGCTGCGCCGGGGCCTGGTCGCCTACTTCCAGTTCATCCGGGCCCACGAGCAGTCCTGGATCGTGGTGTCCGGCCAGGCCGCGGTGGTCGCGCCCTCAGCGGCCGAGGAGCTGGAGGCCGCGCGGCGGCAACAGACCGACCTGATCGTGGCCACCATGGCCAGGTACGTGCCGCAACCAGCACCGATGGACCTGGTGGCGGCGGCCGAGGTGATCGTGGGCGGCTGCGAGCGGCTGGCCCTGTACTGCCAGCAGAACCCGGACACCACCCCGGAACAGGCCGCCGAACTGGTCATGCAACTCACCTGGTTCGGTATCGCCCGGTTGCTGCCGGACGCCGCCTGACCACTTCCTGAGCTGGTCATTCACCCACTCAGGGAAAGATCGGTCACGAACTTGCTCACTCAACGCGCCTCCGCGCGCCGGTCGCCTTAGGGTCGGTCCCTGGGAGATACCGGTGGTATTGGAGGTCGTATGACCGTCACCAGCGAGGCCAGGGCAGCCGACGCGGCCCCCGCTCCCCCCGGGGAGCCGCCCGCGGACACCCCGGTCGAGGTCAGCCGACAGCGGATGAACCTGGTGTTCGCCGCGGTCGCGCTCGGCATGCTGCTCGCCGCGCTGGATCAGACGATCGTTTCCACCGCACTGCCCACCATCGTCGGCGACCTGGGCGGGGCCGGGCACCTGTCCTGGGTGATCACCGGCTACCTGCTGGCCGAGACGGTGGCCACCGCGCTGGTGGGCAAGTTCGGTGACCTGTTCGGCCGCAAGCGGATGTTCCTGGCCAGCGTCGCGGTGTTCCTGATCGGCTCGGCGCTGTGCGGCCTGGCCAACAGCATGACCTGGCTGATCAGCTGGCGGGCGGTGCAGGGCATCGGTGGCGGCGGGCTGATGGTGACCGCCTCGGCGCTGATCGCCGACGTGATCCCGCTGCGCGAGCGGGGCAGGTACCAGGGCGCCATGGGCTCGGTGTTCGGCGTGGTCACCGTGATCGGGCCGCTGCTGGGCGGGTTGTTCGTGGACCACCTGTCCTGGCGCTGGGCGTTCTACGTGAACCTCCCGGTCGGCGTGCTGGTGCTGATCGTGGCCTCGATCGCCATCCCGCAGGTGCGCAGCGGGCTGTCCAGGGCCGTGGACTACCTGGGCATCGTGCTGGTCAGCCTCGGCGCGGCCGGGCTGACCCTGGCCACCAGCTGGGGTGGCACCACCTACCCGTGGGCCTCGGCCACCATCATCGGGCTGTTCGCCGGTTCGGTGGTCGCGCTGGCGCTGTTCGTGCTGGTGGAGAAGCGGGCCGCGGACCCGGTGCTGCCGATGCGGCTGTTCCGCAGCCCGGTGTTCAGCGTGGGCGGGGCGCTGACCTTCATCGTGGGTTTCGCCATGTTCGGCGCGATCACCTACCTGCCGACCTACCTGCAGTACGTGCAGGGCGTCTCGGCGACCAGCTCGGGCCTGCGCATGCTGCCCATGGTGCTGGGGCTGATGCTGTCCATGATCGTCAGCGGCAACGTGGTCAGCTCCACCGGACGGTACAAGATCTTCCCGGTCGTGGGGTCGATCGGCATGATCGCCGGGCTGTACCTGCTGTCGCTGCTGACCGTGAGCACCGGATTCTGGCTGGCCTCGCTGTTCATGTTCGTGCTGGGCATCGGCGTGGGCATGTGCATGCAGATCCCGCTGATCGCGGTGCAGAACACGGTGGACTACGTCGATCTTGGCGTGGCCACCTCCGGCATCACCTTCCTGCGGACCATGGGCAGCTCGTTCGGCGTCGCGGTGTTCGGCAGTGTCTACTCCAGCGCCCTGACCCCGAAGCTCACCGCCGCCCTGATCAGCCACCCGCTGCCCAAGGGCGTGCCCGTCGCGGCGGTGAGCACTCCCGGGTTGCTGCACAAGCTCCCGGCTTCGGTGTCCGGCCCGTTCGTGCAGATCTATGCCGACGTCATCCACAAGATGTTCCTCATCGCCTCGCCGGTCGCGGTGGTGGCGCTGGTGCTGGCGGTGTGCCTCAAGGAGGTGCCGCTGCGCGGCACCTCCCGGGCGTCCACGGCCGGGGTGACCGAGGGCATCGGCGAGGGCTTCTCGGTGCCGCAGCCCGCGGACTCCGAACAGGAACTGGAGCGGGCCATCGCCCGGCTGGTGCGCAAGGAACGGGGCCGGATGGGCCGGTTGACGCTGGCCCGGGCCGACACCTCGCTCACCGAGGCGCCCGCCTGGTGCGTGGTCCAGGCGCACATCTGCCGTCGGTTGCGGGGGCACGCGACGGTGGAATGGGTGGCCGAACGGGTCAAGGTGCCTGCGTCGGTGCTGCTGCCCGCGTTCCAGGCCACGGCCGAGGCCGGGTACCTGATCGAAGTACAGGGTCAGCTTTATCTCACCGATGAGGGTGAGCAAGAGCTCGGCAAACTCGCCGCCGCATGGCAACAATGGGTCGCTGAGCAGTTGGCGGACTGGAACCCAGAAGTGGAGCGGGAACTGCCGGGCGCGTTGGCGCGGTTGGGCCGGCGGTTGTTCGAGGAGCAGCGGTTGTCCGACGAGCGGAGTGGACCGGAACTCGTCGGCGCTGGGTGATGATCGACGGGAGGGGAATCATGCAGTCGCCTATCACCGTGAACTATGTCCCGGATGGCAAGGACTGGTCGATCACGGTCGACTGGGACGGCCAGACCCGGAAGGCATCGGCCGCCGGGCTGATCGCTGCCCGGGACCGGGCCGACCAGATCGTGGAAAAGGTCGCCACCGGTGAGACCACCAGAACGGTGGTGCACATGCTGGACGGGGACGCGTACGCGTTCACCACCAGCTACCTGCACGCCAGGCTGGGGTTGACCGAGGTGCCGTTGTCGGCCCAGGCCGAGGCGGCCGCGGAGGGTGCGGCCGGCGGCCCGTCGAGGCCCGGTTCGGCTGTTCCAGGTGCGGCTGGGCCTGGCTCGGCTGTTCCCGGTTCGGCTGGGCGGGGTGAGGTGCCGTCCTGGCCGGTGGAGAACGGTGGTGAGGCCCCGGCTTCGGGCTCGGTCGCGGCGCCGGCTGCTCCTGCGGCTCCGCCTGCCTCTGCGGCTCCGGCGGCTGCTGCCGCGGCTGCGGTTCCGGCTCAGGCGTCGGAGGCGGGCGAGCCGGCGGCCCAGCAGACCGGTGTGCTGCCGACGACCCCGCTGCCGGACGCGGAGGCGACCCCCAAGGTGGCCGGCTCGACCGGCTGACGGAGCGAGTTGGTCCGCGTGCCGCGCGGCCGGGATATGGCGGTGGCCATACGATTGCCGCGGGGACGGGATCATCGACGAGCCGGGGTGGCGGAGACAGGCATGACAGTGGTGCCGGACGGGTCGCGCACGTGTACGCGGGGCCGGCCCAGGGACACCAGCCGGGACGAGGCGCTTCGCGTAGCCGCGCTGGCGGTGCTGGCCGAGGTCGGATACCGGGCGTTGACCATGGACGCGGTGGCGGCGAGGGCCAAGGCGGGCAAGGCGACCATCTACCGGCGCTGGGAATCCAAACTGGATCTGGTCATCGACACGTGCAACGAGTTGGTGGCCAGGAACATCCCGGAGCCGGACACCGGTTCGCTGGCCGGTGACCTGCGCCAGTTCCTGACCGCATTCGCCAGGTTCCTGTCCGGAACGGCGGGCAAGGCGGCCCAGGCGCTGGTCGGCGAGCTGCCGCACGAGAAGGAGCTGGCCGAGGCGTTCCGGACGGGGTTCCTGCGGGTGCAGCGAGATGCGCTGCGCCGGGTGCTGGACCGGGCGGCGGCGCGCGGCGAGCTGGCCGAGGACGCGCCGAAAAGCCTGGTGGTCGAGTTGGCCGGAGCCGCGCTGACCTACCGGCTGATGCTCACCGGCGACGCGCTGGACGCCCCGTTCGTGGACCGGTTGGTGGACCAGATCCTGATGGTGGTGCTGACCCGCCGCGGCCGGTGATCCCGCCCGTTCCTGGCATGCGGACGTTGGCGGCCGCGGCGGTGCTTGGCTTACTTGACGAGCTTGGCTTACTTGACGAGCTTGCGGATCAGCAGGAGGCCGACGACCGCGCCCACGCCGATCAGCGCGTACTTCACCTTGGGCTGGGACAACGTGGACCGCACGTTGGACTTGGCGGTGTCCACGAGCTTCTGCGGACTGGCCTTGGTGCCCAGCTCGTCGAGAGTCACGGCCAGGGCGTCCCGGGCCTGCTCGATCTCACGCTGGATGGTGTCGGGATCGCGAGCCACCGGTCCTCCTCGGCCAGGCTGAACATGATGCGAGCCAACGGTAGATCACGGGGTCGGGCCGCGCCGCGCGGGTCCCGGAACGAGGGGGTGCGGAGGGGGTGCGGAGGTGGCGCCTCGGCCGGGGCGCGAGCTCCGCGACGGATGGGCGCGAGCTCCGCGACGGATGGGGCGCGAGCTTCGCGTCGGGCGGGGCGTGCCGTGCGAAATCCGGTGTCCGGCACCGATAGGCTGGCGCTCTCGGGTCCGTAGCCCAATTGGCAGAGGCACTAGGTTTAGGTCCTAGCCAGTGAGGGTTCGAGTCCCTCCGGACCCACAGACTCGGGCGACCCATGTTCGCGGAAAACGCGAACCGGGTCGCCCGTTGTGTCTTCTGAGGACGACCCCGGGCCCCGCGGGTTCGGGCGCTGGGCGCCCGAACGGTTCGTACGCTGTATTACTTGTCGCGATCCGTGGAGTCCGGAGGAGGTCGATCCGCGCGGTCGTAGGCTTCCTGTGCCCCGGACACGTCGCCGAGGTGCGCGATCGACCATTCCTCCAGCGCGCGCAGCGGCTCACGCAGGGTGCGGCCCGCCTCGGTGAGCGTGTACTCGACGCGGACCGGAACCTCGGGGTAGACGGTGCGGCGCACGAGCCCGTCCCGTTCGAGCCCGCGGAGAGTCTGGGTGAGCATCTTCTGCGAGATGCCCTCAACGCGTCGGCGCAACTCTGAGAAACGGACGTTGCCGTCCCAGAGGGCGCCCACGATGAGCACCGTCCACCGGTCGCCGATGCGATCCAGGATGTGGCGAGTCGGGCAGTCCGCGCGGTAGGGGCTGCCGAAGAGCACCGACTCCGCCTGAGTGGTTACCACCAGGTGCCTTCTTCCCATGGGAGAGCTGCACTCATACGGTAATCGCAGCGCGTCGTCCGACGCCACCCTGCCGTGGAAAGGCACCTCATGTCTCGCATCACCGTCATCGGCGGCACCGGCTATGCCGGTTCGGCCATCGCCGCGCAGGCCGCCGCTCGCGGTCACCAGGTCACCGCGCTGAGCCGCTCGCTGCCCGACGCGCCCATCCCGAGCGTGACCTATGTCCACGGCGACGCCACCGACGAAGCAATGCTGTCGTCGGTCATCAAGGGTTCCGACATCGTCGTGGACGCAATCGCCCCGCGCGGCCCGCTGGTCGGCCACGCCCGCGACGTCCACCGCACCATCGCGCGGCTGGCCACTGCCGCGGGCGTACGCCTGTTCATCGTCGGCGGCGCCTCGTCGCTGCGCCCTGCGCCCGGGGCGGATCGCTTCGTCACCGACCCCGGTCACCTCGGCCTCATCCCCGCGGAGCTCCACGACGAGATCCGCGACGGAGCGGCGTTCATCATCGAGGACCTCCCGGCCACGCCCGCGACCCTCGACTGGGTCTACGTGAGCCCGGCGCTCAGGTTCGGCGCACATATGCCCGCCGAACGACTCGGTCGTTATCGGCTCGGCGACGAGGTCGCGGTGCAGCCCGAGGACGGCGGTGCGATCTCCGCCGCGGACTACGCCCTCGGGTTCGTCGACCTGATCGAGAAGGGCGACCACCACAGGGCACAGGTCAACCTCAGCCACTAATTGGTCGATTCCGGTCGCCTCGTCCGCATGCACGTACACGTCGAAGAACCATGCAGCCGCGCCCGCGGGAAGCAGCACCCACGCGGCCGCGAGGTTCCACGCCGGATCGCCGGCGGACATGTCACCGATTCGATCGGGCGCGCCGCTGGAGTGTTTTGAGATCGACCGGGATTCCGGAGACGATCACGCAGCGGTTCGTATTGCGGTACATCCGGCCCACGACCTCCGGTCGGCCCTGCTTGCGGAACGCGCTCGCCGGGTCGGCCGTCGTGTCTTCCAGGGGACGCCCCGCAGACCCCCGCAGGTCCGCGCGGATCGCACGGACGGTTCGCATGCCGGTACATCCGGCCCACCCGCTCTTCGTGCTTTCGCTCTTCGTGCTTTCGCTCTTCGTGCATTCGCCGACTCGCTCGTCATGCGCCGCGCAGGTCGAGCATCTTGCTGAGCACCGAACGAGTGGTTTCGATCTGGCCTTCGTCGAGTTGCCCGATCGGTCTGGTGCCGGTCAACCGGGCGGCCGAGATCGTGCGGACCTGCTCGGTGATGGCCCAGCCGGACGCCTGCCCGGGCAGGGAGACCTCGACGCGATGGAGCCAGCCGGGACGCTCGACCGTGGTCAGCGGCAGCACACTGAGCAGCTCACCTCGGACCAGCCGCAAGTGAAACGCCGACGACACGACGATCGCCGGACGGGACTTACCTTGCTCGCGGCCCGCGACCGGTTCGAGATCAACCCACCACACCTGCCATGGCTCGATCCGAACCCTCATGCGGGACTGTGCCCATCCCACGTGTCGGCGGCGGCTGTCTGCGCCTGGTCCCAGCGGTCGGCCTCGGCCAGGTAGTCCGACCAGCCTTCCGGGTCGCTGGCCCGGAAATGGTCCATCGCCGCAATGGCCTGGGCTTCCCAGTGTTCGTCCAGGAGCCGATTCAGAGTGTCTTCGACGGTGGCGCCGGCGAAGTCCCGCGCGGCCACCTGCATGACCCGGTCCCGGGTCTGCTCACTGACCCGCAACATAGCCGTCATGCCATTCAGTATACAGATTCGTAAACAGGAACGTAAGCTGCTGCGTTGCCCGCGAGTTCGGCGGACCCAGCCCCGACTGTCGTCATATCGATCAAGCTGAGCCGCACCTGGTCACGTGCCACACCGAATTGGTCCGCGATCGCGGATTCCTCGCCTGGATCAAGCATCCGCGTCATCCAGCGCTCGGGCCAGCGCGCCGGTTTTCCGTTGTGCCGCCGCGATCTCGCGCAGGAGATCCGCGTCCGCCCTCGGACGGAGCGCCCGAATCGCGGCATGCGCTTCATCAGGCACATCACCGAGTTCCGGCCGGCTGGCCAAATCAAGAATCGTCTGCTCCACCGTGGTCACCCAACCGGCGCCGAGTTCGAGCCCGTGCCGTTCCACGTCGATCCGCCCGATATCCCGCCGGACGAACAGAACGGTCGCGTCCCGGTCGGCCAGCGTGATTGTCGCCCGATGCCGATGCGCGGCGACAACGGCGACGCCCAGTGCTCTGGGCACCGCCCCGTGCACGCGCGCGGCGCTGATGCCCATCAATGCCACCGAAGCCACTCCCTCGTCGGCAGCGGCGATACCCAGCGCCGACGATTCGAGATCGGGCAGCCACGTAAGGCCAACCCGATCGTCGGGCACCACGGCGTAGTATCCGGTCGCCAGTCGGTGCAACACGCCGGACTTGGTCAACCGCGCGAACTCGGGCCGTGGATGGGCATAGACATCAGCCGCGTCCTGGGGGCGGAGCACCCGGACCGGCCGGCGCAGCAGGACCGACGGAAGTCGTCCCGGGTGCCGAATCGACAAGGTGTCACCTCCGTAGGCTCAAAGCCTACTCTCATGACACTCTGCCGCTCGCTGAAGCCGCAATCAGCTCTGTTCGGCCGCGGCTTCTCGGACCATCGGATGGGTGGTCAGTCGGGTGACCTCGATGTCGGTCGGCGTCGCTGAGCCGACATTTCCCGTCACTCACCGATGTACGCCGCGAGGTGCTCGCCGGTCAGCGTGGAACGTTTGGCGACCAGATCGGCCGGGGTGCCTTCGAACACGATCTTGCCGCCGTCGTGGCCCGCGCCGGGACCGAGGTCGATGATCCAGTCGGCGTGCGCCATCACCGCCTGGTGGTGCTCGATGACGATCACCGACTTGCCCGCGTCGACCAACCGGTCCAGCAAACCCAGCAACTGCTCCACGTCGGCCAGGTGCAGGCCGGTCGTGGGCTCGTCGAGCACGTAGATCCCACCCTTGTCGGCCATGTGCGTGGCCAGCTTCAACCGCTGCCGCTCACCGCCGGACAATGTGGTCAGCGGCTGACCGAGGCTGAGATAACCCAGCCCGACGTCGGCCAGTCGCTCCAGAATGGCGTGCGCGGCCGGAATGCGCGCCTTGCCCTTGCCGAAGAACTCCCCGGCCTGGGCCACCGACATGGCCAGCACCTGGCTGATGTCCTTGCCGCCGAACTTGTAGTCCAGCACCGACGCGTCGAACCGCTTGCCCTCGCACACATCGCACGTCGTGGCGACCCCGGCCATCATGCCCAGATCGGTGTAGATCACCCCGGCGCCGTTGCAGTTCGGGCAGGCACCTTCGGAGTTGGCGCTGAACAGCGCCGGTTTCACGTCGTTCTCCTTGGCGAACGCCTTGCGGATCGGCTCAAGCAAACCGGTGTAGGTCGCCGGGTTACTGCGCCGGGAACCGCGGATCGCCGCCTGGTCGACCTCGACCACGTCCGCGTCGGCCGGCATCGAGCCGTGCAGCAGCGAGCTCTTGCCGGAACCGGCCACGCCGGTCACCACGACCAGCACGCCCAGCGGAATGTCCACATCGACGTTCCGCAGGTTGTGTTTGGTGGCGCCACGGATTTCCAGGGCGCCATTCGACTCGCGGAAGGTGTCCTTCAGCGCGGCCCGGTCGTCGAAGTGGCGGCCGGTGATGGTGTCGCTCCTGCGCAAGCCCTCGACGGTGCCTTCGAAACAGACCGTGCCACCGGTCGTTCCGGCGCCGGGGCCGAGGTCGACCACATGGTCGGCGATACCGATGGTCTCCGGTTTGTGTTCCACTACCAGCACGGTGTTTCCCTTGTCCCGCAACCGAAGCAGCAGGTCGTTCATGCGCTGGATGTCGTGCGGGTGCAGGCCGATGGTGGGCTCGTCGAACACGTAGGTGACGTCGGTGAGCGAGGAGCCGAGATGCCGGATCATCTTGACCCGCTGCGCCTCGCCGCCGGACAGCGTGCCCGAGGGCCGTTCCAGGCTCAGGTAACCCAGTCCGATCTCGACGAACGAGTCGAGGGTTTCGCCCAGTGCCACCAGAAGCGGCGCCACCGACGGCTCCTTGAGGCCGCGCACCCATTCGGCCAGGTCCCGGATCTCCATCGCGCAGGCGTCCGCGATGTTCATCTTTTTGATCTTCGACGACCGGGCCAGTTCACTCAGCCGGGTGCCGTCGCAGTCGGGGCAGGTGGTGAAGGTGAACGCGCGGTCCACGAAAGCCCGGATGTGCGGCTGCAGCGCCTCTTTGTCCTTGGACAGCATCGACTTCTGGATACGAAGGATCAGGCCCTCGTACGTCATGTTGATGCCTTCGATCTTCATCCGCACCGGTTCGTGGTGCAGGAAGTCGTGCAGTTCCTTCTTGGTGTACTTGCGAACCGGCTTGTCCGGGTCGACGAAACCGGAGGAGGCGTAGAGCCGGTAGTTCCAGCCGCCCGACTTGTAGCCCGGCACGTTGATCGCGCCCTCGGCCAGCGACTTCGAGTCGTCGAACAGCTGGGTCAGATCGAGATCGTTGATCATGCCGCGGCCCTCGCAGCGCGGGCACATACCGCCGGTGACGCTGAAGCTGCGCCGCTCCCGCACCGTCCGGCCGGCCCGTTCCAGGGTGACCGCGCCGGCCCCGCTGATCGAGGCCACGTTGAACGAAAACGCCTGCGGCGAACCGATGTAGGGCTTGCCGACGCGGCTGAACAGGATGCGCAGCATCGCGTTGGCGTCGGTCGCGGTGCCCACCGTGGAGCGCGGATCGCCGCCCATCCGCTGCTGGTCGACGATGATCGCGGTGGTCAGCCCGTCCAGCACGTCGACCTCGGGCCGGGCCAGGGTCGGCATGAAGCCCTGCACGAACGCGCTGTAGGTCTCGTTGATCAGCCGCTGCGACTCGGCGGCGATGGTGCCGAACACCAGCGAGCTCTTGCCCGAACCGGACACTCCGGTGAACACGGTCAGCCGCCGTTTCGGCAGCTCGACGCTGATGTCCTTGAGGTTGTTCACACGCGCGCCGTGCACGCGGATCAGATCGTGGCTGTCGGCAACGTGCGGCTGTGCCGACCGCCGGTCCGCCCTCGGGGCCGTGCTCATCGCGTCTCCCTCGCTCGGGCGGTCCCGCCCGCTTCCTCGCGCGGGACCGCCTGCTGTGTCGGGTCGCCCGCCTCGAACATTACGTCCGGTGTGGTCAGCTGTCCTGGAGCAGGCCCAGCACGTTGCCGTCGGCGTCGGTCACGGTCGCCACCGTGCGGCCGGGACCGACGCTGTGCGCGGGCTCCTTCACCACGGCGCCGGCCGCGGTCAGCTCGGCCAGTTTGGCCTCGATGTCGGCCACGTGCCAGTAGGCCACCGGCCCGGTCATGCCCTGCGCGGCCCCGCCGGGGACCAGCCCGATGTGCTGGCCCGCGGCCTCGTAACCGACGTAGTAGTCCGAGTCGTGCTGCGGCGCCATGCCCAGCAGCGCGGTGTACACCGACTTGGCCTTGGCCAGGTCGGACACGGGGTGCAGAACGGTCTTGATGCCTTCGGTTTCGGCCATGATGACTCCCGTCGGGTCGGGGGCCGGATCGACCCCGGTTGCTCTCGTCGACGGCAACACTAAGCGCGCGCCGAGCGCCTCGCTTCTCGATTCCTGATCGGTTGCTTGCGGCTAGACTCGGCGAACATGACGAGCCAAGCCGATCGCATGATCGAGGCATTGCGCAGTGGCCACCAGCAGCTGGTCGAGCTGGTGAATGGGGTGACGCCGGAGGATCTGACCAGGATCTCCGGGGCGTCGGAGTGGACGGTGGCGCAGGTGCTCAGCCACCTGGGCAGCGGCGCGGAGATCACCCTCGCCGGGCTGGAGAACGCACTGGCCGGAAAGGGGGCGACCGAACGCGAGTTCGCCACCTCGGTGTGGGCCCGGTGGGACGGGATGAGCCCGGCCGAGCAGGCGGCGGAGTTCCCGGGGGCCGACGAGAAACTGTTGGCGCGCTACGAAAGTCTGGATTCGGCGACCCGGGAGAGCCTGCGCATCGACCTGGGTTTCCTGCCCACGCCGGTGGATCTGACGTACGCGGCCGGATTGCGGCTCAACGAGGTGGCGCTGCACAGCTGGGACGCGCGGGTCACCTTCGACCCCGCGGCCACGCTCGCGCCCGAGGCCACCGCCGAACTGTTCGAGTTGGTCGGCGCGTTGTTGCGGTTCGGGGGCAAGGCCGATCAGCTGGACGGCAGCACGCGGATCGCCGTGCACACCACGGATCCGCGGCGCGACTTCGGGCTGGAGATCGCGGATGCCGTGACACTGGGCGAAGTTCCGGCCGAGCCGGACGCCACACTGACCGCCCCGGCCGAATACTGGCTGCGGCTGGCCACCGGACGGCACGCGCCGGACCACACGCCGGGCTCGGTGTCGGTCACCGGCTCGGTCAGCCTGGACGACCTGCGCAAGGTCTTCCCCGGGTTCTGAACCAACTTGGCTCTGCGGCAGGATTTCCTTCTGCCGCAGAGCCAGTTTCGTTGCCCGTCAAAAGGTTTTCGAGCACAGGGTCAGCGGACTCCCTTGGGGCGGAACTGGATGCTGATCCGCGGGCCGACCGGCTTGTTCGTCTTGGGGACGGCGTGTTCCCAGGTGCGCTGGCAGGAACCACCCATGACGATCAGGTCGCCGTGACCCACCGCGCGCCGGACCGTGGCGCCGCCACCGCGCGGTCGCAGCAGCAACGCCCGCGGCGCGCCCACCGACACGATGGCGACCATGGTGTCCTCGCTGCTCCCCCGGCCGATGGTGTCCCCGTGCCAGGCCACGCTGTCCCGGCCGTCCCGGTAGTAGCACAGCCCGGCGGTGCGGAACGGTTCGCCCAGTTCGGCCGCGTAGTGCCTGCTCAGGGCCTCCCGCGCGGCGCCGAGCACCGGGTGCGGGAGTGGTTCGTCCTCGGCATGGAAGGACAGCAGCCGCGGCACGTCCACCATCCGGTCGTACATCTGTCTGCGCTCCCCGCGCCACGGCACCCCGGCAACCAGCTCGTCGAACAGCGCGTCGGCTCCGGTCAGCCAGCCGGGCAACACGTCCAGCCACGCTCCAGCACCCAGCACCGTGCGCCGGATGCGACCCAGCGGCCCCAGGCCGATGGTGTCCACGTCGTCGAGCAGCGACCCCTGTAGCAGCACCGTCATGCCACCAGCATACACACTTTTCGAACATATGTTCGATCTGTTCGAACGGCCGGGGTGATCGTGGGGTGGTGCCCGCGCGGTGACCGGTCAGCCGGTGTCGCCGGCGAAGGTCACGTTCACCGTGTGGAAACCCAGTGACTGCAGGAGGCTCACCAGCATCGTCTTCGTGTTGCGCTCCGCGTCGGACAGCAGCTCACTCTTGGCCGCCGCACCCTGGATCTGTTTCTGCGCCAGCTCGTACACCGCTTGCTGAGAGTTGGGATTGCCGCTGAGGAACTGGTTCACCCGGGTGAACAAACCCTGCTGCTGCGCGTAGACGTACGAATCGTGCACGTTCAGCGTGGCCGGTTCCAACTGGGCGTGACCCAGGGTCAGCGTTGCGGTGAGCCGATCGGGCGACACCTGCACCGCATTGCCCTTCAGCTTCCCGAAATCCACGTACGCGTTGTCCGTGCCCACCCCGATGAACATGGTGTCGCTGCCGACCAGAAAACTCGGCAACAGCGAGTTCTGCGAGGAAATGTCCACCACGACCTGGAAATTCCCGCTGGCCGCCTCGTACCGGGACAGCTGCTGGATGGACTGCAGCAGCACCGGGCCGGACCGCTCCGTGGTCGTCTGCGCGAACGGATTTCTCAACTGGGGAAACAGATGCACGGCCGAACCGACCAGCACCACCACGATCAGCAGCACCACGGTCGCGCCGATGGCGATGAGCCGCCGTTGCCACTTGGTCATGCCACTCACCCTCTCGGAGCACAGCGTCCGCTGGGCATTACGGTACCGAGCCGAGCCGACATCCGTTTGGTTGCGCGGCTGCGGTGGTACCAGCCAGATCGGACTCCGGGAGGCACAATGCGCAGGTCAATATGGCTCTGGCTGCTCGTCATCGTGCTGCTGATTTTGTTGCTGGGGCTGCTGTTCGGCGGCTACCGCAAGGGCACGCCGATGGGCGCCCCGGCGGTACCCGGCGCGGTGATCACAGCTGGTCCCACGCTCGCGTGAGCACGTCGCGCAGAATCTGCTCGATCTCGTCGAAGTGCGACTGGTCGCAGATCAACGGCGGCGCCAGCTGCACCACCGGGTCGCCGCGATCGTCGGCGCGGCAGTACAGACCGGCCTCGAACAACGCGCCGGAGAGGAATCCGCGCAGCAACCGCTCCGACTCGCCGGCGTCGAACGTCTCCCGGGTCGCCTTGTCCTTGACCAGTTCGATGCCGTAGAAGTACCCGTCGCCGCGCACGTCGCCGACGATGGGCAGGTCCGAGAGTTTGGCCAGGGTTCCCCGGAAGGATTCCTCGTTGTCCAGCACGTGCTGGTTGAGTCCCTCGCGCTCGAACAGGTCCAGATTGGCGATCGCCACCGCGGCGGAAACCGGGTGCCCGCCGAAGGTGTAGCCGTGCGGGAAGTAGTTTTCCCCCTGGTAGAAGGGTTCCGCGACGCGGTCGGACACCACGGCCGCGCCGATCGGCGAATAGCCTGAGGTCATGCCCTTGGCGCAGGTGATGATGTCGGGCACGTAACCGAACTTGTCGCAGGCGAACATGGTGCCCAACCGGCCGAAGGCACAGATCACCTCGTCGGACACCAGCAACACGTCGTAAGTGTCGCAGATCTCGCGCAGCCGCTCGAAATATCCGGGCGGCGGCGGGAAACAACCGCCGGAGTTCTGCACCGGCTCCACGAACACCGCGGCCACCGTGTCCGGGCCCTCGGTCAGGATGGCCTGTTCCACCCGGTCGGCGGCCCACCGGCCGAACGCCTTGAGGTCCTCGCCCAGCATCGGCACGCCGGTGGTTTCCGCGGCCCGGTAGAAGTTCGTGTTGGGCACCTTGTGCGCGCCGGGCACCAGCGGCTCGAAGTACTTCTTGGCGTCCGGTAGACCGGTGATGGACAGCGCGCCCTGCGGGGTGCCGTGGTAGGCGATGGCGCGGCTGATCACCTTGTGCTTGTAGGGTTTTCCGGTCAGCTTGAAGTACTGCTTGGCCAGTTTCCACGCGGTCTCCACCGCCTCGCCGCCGCCGGTGGTGAAGAAGACCTTGTTCAGATCGCCGGGCGCGTAGCCGGCCAGCCGGTCGGCCAGTTCGATGGCGTTGGGGTGGGCGTAGGACCACACCGGGAAGAAGGCCAGCTGGCTGGCCTGCCGGTAGGCGACCTCGGCCAGCTCGGTCCGGCCGTGCCCGGCCTGCACCACGAACAGCCCGGAAAGCCCGTCCAGGTAACGCCTTCCGTCGGCGTCGTAGATGTAGGCGCCCTCGCCGCGGGTGATGATCGGCACCGGATTGTCGCGATAGGCCGACATCCGGGTGAAGTGCATCCACAGGTGCTCGTACGCGCTGCGGGACATGGCGTCGGTTTCCTTCGGCGCCACGTGCATGTCGGTCATCTCGCCCCCCAGGAATAGGTCTGCTTGCGCAGTCGCAGGTACACGAAACTCTCCGTACTCCGCACCTCGGGAATGGAGCGGATGCGTTGGTTGATCACGTCCAGCAGGTGGTCGTCGTCGGTGCACACCACCTCCACGATCAGGTCGAACGACCCGGCGGTGAGCACCACGTAGTCGACCTCGCTCATCGCGGCCAACTCGTCGGCGACCTTGCGGGTGTCGCCGTCGCAGCGCACGCCGATCATGGCCTGGCGGCGAAAGCCGAGGGTCAGCGGATCGGTCACCGCGACGATCTGCATCACGCCGGCGTCGATGAGTTTCTGCACGCGCTGGCGCACCGCGGCCTCGGACAGTCCGATGGCCTTGCCGATGGTCGCGTAGGCCCGCCGACCGTCCTGCTGCAGTTGCTCGATGATCGCCCTGGACAGATCGTCGAGCATCACGGAGGCCGGCTCGGTGCGGGGCCGCAGGTCACTGGACACGCCGCCATCTTGACGACCGAGACCATGGTTTGGCAAGTCCTGGACGAAAGAATCCGTGTCGATCCATCGCTCAGGGTACCGATTCCGTTGTGATCGACCACTGGCACCGCCGAGCTCGTCAGTCCGGGTCTGACCGGCCCGGCCAGACTGCGGAGATCGGCGCTCGGGGTTACGTCAATGAAAAGAATTAGTCGCCGATCGCGACTTCCTCGACGGAATCACTTGTCGAGACCGGGTTCTCATGCCACGATCCTCAGGATTCGGGAAAGGCCGTTGGTCCGGTCGAGCACCCCAGAGAGGCGCCGCATGAGCGAGTCAGCCGAACAGGCTTCCGAGCACATCGCCGAACTGCTCAAGTACACCAACACCACGCGCAGAGCCGCGCTGGACGCGGCGATCTCCCGGCGCGCCCTGTTGCGCGGCGTCGCCGTCGGCGGCGCGGCCATCGCCGGGGCCCGGCTGCTCGCCGCGTGCGGGGTCGCCCCGGCCAACAAGACGGTGCCCGAGTCCGAGGCGGTCGGGCACGCTGCCGCGACCGACTACTCCACCACCGAGAAACTGGTCAACTTCTCCAACTGGCCGGCCTACATCGACGTGTCGGACAGCAACGCCAACGATCACCCGACGCTGGACGAGTTCACCAAGCAGACCGGGATCAAGGTGAACTACGTCGAGGAGATCAACGACAACAACGACTTCTACACCAAGATCGACCCGATGCTGGCCGCAGGCAAGGACACCGACCGGGACGTGATCGTGCTGTCGGACTTCATGATCCCGAAACTGCGCGAGCTGAACTACATCCAGGAACTTGATGCCCGCAACGTGCCCAACCGGGCCAACATGCTGCCGGCCATGCTCAACGACCCGGTGGACCCGGGCCGCAAGTTCTCCATGCCGTGGGCGTCGGGTTACACCACCATCGCCTACAACGCCAAGCTCGTGCCCACTCCGATCACCTCGATCAAGGAGTTGTTCACCCGCCCCGATCTGAAGGGCCGGGTCAGCCTGCTGGCCGAGATGGAGGACACCGTGGCGTTCGCTCTGTTCGCCATCGGCAAGAGCCCGGCTTCCTTCACCGACACCGATTTCGCCAACGCGCTGGCCTACATCCGCAAGGCCAAGGACGCCGGGCAGATCCGGCAGTTCTCCGGCAACGACTACCTCAGCGACTTCCAGCAGGGCAACACCGCGGCCACCATGGCCTACTCCGGCGACGTGGCCCAGCTGGACCAGCCCGAGCTGAAAACCGTGCAACTGCCAACGGAAGGGCTGCTGTCCTGGTCGGACAACATGGTCATCCCGAACTACGCGCGGCACAAGGCCAACGCCGAGAAGCTGATGAACTTCTACTACCAGCCCGACATCGCCGCGCAGCTGTCCGACTACGTCGACTACATCCCGCCGGTGACCGGCGCGGTGCCCGCGCTGCAGAAGCTGGACGGGGACGCGGCGGGCAACCCGCTGATCGTGCCGACCGCGCAGATGACGGCCAAGGCCAAGCCGTTCAAGACCCTGACCATCAAGCAACTGGACAGCTACACCCAGCAGTTCCAGCAGATCACCGGGCAGTGACATGACCGGCGGCGACATCATCGGCAGCCACGCGGGCGGCGATCTGCGCCTGACGCGCCTGACCAAACGGTTCGGCGGGTTCACCGCGGTGGACGACGTCGAGCTGACCGTCGGTCAGGGCCGGTTCTTCGCCCTGCTCGGCGCGTCCGGTTGCGGCAAGACCACCACGCTGCGCATGGTTTCCGGTCTGGAGGAACCGACCCAGGGCCAGATCTTCATCGGCGAGCAGGACATCACCGACCGCAAACCGCACCAGCGTCCGGTGAACACGGTGTTCCAGAACTACGCGCTGTTCCCGCATCTGGACGTGTTCGAGAACGTGGCGTTCGGGCTGCGCCGCCGCGGCGTCAAGGGCGTGCGCGAACCGGTGCAGCAGATGCTGGAACTGGTGGAGCTGGGGCAACTGGCCCGGCGCAAGCCCAGTCAGCTCTCCGGCGGCCAGCAGCAGCGGGTCGCGCTGGCCCGGGCGCTGATCAACCAGCCGCAGGTGCTGTTGCTGGACGAGCCGCTTGGCGCGCTGGATCTCAAGCTGCGCAGGCAGATGCAGATCGAGCTCAAGCGCATCCAGACCGAGGTGGGCCTGACCTTCGTGCACGTCACGCACGATCAGGAGGAGGCCATGACCATGGCCGACACCATCGCGGTGATGAACGCGGGAAAGATCGAACAACTCGGCTCCCCCGCTGAACTCTACGAGCACCCGGCCACCACCTTCGTGGCCAACTTCCTCGGACAGTCCAATTTGGTCAGTGGCACCATCAAGGAGGTCAACGGAGACGTGGTCGCGGTGTCCGCGCAGGGCCGCAGGCTGACCATGCCGACCGGTGGCTGCCGGGTGACCAGGGGCGCGGTGATCGTGGGCGTGCGGCCGGAGAAGGTGCACCTGGCCACCGACACCGACACCGTGCCCGCACAGCACAACGTGTTGCCCGGCGGGGTGATCACCGACACCTCCTTCATCGGCGTGTCCACCCAGTATCTGGTGAAAATGTCCTGGGGCGAGGAACTGTCGGTGTTCGAGCAGAACACCGGAGGGCAACTGCTGCGCCCGGGCACCGAAGTGGCGTTGCACTGGGACCCGGAGCAGACCTTCGGCCTGGACGGCGCGCAGGACATCGACGCCGGCGCCGACGTGGACACGGACGCCGCCACGTGAGCGCCCCGGTCCGCTCGGCACCCGCCCCGGAGACGGCCGAGCCGCCGCCCCCGGCGCCGCGCGGCCGCCGGAAGTTGTTGCCCTACCTGCTGTTGCTGCCGGGCGTGGCCTGGCTGGTGCTGTTCTTCCTGGTGCCCATCCTGTCCTCCGTGTCCGGCTCGATCCAGACCGGCAGCCTGGACACCGGCTACACCCTGGCCTGGCGGTGGGCCAACTACTCCGACGCGCTGTCGCAGTACTGGCCGCAGCTGGAGCGCTCGCTGATCTACTCGCTGCTGTGCACGGCGGGCTGCCTGATCCTGGCCTATCCGCTGTCCTACTTCATCGCGTTCAAGACCGGGAAGTGGAAGAACCTGTTGATGGCACTGGTGATCGTGCCCTCGTTCACCAGCTTCCTGATCCGCACCATCGCCTGGAAGACCATCCTGGCCGACAACGGCACAGTGGTGTCGGTCCTGAACGACCTGCACATCACCAACCTGCTGGCCGCGGTCGGTCTCACCCAGGGCGATCACGTGCTGGCCAGCCCGGCCGCGGTGGTGTGCGGGATGATCTACAACTTCCTGCCGTTCGCCGTGCTGCCGCTGTACACCTCGCTGGAGAAGATCGATCCGCGGCTGCACGAGGCCGGCCGCGACCTGTACTGCTCGGCCTACCAGACCTGGCGGCGGGTCACGCTGCCGCTGTCCATGCCCGGCGTGGTCGGCGGCACGCTGCTCACCTTCATCCCCTCGGTCGGCGACTACATCAACGCACAGCTGCTGGGCAACACCAACACCACGGTGATCGGCCAGAAGATCGAGGATCTGTTCCTGCGCAACCAGTTCGGCTATCCCACCGGGTCGGCGATCTCGGTGGTGCTGATGGTCGCGGTGCTGGTCATCGTGCTGACCTACATCCGCAAGGCCGGTACGGAGGACCTGCTGTGACGGGCATGGCGAGCGGGCCGAGGGTGCGCCGGAGCGGGCCGCTGGAGTGGACCCGCGAGCATCTGCTGGCCTTCGTGGCGTTGCTGATCTTCGTGTTCCTGTTGGCGCCCAACGTGGTCATGCTGGTCATGTCGTTCAACCAGCCGGACGGCAAGTACAACTACGTGTGGCACCAGTTCTCGTTGAACGCCTGGGCCCATCCCTGCGCGGTGGGCGGGATGTGCGCGAGCCTGGGGCTGTCGCTGGAAATCGGCGTGGTGGCCACCATCGGCGCGACCATCCTGGGCACCATGGTGGCGTTCGCCGTCGTGCGCCACAGGTTCCGCGCCCGGTCGGCCATCAACGTGCTGCTGTTCCTGCCGATGGCCGCGCCCGAGGTGGTGATGGGCGCGACCCTGCTGACCCTGTTCTTCAACGTGGTCGGCCCCGGATCGCTTGGTTTCTGGACGATCACCATCGCGCACGTCATGTTCAGCCTCAGTTATGTTGTGGTGACGGTGAAATCGCGGCTGGCCGGGATGGACCCGACGTTGGAGAAGGCCGCCGCCGACCTGTACGCCACGCCCCGGCAGACGTTCCTGAAGGTGACCCTCCCGCTGGTCGCGCCGGGCATCGCCGCGGCGGCGCTGCTGGCCTTCGCGTTGTCCATCGACGACTACATCATCACGGTGCTGACCGCGGGCACGGCCGAGACGTTCCCGATGTTCGTGTGGGGTTCGGTGCAGCGTGCCGTGCCGCCGCAGATCGACGTGATCGGCTCGATGATCCTGCTGATCACCATGGCCGGGGTCGCGGTCTCGCTGGGGCTGGGCCGGTTCCGGGCCGGCCGGCAGCGCGGCTGACCGGCTACCCCCGATCGAGTGGGGAACGGGAAGTTTAGCGCCGCCGTAACACCCGCTCGGGTTTGATGAAGAGGTGATCGGCTGGCGCCGCTTGGCGACGCGGTGGGGTCCGGGTGTCGGGTTGGGGGTCGCGCTGGTGACCACCGCCGCGGTACTGGCCTGGCCCAGTCCGACCCCGCACCGGCCGGTGGCCCGGATCAGCCGCACCGGCAGCACCCCCAGCGCCCTGGCCTTGGCCACCCCCACCGCGGTCCCGCTGGAGCCGGGCGCCTTCCCGGCCGGCGCCTGCGTGGCGTTCGAGCCGGTCACCGGGCCGGCCAAGGCCACGGTGTTCCTGGACGCCGGGCACGGCGGCCCCGACCCGGGCGCGGCCGGCACGCTGCCATCGGGACAAACGGTGTACGAGAAGGACCTCACCCTGCCGGTGGTGCTGGCCGCGGCGAAGCTGCTGCGGGACAACGGATATCGCGTGGTGCTGTCCCGGACCGTGGACACCTCGGTGGCCGTGCTCGGCCCCGGCGACCTGGATCACCAGGAGTTCAGCACCCAGGGCAAACACGACGACCTGGTGGCCCGGGTGCGCTGCGCCGACGCCTCCGGCGCGGCCGCGCTGGTGTCCGTGCACTTCGACGCGTACCCGTCCGGTTCGGTGCGCGGCGCGAGCACCCTCTACGACGCGGCCCGGCCGTTCGCTGCCCAGAACCAGGCCCTGGCCGCACAGGTGCAGACCGAGGTGCTCGGCGCGCTGGACGCGGCGGGGTGGTCGGTGCCGGACCGCGGGATCGCGCCGGACACCACGGTGGGCGGCGGCGAGATCACCCCGCAGGGCCAGGCCTACGGCCACCTCGACCTGCTCGGCCCGCCCGACCCCGGCTACGTGGACCAGCCCAGCACCATGCCCGGCGCGCTGACCGAACCGCTGTTCCTGACCAACGCGACCGAAGCCGCGGTGGCCGCCGATCCGGCCGGACAGCAGGCCATCGCGGCCGGGATTTCCCAAGCGGTGCAACAGTTCCTGCGGGCGGGCTGAGCGGCGATCGGCGCGGTGGTGCGCGCGGCGGTGCCATGATGGTCGAGTGGGGACCATCGTTCGGGCTCGCTCAGGTTGGCTCAGGGAGGTTGAGAATGACCGTTCTGGTGACCGGCGCGCGCGGCGCGGTGGCGCGCGAGGTGATCCGGCAGCTGGTGGCCGAGGGCGAGCCGGTGCGCGCGGCCAGCCGGGCCGGTGCGCCGGCCGGCCTGCCGCCGCAGGTCCCGTTGATATCTCTGGATCTTGGCGTGCCGGCCACCATCGCGCCCGCGCTGACCGGGATCGACAAGGTGTTCCTCTACGCCGAACCGGCCGGGGCCGCGGAATTCGCCGAGGCGGCGCGAGCGGCGGCGATCGAGCACGTGGTGCTGCTGTCCTCGGCGTCGATCGCCTATCCGAGCGTGCGGACCAACTCGATCGCCGAGCGGCACGCCATCGTGGAACGGACCCTGTTGAATTCCGGTGTCCCGTACACGTTCCTGCGGCCGGGCCTGTTCGCCACCAACACGATCAGCCGGTTCGCCCCGTCCGTGCGGGCCGAGCGGGTGGTGCGCACCGCGTTCCCGGACACCGCGAGCGCGCCGATCCACGAACGCGACATCGCCGAGGCGGCGGTGACCGCGCTGCTGCGGCCCGGCCACCGGAACACGGACTATCTGTTGTCCGGACCGGAATCGCTGACCGCGCGGGACCAGGTCGCGGCGATCGGCGCGGCCCTTGGCGAGGCGGTGACGCTGGAGGTCGTCGGCCTGCGCGCGGAACGGGCCGAGCTGGGCAAGACCATGCCGCCCGCGTTCGCGGACGTCATGGTTTCCTTCTACGAACCGGGTTCCGGCCAGCCGGCCGAGGTGCACGACGGAGTCCAGCGGATCACCGGCCACCCCGCGACCCCGTTCTCCCGGTGGGCCGAGGACCACGTTGCCGACTTCCGTTGAATGTCCTGAGACACAACGAAAACCGGGCCCGGGACGAGTGAACGTCCCGGGCCCGCTTGGTTTTCCGGCCGGTTACTCGGCGGGGCCGTCGGCCAGGGTGACGGTGCTGGTGTGCGCCGCGCCGGAGGTGTCGGTCCAGCCGATGGTGGCGGTGTCACCGGGGTGCTTCGCGCCGATCAGGTTGGTCAGCGTGTTGGCCGAGTTCACCGCCGTGCCGTTCAAGCTGGTGATGGTGTCGCCGATGGTCAGGCCCGCGGTGGCGGCCGGGGAACTCGGGATCACCTCGGTGATGGTGACGCCGTTGCCGGTCGTCGTGCCCTGGCCCTGCTGCTGGCTGCTGCTGCTCGACCCGACGCCCAGGAAGGCGGTCTTGCCGATGTGGATCGTGTCGGACGCGGTGCCGGCCTGGATCTGCTTGGCCAGCGAGATGGCCTTGTCGATCGGGATGGCGAAGCCGCGGCCATTGCCGGACTGGCCCTGCATCTGGAAGTTGCCGCTGCCCGAGCCCGCGGTTGAGGCCGCGGTGTCGATGGCGATGACCTTGCCGGAGCTGTTCACCAGCGGGCCGCCCGAGTCGCCCGGCTCGACGTCGGCGTTGACCTCGATCAGCCCGGACAGCTGCTCGGAGGTGCCGTCCGACTCGTCGCTGGCCGTGATCGACCGGTTGAGCTCGGTGACCGTGCCCGCGGCGACCGCCGGGGTGCCACCCTGGCCGCCCGCGTTGCCCAGCGCCACCACCGAGTCGCCCACCTTGACCGTGCTCGAGTCGCCGAGCGAGACGGTGGTCAGGCCGGATGCGTTGACCAGCTGCAACACCGCGATGTCATCGGTGCGGTCGTAGCCGACCACGTTGGCCTTGTAGGTCTTGCCGTTGCCGATATCGGTCACGCTGATGCTGGTGGCGCCGTTGATCACGTGGTTGTTGGTGAGGATCTCGCCGTTGGCGGTGAGCACGATGCCGGTGCCCGCCGCCTCGGCCTGCTGGTAGCCCAGGGTGGTGTTGATGTCCACGATGCCCGGGTCGACCGCGGCCGCGATGGAGGCCGAGTCGCCGGAGTAGGTGGCACCGCCGCTACCCGAGCTGCTCGAACCGGTGCCGGTCGAGCCGGAGGAGGCGCTGTTGGACGAGTTGGCGTGCTGCATGGCCTGGCCGATGCCGATGCCCGCGGCCACCGGGATGGCCAGCAGGAGCACGGCGATGGCCGCGGTCAGCACCGGCGAGCGCTTCTTGCGCTGGTACTGCGGGGGATACGGGTAGTAGCCCGAGGAGGGATACTGCTGCGCGCCCGGTGGCATGCCGACGCCCGGGCCGTATCCACCGGGACCGCCGTAACCACCGGGCGCGCCAAAGCCTGACGCACCAAAACCCGGACGCTGCTCGTAGCCGGCCTGCTGCTCGTGGCCGCCCGGCTGGTAGCCGGGGTAAGGCTGCGTGTGCTGAGCCTGCTGCTCGTATCCGGGTTGCTGACCAAAGCCGGCATACCCAGACTGCGGAGGCTCGAAACCAGTCGGCTGCTGAGGATTTTGCTGCGGGTTCTCATAGCCGCTGGGCTGCGCGTTCTGCGGGGTGCCCGGCTGCGGGCGCTCGTACCCGCTCGGCTGGCCGTAGGGCCGGCCCCAGGGGTCCGTGCCGCCGACCGGCCGGTCCTGCTGCCAGCCCGAATCGGACGGCCGCTCATTTTCGGCCATGTCCACTCCTTTACCAACCTTCGTCAGGACCGAAACCGTTGTCTGAAGACCACTACACACCGCGAGCCTGAGAAGCGGCTGAGGCAGGACTGAGCTACTCATGACAACATCGCACCCGGTTCGCCGTGGCCACAAGGGCTACCCTGCTCGCGGGTCGAATAGTGAGACGTCAGGGGGAAAAGTGGCTGGTGCGGGGCAGGCGGATTCGCTGCCGGAGAAACTGTATTTGCTGGCCTGTGACGTGGACCGCAGTCGGCTGCGTTCGTCGCCGGAGCTGGGCGTGCTGCTGCGCGGGGCGGCGGTGGCCGAGCTGAATCTGCGCGGGTTGTTGACCGAGGACGAGACATCCGGCGGCAAGGTACGAGCGTCGTCGAACAAGCGAGCGGATGATCCGCTGCTCGACTCGGTGCTGACCGAGGTGGCCGAAGCCCGGCCGAGGTCCTGGTCAGCGTGGATCCGGCGGGGCCGGCGGCACTCGGCGTGCGCGACGCGGCGGAACCTGGAAGCCAAGGGCGTCATCGAGGTCGAGACACGACGGCCGCTGGGGATCTTCGTGTCCCGGCGGGTGACGGTGGTGGATCCGGGGTCGGTGGCGGCGCTGCGGGAGCGGGTGCGGACGGTGCTGACCGGTTCCGCGCCGGTGGCGGAGATCGATCCGGCGGACGCGGCGCTGGTGGCGTTGGTCGGGGCCGGGCAGTTCCGGATGGGGGTTTCCCGGCGGGAGTTCCGGCAGCGCTCGCGGCGGGTCGAGGAGTTGGCGCAGCGGGGCGGAGCGGCGGTGCCGGCGTTGAAGACGGTGGTGCGGCGGGCCCGCGCGGCGCGGATCGCCGCGGCCAGCGCTTCCGGGGGCTGATCCGGGCTTGTAAGCCCGGTGCCGCTGGCGAAGGTGTGCAACGGCCACAGGCGCGGCGTGGCTCCGGAGGCTGCGTAACGGCGGCGGCCCCGGAGGCTGCGGAACGGCTGCGGCGGGCCGCATTCGAGAGCGACCCCGCCGCGTCGAATTCAGTTCGCCTGATCCGTGGGCCGCACCAGAATCTCGTTGATCGCCACGTGCTCGGGCTGGGTCACCGCGTACCGGACGGCCTCGGCGATGTCGTCCGAGGCCAGTTTGCGCAGGCCCTCGAAGCGCTTCTTGCTGTTCGCCTTGGCCTCGGGGTCGGTGATGTGGTCGGTCAGTTCCGTGTCGACCGCGCCCGGCTCGATGACGACCACGCGGACGCCCTGCGTGGTCACCTCCTGCCGCAGCGACTCGCAGAAGGCGTTGATGCCCCACTTCGTGGCGTTGTAACCGCCGGAACCCAACCGGGCCACCCGGCCGGCCACCGAGGACACCTGCACCAGCGACCCCTTGCGCTCGAGCAGGTGCGGCAGCGCGGCGTGCGCGATGTACATCGAACCCAGCAGGTTGGTGTGCACCATGCGGGTCCAGTCGGTCGTGTCCGCGCCGACGATCTTGCCCAGCAGCATCACGCCGGCGTTGTTGATCACGATGTCCAGGCCGCCGAACGTCTCGACCGTCCTGGCCACCGCGTCGCGGCAGGCTTGTTCGTCCGTTACGTCCAGTTCGACCACCAAGGACCTGGCGCCCAGCGACTGCAACTCGGCGTCCAGCTTGGCCAGGCGATCGGTCCGCCGCGCCGCGATCACCACGGCCGCACCCTCCTTGGCCAGGGTCTTCGCCGTCGCCTCACCGATCCCCGAGGACGCCCCGGTGACCAGCGCGACCCTGCCGTCCAGCTGCCCTGCCATCCGAACTCTCCATTCGTCGACTCCACCCCAAGCAAACAACCTGGAGTGCACTCCAGGTCAAATCGAGTGATCGAACCGAGCGCGAAGTTACCGGCCGGTATGGCATCGGCTGGACGTGTGAACCATGATGGGACAGGACAGACACGGGCAGCAGGACGACGCGGTCAGGAGGCTCCGATGGACTCTTCGTCGGTGGACGCGGGACAGGGTTCCGGCGAAGTGCACGAGGCGCGGTTCGACTCGCTGAATCCGGGCACCGGCGAGGTGGTGGGCAGCCACCCCATTCACTCCGCCGAGGACGTCGCCGCGGCCGTTGACCGGGCCCGGATCGCCTCGACCTGGTGGTCCGAACTCGGCTTCGCCGGGCGCACGCAACGGCTGCTCAAGTGGAACGGCGTGATCACCCGGCGGATGAACGAGCTGATCGACGTCGTCTGCGCCGAGACCGGCAAGCCGCGGCGGGACGCTCAGCTGGAAATCGTGCTGGCCATCGACCACATCGCATGGGCGGCCAAGCACGCGCGCCGGGTGCTCGGGCCGCAGCGGCGCTCCCCCGGACTGCTGCTGGCCAACTTCGCGGCCAGCGTGCGGTACGACCCGCTGGGCGTGGTCGGGGTGATCGGGCCGTGGAACTACCCGGTGTTCACCCCCATGGGGTCCATCGCCTACGCACTGGCCGCAGGCAACGCGGTGGTGTTCAAGCCGAGCGAGTACACGCCGGGCGTTGGCCTGTGGCTGGCCGAGACACTGGCCGAAGCGGTGCCGGATCAGCCGGTTCTGCAGGTGGTGACCGGATTCGGGGACACCGGCGCCGCACTGTGCCGGGCGGGCGTGGACAAGGTGGCGTTCACCGGGTCAGCCGGTACCGGACGCAAGGTGATGGCGGCCTGCGCCGAGTCACTCACCCCGGTGATCATCGAGGGCGGCGGCAAGGACTCACTGCTGGTCGACGCCGACGCCGACCTGGAGGCGGCCGCCGATGCCGCCGTGTGGGGCGGGATGTCCAACGCCGGACAGACCTGTGTCGGCGTGGAGCGGGTGTACGTGCACGAGCGGGTGCACGACGAGTTCGTGGCCAAGCTGCTGGACAAGGCCAAGCAGGTGCACGCGGGCACCGGCACGGGCGACCAGATCGGGCCGATCACCATGCCCTCGCAGCTCAACGTCATCCGCGAGCACATCACCGACGCGCTGGCCCGGGGCGGGAAAGCCCTGCTGGGCGGCGCGGACGCGGTGGGCGAGCGATTCGTGCAGCCGACCGTGCTGGTCAACGTGCCCGAGGACAGCAAGGCGGTCACCGACGAGACCTTCGGGCCCACCTTGACCGTGGCCAAGGTGCGGGACATGGACGACGCGGTGGCCCGGGCCAATGCCACCCGCTACGGCCTGGGCAACACCGTGTTCGCCAAGAAGAACGCCATGGCCATCGCCGAACGGCTGCGGTCGGGAATGGTGTCGGTGAATTCGGTCATTTCGTTCGCCGGAATTCCCAGCCTGCCCTTCGGCGGGGTCGGCGACTCCGGTTTCGGGCGCATTCACGGGCCGGACGGGTTGCGGGAATTCGCCCGGGCCAAGGCCATTGCCAAGCCCCGGTTCACCGCACCCATCCAGCTGACCACGTTCACCAAGACCGAGCGGGCGGACGCGCTGGTTGGCAAGCTGATGACCTTCCTGCACGGGCGGAAGTAGCACTGTCCACCGCAGACAACGCGGGAACCCTTGCCGCGGCACTGGATCGCGGTCCGGTGCCGCTCGACGGCGGGCTGTCCAATCAGCTCGCCGCGAGCGGCCACCAGCTGACCGACGCACTGTGGACCGCCCGGGTGCTGCGCGACGACCCGGATGCGGTGACCGCCGCGCATCTGGCCTATTTCCGCGCCGGCGCGCAGGTGGCCATCACCGCGAGCTATCAGGCCAGTTTTCCCGGTTTCGCGCGGTTCGGTATCGACTCGCGCGAAACCGGGGCATTGTTGCGGCGGAGTGTCGCGCTGGCCCGCCGGGCCGCGAATGCCTGGCAGGAAAGCGAACCCGATCGTCCATTATGGATCGCCGCGTCGGTAGGGCCGTATGGGGCGATGCTGGCCGACGGGTCGGAGTACCGCGGGCGGTACGGGCTGTCGGCGACGGAACTGGCTCGGTTCCACCGGCCCCGGATGGCCGCGCTGACCGAGGCCGGGCCGGACGTGTTCGCGGTGGAGACGGTGCCGGACGTGACCGAGGCGGCCGTGCTCGTCGAACTGGCTGTCGAAATGGATGTGCCGATCTGGCTGTCCTACACGATCTCCGGGCGCCACACCCGGGCCGGGCAGCCGCTCGCCGAGGCGTTCGCGGTGGCCGCGGGGGTGGACCAGGTGGTCGCGGCCGGAGTGAATTGTTGTGCACCAAGCGATGTGCTCGACGCGGTCGGCACGGCCCGGGCGGTAACCGGGAAACCGGTGGTGGCATATCCGAACAGCGGCGAACGGTGGCAATCGGCGCAGCGCAATTGGACCGGACGGCGCAGTCTCGACCCGGACGCGGTGCGCGGATGGGTGGCCGAGGGGGCCCGGCTGGTCGGTGGCTGCTGCCGGGTCGGACCGGCGGAAATCAGCAGGTTGTCCGGGATCCTGCGACGCACCGAGTAGTGATTCGACTACCCTCGTAATGTCTCTGTGATGACGCGTGGGACCACCCTTGATCTCGGTCGATCTCCTCGAAACGGTGACCCGACGTCGACGAACTAACCCATTAGAGTGAGAATGCTAGCCTTTTGTAACGGTTAGCGACTTATTCTCGACAGGGAACACGACCGGACGACCACGGAAAAGAGACGTTATGCAGAGTGCGTCATCTCCGGTAAGGACGGTCTGAGATGGATCGCCGACACGCCGGCATCGGAGCGGCCACCGCCGTGGCCCTGCTCGCCGCCTGCGGCTGCGCCCAGCGCCCGCCCGCGGTCAGTCTCACCGCCGCGGTGTCCACCCAGCAATGCGTCCAGGACGTGTTCACGGTGCTGGCCGCGATGATCACCAAGCCCTACGACGACCAGCCGTTCGCCGACTTCGTGGCCGAGTACGGCACCGACTCCCCGGCCTACACCGCCTACCGGGACAGCTTCACCCCGTTCTACAACGAGGCGGTCGCGCACGGGGTCGCCTCGGCCGAGGCGAAGCTGACCACCGGCGTGCAGCGGGACTGCTCGGCCCGGCCCTGAAGCACCTGAAGCCGCCTCGGCAGTACCTGAAGCCGGCTCGACGAAGACGGCTGCGGGGCTGGTCAGGCCTACTCGCGGTGGCCCGGACATGGGCATTGGCGCATCCGGGTGACTTGCGGACAACCGGATGGGTGGAAGCGGTATCGTCGTGAGTCCATCTGGCAGCAGGTTGCAAGCAGCATGGTTCGCCCAGGGCGAGCGGGAAGGCGTGTTCGATGGAGCAGACCGCCAGAACCAGCGGTGGTGTGCCCGAACAGACCGATATGGTCCGGTTGTTCGCCGACTTCGCCAAGGCGGCGCGCGGCACCGCGGTCAAGAACCACACCAAGGGTGATCAGTTCGGCGAGCACCTGGCCAACTCCCGGGCCGAGGTCTACGAGAAGGCCGCGGAACTGGTCCGGCAACTCCCGCCGCAGGACGCCGCCGCGGAGATGATGAACCGGGCGAGGGCCGCGCACATCCGCACTCCCCCGCTGATGAACTTCGACTCGGCCGGCGTGCAGTACACCACCGCCCGGGCCTGGCAGTTCTGCGCATGGCGAATCGACCCCTCGCTGCCCGAGGTCGCGCCGAAGTGGGACTGACCGCCGACCCGGGGCCGGTTTCCTGATGCGGGCGACCCGACCCCGCCGGAACTCCTGGCTGACCGTCATCAATCCACTCACCTGGCTGGTCTACTGGGCCGATTGGTTCGAGTCCCGCGGGGTGTACGTGTCCGGCGAGGACAACCGCAACCTGTCGCCGTGGCGGGATTTCGGCTGGTTGATCGCGGGCTGGATGGCCACCGTTGGGGTGTTGGTGCTGCTGCTGGCGGTGGCCACCTGAGCGCCGATCGGGTGCCGCCGGGCGCCAGGCCGGACGATTGCCACGGCAAAAACATCGGCGGCCGAAGGCCCTGTCTGAGTACTCCAAACGGGTGTATTCTCAGGTAGCCTGTTACGTGGGAGTCTCTCCCTCCGATGGGTGAATTGAGCACGCAAAAGCCCCCCGGCGCGCTCATTGCTCCTGGCCGTCGTTCGCGGCGGCTCGAAGCTCGGACCGTGGGCGGCGCCTCCGTAGGCGTCGCCCACGGGCTTTTTCGTGTCCGGCCAGGTCAGCCTCGGCCGAGAGGCCGGTCGGGGGCGCGGGCTACCGTTGCGGTCATGAGCGAGCAGAACCGTCTTGCCGTTGGCGACCAGGCGCCGGAGTTCACCCTGGCCGACAGCGAGGGCCAGGAGGTCTCCCTGGCCGACTACCGGGGCAGGTCCGTGGTCGTGTACTTCTACCCGGCCGCGAGCACCCCCGGCTGCACCAAGGAGGCTTGCGACTTCCGGGACAACCTGGCTGAACTGAACGACGCCGGCTTCCAGGTGCTGGGCATCTCCCCGGACAAGCCGGAGAAGCTGGCCAAGTTCGTCGCTGCCGAGGGGCTGACCTTCCCGCTGCTGTCCGACCCCGACCGCACCGTGCTGGCCGCGTACGGCGCCTACGGCGAGAAGCAGAACTACGGGAAAACCGTGATGGGCGTGATCCGGTCCACCTTCGTGGTCGACCCGGAGGGCCGCATCGCCAAGGCGCTGTACAACGTCAAGGCCACCGGGCACGTGGAACGGCTGCGCAAAGAGCTGGTCTGAGCCCGCAGGTGGCCCGGACGGCCGGGACCGTCCGCGCCACCCCACCCCGGGGCTACTTCGACACGATGTCCTCGGACAGCGGGGCGATCGCGCCGATGATGGTGTCCACCGTCTCGCCCGGCACGCCCGCGCCGGCCAGCGCGTCGATCAGGTGCTTGGCCACCAGATCGAAGTGCTGCTGGGCGATGCCCCGGCCGCGGTGGACGTCCTTCATGGACATTCCGGTGTAGGGCTCCGGGCCGCCCAGCGCGGCGGAGAAGAACTCGACCTGTTTGCCTTTGAGCCGGGACATGTTGGTACCGCTGAAAAAGCCCACCAGTTCCGGATCGGCGAGCACCCGGACGTAGAAATCGTCCACCACCGCGAGCAACGCTTCCTGCCCGCCGATCTCCTCGTAGATCGTCGACATGCGACCTCCATGCGCTCGTGCCAGGAGGTCAGTACATCCGGTCCACGTTGCCGGTACCGGCACGCTGGGTAACGAGGGCGAAAGCGCCGCCTCACCGCGCCGAAACCAGCGCGGTGAGGGCCAGCGAGGATCGGGTCAGGCCAGTTCGCGCAGGTGCGGCAGCAGCAACCGCAGCGCGATTCCCCGGTGGGACAGCTCGTCCTTGCGTTCCGGATCCAGCTCGGCCGAGGTCACGGTGTGACCCTCCGGCACGAAGATCGGATCGTAGCCGAAACCGTTGGCACCGCGGGGTTCCCGGGTCAGCCTGCCCGCCCAGCTGCCGCGCACCACCAGCTCCGCGCCGGCCGGGGTGACCAGCGCGGCGGCGCACACGAAGGCCGCGCCGCGCCGCTCGTCCGGCACGTCGGCCAGCTGGCCCAGCACCAGATCCAGGTTGGCCTGGTCGTCGCCGTGCTTGCCCGACCAGCGCGCGGACAGCACCCCGGGCATGCCGCCCAGGGCGTCCACGGCGAGGCCGGAATCGTCGGCCACCGCGGGCATCCCGGTCGCGGCCACCGCGTCCCGGGCCTTGGCCACGGCGTTCTCCTCGAAGGTGGCCCCGGTCTCCGGCGCCTCCGGGAAGTCCGGCACGTCGGCCAGGCCGAGCACCTGCAGGCCGGACACGCCGGCCGCGGCCAGGATCCGGTCCAGCTCGGCCAGCTTCTTCTGGTTGCGGGTGGCCAGTAGCACCGGGCTCATTTGGACTTCTTCGACGGCTCGGGCAGCTCCCCCGGGTAGGGCTCGGACAGCACCTCGGCCTGCATCTCGGCCAGCCGGGCGCACCCGGCCAGGGCCAGGTCGAGCATCTTGTCCAGGGTGGACCGCGGGAAGGTGGCGCCCTCGCCGGTGCCCTGCACCTCGACCAGGGTGCCCGCGTCGGTGGCCACCACGTTCATATCGACCTCGGCCCGGGAGTCCTCCTCGTAGGGCAGGTCCAGCCGCACCCGGCCGTCCACCACGCCCACGCTGACCGCGGAGATCGAGCAGGACAGCGGCTTCGGATCAGCCAGCTTGCCGGCCGCGCCCAGCCAGGTCACCGCGTCGGCCAGCGCCACGTAGGCGCCGGTGATGGCCGCGGTGCGGGTACCGCCGTCGGCCTGGATCACGTCGCAGTCGACCATGATGGTGTTCTCGCCCAGCGCGGCCAGGTCGATACAGGCGCGCAGCGAGCGCCCGATCAGCCGGCTGATCTCGTGGGTGCGGCCACCCACCCGGCCCTTGACCGACTCGCGGTCGCCGCGGGTGTTGGTGGCCGAGGGCAGCATCGCATACTCGGCGGTCAGCCAGCCCAGCCCGGATCCGGTGCGCCAGCGCGGCACCCCGGTGTTCACGCTGGCGGCGGCGATCACCTTGGTGTTGCCGAACTCCACCAGCACCGATCCGGCCGGCCATTTCTGGAACCCACGGGTGATGCGCACATCACGAAGGGCGTCGTCACTGCGTCCATCGGCTCGTAGCACCCGGATAGCCTAGGACCACCCGACAACCGTCAGGACCCCCGGATGCCTCTGAGCTCAACCACCGTGGCCGGTCTGCCGGCCCACCCGCTGCTGGTGGACGCCGTCGCCGTGCTGCTGCCGCTGGCCGCGCTGTGCTCGGTCGCGCTGGCCCTGCACGGCGGGCTGCGCCGACGGTTCGGCTGGCCGGTGCTGGCGCTGACCGCGGTGGCGGTGATCGCGGTGCCGGTGGCCCAGCAGACCGGCAGGCAGTTGCGGGACCAGCTGGCCAGCCGGGGCGCGGACAGCGCGCTGGTGGAGCGGCACGCCGCGCTGGGCGGCCAGCTGCTGCCCTACGCGCTGGGCTTCGGGGTCGCGGTGGTGGTGCTGTTCGTGGCCGGACGGCTGGCCGACCGGGAGCGCACCGCGGCCGACCGGCGCGGCGGGCCGGGCGCCGCGGCGCCGGAGACCGGCACGGTGTCCGGGCTGTGGCGGCGGATCGCGGTGCTGGCCTCGGTGCTGGTGGTCGGCATGGCCGCGGTGACCACGGTGCAGGTGGTGCGGATCGGCACCGAGGGGGCACAGGCGGTGTGGCAGAAGCTGGGCGACTGAGGCGGCGCGGGCGCCTTTGGCTGATCCGCCACGGAAGTCAGGGCTTCCCGGTCGTGCCGAGCGGGCTCAGCGCGCGCTGGGGACTTCAGATCTCATATACCGCACCGGCTTCCACCAGGTGCACATCGCCGGAGTAGGCGGCCCGCGCCTCGGCCAGCACCGCCTTGGGCTCGGTCCACGGCGGCACGTGGGTGATCAGCAGCCGGCCCACCCCGGCCCGCGCGGCCAGCTCTCCCGCCTCCCGGCCGGACAGGTGCAGATCGGCCGGGCGGCCCGGCGCGTGCGTCCAGGACGCCTCGGCCAGCAACACATCCGCGCCCTCGGCGATCGCGTCCAGACCTGAGCACACACCGCTGTCGCCGGTGTAACACAGCGTGCTGCCGGCGTCGTCGAAGCGCATCGCGTACGCCTCGCACGGATGCGCAACCCGCCCGGTAGTCATCGATAATCCCGCGAGGTCAACGGTTTCGTCGGCCAGCGCGTGGAAGGTGTACACATCGGACAGATCGGTTTCCGCCAGTTCTTCGGCGTCCGGCGCGTAGGCCGCGGCCAGCCGGGTCGGCGCCTCGCGCGGCGCGTACACCGGCAACGGCTCGCGCCGCGGATCCCGGGTCGGGGCGGGGTGGTAGCGGCGCAACACGGTCAGCGCGGCGAAATCGGCGCAGTGATCCGGATGCAGGTGGGACAGCACCAGAGCGTCCAAGTCGAACGGATCGCGGCCGGTGCCCTGGTAGGCGGCCAGCGTTCCGTTGCCGAGGTCGACGGCGATCCGCCGGTCTCCGGCCTCCACCAGGTAACCGGACGCGGGCGCGTCCGGCCCGGGGATACTGCCGGAACAGCCGAGGACGATCAGGTGCACGGATCGACTCTAGTCAGTCGAGTCTGTTGCGTTTGGTCACTGCGCGGCTCGTCACCAAATGGAACACCGGCCGAGTCGGGCCTGCCGAGGATGCGCCGGGCCAGCCGGGCGAACGGTTCGGCCGGGCCGGTGGCGGTGAAAACGTGTTCCGGCTCGCCGGTTTCCGGCTCCCGCAACAGATCCAGTTCGGTCAGCACGCGCACCACGTCCTTGGCGGTCTCCTCGGCGCTGGACACCAGGGTGACCGCGTCACCCATCACGATCTGCAGCACACCGGTCAGCAGCGGGTAGTGCGTGCAGCCGAGCACCAGGGTGTCCACGTCGGCCCGCTGCAACGGTTCCAGGTAGGCCTGGGCCAAGCCGAGGATCTGCCGCCCGGAGGTGACTCCGCGCTCCACGAAGTCCACGAACCGCGGGCAGGGCACGCTGGTCACCTTGATGTCCCGGGCGGCGACGAACGCCTCGGCGTAGGCGCGGGAGCGGATGGTGCCCTGGGTGCCGATCACGCCGACCCGGCCGGAGCGGGTGGTGTGCACCGCGCGGCGCACCGCGGGCAGGATCACCTCGACCACCGGCACGTCGTAGCGCTCCCGGGCATCCCGCACGCATGCCGCCGATGCGGTGTTGCAGGCGATGACCAGCAGTTTCACCCCGCTGCCGACCAGCTCGTCGGTGATCTGCAGGGTGTTGGCCCGGGCCTGCGCGATGGGTAGCGGGCCGTACGGGGCCCGGGCGGTGTCGCCCACGTAGTGCAGCCGCTCGGCCGGCAGCTGGTCACGGATCGCGCGAGCGACGGTCAACCCTCCGACGCCCGAATCGAAGATGCCAATCGGCGCGTCGGAGCTGGTCACATCCCCAGGTTACCGGGCGTTCCCGGGGTGGTCGGGGCGCTCGGGATGCTCGGCGCGGGCAGGGGTTTCGGGGTCTTCGGCCGCGGATTGGCCCTGGCCGCCAGCCAGGCCGCGAGGATGCCGCCCAGGGCGCCGAACAGGTGGCCCTGCCAGGAGATGGCGGGCTGGCCGGGCAGCAGGCCCCACAGCACGCTGCCCCAGTAGAACAGCAGGACCAGCGCGATCACCAGTTGCCACAGGCTGCGGTTGAACAGGCCGCGGACCAGCAGGAAAGCCAGCCAGCCGAAGGCGATCCCGGAGGCGCCCACGGTGACCGTGTCCGACCCCGCGGTCAGCCAGACACCGAGGCCGCTGATGATCCACACGCAGACGGTGACCGAGATCCACTGGCCGAGACCGCCGGCCATGGCCAGGAAACCGAAGACGAGCAGGGGGACGGTGTTGGCCCAGAGGTGGGCCCAGCTGCCGTGCAACAGTGGGCCCCAGATCACACCGGACAGCCCGGAGGCGGTGCGCGGCATGATTCCGTCATTGGTCAGGCTGCCGTGCAGGAGCGTGAGGTTGACCAGCTCGATGAGGTACAGCGCGCCGACGAACGACCCGATGACGACGGCGGCCTGCACCGGTCGAGGTGGCAGCACGCGCTTCGCCGGATGCTTCGGGCCCGCCGCTACGGGTTGGGTGGTCATACCTCGAGGCTACGAGCGTTTCGTCAGGAAGGTATCGGGACAAAACCCTGAGTTCACCCGGATGGCCGGTGAAACGCTTGCGCTCGCCCGTGGAACGGCCAGGACACGGGCGGAAGAGGAGTCAGGACGCGGGCGGGGTCCAGCCGTGTTTCTTGAGCAGTTCCTCGTTCAGCAGCTGCTGTTCGCCGTTGCCCAGCGACCAGTCCTCCCGACCGGTCTCGGTGAGCACGACCATGACGTCCTCGCGGCGGACGCCGACCTTCTCCAGGTTGTCGGCGATGGCGGCGAACAGCGTGCCCTTGAGCTCGGCCGACCGGCCGCGGGCCAGGGTGATCTGCACGATCACCACGTTCTGCCGGGCCACGCCGAGGTAGTCGGGGTCGGCGATCAGCGAGTCGGCGGGCAGCGCCTCGATGACCTGGAACCGGTCACCGGCCGGGATGCCGATGGCGTCCACCATCCCCTGGTGCACCCCGTCGGCGATGGCCCGCTGGGCCGGGGTGTCCGCGCGCATCGAGATCCGCACCAGCGGCATGGTTCCTCCAACGCCTGTAGGCCAACTCTGCGTGGGTCACCCTAGAGTCTGCATGGATCACCCTGGAAATGGGTTACCCGCAGCTGGTCAGCCGTTGAACCGAACGCCCTTGGCCAGCGCGATGAGCGAAGACACGTCCACCAGGAGCACCGGGCCGTCCGGGCACTTCGAATCGCGGATCGCGCCGGGATGGGCAACCTCGACGCAGTTGCCACCCTGTCCACTGGAATAGCTGGACTTCCGCCAGCGCACGCCACCTTGGTCTGGGATCGTCATCCCACACCATCCTTCCGTTCGCCCAGGCTCAGAGCTCCGCCGCCAGGTTACCGAGCAGCGAGATCGTTTCCTCGGGCGAGAGAGCTTGCTGCCGCAGCCGCTCGAACATCCATGCGTAGCGGTCAAAATCGGAGGACCTGTCCGGGTACAGGGCCCCGCCATCCACCTCGACGAACACCGTCGGATCGCCAATGTCGGCAGCGAAGTGCAGGATCGCGAACGAGGTCACACCGGGATGAGCTCCCGCAGTGAATGGCAGGACGTGGATCGTGACATTGGCGCGCCGGGTCGTCGCCTCGATGAGTTGCTCGATCTGTTGGCGCATGATCTGACGAGAGCCGACGATCGTGCGCAGCGCTCCCTCGCCGATGATCGCAATGAGACGGGCCCCGTCCGATGACGCCAGTTGTTCTTGCCGGGCTTGGCGCAGTGCAATCCTGGTGCGCACGTTGGATTCGGTGACGTCGGACCCGGACGCGAGTGCGATGGCGCGCATATAGTCCGCGGTCTGCAGCAGGCCCGGAACGACGTCGATCTCCCAGTTCCAGATCTCGCTGGCGTCGGCCTCTTCGCCGACGAATCGCGTGAACCAGTCGGGAACCGTGTCGCTGTAGGCAAGCAGCCATCCTCGGTCGTCTGATTCGCGGGCGAGGCGCAGGAGGGTGTCCAGCAGCGGTGCGCCAACCCCGTAGGCCTGGCACATCAGGCGCACGTTCTTGTCGGTGATGGTCTGCTTGGCGCTCTCGATGCGGCTGATCGTGGCGGTGCTCAGGCCGGTTCGGTCGGCGGCCGCCTTGATCGTTTTGAGGCCGGATCCGATTCGCAGATCACGGAGCTGGCGACCGAGTTGCCGTCGGCGTACCGCCGGTCCCGGCTCTGCGGGCATCGAGATTCCTTCCGTCCGGCGAACACCGTCAGTGTGCACCGTACACGCAGGGTGACCACACCGATTAACCCGATCGATGTCTCGACCCGTGTATGTTACATGGCGTACGTTACGTCCTATGTTCACAAATCGAGGTATCGGCCTGGACACGTGGGTCACGATCGACGAATCCTGCGGTCTCAGTTGCGAGTCATCGGCGACCAGGCGCAGTTCGAGTTCGGGCATCTGGGACAGCTGCACCATCTGCTCATGGACGAGGACGCGCTGGCGTTGCTGGTGCGAGTTGCCGGCCAGGCGCTCTCCCGCTGGCAGGCGATAGCGGAAGACGACCCGGTGAGCTTCACGGTGACGGCGAAGGGCATCAAGGATGCACGCACCGGCCTGAGTGGACAGTCCGCCGACCCGGCCACGGCCCCGGTGACCGCCGACGCACTCGCGCGCCCCCGGTCCTTCCGGGCGAAAACCCGAGTCGCACAATGGCCGGACGAAACGGCGCGGCACCGCACGACCCGCGTCGTCGGTTGGGTGAAAGGTGGTTGTGCGCGGTGACTTCTCCGATGCTCCGAGCGCGGGGCGAGGTGGCCCTGGACGATCCCGCGGCGGCCGGGGTCGCGCCGGCCTGGGAGCAGACCACCGGCTCGGTGGTCTGGGTGGACACGAGCGCCGAGTCGGTGCACCGGTTCCGGCCCGCCGACGGGCACGACCACCAGGTGCCGGTGCCGCAGCAGGTCGGCGCGGCCCGGCCGCGCACCAACGGTGGCCTGGTGCTCAATCTGCGGGACGGGATCGGACTGTCCGATCCGCAGGGTGACCTGCGCTGGCTGGTCTACTGGCGCCGGGAGCGCGCTTGGGGGCACGGCGCGGCGGTCGATCCGGCCGGGCGGTTGTGGGCCGGGTCCGGGGACTGGCTGGTGCGGGTGGACGCCGGCGGCCGCGCGGTGACCGTGCCCAGCGTGGCCTGCGCGGGCCGGATGGACTGGACCGCCGAGGGCACGCTGACCTACCAGGCCGACCCGGCGCGCCGCCGGATCGACGTGCTGGACTACGACCTGACCGCCGGTGAGGCCAGCGGACGGCGCCCACTGTGCGACCCGCTGCCCAGCGTGCCGGCCGGGCTGTGCGTGGACGCCGAGGGCGGGGTGTGGGTCGCGCTGGCCGCCGGCGAGGTGCGCCGGTACGCCGCGGACGGCAGGCTGGACCTCGTGGTCGAGGTGCCGGACACGGAGATCACCGGTTGCTGCTTCGGCGGCGAGGCGCTGACCGATCTGTATCTGACCACCGCGACCGGCGGGCCGTTGCTGGTGCTGCCGGATCTGGCGCAGGGCCGCCCGACCACCCGGTTCACCGGCTGAGCCCCGCTACCCCAGGCCTCAGGCGGTGAGGCGGTTCACTTCGGCCAGGTAGCGCTGGTAACTCGCCTCGGCCGCGTCCCGGGACTTGCCCGGCACGATCGGTTCCTCGGTCGGCGAGGACAGCTCCAAGGTCGCGTCGGCGGCCTGGGCGGCCAGCAGGGCCGCGCCGTTGGCCGACACGTTGCGGCTGACCAGCGGCGCCACCGGGACGCCGAACACGTCGGCCATCAGCTGGCGCATGGCCGGGGTGCCGGTTCCGCCGCCGCCGATGACCACCCGGGACGGCGGCTCGCCGCCCAGGCTCTCCAGCGCGTGCCGGATGCCGCAGACCACGCCGATCAGGGCGGCGCGCAACAGATCCGCTCGACCGTGGGCCAGATCGATTCCGGCCCAGCCACCGCGCACCCGGTCGTCCAGCACGGGGGTGCGTTCGCCGGTCAGGTAGGGGACGAACACCGGGCCGCTCTCGGGAATCCCGTCGGCCAGGGCGGCGTACAGGTCGTCCCAGCTGGCGGTCAGTGCGGCGCGCACCCAGTCCAGGGCGATGCCCGCGTTCTGCACCGCGCCCATCTCGTACCAGAGCGCGGGTGCGGCGGCCCGGTAGAGCTGGGTGATCGGGCGGGGGTCGGCGGTGGGCTCGGCCCGCAGCTGCACGGCCTGGGCGCCGGTGCCCACGGTGATCATGGTCTCTTCCGGCGACAACCGGGCGGCCAGCACCGAGGCCGCGGTGTCGCCCGCACCGGCGGCCACCGGGATGCCCGCGGGCAGGCCAAGGGCCTCGGCGGCGGCGGGGAGCAGGGTGCCGGCCGGCTGGCCGGATTCGATCACCGGGGGCAGCAGCTCGTAGGGCAGGTCCAGGGAGACCAGCACATCGCTGGCCCAGCGGTCGCCGGGCACGTCCCACAGCAGGGTGGCCGAGGCGTCCGAGGGGTCGGTGGCGGCCTCGCCGGTCAGCCGCATGCGCAGCCAGTCCTTCGGGCAGAACGCCCACCGGCTGGCCGCGACCAGTTCCGGCTGGTGGCGGCGCACCCAGTCCAGCATCGGGCCGGTCATCCCGGGCGCGATCGGGTTGGCCAGCGTCGCGCGCAGCTTCTTGGGCAGCCTCCGCCAGTTGGACAGCACGCTCGCCGCCCGGGAATCGGCCCAGGTCAACGCGTCGCGCAGCGGAGTGCCATCGGCCTTGGCCAACACCAGGCCGTGCATCTGACCGCCGACGGCCACGCTCTGGATGGCCACCCCGTCCAGGTTCGCGACCGCCTCGCGCACCGCCTCGCAGGTGGCGCTCCACCAGTCGGCCGGATCGGTTTCGGCCGTGCCCGGCCAGGGGCTGCGGACCGGATAGTCGCGATGCGCCTCCCCGCGCGGCACACCGCCGCTGTCCAGCACGATCGCCTTGACGCTGGACGTGCCCAGGTCGATGCCGAGAAACGCGGGGGTGCTGCTCATGTGCGGAAACTTACTCCCCAGCCGAATCGGGGTCAGGCCCAGAGCTGTCCGTCGATCCGCTCGGCCGCTTCGTCCAGGGTGCCGCTGTAGGCGCCGGTCGAGAGGTACTTCCAGCCCCCGTCGGCGACCACGAACGCCACCTCGGCCCGCTCACCGGTGCCCGCGGCCTTCTCGGCCACGGCCAGCGCGGCGTGCAGGATCGCGCCGGTGGAGATGCCGGCGAAGATGCCCTCGGTTTCCAGCAGCTGCCGGGTGCGGCGCAGCGCGTCCCGGGAGCCCACCGAGTACCGCCCGGTGAGCACCTCGGCGTCGTAGAGCTCGGGCACGAAGCCCTCGTCGAGGTTGCGCAGGCCGTAGACCAGCTCGCCGTAGCGCGGCTCGGCCGCGATCACCTGCGCGTCGGGCTTGTGCTCACGCAGGTACCGGCCCACCCCGACCAGCGTGCCGGTGGTGCCGAGGCCGGCGACGAAGTGGGTCAGCTCGGGCAGGTCGCGCAGGATCTCCGGGCCGGTGCCGCGGTAGTGCGCGTCGGCGTTGGCCGGGTTGCCGTACTGGTAGAGCATCACCCAGTCCGGGTTCTTCTCGGCCAGCTCCTTGGCCACCGCGACCGCCTGGTTGGACCCGCCCGCGGCCGGGGAGGAGATGATCTCCGCGCCGTAGGCGTGCAGCAGCTGGCGGCGCTCCACCGAGGTGTTCTCCGGCATCACGCAGATCAGCCGGTAGCCCTTGAGCTTGGCCGCCATGGCCAGCGAGATGCCGGTGTTGCCCGAGGTGGGCTCCAGCACCGTGGCACCGGGCTTGAGCCGCCCCTCGGCCTCGGCCGCCTCGATCATGGCCAGCGCGGGTCGGTCCTTGATCGAGCCGGTCGGGTTGCGGTCCTCGAGTTTGGCCCACAGCCGCACGTTCGGGGCCGGGGACAGCCGGGGCAGCCCGACCAGCGGCGTGTCGCCGAGGGCGTGCAGCAGTGACTCGTACCTGGCCATGGCGCAGCTCCTAGCGCATGCCGCCGGCGACGGCCGGCAGGATGGTCACGTTGTCCCCGTCGGACACCTTGGCCTCGAGGCCACCGGCGAACCGCACGTCCTCGTCGTTGACGTAGACATTGATGAAGCGGTGCAGGTTGCCGTCCTTGACCAGGCGGGCCTTGAGGCCGCCGTGATTGGCCTCCAGGTCGTCGATCACCTCGGCCAGCGTCTGGCCGTCGGCCGGAACGCTCTTCTCACCGCCGGTGTGGGTACGCAGGATGGTGGGGATGGAGACCGTGACGGCCATGGCTGTAAAACCTCCGCATCGGGGTGTCTTCAAGGGCAGACGTGCGAACACCGGCCGGTTATTCCGGGACGCGGTGCACGCGCGACATCAGACCTGGTCGACGGTGTCGTCCCGGCCGGTGTGCGCGAACATGTACGTCTCGACGATCCGCACCGGCTCCTCGGTGATCTCGCCGTCCACGATGCGGTACGAGCGCAGTTCGTGCTCGTCGGGATCGCGGGTGGAGACCAGCACGTAGTGGGCCGCGGGCTCGGAGGCGTAGGACACATCGGTGCGCGACGGGTAGGCCTCGGTCGCGGTGTGCGAGTGGTAGACGACCACCGGCACCTCGTCGTTGGCGTCCATCTCCCGGTACAGCCGCAGCAGATCGCCGGACTCGAACTCGTAGAACGTGGGCGACCGCGCGGCGTTGAGCATGGAGATGAAGCGCTCCGGCCGGTCGGAACCCTCCGGGCCGGCGATCACGCCACAGGCCTCGTCCGGGTGGTCCTTCCGGGCGTGCGCCACCATCGCGTCCACCAGGTCACGTCGGATCACCAGCACGTCGCCCATCCTACGGGCGGTTACTTCGGCTCCCGATATGTGAGAGTGCGGCCTGGACCACTCCGGCGGCGGCCGCGGCCAGCCGGTCGATGGCCAGCAGCCGGGTCAGTTCGGCCGCCCGGTCCGCCCACTCCTCGGGAGCCGGGGAGATCGTCCGCTGCCCGGTGGCCAGGGCGAACATGACCACTCCACCGGCCCGGGCGGAGTCGGCGACCGCGCTGCGGGCCAGGCCGTCCTGCGCGGCCAGGGCCAGCCTTCGGCATTCGGCCTTGGTCAGCCGGGCGTCCACCGCGACCACCCCGGCCATGCCGTCCCGGCCGACCACGGTCAGCGCGCCGACCACGCCCAGGTCCGGCCCGGGCGCCTCGTCCAGTGACACGCTCGCGGTGCCCAGTCCCACTCCCCCGGCGCCCGCGCCGACCCGGCCGGTCTCCACCGGCCCGTCCGTGGCGCCCGCGCAGGCGGCATAGCCCAGGTCGGCGTCGGGGGTGCCGGGCCAGGACTCCGGCGGCAGGTCCAGCACGGTGGCGGCGGGCACGATCGGGGCCACCTCGTGCGGCTGGGCGCCCACCGGAAACCCCAGCTGTTGCTCGCCCAGCCAGCGCACCACGCCATCGGCCGCGGCCAGGCCGAAGCCGCCGCCCCCGGCCAGGCACACGCCCTGCACCCGCTGCACCAGGTTGGCCGGGTCCAGCGCATCGGTCTCCCGGGTGCTCGCCGGGCCGCGCACGTCCACCGCGGCGGCCGCGCCCCCTGGGGTGAGCAGCACGGTCACGCCGGTCGCCGGGCCGGACCGGTCGGCGTGGCCGACCAGCACCCCGGGGACCTCGGTGATCACCCGCTGACCGCCTGGATCAGGCTCTCCTGCACCCAGGTCAGCCAGTGGTAGACGTCCAGGTGCGGGGCGCGCGGATCATCGGCGGGCAGAGTGTCGGGCATTTCCTCGGTCACGTCCAGCGCGGTGCCGAGGGCCAGCCGCACGTCGTTGAGCGCGGACAGCCAGGCATCGGCCTGCTCCGGGGCCAGCGTCACCTCGCCGCCCTTGGGCGGACAGGTGTCCAGCAGCACCCCGGCCACGCCGGTCTTGAACTCGATCAGGTCCGGTTCGTGCAGCGAGCGCAGCGCGGCCGCGGAGTTCTGGTCCTCCACCGAGGGCGCGTCGTCGTCCAGCCGGTGGAAGTCGGGCAGCAGCCGGGACAGGATCGGATCGTCGGGCGCGGTGGACGGGCCGGTGCGGATGCCGGTGAGCTCGGCCAGTTCGTCCTGGGGCGCGTCCTCGCCACGTACCTCGAGCATTTCCTGGATCTGGCTGACCAGGCCGCGCACCAGCGCCGCCTCCTGGCGGTCGAACACCGCGACCACGGCGTCACCCTTGCGGCGCCAACCCTTCACCAGCAGCTCCCATCGCCCGGCCCCGACGTCCACGGCTCGTGCCGTCCAAAGGTAGTGCCGGGGCCGACGAAGGTTGCACCAGCCCGGTCAGTTCGCCGCCCCGGTTGTCCACCGGCGACGGCGCCGCCCGGATGATCGTTCCACTGAACTGGGCTCATGGTCACCGCCACTGACGGGCAGCACGCGGGACTTCCTGGTGCTGCGCACAGCAGATGGCCGAAACCCAGCAGCAGCAACGGAATCCCGATGAACAATCCAGCCCCGCAGCGCGGACGAACCAACGTTCCCGGCCGTGATCGGCAACGAAAGTCGCGGGTCAGGACGCCTTCTGCATGGTCGCCCACAGCCCGGCGGCGTGCAGCCGGGCCACATCGGCCTCGACCTTGTCCTTGGTGCCGGAGGACACGATCGCTCTGCCCTTGTGGTGGACGTCCAACATCAGTTTGACCGCCTGCTCCTTGCCGTATCCGAACAGCTTCTGGAACACGTAGGTCACGTAGGACATCAGGTTCACCGGGTCGTTCCACACGACGGTCTGCCAGGGCCGGTCGTCGGCCCCGAGCTCCGCCGGTTCGGGGTCAACCTGCGTCCGTTCCTGTTCGACGGGCGTGGTCATGCCGACATGGTGACACGTTCGGCCCGTCCACGGGTGATCACCCAGTCACCCAGCGCCCCACGGCCGTCCACCGACGCCGAACCGCACTCGCACCACATACGCTCTGGGTCATGACCGAGCTCGGCAGCACCGCGCTGCTCACCGACCACTACGAGCTGACGATGCTGGCCAGCGCGCTGGCCGACGGCAGCGGCGACCGGCCCTGCGTGTTCGAGGTGTTCGCCCGCAGGCTGCCCGACGGCCGCCGGTACGGCGTGGTCGGCGGGGTGGGCCGGGTGCTGGACGCGATCGCCGAGTTCCGGTTCACCGACGACGAACTGTCCGCGCTGGCCGGAAAGAACGTGGTGGACAACACCACGCTGGACTGGCTGGCCGACTACCGGTTCACCGGCGACGTGGACGGCTACCCGGAGGGTGAGCTGTACTTCCCCGGCTCGCCGCTGCTGACCGTGCGGGCCTCCTTCGCCCAGGGCGTGGTGCTGGAGACGCTGCTGCTGTCCATCCTCAACCACGACTCGGCCATCGCCTCGGCCGCGGCCCGGATGGTCAGCGCCGCCAACGGACGGCCGATTATCGAGATGGGCTCCCGGCGCACGCACGAGCTGGCCGCGGTCGCGTCGGCCCGCGCGGCCTACCTGGCCGGGTTCGCCTCCACCTCCAACCTGCGGGCCGGCCGGGAATACGACATCCCGACCACCGGCACCAGCGCGCACGCCTTCACCCTGCTGCACGACAGCGAGGAACAGGCGTTCCGCACCCAGGTCCAGGTGCTGGGCACGGACACCACGCTGCTGGTGGACACCTACGACATCACCAAGGGCATCGACACCGCGATCCGGGTCGCCGGGCCGGAACTGCGGGCCATCCGGATCGACTCCGGCGACCTGGGCGAACTGGCCCGGCAGGCCCGCGCGCAACTGGATGGCCTCGGCGCGCGCAACACCCGGATCGTGGTGTCCGGCGATCTGGACGAATACTCCATCGCCGGAATGCGGGCCGAGCCGGTGGACGCCTACGGGGTGGGCACCTCGTTGGTGACGGGCTCGGGCAAGCCCACCGCGAGCATGGTCTACAAACTGGTCGAGGTGTCCGGGCGGCCGGTGGCCAAACGCAGCTCCCACAAGGAATCCCGGGGCGGCCGCAAGTCGGCGCTGCGCAGGCACAAGGACACCGGGACCGCGCTGGAGGAAGTGGTCTACCAGGTGGCGCCCGACACCCCCGAGCCCGCGATCGAGCGCAACGACCTGCCGCTGCCGATTCCGTTGCTGCGCGGCGGGGTCCGGGTGGACGATGTGCCCACGCTGGAACAGGGCCGGAGCCGGCTGCGCGAGGCGCTGGTCAGCCTGCCGTGGGAGGGCCTGAAACTGTCACACGGCGAGCCGGCGATTCCCAGCACTTTCCTGTAGGCGAGGAATTTCGTAGACGAGGCAGGCGGAAATGTCGAAGGCGATCATTGTGGTGGACGTGCAGAATGATTTCTGCGAGGGTGGTTCGCTGCCCGTCGCCGGGGGCGCCGCGGTGGCGGCGGCCATTTCCGAGAAACTGACCGGACACGATTACCAGCAGGTGGTCGCGACCCGCGACTATCACCTCGATCCGGGCGCGCATTTCAGCGAGGACCCGGATTTCACGAACACCTGGCCGGTGCACTGCGTGGCCGGCACGCCGGGTGCTTCCTTCCACCCGGAACTGGACGTGGCCCCCATCGACGCGGTGTTCACCAAGGGTCGGCACGCGGCCGCGTATTCCGGCTTCGAGGGCGCGGACCGGGACGGCACCGGACTTGCGGATTGGTTGCGGGCCAGGAGAATCAACGAGGTGGATGTGGTCGGCATCGCCACCGATCACTGCGTGCGGGCCACCGCGCTGGACGCGGCCAAGGCCGGATTCGCCACCACGGTCTTGCTGGATCTCACCGCGGGCGTGGCAGCGTCCACGGTGGAATCGGCGCTGGCCGAGATGACCAATGCGGGCATCCGGCTGACCGGCACACCGCACCTGGGCTGAGCTGACACAACACACCGCCCCGGTAAGTCCGAATTCGACCGACCGGGGCGGTGAAGGTGTTGCGTCAGAACAACGAAAATCGGAGTCAGGACTTACTGGACTCCACTTTCTCGTCCTCCTCGGCGGGGTGCTCCTCGGCGACCGCCTCGGCCTCGGCCTTGTCGAACGCGTCGGACTGCTGCGGGGCGTCCACCGCCGAGGCCGCGGCCACCACCGGGGCGTCCGGCTCGACCTCGTCCACGACGCCCTTGCTGCGGGCCAGGAAGCCGTACGCGGCGCCGACCAGCAGACCGCCACCGACCAGGTTGCCCAGGCCGACGAACAGCAGGTTCTTGGCGAACGCGGCGAGGGTCGCGCCCTTCACGCCGGCCATCATGCCCAGGGAGAAGGTGGTCATGTTGGCCACCACGTGCTCGAAGCCGGAGGCCACGAAGGCGAGCAGGCACCACCAGATCAGCGCCAGCTTCGCCCCGTCCGACTTGGTCCGGGAAGCGGCCCACACGGCCAGGCAGACCAGGAAGTTACACAGCACGCCACGGAAGAACAGCGCGCTGACCGACTCCGCGGTCTTGGCCTTGACCAGGCTGGTGACCAGGGCCAGAGCGGGGGCGACCTTGCCCGGCTCGGCGCCCGCGGTCAGCACACCGCTGACCTCGACGATCCAGGAGAACACGATCGAGCCGATCAGGTTGCCGACGAACGAGCCGAGGATCAGCCCGACCGCACCACCGACGCTGATCCGCCGGGTGAACAACCCGAGAACACTGGTCATCATGTTGCCGGTGGACAGTTCCGCACCGGCGAAAACGCACAGGGTCAGGGCAACGCCGAAGATGCTGCCCTCGATCAACTTCGTCCACGGCGACGTCGCCGCCAGCAGCGGTCCGGCGACCGCCGACATCAGAACAACCGCAACCCCGATATAAGACCCGGCCAGCATAGAGCTGACCAGATAACGTCCGGGGCGACGGAGGTCGGCGACCTTGCCGGCCGCGATGTCTCCCTGGTCAGCCAACGCGTCGGATACGGGTATGGGCACAGCCAATCCTCCTGAACTGCCACGTGACTCAAAAGAGCAATAGGACGATCACCAAACCAGCTCACCGAATGACACAACAGACGTCTGGCTGATTCGTTAGCGGACCGTATCAAGGCAGGCGCAGGTGGCCTGCGGGCGGGGTGACTTAGCCCACTCGTGGTTTGGGGAACCGCCGTTCTTCATCACCCGTTCAGCGCAGATTGCCCGGTCCGTTCAGCTCAGCGATCAACCACCGTATCGCCCAACAACGTTTCCAGCGCCTTGCCTCGACCGCTTCCATCCGCTCGCGCCGGTGGCGGCCCAGTCGGCCTCGGCCGCGATCAGCGCCGGGCTGCGCGCGGGCAGCCCGGCCCGCGCGATGTGCCGCATCGCGTCCACCACGGTCACGAGTACCGCACCCGGCGCGCGCCGGGTGCGCAGCTCGTCCAGCGCGGGCAGCAGCGCGGCCGGCGACTCGGCCTGACTGCCGGTGTTTCGTTCCACCGCAAGGGATTCCTCGGGGCGCAGGCCGAACGGCGCCAGCGCCTGTTCGGCCATGCCCACGTGCTGTCCACTGTGGACGGCGACGGGGCGCAGCCGGGGATGTTCGGTCAGGGCCAGGGCGACCGGAGCCGCCTTGATCGCCTCGGGCCGGGCGCCCACCAACAACAACACCTCAACCGGATTCGACCATGGCCATGCCTCTCCGCGCCCGCCCGGGCGCTGATCCGGTTGATCCGTGTCCGCAACGGCTGGTCCAAGACCCGGCGCGACGCCGAACTGGTCACCGACGGCGTGATCGCGCTCGACCACTGATCGCGGAGCGCTAGGCTCGGCCGGGTGAGCTTGGATCCGCAGGCCGAGCGGGACGCTGCCGATCACCTGGCCCGGCTGGACGCGCTCGCGCCCGGTCTGGTGTCCGGTTTCCACCTGGTCGGCTCGGCCACCCTCGGCGACTACCGCTCGGGCGCGTCCGATCTGGACATCTGCGTGGAGCTGACCGACCGGGCCGACATCGCCGAACTGGCCCCGGCGCACCGCGGCACGCCGTGCATCGTGGAGGGCGTGTACCTGCCCGAGGGCAGCCTGGACGGCCGGTACGACCGGATCGAGGACGTGCCGTGGGCACTGTCCTGGCCGGACGAGCGAGACGCCTACGGCCAGCTGCAACCGGTGCTGCAGATGTCTCTGGCCCGCTACTCGGCCACCCTGCGCGGCACGCCGCCCGCGCTGCCGGCCAACCCGGAGGAGCTGCGCGCCTACGCCCGGGAGAACCTGGTCGGCTACTGGCTGCCGCTGATCGAGCATGCCCAGCGGCGGCTGCCCGATTTCGAGGCGGGCGAACCGGTGCCGGCCTACCAGCTGATCTGGCTGGGCACCGGGCCCGCTCGGTTGTGGCACAACATCCGGGCCATGGAGATCATCAGCAAGACCCAGGCCACCGAGTTGGCCGCCGAACACTGGCCGGACCTGCGCGAACCGCTGCTGGACATCGTGGCCCTGCGCGCCGGCGAGGACATCCCGCTGACCATCGCGCATGTCCAGGCCGTGGTCACCCTCGGACAGCGCATCCTGGCCGAGTGCCGTCCCGACCTGGCCGAGGCTGCGAAGGGCTGACGGGGCGACCGGGTAAATTCCAGGGGTGCCCAGCTCTGTGTCGACCGTGCCCGGTGTGTCCGCTCTCCTGCATGCCGCGGTCGAGGCGGTCGGCGGGGCCGAGCGGCCCGGGCAGGTCGAGATGGCCGAGGCGGTGGCCAAGAGCATCCGCTCCGGCGAGCACCTGGCCGTGCAGGCAGGCACCGGCACCGGAAAGTCGCTGGCCTACCTGATCCCGGCCATCCGGCACGCGGTCGCCGAGGACGCCACCGTGGTGGTGTCCACCGCGACCATCGCGTTGCAGCGCCAGCTGGTGGACCGGGATCTGCCCCGGCTGGCCAAGGCGCTCAAACCGTTGCTGGGCCGGGAACCCACGTTCGCCATCCTCAAGGGCCGCCGCAACTACCTGTGCATGCACCGGGTGCACACCGGCGCCCCCGAGGAACCCGACGACAACGCGCTGTTCGACCCGTTCGCCGCGTCGGCGCTCGGCCGGCAGATGCGGCGGCTGCACGAATGGTCCAGCGACACCGAGACCGGCGACCGGGACGAGCTGGTGCCCGGGGTGACCGAGCAGGCCTGGCGCCAGGTGTCGGTCACCGCGCGGGAATGCCTTGGCGTGTCCCGCTGCCCGATCGGCACCGACTGCTTCGCGGAGAAGGCGCGGGCCGAGGCGGGCAAGGCCGACGTGGTGGTCACCAACCACGCGCTGCTGGCCATCAACGCCCTTGAGGGCTACCAGGTGCTGCCCGAACACGACGTGGTGGTCGTGGACGAGGCGCACGATCTGGTCGACCGGGTCACCTCGGTGGCCACCGCGGAACTGTCCGGATCGACCGCGGGCGCGGCGGCCCGGCGGGCGGGCCGGATCATCTCCCAGGACGTGGCCGACCGGCTGGCCGAGGCGGGCGACGGGCTGACCCTGATGCTCACCGAGATGCCCATCGGCCGGCTGGACGCGATGTCCGAACCGCTGCGCAACACATTGCGCGCGGTGCGCGACGCGGCGCACGCCTGCCTGTCCGGGCTGGGCCCGGATCGCGCGCAGAACAAGGACAACGTGGCGGACGCCACCGCGTTGAAACTGGCCCGCGCCATGTTGGACGAGACGCACGACACCGCGCAGCGGCTGTTGGAGGCGTTCGACGAGGAGGAGGGCAAGCGCCGGGACGTGGTGTGGGCCTCGGGTGAGGGCATGGACCGGGCCAACTCGCTGAAGGTGGCGCCGCTGGGCGTTGGCGGTCTGCTGCGCGAACGGTTGTTCGGCCAGCACACCACGGTGCTCACCTCGGCCACGCTGACCCTGGGCGGCGCGTTCGACACGCTGGCCCGGCAGTGGGGCCTGCCGGTGAACTCCGAGCCGGCCCGCAAGGCCGAGGGCGCGGCCACCGACAAACCGGTTCCCTCCGACGCCGTCGACGGTCCGCGGTGGACCGGGCTGGACGTCGGCTCGCCGTTCCAGCACGAGCGCACCGGAATCCTCTACGTGGCAAAGCATCTGCCGCCGCCGGGCCGGGACGGGCTACAACAGTCCTATTTGGACGAACTGCGCGAGCTGATCGAGGCGGCCGGCGGGCGCACGCTGGGACTGTTCTCCTCGATGCGCGCGGCCAAGCAGGCGGCCGAGGCGTTGCGGGACAAGACCGAGTACCCGATCCTGTGCCAGGGCGAGGATGCCACCTCGCTGCTGGTCAGCAAGTTCGCCGACGATCCGCGCACCTGCCTGTTCGGCACACTGTCGCTGTGGCAGGGCGTGGACGTGCCCGGTCCGTCGCTGCAACTGGTTGTGGTGGACCGGATTCCGTTCCCCCGCCCGGACGATCCGCTGGCCTCGGCCCGGCAGCGGGCGGTGGCCGCGCGCGGCGGCAACGGGTTCCTCACCGTGGCCGCCACGCACGCCGCGCTGCTGCTGGCCCAGGGCGCGGGCCGGTTGTTGCGTTCCACCAACGACAAGGGCGTGGTGGCGATCCTGGACCAGCGACTGGCCACCGCCCGCTACGGCGGTTTCCTGCGGGCCTCGCTGCCCCCGTTCTGGGCCACCACCGACCCGGAGGTGGTGCGCGGCGCGCTGCGCCGGCTGGACGCCGCCGCGGGCTGAGCGAACCCAGCCCGCGGCAGTTTTGGCTCAGTGCTCGCGAATCAGGCCGCGCAGCACCTTTCCCTCGGTGGACAGGTAGAAGTCGTGGCTGTTGAACCGCGGCGAGTTGGCGAAGATCAGGTACAGGTACTTGAAGTTCTCCGCGAACCCGTAGGCCGGCATCAGATCGCCAAGGGTCATCGGCGTGGTGGTCACGTCGTTGACGATGGTGTACCCGTTGGCCACCCGGGCGTTCTGTTTCATGCCTTGGAAATACTGGTACGCGGTGGCCGCGTAGTACGGGTCGTGGGTCTGGAAGTACAGGTCGAAGGAACCGTTGACGTACTCCGGCCGGAACTGGTTGCCCTTCGAGGTGGCCGCGAAGGTGGTGTAGTCGATCTCCTCGGGCAGGATCGGGTACTGGTCCAGCACCGCGGTCCAGGAGCGGTAGTAGGACTCGCCCAGCCGCGGATCTCCGCCCGCGGCAACGAGTTCGGAGTAGAACGAGGCCAGTTCGGACTGGGTGCGGCCGGTGACCGCGCCGGTGGTGAAGTCGACCTGGCGGTACCAGGTGCGGCCGTTGTAGGTCTCGGCCTGGTACCTGGTGATCGCGTTGTTGAGCAGGTGGTACCAGTCCCGGCAGTCCTTGTCGCCCAGCAGCGCCCAGCCGCCCCACAGGTACTCGTAGAAGGAGTCCACCGGCGGGTTGGGCGCCTGGTCGGTGGAGTCGGTCCAGGCCCCGGTCTCCACGTTGAGGTAGGTGGCCATCAGGTTGATGGAGGAACGCTTGGCGATCGCGACCTGGTACGCCTTTTTCGCGGCCTGGTAGTACTTCGGGTCGCCGGTGACCTGGGACAGGACGCCGAACTCCAGGATGTTGGTGCCCACCTCGGCCAGCGGCGGGGTGTTGCCGGACACCGCGCCGGTGTGGAAGTTGACGTACTGGTAGGGCATTCCGGTCGGCGACTCGGTGAACGCGGGCAGCAGCCGGTCGGTGCAGTCCACGGTCAGCGCGAGCAGTTTCTTGTTGCCGGTGGCCAGGTATCCGGCGAGCAGGCCACCGACGACGCGGATGATCGCCTCGAACACATGGAAGTCGCCGTCGATGTCGAAGTCGAGGTTCTTCTCGATCCACGCGATGCCCTCGGCCAGATCCTGGTCCAGTTCCATCACGTACAGGGTGTCCAGCGCCTCGATGATGGACAGGCCGATCGGGTGGCCGTCCACGAAGAACTCGCTCGCCGTGCCGGAAACCGGATTCACCTGGTCGTGTCCCCAGGCGAATTTCTTGTACCCGTTCCAGGCGTGCAGGAATTCGGCCTTGATCTCGGCCGCGGCGACCTCCGCCGGGGGCACCTTCGTCCCGGCGCCCGCGGCGGCCGGGCCCCCGTTCGGTGTCGCGGTGGCCGCGGCCGCGCTCAGCGGCCCGGTCAGGCCCCCGGCCAGACTCAGCCCGCCGGCCGCGGCCAGCGCCGCGAGCATGCCTCGTCTGGACAGTCCACGCCCCGCCATCGGGTCAACGCCCATCACGCCCACACCTTCCTGACAACGTTGTCACGCCCCGAACCGGTCTTGAAGCTACCCAGCCAACGACGTCCAGACAACAAGGGTCAACCGTCAACAACTCGACCGGAATCGGTCAGTGGCAAGGGTTTCCGCAGTTCCAGCCGATTCTTGGAAGTTACTGTCGGCCGGAATCGGCCGCGTCGGCGTCCGAACCGAGGGCCGGGGCGAACTTCTCCGGCCACTGGGCCACCACGGTCACCGTGCCCGGGGCGACCTCGGTGAACCCGGCGTCCCGGACCGCGACCACCCGCCGGTCGCGCCAGGCCGCCCACGGCGCCCCGGCCGGAGCCAGCGCGGCCCAGGTCCGCGGCGCGGCCGTGCGCACCGCGCAGCGGAACCCGGCCTCGGCCCAGCCGGCCAGCTCCGCCTCGGCGTCCGAGGCGGCCAGCAGGGTGGCCAGCAGCATCGCGCCGTGCCCGACCTGCGCGGCGGCCTTGCCCGCGGTCATGGTCACCGCCGGGTCCAGCCACAACACCGGCAATCCGGGATCGGGCGCGGACGGGGCGTCGGCGGGCAGCTCGCTACCGGAGATCTGCAGCCGGCTCACCTCTTTGGGCAGCCCGTCCACCGGTCCGGGCAACAGCGCCCGCGCCGACGCGCCGCCCACAGTCACGGTGACCCCGTCCAGATCCTGCACCGCGCTCCAGTGCGCGCCCCGGGCCCGCCGGGCCACCTTGCGGATGTTGCGCGCGGTCCAGTGCACCAGCGGGGCGTGCCACGGCTCACCCGGCTGCGCCCGCGGATCCAGGCACACCGCGACCGCCGCGGCGGCGGCCGCCTCCAGCAGCGCGGTACGCGCCGGCGGCTGCGCCCGCTCGATGCGCAGGATCACCGGCATCGCCCACACCGCATCGCCGTCGGCCGCGTCCACTGTGGACGGTACGGCGGAATCGGGCAGGGCCAGCCAATCCGCGTAGCGGGCGGCCAGCGGGGCGAGCACATGCTCGGGATTCACAACCGCACCGGCTCCAGTCCGTCGGCTGCGTCCGCCGCCTCCACCTCGGCCCGGGTCACCCCGAGCACGAACAGCACCGCGTCCAGATACGGGTGGGACAGCGCGGTGTCGGCCACCTCGCGCAGCGCGGGCTTGCCGTTGAAGGCGATGCCCAGCCCGGCCGCGGTGATCATGTCGATGTCGTTGGCGCCGTCGCCGACCGCGACGCACTGGGCCAGCGGGACGTCGGCCGCCTCGGCGAACTCGCGCAGCGCCACCGCCTTGCCCTCGCGGTCGATGATCCGCCCGGACACCCGGCCGGTCAGCTTGCCGTCCACGATCTCCAGGTCGTTGGCGGCGGTGAAGTCCAGGCCCAGATCGGCGGCCAGCCGGTCGATGATCCGGGAGAACCCGCCGGACACCACGCCACACCGGAAACCCAGCCGCTTCAGGGTGCGCACCGTGGTGCGCGCGCCGGGGGTCAGAAGCAGGTTCTTGGCCACGTCGTCCAGCACCGACTCGGGCAGCCCGGCCAGCACGGCCACCCGGCGGCGCAGGGATTCGGCGAAGTCCAGCTCGCCCCGCATGGCCGCCTCGGTGACCGCCTTGACCTCGGCCTCCCGCCCGGCGTGGGCGGCCAGCATCTCGATCACCTCGCCCTGTACGAGGGTCGAGTCCACATCGAACACCACCAGCCGCTTGGCCCGCCGGGTCAACCCGGCCCGCTCGACCGCGATGTCCAGGCCCACCCGGGCGGCCACCTCGGCCAACGCCGAGCGCAGCTGCTCGTCCGCGGTGGGCAGGTCCTCGCGCACCGACACCCGCAGTTCGAGGCCGGTCACCGGGTAGTCGGCCACCCGCCGGATGGCGTCGATGTTCACCTCCAGCGAGGCCAGTTTCCGGGCCACCTCGGTGAACGCGCGCGCGGTCACCGGGTGTCCCAGCGCCACGAGGACGTGCGTGGAACCCAGCGCGGCCTGGGCGGTGGCGTCCTCGCCGACCCGCACCTCGACGTGCATGGCCACGGTGGCCATGGCCTGTTCGACCGACTCCTGCAGCCCTTCCGGGTCGCGCGGCTCGGCCACCAGCACGCCCAGCACCAGCCTCCCCCGGATGACCACCTGCTCCACGTCCAGCAGGTCCACGTCGTGGCGGGTCAGCACGGCGAACAGCACCGAGGACACCCCGGGCCGGTCCGGGCCGGTGACGGTGATCAGCACGGGCGTGTCACTGTGGTCACTCACCTGTGACGCTCCTTCGTGGAAATCCTTGTGCCCCAACATAGGACGAGCCCCGGCCCACCGTATCGGTGGAGACCGGGGCTCGACGCGCCATGCGGGACAGCTCACTACTTGACGCTGTCGCCGACCAGGGCTTCGTTCTCGTGGCCATGGCCGTGCTGGTCCAACCCCGCCTCGCGCCGCCAGCGTTCGATCATGTGCGGGTAGTGCAGCTCGAACGCGGGACGCTCGGACCGGATCCGGGGCAGCTCGGTGAAGTTGTGCCGCGGCGGCGGGCAGGAAGTGGCCCACTCCAGGGAGTTGCCGTAGCCCCACGGATCGTCCACCTCGACGACCTCGCCGTAGCGGTAGGACTTGAACACGTTGTAGACGAAGGGCAGCACCGAGGCGCCCAGCACGTAGGAGCCGATGGTGGAGATCGTGTTCAGCGTGGTGAACCCGTCGCTGGGCAGGTAGTCGGCGTAGCGGCGGGGCATGCCTTCCGCGCCCAGCCAGTGCTGCACCAGGAAGGTCAGGTGGAACCCGATGAACGTGGTCCAGAAATGCAGCTTGCCCAGCGACTCGTTGAGCATCCGGCCGGTCATCTTGGGGAACCAGAAGTAGATGCCGGCGTAGGTGGCGAACACGATGGTGCCGAACAGCACGTAGTGG